>NZ_BNBS01000118.1 GCF_014656075.1 Streptomyces hydrogenans
GAAGGTCCTCTCCCTCATGGACGAGCTGACCCTCACCCTCCCGCGCAAGATCCGCAACGAGACGAAGAAGGCGATCGAGGACGAGGGCGGCACCTGGGTCACCCACCCCGGCGAGGTCGTCATCGACCGCATGGTCGACGAGTTCGGCCGCCCCGGCCGCAGCGGCGGCGCCGGCTTCTACGAGTACGACGAGTCCGGCAAGCGCGGCAAGCTGTGGCCGGGCCTGCGCGAGCACTTCACCAAGCCCGGGTACGAGATCCCCTTCCGCGACATGCAGGAGCGGATGCTCTTCTCCGAGGCCCTGGACACCGTCCGCCTCCTGGAGGAGGGCGTCCTGACCTCCGTCGCCGACGCCAACATCGGCTCCATCATGGGCATCGGCTTCCCGGCCTGGACCGGCGGCATCCTCCAGTACGTCAACGGCTACGAGGGCGGCGTGGCCGGCTTCGTGGCCCGCGCCCGCGAGCTGGCGGAGACGTACGGCGAGCGCTTCACCCCGCCCGCCCTCCTGGTGGAGAAGGCCGAGCGGGGCGAGACCTTCACGGACTCCTGAACGCGGAGCGCAACTCCTCGCTGAGCGACCGCTGAAAGGCGGTGACGAGGGCCTGGACCACCATCGGCTGCATGTGCGCCGAGAGCGACTTCATCGCCGTCAGGTGGTCCGGGTCCCGTCCGCTCTCCCGGTACGGGTTCCACACCTCCTCCTGGAACAGCCGCGCCAGCTCCTGCGCGGCCGACCGCGCGTGGTCGAGGAGCACCGTCCGGGAGGCGAGGATGGTGTCGTGCTCGATCGGCACGTCGAGGAGTTCGACCCCGAGCCGCAGCAGGGTCCCGTCGAGCCGGAACACGTCGGCCTCGCCGGTCGCCTCCAGGACGCCCATGGCGGCGAGCCGTTCGACGTCCCGGTCGGCCAGCTCACGGCCGGCCCGCCGCTCCAGCTCCCGCCGCGTGATGGTCTCGGCGGACTCCGGAGACCAGGACGCCACCAGCGCCCGGTGCACGGCGAGGTCCTGCGCGCTCAGGTCGGGCGGCAGCTGCTCCAGGTACCGCTCGATCGCGGCGAGCGTCATCCCCTGTCGCTGGAGCTCCTCGATGAGCGCCAGCCGCGCCAGGTGTTCGGCCCCGTACCGCCCGACCCGCCGCGGCCCGATCACCGGCGGCGGCAGCAGCCCCCGCGTGCCGTAGAACCGCACGGTCCGCACCGTGACACCGGCCCGCGCGGCCAGTTCGTCGACGGTGTAGCCCGGCGCCAGTCCCGCGTCGCTCTCGTCCTCCATGGTTCAACAGTATTGCTGTCTCACCAGCACTGTAAAAGGGTTCAGCGCAGGGAGGCCGTGCCGAGCGCGGCGTCGACGGCGCCGTACGTCACCCCGTGGTCGGCCAGCGCCTCCGCGACGACCCCGCCGGTGGTGGTGAGCGCGAGCAGCAGGTGCTCGTCACCGATCTCCCGCTCCTTGCGGGCCAGCGCCACGCGCAGCGACTTCTCCAGGACGGTCTTCGCCTCCCGCGAGAAGGGCCGCCGCCCCGAGCTCCGGCGCCCGCCGGAGAGCGCGCCGTCCCCATGGGTCTCCTCGACCCGCGCGACGATCGCCCCGACGTCGATCCCCAGTTCCGCCAGCGCCTCGGAGTCGGCCCGCGACAACCCGGCCCGCCGCCTGGCTTCGGCGAGCGCCGCGACCAGCGACTCCCGCCGCTCCACCGGGCACAGCCGCCCGAGCACCTCCGCCGCCCGCGTCCCCTCCCGGTCGAGCAGCGCAAGGAGCAGGTGCTCGGCGGTCACGGCCTCGGCCCCGCCGCGCTCCGCGTGCTCGACCGCCCCCTTCACCACGCTCCGCGCCGCCTTCGTGAACCGCTCGAACATCACTGCCTCCCGTACTTCTTGTGAACGGCCTGCCGGCTGACCCCCAGCTCGGTGGCGATCTCCTGCCAGGACCACCCCTGATGGCGCGCACTGCGCACCTGGACGGCCTCCAGCTGTTCCAACAGCCGCCGCAGAGCGGAGACGGCCCGCAACCCCACCCGGGGATCGCGATCACCGGCCCGTGCGGCGAGATCGGTCGCATCGGTCATGTTGTCAATGTAGGTTGACAGCGCCCTCGCGTCAACCATGGTTGACAAGGGTCGTTGTCAGAGGGGCCGCCTACGGTCCCCCCATGACTGAGATCGCATACGTCCGGGGCGACGCCACCGCGCCCCGGGGCGAGGGCGTCCGGATCGTCGCCCACGTCTGCAACGACCTGGGCGGCTGGGGCAAGGGGTTCGTGCTCGCCGTCTCGCGCCGCTGGCCGGAGCCGGAGGCCGCCTTCCGTCGGTGGCACCGGGAGCGCGCGGCCAACGACTTCGGTCTCGGCGCGGCGCAGTTCGTCCAGGTCGCGCCGCACCTCTGGGTGGCGAACCTGGTGGGGCAGCGGGGGATCCGCACGGGGCGCGGCACCGGCGTCCCCGTCCGGTACGAGGCGATCGACCGGGCCCTGGGGCGCCTCGCGGACAAGGCCGTGGAGCTGGGGGCCTCGGTGCACATGCCGCGGATCGGGTGCGGGCTGGCCGGCGGTCGGTGGGGGCGGGTGGAGCCGCTGGTGCGGGAGCGGCTGGTGGAGCGGGGGATACCGGTCACCGTGTACGACTTCGGCGCGTAAGGGGCGGGGTCCGGGGGCGGGCCGGGGGGTTCGGGCCCCGGGGGTTAGAGTCGGCGGCCGGTCCGCGTCGGCGGGCGGGAACAGGGGAGTGGGATGTACGCGCAACTCAGGGAGACGGCGGCGGAATTGGCCGGAATCCTGTGGCGGGAGCACACGGTGTACCGGGAGCGGGGCGGGGGCGTCGTGATCCGCGGCGAGCACGTGCGGCGGTGGATCAGCCTCGCCCCGACCGGCGGCAAGGACCAGGCCCTGCTGCGGGCCGGGCGGATCCTCGACGGGGGCACCACGGCCCCGGCCCGTACCGAGGTCGTCGTCGACCTGACGGCGCCGGTCGCCGAGCTGGCCACGGTCTGCCGGCGGATGCTCGCCGAGGTCGCCGCCGCGGCCGATCCGGGCCCGGGGTCCGGCCCGTCCCGGAGCGGGCGGCCCGGGAAGGCGCCCAAGCCCGGGAAGGCGCCCAAGGCCGGCAAGGCACCCAAGGCGCCCAAGGCGCGCAAGCCGCCCAGGGCCGGGGGCCGGCACACCGGTGCCGGCTCCTGGGTGGTGCTCGTCCTGGTCGGGATCGCCGTGGCCGCCTGGGTCTACAGCGTCTTCGGCAGCCCCGGGTACTGACGCCCGGAGGGCGCCTGGGAGGCCTTAGAAGGCCGTCACCGGGTAGTGGTCGGACAGGTTGGTGTACGTGTACTTCGTGCCCCAGCTGGAGACCGTCCACGGTGCGGTCGACTCCAGGACCACGTGGTTCGTCCAGTTCGCCGGGCGGGCGTTGCCGGCCCGGTAGAGGACGTGGTCCAGGTCCTCGCGAGGGTCGTCCGGGTAGCGGTCCGCCGCGATCGAGTTCAGCTCGGTGTCGAAGGAGTACGGGTGCCCGGTGCGGGCGTCCGCCCCGGCGAGGCCCGCGTCGGCGAGCATCGTGGCGTACTCGGGCGTCCGCGAGTCGACGTTCATGTCGCCCGCGACGATCACCTGCTCGCCCGCCGGGATGTTCTTCGCGTCGAGGAACGCGTCCATCGCCTTGAACTGGCGACTGCGCATCTGCGCCGCCTCGCCCGCCGAGCAGCCCGGGTCGGTGGACTGCGCGTGGGTGCCCACGACGTGCACGCGGCTGCCGTTCACGTCGAGCACCGCGTAGGCGAAGCCCTTGTTCGAGTACCAGTCGGAGCCGCACGCGTCCTTGTAGACGTACTGCTCCTTGCGGACGATCGGCCACTTGCTGAGGATCGTCACCCCGCCGTCCTCGGGCGTGGTCGCGGAGTACGCCCCGCCGGTGGCGTCCCAGCCGCTCTTCGAGCGGCCCACCACGGGCGTCTGGTGCGGGTAGGCCGCCGCGGCGTTCGCCTTGAGCGCGTCGGAGGAGGAGTTGTCGAAGGCCTCCTGGATCACCACGACGTCCTGGCCCTGGAAGTACGGGGCGGCCGGGATCGCCCGGGCCCGGTGGTCCTGCCCCCAGTTCGGGTACAGGGTCTTCGAGAAGAGGAAGGTGTTGTAGGTGAGCACCTTCAGGCGCGGCGCCTCGGCCTGAGGGGCGGCGGAGGCGGCGGGCGCGGTCGCCGCCAGGGTCGCGGCGGCGAGCGCCAGGGACACGGCGGCACCGGGGATGCGGCGGAACGTGCTGAGGGACACGTGAACTCCCGACGATGGGTGGGGGGTTGGACTCGGCGCGGGCCATACAACCAGCCGTAGTTACCTTCCGGTAGCCTTCAGGTGCCGGGAATCTTGCCCGCGTCGTACGAGCGCGCCAACGATCACGGGGGTGTACGATCCGCCGCTCCGGGGACCAGGTAGGATGCCCGCCATGACGACCCTCGCCTCCAACGCCAAGATCTTCAACATGGACCTCGGCCCGCTCAACCCGGTCTGGGCCGAGCTCATCCTCGGTTTCGCCGTGTTCTTCCTGACCTTCTTCTTCCTGGCGAAGGTGATCCTCCCGAAGATCAAGCGCACGCTCGAGGAGCGTGAGGACGCCACCGAGGGCGCCACCGGCCGCGCCGACGACCTGCGCGCCGAGGCCGCCGACATCCGCGCCCAGTACGAGGCCGAGCTGGCCGAGGCCCGCCACGAGGCGGCCCGGATCCGCTCCAAGGCCGTCGAGGAGGGCTCCGCCGCCATCGCCGCCGCCCGCGCCGAGGGCCAGGCCGAGCGCGACTCCATCCTCGCCGCCGGCAGCGCGAAGATCGCCGCCGAGCGCGACGGCGCCGAGCGCGACGTCAACGCCGACGTCGACGCCGGGGCCCGCGCCCTGGCCGGCGGCCTCGTCGGCGAGCCGGTCGGCGCCGACCGCGGCTGACCCGCACGACCATCACGGCGGGGCCGTTCCCCGGGCGAGAGCCCGGGGAACGGCCCCGCCGTCGTCGTACGACCCCGAGGGGTGCACCCTGGAGGGGCGGCGACCGACGCGAGAGGGAGGGGCCCCGTATGAGCACCGGCCGTGAAGTCACCACCACCGGCACCCCGGCGGACACCCCCGGTCCGGCCGGCATCCCCGGTCCGGCGGACGCTCCTGATCCGGCCGGCACCACCGGCCCGAGCGGCACCACCGGCCCGAGCGGCGTGCCCGTGCCCGCCCCCGCCCCCCGCGCCGCCCCGGCCGAGCCCGCCCCGCCGCCCGGCGGCGGCGACCAGTGGAGCGTCGCCGGGGACGTCCGCGCGCTGCTCATGCTGCCCGCGGCCCTCACCATGCAGGTCGCCCACCCCGCGATCGGCGCCGGCGTCGACGAGCACTCGGTCTTCCGCACCGACCCCTGGGGCCGGGGCGAGCGCTCGCTGCGCTCCGTACAGCTCTGGGTGTACGGCGGGGCGGACGCCGCCGCCGAGGGGCGCCGGCTGCGCGCGCTGCACCGGGACATCCAGGGCACCGACGCCCACGGGCGCCGCTACCACGCGCTCACGCCCGCCTACTACTCCTGGGTCCACGCCACCGGCTACCCCGTGTACCGGCACGGCCTCGCCCTCCTCCACCGGCCCCTCACGGAGGCCCAGGACCGCCGGCTGTACGCGGAGTGGCTCCAGGTCGGCCGGATCCTCGGCATCCACGACCGGGACATGCCGCAGACCGTGGAGGAGTTCTGGCCCTACTACCGCAGGGTCCTCGCCGAGGAGCTGGAGGCGACCGCCGTCGTCCGCGAGCTCCTCGACCCGGACGCGCCCGTGCCCGCCCCCGACCGGGGCCCGCTGCTCCTGCGGATCGCGCTCCGCCCCCTGTGGCCGCTGCTCCGCCGCCCCTTCCAGCGGATCCGCGCCTTCCTCACCGTCGGCCTGATGCCGCCGGACGCCCGCGCGGCGATCGGCCTGGAGTGGACCCCCGAGCAGGAACGCCGGCTGCGCCGCCTGGCCCGGGTCGTCCGCGCCGTCGTCCCCGTCCTGCCCGAGCGGCTGCGCTACCTGTCGCTCGCCCGGCGCGCCCGGCAGGCCGCCCGCCGCTGACGGACGGCCGCCGGGCAGGGGCTCAACGGTGCTCGTGCACCCCGTTCGTCGCCGCGATCCTCTTCCAGGACTTCGGCTGGACGGGCTTCGCCGCGGTCGCCCGCGCCGACGGGGCCGGGGCCTGGGCGGTCGCGGGGGACGGCCCGGCGGCCGGCTTGGCGGGCTGGTACAGCCAGGTGTCGAAGAGCGCCGCCAGCGGCCGGCCGGAGACCTCCTCCGCGTACCGCACGAAGTCCGCGACCCGCGCGTTGCCGTGCGCGAACCGCTGCGGCCAGCCCTTCAGGATCGCGAAGAAGTCCTCGTCGCCGATCTCGTTCCGCAGCGCCTGGAGCGCCAGCGCGCCCCGGTCGTACACGGCGATGTGGAACTGGTCGTCCGGGCCCGGGTCGCCGGGCCGCACCGTCCAGAACGGGTCCTCGGCCGTGCGCGTGGCGTACACGTAGTCGGCCAGCTCCTGGGCCGTGCCCTCGCCCTCCTTCTCCGACCACAGCCACTGGCTGTAGCGGGCGAAGCCCTCGTTGACCCAGATGTCCTTCCAGTCGCGGACCGAGACGCTGTCGCCGTACCACTGGTGGGCCAGCTCGTGCACGACGACGGAGACGTTGGCGCCGTTGGCGAACTGGCGCGGGCTGTAGAACGGCCGGGTCTGCGTCTCCAGCGCGTAGCCGCTGGTCACATTGGGCACGTAGCCGCCGAGCGCGTTGAACGGGTACGGGCCGAAGACCCCCTCCAGCCACTCCGCGACCTCGGCGGTCCGCTCGATCGAGGCACGGGCCGCGCCCGCGTTGTCGCCGAGGTCCTTGCTGTAGGCGTTGAGGACCGGCAGGCCGTTCGCGGTCGTGTCCGTCGTGATGTCGAACTTCCCGACCGCCAGCGTGGCCAGATACGTCGCCTGCGGCTTGTTGGAGCGCCAGTTGAAGCGCGTCCAGCCGAGCCGGGACGACTGCGACTGGAGCACGCCGTTGCTGATCGCCTGGGTGCCGTCCGGCACCGACACGGACACGTCGAAGGTGGCCTTGTCGCGCGGGTGGTCGTTGGAGGGGAACCACCAGGCGGCCGAGTCCGGCTCCTGCGCGGCGACGCCGCCGTCCGGGGTGCGGTGCCAGGCCGACCAGCCGTCGACCTTGAACTCGGACGGCTTGCCCGCGTACCGGACCACCACCGTGACCTGCTTGTTCTTCGGCAGCGGCACGGCCGGGACGATCTCCAGCTCGTGGTCGCCGGTGGCGGTGAACTTCGCGAGCCGGCCGTCGACCCGCACCTCGCTCGCCTTCAGGCCCAGGTCCAGGTTGAAGCGCGAGAGGTTCTGCGTGGTCCTCGCCAGGATCGTCGCCGTGCCCTCCAGGAGGTCCGTCGCCGGCTGGTACTTCAGGCGCAGGTCGTAGTGGGAGACGTCGTACCCGCCGTTGCCGCTGGCGGGGTAGTAGGAGTCGCCGATGCCCGGAGCGCCCGGGACGTAGTCGGCCGCCGATGCCGGGATCGCCAGCAGCAGGGAAGCCGCGAGGGCGCTCGGAACGATGATTCTGCGGTGCACGGTGCTCTCCAAGTCGTCAAACGAGTAAGACGCGTGGGTGGGCGTCGGTCCTTAGTTCGGACTCTTCGGACTCTATGAACCACGCGACGGAGCGTCACGTAAAGGGCGCCTTCCGTCACACGATCGCCATTCGGCCGACACGAAGCACCGGTTCACCCGTTTCCCGCACACGGTCTTCCGTCCCGCCGGACCCGGCGAGTACCTTCCGGGCCATGCCGATGCGTCTGCGTGCCGCGCGCCGCGCCCTGGCCCTCGCCGCCGGGACCGCCGTGCTCGGGCTGCCCCTGGTCGCCGTCCCGGCGAAGGCCGCCCCCGCCGGGCGGCCTTCGCCGCCCCGGACCGGGTTCGAGGCGAGCGGCGGGACCCGCTGGACCACCGAGGCCGAGGAGCGGGACTTCCTGGCCGCCGTCGACCGGGACGACGACCGGGTCACCGTCACCACCATCGGCACCACCGAGCAGGGCCGGCCGCTGCGGCTCGCCGCCCTCGGCCCCCGGCGCGGCGCCCTGACGGTGCTGCTCGTCTGCGGCCAGCACGGTGACGAACCCGCCGGCCGCGAGGCGTGCCTGAGCACCGTCCGGGACCTCGCGCGCACCCGCGACCCAGGGACCCTGCGCCTGCTCGCCCGCACCACGGTCCTCGTCGTGCCCGACGCCAACCCCGACGGGCGCGAGGCCGGCACCCGCGGCAACGCCGCCGGCATCGACATCAACCGCGACCACCTCGCGCTGCGCACCGCCGAGGCCCGCGCCCTGGCCGCGGTGCTGCGCGACCGCCGGCCCGACCTCGTCCACGACCTCCACGAGTACGAGGCCACCCCCGGCACCTACGACAGGGACCTCCTCGCGCTCTGGCCGCGCAGCCTCGACGCCGACGCCCGCGTCCACGCCGAGTCCCGCACCCTCGTGGAGGAGTACGTCCGCCCCGGCGCCGCCCTCGCCGGCCGCACCCACGGCGTCTACGGCATCTGGACCGATCCGTTCACCGGGCGGCCGGTCCGCCAGGTCGCCGGCGACGGCCAGGAGCGGATCCTGCGCAACACGGCCGGGATCAAGCACATGGCGGCCCTCCTCGCCGAGACCCGGGAGGACCCGCTCGGCGAGGCCGAGGAGCGCGACCCCGCGCTGGTGCGGTGGCGCAGGGTCGCCACCCATCTCACCGCGCTCAAGGACGCCTTCGCGTACGTCTCCGAGCGCGGCGGCCCGCTCGCCGCCGCCACCGCCGGCGCCCGCCTCACCGGTCTGGCCGACCGCGGTCCGGTCTACCTCGGCGGCGCCGACAACGACCCGCCCGGGCCCGCCGAGGTCCTCGCCGACCCGCCCTGCGGCTACCGCCTCGACGCCGCCCAGTACGCCGAGGCGGGCGACGAACTCGCCCTGCACGGCGTGACGGTGCGCCGCGAGCCCGGCGGCGGTGCGTACGTCCCGATGCGCCAGTCGCAGCGGCTTCTGGTTCCGCTGCTCCTCGACGGCCGGGCGACCTACCACCTCGTCAGTGGGCGTTCTGTGGAGGAGTGTTGACGATCGGGTGGATCGGGCGGGTCGTGTCCGATCGGTCCCTCTGGGGCGCGTAAAGTTACCGGTCGGTACTGACCATGCCTCAAACGGGCCCTCCCGGCCCGGACTTGGAGAACCACATGAACCACGCGACGCCCGCGCGCCGCGCCCTGCCCGCCCTGTTCGCCACGATGCTGCTGGCCGGGGGCCTGCTGCTCGGGCAGACGGCCGCCGCCCCGCCCGCCGAGGCGGCCCGCGTCGGCACCTGCAACGTCAACCAGCTCCAGAAGCAGGCCCGCGACGAGCGCGACCGCGCGGCCCAGCTCAAGCGCCTCGGCGCCCGCGAGGAGTCCCGCCGCGCCTACGCCCGCGCCGAGGCCCTGGAGCGCCGCGCCAAGCAGTGCGCCCACGCCGACGACGTGGTGGCCCCGCCGTTCCCGAGGTGACCACCCCCGGGACCCGGCCGGGCACCTGACGCCCGTCCGGCACCCGAAGGCCCCCGCCCCCACCCCGGGGCGGGGGCCTTCCCCTTCCCCTTCGCCCGCTCCCGCGCGGACCCTCAGCTCGGCCGCTGGTCCGCCGCCCGTCGCGCGCACGCGCAGGCCACCGTGACCCCGGCGCCCCCGTGGCCGTAGTGGTGCACCAGGCGGCCGCCGCCCGGCAGCCGCTCCGCCTCGACGCGCACCCCGCCGTCCCGGGCCGGGCGGAGCCCCACCCGGTGGCCCAGCACCCGCGCCCCGGCGATCTCCGGCCGGACCCGGGCACACCGCGCCACGATCGCCGCCGCCGTCACCGGATCCGGCACCAGCTCCTCCGCCCCCTCCTCGGCGGTCCCGCCCAGCACCAGCCGCCCCGGCTGCGGGAAGAAGTACGTGGTCTCCGTCGCGCCCGCGTCCGCCGCCGTGAACCACTCCTCGATCCCCGGGTTCTCCACCAGCACCAACTGCCCCCGCACCGGCCGCACTCCCGCGTCCCCGGCCAGCTCCCGCGCCGCCGTCCCCGCGCAGTTCACCACCACGGGCGCCGCCGCGGCCGGCTCCTCCCAGCCCGTCACCGCCCGCCGCTCGACCACCCCGCCGGCCGCCTCCAGCCGGGCCCGCAGCCACGCCAGGTGGACCGGCATGTCGATCAGCGGCAGCCGGGCCGCGAGCCCCGTCGCGTACGGCCCCGGCACCTCCCCGGCCGGCAGCTGCCGCAGCCCCTCGATCCCGGCCGCCCACGCCCCGAGGCCGTCCAGCACGGTGTCCGCGTGGACGCCCGGCACCCACCGCACCCCGGTGGCCTCCGGCGCGCCCGCCAGCTCCGCGTACACCCGCAGCGACTCCAGCGCCCAGGCCCCGGCCTCCTCGGCCGGCTCGATCCGGTACGGCCACCACAGGGCGCCCGCCACCGCCGAGGTCGTCGCCTCCGCCGGGTCCCGGGACCACACCCGCACCCGTGCTCCCTGCTCCGCCAGCGTCACCGCCGTCGTCAGCCCGACGACCCCGCCACCCACCACGATCACGTCGCTGTCCATGCCCGGGACCGTACCCGTGCGCCCGCCGCCGCCCACGTAGGATGCGTGGTCTGATGACTGCCACTCTCGTCGCCAAGGACCTCGCCGCCGGCCACGGCGAACGCACCCTCTTCGCCGGGCTCGACCTCGTCGTCGCCCCCGGCGACGTCATCGGCCTCGTCGGCGTCAACGGCGCCGGCAAGTCGAGCCTGCTGCGGCTGCTCGCCGGGCTCGACACCCCCGAGGAGGGCGAGGTCCGGCTCTCGCCGCCCACCGCCACCGTCGGACACCTCCCGCAGGAGCCCGAGCGGCGCGAGGGCGAGACCGTGCGCGCGTTCCTGGCCCGCCGCACCGGCGTCGCCGCCGCCCAGGCCGCGATGGACGAGGCCACCCAGGGCCTCGTCGACGGCACCCCCGGCGCGGACGACGCGTACGCCACCACCCTGGAGCGCTGGCTGGACCTCGGCGGCGCCGACCTCGACGAGCGCGCCGAGGAGGTCGCCGCCTCCCTCGGCCTCACCATCGGCCTCGACCAGCCGATGACCGGCCTCTCGGGCGGCCAGGCCGCCCGCGCCGGCCTCGCCTCCCTCCTCCTCTCCCGCTACGACGTCTTCCTCCTCGACGAGCCGACCAACGACCTCGACCTCGACGGCCTGGAGCGCCTGGAGTCCTTCGTGCAGGGGCTGCGGGCCGGCACCGTCGTCGTCAGCCACGACCGCGAGTTCCTCACCCGCACGGTCACCAAGGTCCTCGAACTCGACCTCGCCCAGCAGCAGATCACCCTCTACGGCGGCGGCTACGACGCCTACCTGGAGGAGCGGGCCACCGCCCGCCGGCACGCCCGCGAGGAGTACGAGGAGTACGCCGACAAGAAGTCCGCGCTGGAGAGCCGCGCGCTCATGCAGCGCAACTGGATGGACAAGGGCGTCCGCAACGCCCGCCGCAAGGCCACCGACAACGACAAGATCGGCCGCAAGCTGCGCGGCGAGTCCAGCGAGAAGCAGGCCGCCAAGGCCCGCCAGACCCAGCGCATGATCGAGCGCCTGGACGTCGTCGACGAGCCCCGCAAGGAGTGGGAGCTGCGGATGGAGATCGCCGCGGCGCCCCGCTCCGGCGCCGTCGTCGCCACCCTCCGCGACGGCGAGGTCCGCCGCGGCGACTTCTCCTTCGGCCCCGTCACCCTCCAGATCGACTGGGCCGACCGGGTCGCCGTCACCGGGGCGAACGGCGCCGGCAAGTCCACCCTGCTCGCCGCCCTCCTCGGCCGCCTCCCGCTCGACTCCGGCCACGCCGCGCTCGGCTCCGGCGTCGTCGTCGGCGAGGTCGACCAGGCCCGCAAGCTCTTCCACGGCACCGAGACGCTCCTCGACGCCTTCTGCGCCGCCGTCCCGGACACCGAACCGGCCGAGGTCCGCACCCTGCTCGCCAAGTTCGGCCTCAAGGCCGACCACGTGCTGCGCCCCGCCACCACCCTCTCCCCGGGCGAGCGGACCCGCGCCGCACTCGCCCTCCTCCAGGGCCGGGGCGTCAACCTGCTCGTCCTCGACGAGCCGACCAACCACCTCGACCTGCCCGCCATCGAGCAGCTGGAGTCCGCCCTCGACGCCTACGAGGGCACCCTGCTCCTGGTCACCCACGACCGCCGGATGCTCGACGCGATCCACGTCAACCGCCGCGTCGAGGTCGCCGACGGCAAGGTCACCGAGGTCTGATGGGCGTCGCCTTCGGCTGGGGTCCCGTGGAGGCACGGGCCCTCGCCCCCGCCGCCGCGTGCGTGGTCGTCGTCGACGTGCTGTCGTTCACGACGACCGTCGGCGTCGCCGTCGAGGGCGGCACGGCCGTCCACCCGTACCCGTGGCGGGACGCCACCGCCGCCGCGTACGCCCGCGAGCGCGCCGCCGTCCTCGCCGTCGGCCGCGGCGAGGCCACCGCCGCGCACCCCTGCGAGCTCTACCTCGCCGCCCTGCGCGCCGCCCACGCGCCCTGCCCCGACCGGCTCGTCCTGCCGTCCCCGAACGGCTCCGCGATCTGCGCCGGGGCCGCCTCGGGCGGCGCGACCGTGATCGCCGCCTCGCTCCGCAACCGCACCGCCGTCGCCCACCGGCTCGCCCGCCACGGCTACGGCTCCGAGGCGCGTCCCCTCGCCGTGATCGCGTCCGGCGAGCGGTGGCCGGACGGCTCGCTGCGCCCCGCCCTGGAGGACCACCTCGGGGCCGGCGCGGTCCTCGACGCCCTGCGCGCGCTCGCGCCGGGGCTCCCCCTGACCCCGGAGGCGACCGCGGCGGCCACGCTGTGGGCGGCCACGGAGGACCCGGTCGCCGCCTTGCACGGCTGCGACTCGGGCCGTGAACTGTACGAGTACGGCTATCCGCGGGACGTGGAGGTGGCCGCCGAGCTCGACGCGTCGACCGCCGTCCCCGTCCTCGTGGACGGCGCTTTCCAGGAGGCACCATGACCGACGACAGCGTGACCCGGCTCCTCGCGATGCTGGACGACCTCGACGCGGACGTCGACGCCACGATCGACCTCGCCGACGAGATCGCGGCCGGCGGCGACCGGACCGTGCTGCCGCGCCTGGAGTCCGAACTCGACCGGGCCGTCGACGAGCGCAACGGCTACGCCCGGGAACTCCTCGGCGGCCTCGTGGCCGCCCTGGGCGGCCCGGACACCCTCCCGGTCCTCGTCCGCGCCTCGGCGGTCGACCTCGGCGACGACCAGGACGGACTGGCCGCCGAGATCGTCGACCTCGTCCAGGCCGATCCGAAGACCGCCGAGTCCGTCCTGCGCCCGCTGACCCAGGACGACGACCTGACCGTCGCCCACCGCGCCGACTGGGCCCTGCGCTTCCTGCCGTAGCGACCGGCCCCACGGCGTTCCGCGCCGCCACGGGCTCCGGTCCCTCGTCCGCGCCCGTGGCGCCGCCCAGGTCCGTGCCGGACGCCGCGCCGGTCCGTACGCGCACCGCCCCCGGTCCCGTCGCGCGGACGGGGCCGGGGGCGGTGTCGTGGGTGGTCAGCGGCGCTTGCCGCCGCCCTCGCCGAAGAGGCCCGCCTTCCGGAGGGCGTCCGCCATCGCGCTGTTCGCCGGCGCGGGGGCCTGGCCGCGGCCCTGGCCCTGGTTCTGGCCCCGGCCCTGACCGCCGCCCTGGCGTCCCTGGCCGCGTCCCTGGCCCTGGCCCTGCCGCTGCTGCGGCGGACGGCCGCCCCGCTCGCGCCGCGGGCCGCGCTCGCCGGAGCCGTCCTCGGGCACCGCCTCGTCGTCGAGCCGCAGCGTCAGCGAGACCCGCTTGCGCGGGATGTCGACGTCCAGCACCTTCACCTTCACCACGTCACCCGGCTTCACCACGTCCCGCGGGTCCTTGACGAAGGTCTTCGACATGGCCGAGACGTGCACCAGGCCGTCCTGGTGCACACCGATGTCCACGAACGCGCCGAACGCGGCCACGTTCGTCACCACGCCCTCCAGGACCATGCCGGACGCCAGGTCGCCGAGCTTCTCGACGCCCTCCTTGAACGTGGCCGTCTTGAACGCGGGCCGCGGGTCACGGCCCGGCTTCTCCAGCTCGCGCAGGATGTCGGTGACGGTCGGCAGACCGAAGGAGTCGTCCACGAAGTCGCCCGCGCGCAGCGACCGCAGCGTGCCGGTGTCGCCGATCAGCGCGGCGACCTCGCCACCGGTGGTCTTCGCCATCCGCCGCACCACCGGGTACGCCTCCGGGTGCACCGCGGAGGCGTCCAGCGGGTCGTCGCCGCCCCGGATGCGCAGGAAGCCCGCGCACTGCTCGTACGCCTTCGGGCCGAGCCGGGCCACGTCCTTGAGCGCCCTGCGGGAGCGGAAGGGGCCGTTGGCGTCGCGGTGCGCCACGATGTTCTCGGCGAGGCCGGAGCTGATCCCGGAGACCCGGGAGAGCAGCGGCGCCGAGGCGGTGTTGACGTCCACGCCGACGCCGTTCACACAGTCCTCGACGACCGCGTCGAGCGAGCGGGAGAGCTTCGTCTCGGCGAGGTCGTGCTGGTACTGGCCGACGCCGATCGACTTCGGGTCGATCTTCACCAGCTCGGCCAGCGGGTCCTGGAGGCGGCGGGCGATGGACACCGCGCCGCGCAACGACACGTCCAGTTCGGGGAGTTCCTGCGAGGCGAAGGCGGAGGCCGAGTACACGGAGGCGCCGGCCTCCGAGACCATCACCTTGGTCAGCTGCAGCTCCGGGTGCTTGGCGAGGAGTTCGGCGGCCAGCTTGTCGGTCTCGCGGGAGGCCGTGCCGTTGCCGATGGCGACCAGCTCGACCGCGTGCTCCTTCGCCAGCCGCGCCAGCTTCGCCAGCGACTCGTCCCACCTGTTGGCCGGCACGTGCGGGTGGATCGTGTCCGTGGCCACCACCTTGCCGGTCGCGTCGACCACCGCCACCTTCACGCCGGTGCGGAAGCCGGGGTCGAGCCCCAGCGTCGCCCGGGTGCCTGCCGGGGCGGCCAGCAGCAGGTCCCGCAGGTTCGCCGCGAAGACCCGGACCGCCTCGTCCTCGGCGGCCGTCCGCAGCCGCAGCCGCAGGTCGATCCCGAGGTGCACCAGGATCCGGGTGCGCCAGGCCCAACGGACCGTGTCCTGGAGCCACTTGTCGCCCGGGCGCCCCCGGTCGGCGATGCCGAAGCGGCTCGCGACCATCGGCTCGTACGACGAGGGGCCGTCCGTGGCCTCCTCCGGCTCCAGGTCCAGGCTGAGCACGTCCTCCTTCTCGCCGCGCAGCATCGCGAGGATCCGGTGCGAGGGCAGCGCGGTGAACGGCTCGGCGAAGTCGAAGTAGTCGGAGAACTTCGCGCCCTCCTGCTCCTTGCCCTCGCGGACCTTGGCGGCGAGCCGGCCCCGGCCCCACATCCGCTCGCGCAGCTCGCCGATGAGGTCGGCGTCCTCGGAGAACTTCTCGGTGAGGATCGCCCGGGCGCCCTCCAGGGCGGCCGGGGCGTCCGCGACGCCCTTGTCCGCGTCGACGTAGGCGGCCGCGGCGGCGGCCGGCTCCACCGACGGATCGGCCAGCAGCCGCTCCGCCAGTGGCGCGAGCCCGGCCTCGCGGGCGATCTGCGCCTTGGTCCGCCGCTTCGGCTTGAACGGCAGGTAGATGTCCTCCAGGCGCGCCTTGGTGTCGGCGGCCAGGATGCGGGCCTCCAGCTCCTCGGTGAGCTTGCCCTGCTCGCGCACCGAGTCGAGGACGGCGGTCCGCCGGTCCTCCAGCTCCCGCAGGTAGCGCAGCCGCTCCTCCAGGGTGCGCAGCTGCGCGTCGTCGAGCATCTCGGTCGCTTCCTTGCGGTAGCGCGCGATGAACGGCACGGTGGAGCCGCCGTCGAGCAGCTCGACCGCCGCCCTGACCTGTCGCTCGCGTACGCCGAGTTCCTCGGCGATCCTTGCTTCGATGGACGTCGTCACCGTGTCCCGACCCGTCTGCTCGTACCACTGGCTTGCCCGTGCATTCTGCCGCGTCCGTCACCCGGGCGCGGCAACCGGCCCGGTTCCGCGCGCCGAAGCAGGACGGGAGCCGGGCCGGAGCCGCGTCGGAGCCGCGTCGGGACCGGGGCCGGGACGCGGGGCGAAGCCGGTACGGAATGCCGAAGAGTCACCATTCGATGCGGACGTGGACAGTGTTGTTGGAGCCCGGGTCGCCACTGACCGTAATCTTGTAGTGCAGGTCGACGGCGGCGGGCACGGCGAACGACAAGCCCGCGTCATCGGTGCCGTTCGTGTCCGTTTCCTGCCTCTGGTTGTAGGTTGCGCCCTGATCCTCCTCGGACCATACGTCGACGCTGATATGGGTGACGTATGCGCTGGAGAACGAGAACGACACAGAGGTCGAACTTTGGTTGACGAGCTTGTCGTCAACGGGGGCGAAGCTCGACATCTGGAAGGACGAAGTAGACATGATCTCCTCGCTTGGTCATGACCAGTCGGAGTCGAATATGGAGAATCGCACTCCTGCGATTCCTTCCGGGTTCTGACCGGTTCCGCCTGAGCAGGACCCGCCTCCTTCCGCCGAAAGGAAATAGTGGGCGGACGTCGGATATGGGGTATGCCCCATGTCGTCCTGCTCCAGATCCCAATTGATGATCTGCGTCTCCTGCCCCCCTGGCGCGATCGAGCCGAAAGTCCCGTCAGCGAGATTTCCGGTCCCGAAGGGAGCTGCCGTGAGCCGCACCGTGCCACCCGTGGCGATCGTGCGGCTTGATTTGTTGAATATCGTTGCCTGGATCGTGGTGCTGGACGCGTTCGAGTCCACTACGGCCACGTCGACCTCTGTCATCGCGCATCTCCAGTCTCGGGCTTCCCGGCCGGTGGAAAACCCATGCCGTCGTCGGCGCGCAGCGTCCGGCCCATCGATCGTCGTCGAGGAATCCAGGCAGTCGCCCACCGGTCATCTCGCCGATCGCGCCGCGGTCGGTCGACCGTGGAGGAACTGGTATCCGATCCACACTCGGATCCGGATGGGTCCGTTCAGGTTCAGTCCTGTGTCGGACTGCTGTCGCGGGATTGTCACCTGCCGGCTTCGGCCGACGCCTCGTCCCCGGAACGTCGGCGATGCGGTGGCGACAAGGGGTGGGCCGTGGCCGAATCCTTCCTCGGGCGGCAGCGGCGGCGTCGTCCTGACGTCGCGGGTGCCTGAGTGTGGTGACGCGGGCAACTCAGTTCCCCCAGACCTCGCTTGCCACACTTCCATGGGACCTCCACCGACCGTTGATCGCATCCCGGACGGCGTCCAGCGATCTTTGGCGGTGGGACCCCGACGGCGGCCGCGCGGTACGGCCTCGGGCACCAACCGCGCAGGAGGCGAGGTGCGGTTCCTCGGGCACCGGCAGGTCCGCGTCGGCGGTCCGCGGCCGGGCGTCGCGGACGGCGGCGGGGGAGGCGGTCTCCCGGACGGCCGGCGGGTGCCGGGCGAGCAGCTCGTGGCGGTGGTCGGAGAAGGCCGCGGCGCGACCGGGCCCGGGCCGACGGCGCCGAGCGCGCCGAACTCCCGGTCCAGGCCCGGGGAGAAGTGCGGCGCCGTGCGCCGAGGGTGGCAGGAAAGGTGGGGTGCGTGTCCTTGCGGCCCTCGCCGCCGGGGCCGAAGGATGGGTCCATGACCCCGCGCCCCGTCCTCGTCGTCCTCTTCGACGGCGTGCAGAGCCTCGACGTCACCGGCCCCGTCGAGGTCTTCCACGCCGCCGCCTGGGCCTCGGGCGCGCCCCGGGAGCCGTACCCGATCCGTACCGCCTCCCCGGACGGCGGGCCGGTCCGCACCAGCAGCGGCCTGCGGATCCTGCCCGACACGAGCCTCGACGAGGCCGTCGCCGACGGGCCGCCGCACACCCTCGTCGTCCCGGGCGGCGAGGGCACCCGGGGAGCCGACCCGGCCCTGGTGGAGTGGCTGCGCGCCCACGGCCCGGACGTCGAGCGGCTGGTCTCGGTCTGCACCGGGGCGCTGCGGCTGGCCGAGGCGGGCCTGCTCGACGGGCACCGGGCCACCACCCACTGGATGGCCTGCGAGCACCTGGCCCGCCGTCACCCGGCGGTCGAGGTCGAGCCCGACCCGATCTTCGTCAGGGACGGCCGGGTCGCGACCTCCGCCGGCGTCACCGCCGGCATCGACCTGGCCCTCGCGCTGGTCGAGGAGGACCTGGGCCGGGAGGCGGCCCTCGCCATCGCCCGGCTGCTCGTGGTCTTCCTCCGCAGACCCGGCAACCAGGCCCAGTTCAGCGCCCAGCTCGCCGCCCAGACCGCGCGCCGCGAACCGCTGCGCGACGTCCAGGCGTGGATCGCCGAGCATCCGGACGGGGACCTGTCGGTGGACGGGCTCGCCGCCCGCGCCCGGCTCTCGCCCCGCCACTTCGCCCGCGCCTTCCAGGCCGAGACCGGGGTCACCCCGGGCCGGTACGTCGACCGGATCCGTCTCGAACACGCCCGCAGGCTCCTGGAGGAGACCACCCGAGGCGTCGAGGAGGTCTCCCGCGCCGCCGGCTACGGCACTCCCGAGGCGATGCGCCGCGCCTTCACCAAGGCGCTGGGCACCGCCCCCGCCGACTACCGCCGCCGTTTCCACGCACCCGTCACCGGACCCGTCAGCTGAAAGGGACCCCACCCATGCAGATCGCCGTCCTGCTCTTCGAGGGCTTCACCTCGCTCGACGCCGTCGGCCCGTACGAGATCCTCTCCCGGCTCCCCGGGGCGGAGACCGTCTTCGTCGCCAAGGAGCCCGGCCCGGTCCGCAACGACCAGGGCAGCCTCGCGCTCTGTGCCGACAAGTCCCTGGCCGACGTCCCGCACCCGGACATCGTCCTCGTCCCCGGCGGCCCCGAGACCCGGCGGGCCGCGCACGACCCGGAGATCCAGGCGTGGCTGCGCGCCGCCGACGCCACCAGCACCTGGACCACCTCGGTCTGCACCGGCTCGCTGCTGCTCGCCGCCGCCGGGCTGCTCGACGGCCGCCGCGCGACCACCCACTGGCTGGCCTTCGAGGAGCTGCGCGAGCTGGGCGTCGAGCCCACCGGCGAGCGGGTCGTCTTCGACGGCAAGTACGTGACGGCCGCCGGGGTCTCCTCCGGCATCGACATGGGCCTGCACCTGCTCGGCCGGATCGCCGGCGCCGACGCGGCCATGACCGTCCAGCTGCTCACCGAGTACGACCCCCAGCCGCCGTACGACGCCGGCTCGCCGGACAAGGCCCCCGCCCACCTGGTGGAGCGCTGGCGCGGCACGGCCGCCGAGGACCTCCCGCGGGGCTGAGCGTCAGAGGCCGTACGTGAAGCGGGGCGCCCGGCGCTCCAGGAAGGCGGCGACACCCTCCGCGGTGTCGCCGCTGCCGCGCGCCTGGGCGGTCCAGTGCGCGTCCCGGTCGAGGTGCCCGTCGGCGAACTCCTTGGCCGCCGCCTGGGTGAGCAGCGAGCGGGAGGCGAGGATCCGGCAGAACTCCTCCACCCGCTTCGCCAGCGCCCCGGCCGGGTGCACCTCGTCCACGAAGCCGGTCCGCAGCGCCCGCTCGGTGTCGATCAGTTCGCCGGAGAAGAGCAGGTACTTGGCGGTGGCCGGGCCCACCAGGGCGGTCAGCCGGCGGGTCGAGGACGAGGGGTAGACGATGCCGAGCTTGGCCGGGGTGATGCCGAAGCGGCTGCCCTCCTCGGCGAAGCGCAGGTCGCAGGCGCCGGCGAGCTGGCTGCCGCCGCCGACGCAGTAGCCGCGGACGGAGGCGAGGGTCGGCTTGGGGAAGGCGGCGAGCGCCTCCTCGGCGCGGACCGCGAGCGCCTGCTGTTCGTCGCCGGGTTCGCTGAGCGTCGAGATATCGGCGCCGGCGCAGAAGGTGTCGCCCGCGCCGGTGAGCACGAGCACCCGGACGGCGGGGTCGGCGGCGAGGCGGCCGAGGACGTCGGGCAGCGCGCGCCACATTCCGGACGTCATGGCGTTGCGCTTGGCGGGGTTGCTGATGACGAGGGTCGCGACGCCGTCCGTGACGCTGTCGACGAGCCGGGGCTCCACGGTCTCCATGGGCCGGATGCTATCCACCGGGGCCGAACGTACGATCGGCAAGGGGGTCGTCAGGCAGCCGTGAGGAGGCACGATGGCCAGGAAGTCCCGGGACGACGCGAGCGATCCCGTGCGCGAGATGGCCCGCGAGGGCAAGCGGCTCGGACGGAGCTTCGGCTGGCTGGCCGCGCTCGGCGTGATCCTCGTGATCTGCGGCGTGGTCGGTCTGTTCTACACGGGGTTCGCCACCCTGACGTCCATGTGGCTCTTCGGCTGGCTGCTGCTGATCGGCGGACTGGTGGGCCTCCTCCAGGCGTTCCAGTCGCGGGGCACCAGCTACTTCTGGCTGGCGGCGGTGGTCGCGGCGGTGAACCTCGCGGCCGGCTGCGTGGTCCTGCGTCACCCGGAGGGCTCCGCCGAGGCGCTGACGATGTTCGCCGCCCTGCTCTTCCTCACCGGCGGGGTCTTCCGGCTGGTCGGCAGCGTGGTGGTGCGCGGTCCGCAGTTCGGCTGGACCCTCTTCCAGGGTGCCTTCGGGGTGCTCCTGGGCCTGTTGGTGCTCTTCGACTGGCCGGACAGCAGCCGGTACGTCATCGGCTGCTTCTTCTCGCTGGCGCTGCTCTTCGACGGCCTGGGGCTGATCGCGATCGGCGTCGGCGGCCGGCGGATCGTCGGTATGGTCACCCCCTCGCCGCCGCCCGCGGAGCCGGAACCGGCCACGGAGCCGACTCCGACGACCCCGACGGAAAACGCACAGGATCAGTCGAACAACTGACGTCGGCATACTCCCTCGATCAGAAGGTGGCCGATACGTGTCGACTTCTGGTCAGTAGGTCGGGAGACCCCTCCGGATTGCCAAGACTCCCCGTGTGGCGAGAATCGAGCACGAGGGTGGGAACCGGACCATGGAGACCCGCGGAGGTGTCCCCGCCCGGCCCCCGTCCTACGAAGGAGTCTGGCGCTTCACCGCTCCCGCGGTCGACGTCTCCGTCCCCCAGGCCCGGCACGCGGTACGCGACCTGTTGGCCCGCCAGGGAGTTCCGGTCCACGAGGACGTCCGGCACGGGCTGCTGCTGATCGTCTCCGAGCTGGTCACCAACGCCGTGCGGCACGCGGCGCTGCTCTCCCCGGAGATAGCGGTCGAGGTGGCCATCGGGCCGGAGTGGGTCCGGGTGTCCGTCGAGGACAACCACCCCTACCGGCCCAAGGCGCTGGAGGCGGACTACGGCCAGACCGGCGGCCGGGGACTGCTCCTGGTGAAGGAGATCGCCCTGGAGGCGGGCGGCGCCTGCGACGTCGAGCACACCGCGGGCGGCGGCAAGATCATCTGGGCGGCGCTGCCCCTGGCCCCGATGGCACCGGGGCCGGGGACGGCGGACGGCCGGGTCACCAGCCCCCGACAGGACCCGTCAGCTCCCTGATGGCCGGGCGCGCCGCGTCGAGCACCGTCATGAACCAGGCGGAGAACGGCGCGGCCGCGTGGCGCTCGGCCAGCTCCGCGGGGGTGACGAAGGCGTACTCCCCGATCTCCTCCGGGTCCGGTCGCGGGGTGGCCTGCACCAGACCGACGAAGAGGTGGTTGAACTCCTGCTCCACCAGGCCCGAGGCCGGGTCCGGGTGGTTGTAGCGGACCGTGCCGGCCTCGCCCATCAGCGTGGGGGAGACGCCGAGCTCCTCGAAGGTGCGCCGGGCGGCCGCCGCGAAGGGCGCCTCGCCCGGGTAGGGGTGCCCGCAGCAGGTGTTCGACCAGACGCCGGGGGAGTGGTACTTGCCGAGCGCCCGGCGCTGGAGCAGCAGCCGGCCCTCCTCGTCGAAGAGGAAGACCGAGAAGGCGCGGTGCAGCTGCCCGGGGGCCTGGTGGGCGGCGAGCTTCTCCGCCGTGCCGATGGTGTTCCCGGCCTCGTCGACCAGTTCCAGCATGATCGGTTCGGGGGTGGCGGACGGCTCCGTGCCGTTCGACGCGAGCTGAGACGCAAGCCCCGGCGCGATCTCGGCCGCGGTGCCCTGTGTGGTCGGCATACCCATCCTTCGCTTCGGTCCTCGGCCCCTGGGGGCCACCCCAGTCTGCCGTACAAAAGCGGCTTGTCCGCACTTCGTCGGCCGGAGCCCGCCGCTCCCACCGCACCGGAGTACACCGGCGCGGGGGAGGGGCGGGAACGACGGGGGACCGTCAGGGGCAGGTCAGACCCCGAAAGCCGCCGGATAGGCGAGGGTGCCCGACGGCACCGGCCCGGAACCGTCCAGGACGAGTGCCATCATCGCGTCGTCCGGGACCTCGAAACCTGGCTTGATTCCATACTCGGACGCCCGTACGAAGCCGAACCGGGGGTAGTACTCCGGATGGCCCAGCACGAGGACCAGCCGCTCGCCGGCCAGCCGCGCCGCGTCGAGCGCCGCCCGGGTGACGGCCTGCCCGGCACCCGTCCGCTGGTGCTCCGGCGCCACCGACACCGGCGCGAGCGCCGCCGCCGGCACCCCGCCCACCCGGCAGCGGGTGATCAGGGCGAGCGCGGCGACCGCGTCGTCCGGGGCCTCGGCGACCACCGAGAGTCCGGGCAGCCAGGCGACCGGGTCGGCGAGCAGGACGTCGACCAGGTCCGCCTCGGCGGGCGACCCGAAGGCCGCCTCGGTGAGCCGGTGGACCGCCGCGCGGTCGGCCTCCCGCTCCGGGCGGGTGGGCCAGCGGGGGTCGGCCGGGCGGAGCACCAGGCCCGCGTAGCCGTAGTCGCCGCCGTGCTCGCGGCGCACCGCGATCTCGGCCCGGGCCGCCGCCACCGCCCCGGCCATCCCGGGCACGGAGGTGTCGGCGGCGTCGGCGTGCGCGGCCAGCGGGACGTAGTACTCGTCCCAGTCGCCGTCGGGCTGGGTGAAGGCGCCGAGCACGTGGTACCCGGCGCCGACCGCGGCGGCGGCCAGCTCCGGGACCGTACGGAGCGGATAGTGCTCGTCCCAGAAGGCGCGGGCCCCCGGGGCGGGCTCCGGGGTGGTCCACACGCACTCGGTGAGCACCAGGGTGCCTCCCGGCGCGAGCAGCCGGCGCCACTCGGCGAGCGCCCGGTCGAAGCCGATCACGAAGACCGAGCTCTCGGCCCAGACGAGGTCGAAGGAGCCGTCGGGGAAGGGCGGTGCGCCCATGTCGCCGAGGACCGGACGGACCGCGTCGCCGAGACCGCGGGCGTCGGCGGCCGCCCGCAGCTCGTCGAGGAACGGCTCGTGGGTGTCGACGGCGGTCACCTCGGCGCCCGCCTCGGCGGCCAGGAGCAGCGCGGAACGGCCGGGGCCGCAGCCCAGGTCGAGCACGCGCGGACGCTCCGGGAGCCGGCCCGCGAGCGCGAGCAGCCGGCGGGTGGTGGCGTCGGAGCCGGGACCCTGCCGCGGCAGACCGTGGTGCAGGGCGAAGAAGGCGTCGTGGGACGCCGAAGGGGAAGTGTGGTCGGACAACGTGGAAACCCTCAAGGTGAAAGGGCCCCGGCCGACGACGTGACGGACCGGTGGAGTACCGGGATCAGGTCAGCCGGAGACCCGGGAGCTGAAGCTGGACCGGGTGCGGCCGCGGACGGCGGCCTTCCTCGCGACGGTCATCAACCTCAGCTCCTCTCACGCACGTGTTCGTACGACGAGCATCTCACAGCCGCGGCCACAGCCACAGCCGCGGCCACGGTCACAGGCAGAGCTTGGCCTCGTGCTGGGCGTGACCGGCCGGCTCCAGCTGGAAGGTGCAGTGCTCCACGTCGAAGTGATCGCCCAGGCAGCCCTGGAGTTCGTGGAGCAGCTTCTCGTGCCCGACCGAGTCCAGCGCCCCCGCGTCCACCACCACGTGGGCGGAGAGCACCGGCATCCCGGAGGTGATCGTCCAGGCGTGCAGGTCGTGCACGTCCTCGACGCCCGGCAGGGCCAGGATGTGCGCCCGGACCTCCTGCATGTCGACGCCCTTCGGCGCCGCCTCCAGGAGCACGTCCAGCGTCTCGCGCAGCAGCTTCACCGTGCGCGGCACGATCATCAGGCCGATGACCAGGGAGGCGATCGGGTCCGCGTACTGCCAGCCGGTCGCCAGGATGATCGCCGACGAGATGATCACCGTCACCGAGCCGAGCGCGTCGGCGAGCACCTCCAGATAGGCGCCCCGGACGTTCAGGCTCTCCTTCTGGCCCCGCATGAGCAGCGACAGCGAGATCACGTTGGCGACCAGGCCGACCACGGCGAAGGCGATGGCGAGCCCGCCCCTGGTCCCGGCCGGTTCCATGAAGCGCTGGACCGCCTCGTACAGCACGTACCCGCCGACGCCGAGCAGCAGCAGACAGTTGGCGAGCGCCGCCAGGATCTCCGCCCGGGCGAAGCCGAAGGTGCGGTTCCCGGACGGCGGCCGGTTGGCGAAGTGGATCGCGAGCAGCGCCATCGCCAGACCGATCGCGTCGGTCGCCATGTGCGCCGCGTCGGCGATCAGCGCGAGCGAGTCGGCGACGAGACCGCCGACGATCTCGACCACCATCACGGAGAGCGTGATGCCGAGCGCGATCCGCAACCGGCTCCGGTACGCGGCGCCCGCGGTGCCGGTCGGCGGCGTCCCCCCGTGGCTGTGCCCGTGGTCGTGTCCAGCCCCCATGACATGGCCTCCCAAGTCCTGTTCCGTCGGTGCCCCGGGTCGCCAGTCAACTACGGGTGGGGGGTATGTGCAACACGGTACTGAACACCGTTGTCATTGCTCTGACCTGCGGCGATGCCCTTCGTTGAGCCATTCGTGCGATCACCTGCCGGAATGCCGTCCGGGGCGCCCCCGGAACCGGTTTGGAGGGCGGGCCGCCGATCACCGATGATGATCACGCGGAGCCCCGCGCACCCCGGCGGCGAGGGGCGGACCGGGGGGAGTCCGGTGCGCGAAGCCTCGGTGAACTCACGCTCGGTCCATCCGATAGCCTCAGCCGACGTGCCGCCGCCCGGTGCCGGGGCGCACCGTCGCGCCCGGGACCGTCAGGCCCCGCCGGCCCTCTGCCCGTTCCAAGGAGTGAGTTCGTCTGTCGACCGCCATCCTCACCGGCCCGCCGGCACCCGGATCCTCGCTCGACGGTGATCTGCGGTCGCTCGGCTTCCACGTCCGCTGGGCCACCGGCGCCGAGGAGGCCCGTACCCTCCTCGACGCGGTCCCCGCGGGCGAGCGCGTCGCCCTCGTCGACTCCCGCTTCGTCGGCCACCGCCACGCCCTGCGGCTCGCGCTGACCGACCCCCGCTTCCCGGCCGCGGCCGTGCCGGGCGCGCTCACCGCGCAGCCCGAGGCCCGCCCGGCCCTGGTCCGCGCGCTGACCGCGGCCCCGGACGCCCCCGAGTCCGCCGACGGCCT
>NZ_BNBS01000119.1 GCF_014656075.1 Streptomyces hydrogenans
GTACGGCGCCTGGACGGGCGACCCCGACGTGCTCACCCGTTCCGAGCGGGCGGCCGCGCGCCTGGCCGCCGTCACCCCGGACGTCATCGCCGCGGCCGCCGCGCCCGGGGCGACCCGCCGCTACGGTTCGTGGTGCCGCGGCCTGGCCGGCATCGGAGCCGTACACCTCCAGGCCGCCGGGAGCATCGGGGATCCCCGTCACCTCGACCTCGCCCGGCAGGCCGCGCGCGCCTGCGCCGTCCTGGCACCGAGGATGCCGCTGGTCACACAGTGCTGCGGCCTTGCCGGAGTCGGCGACCTGCTGGTGAGCGTCGCGGAAGCGTCCGGCGAGGAGGAGTTCAGGGACGGGGCCGAGGCCGTCGCCCGGCTCATCCTGAGCCGCAGCGGCGGCACCTGGTCCCGGCCCGTCCTCCCGGACACCGGTCTGGCCCGTTCGAGCGCGACCTGGGCCGGCGGCTCCGCGGGAGTCCTCGCCTTCTTCCGACGCCTGCGCCACGGGGGCGGCCCGCGCCTCGGCCTCACTTCCTGAGCGTCGGGAGCCGCCGCCGCAGAGGGTGCGGCTCGTGCCACCGGCCAGGGCCCGTCCGGCCGCCGCCAGCCGTCACCCCTCGGCGTCATCGGGGCGGAGGGATGCGAGCTCGTCCACTTCGTCCTGGGAGAGGCGCAGCGAGCCGGCCGCCACGTTCTGGGCGAGGTGGTCGACGTCGCCGGTGCCGGGAATGGCCAGGACGTGCGCGCCACGGTGCAGCGTCCACGCCAGTCGGACCTGGGCGGCACTCACTCCGCGGGCGCGGGCGAAGGCCTGGACCCCACTGCTGTCCTCGGCGGGCGCGCCGGCCGTTCGTCTCGTGCCGGCGATCGAGTAGAACGGCACGAACGCCACGCGTTGTTCACCGCACCGGCGCAGGAGTTCCTCCTGCTCGGACGAGGCGCCGATGCCGTACATGTTCTGGACGCAGACCACCGGTGCGATGGCCTGGGCCTCGGCGAGATGGTGGAGGTGGATGTTGGACAGGCCCAGGTGGCGGATGAGTCCGGCGTCGCGCAGTTCGGCGAGCGCGCCGAAGCGGTCGGCGAGGGAATCGGTGCCGACGATGCGCAGGTTGACCACGTCGAGGTGGTCGCGGCCGAGCTGGCGCAGGTTCTCCTCGACCTGGCCGCGCAGCTGCTGGGGGGTGGCGTGCGGCAGCCAGGCCCCTGAGGGGTCGCGACCGGGGCCGACCTTGGTGGCGATGACGAGATCGTCCGGGTAGGGCGCGAGCGCACGGTTGATCAGCTCGTTGGCGGAGCGCAGCGGCGAGAAGTAGAACGCCGCGGTGTCGATGTGGTTCACGCCGAGCTCGACCGCCCTGCGCAGCACCCCGATCGCCTGGTCGCGGTCGCGCGAGTCCGCTTCGGGGGCGAACGCCTCGCCCTGCTGGGGCAGGCGCATCGCGCCGAAGCCGATGCGATGGACCGTGCGGTCGCCCAGCTTCCAGGTGCCCGATGTCGCCGCGGTGATCGTCTGTGAGGTCATGGGGGGATGATCGCGGCGCGCTAGCCTGGCGAGCCATTGATTCATCCATGCCTGAATCGTGGAGGAGGGGTGTCGTGGCGGAACTGGCGTTCTCGGCGGGCGATCTCGCGATGGTGCGGTTCGCCGTCTCGCCGATGTGGGAGGTCGCGCCCAGCTTCCGTCTCTTGACGTCGACCACGGCCCACCCGGTGCACCGGCCCTGGGTCGAGCAGGTGCGGCCCCGTGTGGTGGCCGCCGGCCTGGACCGGGGGTGGCTCGCCGAACTGATCGGCCCCTCCGGCTACGTGCCCGACTTCCTCAACCCGGCCCCCGGCCGGCCGGCACCCACGCCGGCGACGGAGTGGGACGCGATTCTGGCCTCGCCCGCCGACCGGGTGCGCCAGGACCTCGACCACCTCGCCCGCCACCAAGGGGGATTGGGGCCCCTGCTGTCCGGTCTTCGCGACGATCCGACCTCCCGGCTGCCGCGGATCACACAGGAGATCGAAAGGTACTGGAAGGTGGCGCTCGCCCCCTACTGGGCACGCATCAGGTCCGTACTGGACGCCGACGTCTTCCACCGGGCCCGCTCCGTCGCCGAGCACGGCGCCGGTCACGTCCTCAACGACCTTCACGCCTCGATGAGCTGGGACGACAGCACCCTGACGCTGGTCCGCCGCAAGCGGATCGTGACCCGCGACCTCGCGGGTGCGGGACTCCTCCTGATCCCGTCCGCGTTCACCGGTCCCGGCCTGCGGACCCGGGTGCGACCGCCGGACCCACCGCAGATCGCCTATCCGGCACGTGGCGTCGGCACGCTGTGGGAGAAGCGGCCGGTCCGCGGAACCCGCGCCCTCGCCCCCGTCCTCGGCCGCTCGCGGACGCTCCTGCTGACCGAGTTGGATACCCCGGCCTCCACCACCGAACTGGCCCGCCGCACCGGGCTCTCCGCGGGCGGGGTGTCCCAATCCCTCACCGCGCTGCGCGACGCGGGTCTGGTCAGTGCCCACCGTGCCGGCCGTTCCGTGCTCTACGCTCGCACCGCTGTCGGGGAAGCACTCCTCGAAGCCGCCTCGGCGGGGGAGTAGACCGTCGGACGGTCCGTGACCGGGCCGCGCACACGCACCCGGGATCCACGCCTGTCGAAACATGCGCGTGGTCCTCCGCCCGCGTGATGTCCCGTCCCGGTCAGCCGATGCGGTCGCGGACGAACGCGAGTTGCACCTGCTGATGCCTGGGGCCGCCGCCCTCATGGCCGTTGAAGGGGTAGACCTCGACCGACTTGCTCCCGGTGTAGTGGTGATAGGCCGTGAAGCAGGTGGAGGGAGGGCAGATCGGGTCCATCAGGGCGATCGAGAAGAGCGCGGGGGCGTCGGCGCGTGCGGCGAAGTGCACGCCGTCGAAGTACGACAGGGTGGTGAAGGCCCGGTCGACGCGGTCGCGGTGGAGGGCGAGGTACTGGGCGATCTCGGTGTAGGGGGGTTCGGGCGCGATCTCGGCTCCGCGGCGGATGTGGCACAGGAAGGGCACGTCGGGCATGGCTCCGGCGAGGCCGGGGACGAGGCCGGCGACGGCGAGGGCGATGCCGCCGCCCTGACTGAAGCCGGTGACGACGATCCGGCCGGGGTCGATCTCGGGCAGGGTGCCCGCGGCCTCGGTCCAACGGACCGCGTCGGTGATCAGGCGCCGGTAGTAGTGGGTCTCGGGGCGCTCGATGCCTCGGGTGAGGAAGCCGGGGACGGTGCCACTCGGCCCGGAGGCGCCGTCGTCGGTGTCACCGGGTGCCGCGGACCATCCCTGGCCGCGGCTGTCCATGAGGAAGTGGGCGTATCCGGCCGCGGGGTAGAGCAGGTTCTCGTGCGGCAGGCCGCGCCCCCGTCCGTACCCGAGGAACTCGACGACGCATCCCAGGGGGCCGGTCGCGGCTGCCGGGACGCGGAGCCAGCCTCGTACCGGCTGTCCGTCGAAGCCGGGGACGGTGACGTCATAGGTGTCGATCAGTGCCAGGCCGTTGTCGACCGGCCGCAGTACGGGGGCGCCTTGGGGGCCCGGGGCGAGGGTCCGGGACCAGAACTCGTCGAAGTCGGCGGGGGCGGGCACCTCGGGCCGGTAGGTGAGGCAGTCCTCCAGCGTCAGGTCGGTGAGCGGCATGAGTGCCTCCTTGGGGTGTCCCGTATGGACATCTGATGTCTGATGTTCGGGGACTGTAGGGAACCCGGGAGGAAGGGTCAAGGTCCGCTGTGCGGCGGAAGGGGCCCGCGCCACCACGACGCGGGCCCCTCCGTCAGGACTTGTCGGAGGTCCTGGCGCGGGCGGTCGCGAGCCGGTGGCGCACCGGGGCGTAGTGATCGGCGACGGCGGCGACGAAGGCCGCCGGGTCGCCGGCGCGTGCCGCCTCGACGATGCGGCGGTGGACGTCCACCGTGACCCTCTCGTCCTCGATGGTCATCAGGTTGAGGTGGGGCGAGACGATCGAGTAGACGTCCCAGAACGCCAGGGTGAGCTGGGAGATCAGTTCGTTCTCGAGCGGCTCCACCAGGAGGGCGTGGAAGGCGCGGTCGGAGGCGACGAAGCCGTCGCCGTCCCCCGAGCCCTGCCGCTCCATCTCGGAGACGAGGTCGTCGAGGGTGTCCAGGTGCTGGGGTCCGAGCGCGCCGATGATGCGTTCCGCGTTGCCGCGCTCGAAGAGTTCCCGGACGTCGACGAGGTCGGCGTACACCTGGAAGTCGTCGTCGGGGCTGAGCATGCCCCGGAAGCTCATCGATTCGACGAGGGCGGACATGCTCAGCCGGCCCACGTAGGTGCCGTGCCCGTGCCGGACCTCGACGATGTCCAGGGCGGCCAGCGTCTTGACCGCCTCGCGCACGCTGGAGCGGCTGGCTCCCAGGGCCTCGCAGAGCTCCACCTCGGTGGGCAGGGGATCGCCGGGACGCATCCGGTTGTCGAGCATGTAGTGCTTGATCTCCTCCGCCACCGTCTTGCGGAGCGATGTGCGCCCTCGGCGCACGTCGGAAATCTCAAGACTGGCCACCTATTGACCCCTCTCCCTCGTCCAGCTAGGTTCACACGCTATCAGCCGTCGGACATCAGACGTCCGAACTCCAGGCTCTCTCCGAGTGAACGTCGCCCCCTAGGAGGACCCCCCATGTCGCAGAGGACACCCGCGAGACTTCGCCGTCGCACCTTCCTGCGCCACACCGGCGTCATAGGTACCGCGGCCGTCCTGACCGGAGCCCTCGCCGCCTGCGGCGGTCCCGCGTCCTCCGGCTCCGCGACGGGCGCGGGAGGCGACACGCACTCGATCGAGGCCGGCATCTCGTACGCGCTCTCCACCGGCTTCGACCCGATGACGGCGTCCGGCGCCACCCCCGTCGCCGCGAACTCCCACGTTTTCGAGGGCCTCGCCGACCTCGACCCGGCCACCCTGGTCGCCCGTCCCGCACTGGCCACCGCCCTGCCGAAGCAGATCGACGCCACCACCTACCGGGCCACGCTGCGGGCCGGCGCCACGTTCCACGACGGCTCCCCGGTGACCTCCGAGGACGTGGTCTACAGCTTCGAGCGCATCCTCGACCCGAAGAACGCCTCGCTGATGGCGCAGTTCCTGCCCTTCCTCGACACGGTGAAGGCCGTCGACGCCTCCACCGTCGAGTTCAAGCTCAAGTACGCCTTCGACCTGTTCCCCTCCCGGGTCACCGTCGCCAAGATCGTCCCCAAGAAGCTGGTCGAGGCCGACCCCAAGGGCTTCGACGCCAAGCCGGTGGGCTCGGGTCCGTACCGCCTGGTCTCCGCCACCAAGGAAGACAAGATCGTCTTCGAGGCGTACGACAAGTACAACGGCCGCAACAAGGCCAAGGTCAAGAACATGACCTGGCGCCTCATGTCCGACCCGGCCGCCCGGGTCAGCGCCCTGGAGTCCGGCCGCGTCCAGGCCATCGAGGACGTGCCCTACATCGACGCCAAGCGCCTCTCCGCGAAGGCCACCGTCGACTCGGTGCAGTCCTTCGGCCAGCTCTTCATGATGTTCAACACGCAGCAGAAGCCCTTCGACGACAAGCGGGTCCGGCAGGCCCTGCACTACGCGCTGAACACCCCGAAGATCATCGAGACCGCGATGATGGGCAACGGCTCCGCGGCCGAGGGCTACCTGCAGACGACCCACCCCGACTTCCACAAGGCGTCCACGGTCTACTCGTACGACCCCGCGAAGGCGAAGAAGCTCCTCGCCGAGGCGGGCGTGAAGAACCTCTCGATCGAGCTGCTCACCACCGACACCGGCTGGGTCAAGGACATCGCCCCGCTGATCAAGGAGAGCCTCGACGCGGTCGGGGTGAACACCACGCTGAACATCGGCCAGTCCGCCGCCCAGTACGGCAAGGTCGACCAGGGCGACTTCCAGGTGCTCGTCGCCCCCGGCGACCCCTCGGTCTTCGGCAACGACGTCGACCTGCTCCTGCGCTGGTTCTACGACGGCACCTGGCCCACCAAGCGCTACCGCTGGGACGGCACCGAGGCCGACAAGCAGGTCCGCGCCCTCCTCGACCGGGCGGCCCGCACCTCCGACGCCGCCGAGCGCACGAAGCTCTGGAACCAGGTCATGGACCTGATCTCCGACGAGGTGCCGCTCTACCCGATCCTGCACCGCAAGCTGCCGACCGCCTGGAACGACAAGGCGCTGCCCGGCTTCAGCCCGCTGCCCACCACCGGCATGTCGTTCCTGAACGTCGGCCGTTCCTGACCGGCTCCGGGCCGGCCCGGACCTGTCCCCGGGTCGGCCCGGACGCCCCTCCAACCGCTAGGAACCGAACGATGGTTGCCTTCCTCCGGCTCGCCTTGCGCCGCATCGCGATCATGCCGGTGATGATCCTCGGCATCACCCTGCTCGTCTTCGTGGTGCTCCAGTTCTCTCCCGCCGACCCCGCGTTCAACGCCCTCGGCGAGGGCGCCGCCCCCGAGGCCCGGGCCGCCTTCGCCCGGGAGCGCGGACTCGACGACCCGCTGCCGGTCCGCTACGTCGAGTTCCTCGGGCAACTGCTGCGGGGCGACCTCGGCGTGACCCTGCCGCCCGACCGGGCCGTCGCCGACCGGATCGCCGTCGCGCTGCCGGTCACCCTCCAGCTCACCGCCCTCGGTCTGCTCCTCGCCGTCGTCCTCGCCGTCGCCATGGGCGTGACCGGCGCCGTCCAGCGCGACCGCTGGCCGGACCAGGTCACCCGGATCCTGTCGATGGCCGGCATCGCGATCCCCTCCTTCTGGCTCGGGGTCGTCCTCATCCAGCAGTTCGCCCTGAACACGCCCCTGTTCCCGACCGGTGGCTACGTCAACCCGGCCGAATCCCTCACCGGCTGGCTGCGGGCCATGGCCCTGCCCGCGATCTCCCTGGCCATCCCGGTCGCCGCGTCGCTCGCCCGCCTCATCCGCACCTCGATGGTCGCCGAACTCGACCGGGACTACGTCCGCACCGCCACCGGCAACGGCCTTCCCCGGAGCGTCGTGATCCGCGGCGTGCTGCGCAACGCCCTGGTCACCCCGCTGACCGTCCTCGGCATCAAGGTCGGCTACCTCCTCAGCGGCGCCGTCGTCATCGAGACGATCTTCGACCTGCCCGGCATGGGCAAGCTCATCCTCGAAGGCGTCACCGGCGGCGACACCGCGCTCGTCCAGGGCACCGTGCTCACCATCGCCCTCGCCTTCCTGGTCGTCAACGTCGTCGTCGACCTCCTGTACCTGCTGGTCAACCCCCGTATCAGGACGGTGTGACGCATGTTCACCGGTCGCCTCGCCCAGAGGCTCTCCCGACCCGGCATCCGCCTCCGCGCCCTGCCGCTCACCTCCCGCATCGCCCTCGGCATCCTGGTCGTCCTCACCGCCGCCGCCGTCCTCGCCGCGCCCGCCGCCGTCGGCCTCCTCGCCACCGGCACTCCGGTGCAGGGGCCGGGCGGCGCACACTGGTTCGGCACCGACCGCGTCGGCCGGGACGTCTTCTCCCGGGTCGTGCACGGGGCCCGCTACTCGCTCGTCATCGGCATCGGGGCCACCGCGCTCGCGGTCGTCGTCGGCGCGCTCCTCGGCGCGCTGGCCGCCACCTCGCGCAGACTCGGCGACGAGTCGGTCATGCGCACCCTCGACGTGGTCATGTCCTTCCCGCCGATCGCGCTCGCCGCCGTCCTGGTGGCCGTCTTCGGCCCCAGCGTCCCGGTGATCATCGGCAGCATCGCCTTCGTGTACGTGCCGTCGCTCGCCCGGGTCGTCCGCGCCAACGTCCTCTCCCAGTACGGCGAGGACTACGTGGCCGCGGAGAAGGTCATCGGCGCCCGACGCGGCCACATCGTGCTCCGTCACGTCGCCGTCAACTGCGCGGCGCCCGTCATGGTCTTCGCGACCGTCCTCGTCGCCGAGGCGATCACCTTCGAGGCGAGCCTCTCCTTCATCAGCGCGGGCGTGCAGGACCCGAACCCCAGCTGGGGCAACGTCCTCGCCTACGGCCGCCAGATCCTGCTCTCCGGCGGCTGGTGGGCCACGTTCTTCCCCGGCGTGGTCCTGCTGATCACCGTCCTGGCCCTGAACATCCTCTCCGAGGGACTCACCGACGCCTCCGCCGCCCCGAAGGCCGCCCGCCCGGAGGACACCACCGAGAAGCGGGGGACCGCCGGCCCCACGACCGACCCCCGCTCGCGCGAGGAGGTCGACGCGGTCGTCGCCCGGCTCGCCGAGGTCGTCCGCGCCACCCCACCGACCGCCGAGCCGGTGCCCGACGACGCGGCCGACCTGCTGGTCGTCAAGGACCTCGCCATCCGCTTCCCGGACCGGTACGGCGACGTGAACGTCGTCGATGGCATCTCCTTCACCGTCCGCGAGGGCGAGATCCTCGGCCTGGTCGGCGAGTCGGGCTGCGGCAAGTCCATCACCAGCCTCGCGATCATGGGGCTGCTCGCCCGCAACGCGGAGGTCTCCGGCACGATCGAGTACCGCGGCCGGGACCTGCTCGCCATGGGCCGCAAGGAACGCCAGGCGCTCGCCGGCCCCGAGATCGCGATGGTCTACCAGGACGCCATGTCGTCCCTCAACCCCTCGATCCTGGTGGGCAAGCAGCTCGGCCAGCTGACCTCCCGCGGCGGCACCCGCACCCCGGCCGAACTCCTGGAGCTGGTCGGCCTCGACCCGAAGCGCACCCTGCGCAGCTATCCGCACGAGCTGTCCGGCGGTCAGCGGCAGCGCGTCCTCATCGCCATGGCGCTCTCCCGCAGCCCCCGCCTGCTCATCGCCGACGAGCCGACCACCGCCCTCGACGTCACCATGCAGGCCCAGGTGGTGGAGCTCCTCGTCCAGCTGCGCGTCGAGCTCGGCTTCGCCATGGTCCTCGTCTCGCACGACCTGGCACTCGTCGGAGACCTCGCGCACCGCGTCGCCGTCATGTACGCCGGCCGGATCGTCGAGCTCGGCGACACCCGCTCCGTCCTGGTCGCACCCGCCCACCACTACAGCCGCGGGCTGCTGGGCTCGGTCGTCTCCCTGGAGGCCGGCGCGGAGCGGCTCCACCAGATCCACGGCATCGTGCCCGCCCCGAAGGGATTCGGCACCGGCTGCCGGTTCGCCTCGCGGTGCGAGGCGGTCACCGAGCTCTGCCGTACGACCCCTCCGGAGCTGACCGCCCCCGAGGGCCGGACCCACGCGTTCGCCTGCCACCGCCCGGCGGCCGTCGCCGAGCTGGCGAAGTAGGCCGTCCGATGATCCGCCTGGAGAACATCCACGTCCGGCACAAGGCACGCGGCGGCGGACTCTTCCGCCACGACGCCGTCCACGCCCTCACCGTCGCCTCGGTGGAAGTCGCCAAGGGCGAGACCCTCGGCCTCGTCGGCGAGTCCGGCAGCGGCAAGTCCACCCTCGCCCGCGTGCTCACCGGCCTGCAGAAGCCCACCGAGGGCACGGTCCGATTCCGCGGCGAGGACCTCTGGAGGCTGCCCGCCGCCCGCCGCCGCAAGGAGTTCGGCACCGCCGTCGGCATCGTCTTCCAGGACCCCTCCACCGCGCTCAACCCGCGCATGCGCGTCGGCCGCATCCTCCGCGACCCCCTCGACGTCCACCGGCGCGGCACCGAGCGCGAACGCGAGGAGCGGGTCGAGGAACTGCTCGACCTCGTCGGTCTCCCCGGCCACACGCTGCGCGCCCTGCCGGGACAGCTGTCCGGCGGCCAGCAGCAGCGCGTGGCCATCGCCCGCGCACTCGCCCTCGAACCGGACGTCATCGTCGCCGACGAACCGACCTCGGCCCTCGACGTCTCCGTCCGCGCGCAGGTGCTGAACCTCCTCATGGACCTGCGGGCCCGGCTGGGGCTCGGCATGGTCTTCATCTCGCACGACATCCAGACCGTGCGGCACCTCTCCGACCGGCTCGCCGTGCTGTACCTGGGGCGGATCGTCGAGGAGGGCCCCGCCCGCGCCGTGGCGGCCGGCCCCGCCCACCCGTACACCGAGGCCCTCTTCTCCGCCACCCCCAGCCTGCTGGAGCACACCCAGCGCATCATCCTGACCGGCCCGGTCCCCTCCGCCGTCAACCCGCCCAGCGGCTGCCGCTTCCGCACCCGCTGCTGGAAGGCGGACGACGCCTGCGCGACCGCCTTCCCGGCGGCCGAGGGCACGGCGGACGGTCACCGCCGGCACTGCGTCCACCCGCTCACGGAGGACGCCCCCGCTCTTTCCCCTTCCGGTCCCACCCCCGTATCCATCGCCAGGAGCACGTCGTGAACGCCCGTACCCCCCGCTACACCGGAGTCGTCCCCCCGGTAGTCACCCCGCTGACCGCCGACGGCGAGATCGACACCGCCTCCCTGGAGCGGCTCGTCGCCTTCCTCCTCGAAGGCGGGGTGAGCGGACTCTTCGCACTCGGCAGCTCCGGCGAGACCGCCTACCTCACCGACGCCCAGAAGGACCTGGCCGTCGACACGATCGTCGGCGCCACCGCCGGCCAGGTGCCCGTGGTCGTGGGAACCATCGAGCAGACCACCAACCGCGCGATCGAGCGGGGCCGCGCCGCCCTGAAGAGCGGCGCCGACGCGGTCGTCGCCACCGCCCCCTTCTACACCCGCACCCACGACACCGAGATCGACCGGCACTTCCGGCTCGTCGCCGACGCCGTGGACCTTCCGCTCCTCGCCTACGACGTCCCCGTCTGCGTCCACAGCAAGCTCTCCACCGATCTCGTGCTGCGGCTGGCCGCGGACGGCGTGCTGGCCGGCGTCAAGGACTCCAGCGGCGACGACGTGGGCCTGCGCTACCTCTGTCTCGGCGCCCGGGAACTGCCCGACTTCTCCGTCCTCACCGGCCACGAGGTGGTCGTCGACGCCATGCTGCTCGGCGGCGCCGACGGCGCCGTGCCCGGACTCGGCAACGTCGACCCGCACGGCTACGTCCGCCTCGACCGCCTCGCCGCCGCAGGCGACTGGGCCGGGGCCAAGGCCGAACAGGACCGCATCGCGCGGCTCTTCGAGATCGTGACCGTCACCGCGCCCGGCACCGTCACCGAGATCGCCGCCGGCCTCGGCGCCTTCAAGACCGCTCTGCAGGTGCGCGGGATCATCGACACCAACGTCGTCAGCCCCCCGATGCGCCCGCTGGACGCGGCCGAGACCGCGCGGATCGCGGAGATCCTGGAGCGGGCGGGGCTGCGATGAGCCTCGTCGCCGGAATCGACATCGGCGGCACGAAGATCGCGGCCGGTCTCGTCGACGCGGACGGCACCGTCCTGGCCCGCCACCGGCTGCCGACCCCCGCGGCGGACGACCCGGCCGCCGTGGTCGCCGCGGCGGTCCGGGCCGTCCGCGAGCTGGGGGAACCGGTCGCGGCGGTCGGGGTCGGCAGCGCCGGTGTCGTCGATCCGGTCGCCGGCCGCATCGTGTCGGCCACCGACGCGCTGCCCGGCTGGGCCGGGACCGAGCTGCGCCGGGAGCTGGAGGAGGCGCTCGGGGTGCCGGTCGCCGTCGAGAACGACGTCCACGCCCACGCCCTGGGCGAGGCGTGGCGCGGGGCCGCCGTCGGCCACCGGCACGTCCTGCTGGTCGCGGTCGGCACCGGCATCGGCGGGTCGCTGCTGATCGACGGCCGCGTCCACCACGGCGCCCGGTCGGTCGCCGGGCACGCGGGACACGTCCCCGTGCCGTCGGCCGCCGGAGTGCCCTGCACCTGCGGCGGAACCGGGCACGCGGAGGCGGTCGGCAGCGGTCCCGGTCTCCTCGCGGCGTACGCGAAGGCGGCGTCGGAACCGGCCTCCTCGCTGGCCGAGGTGGCCGCCCGGGCCGCCGGGGGCGAGGAACAGGCCCGCCGGATCCTCGCGTGGGGCGCGCGGGCGCTCGGCGAGGCGCTGGGCGGGATCGTCAACATGACCGATCCCGACCTCGTGCTCGTCGGCGGTGGCGTCAGCCACTGCGGACCCGAGTGGTGGGGGCCGCTGCGGGAGGCGTTCACGGCCGAACTCCTCCCGCCGCTGAAGGAGGTGGAGCTGAGGCCCTGCGCCCTCGGCGTCGACGCCGCCGGCGTCGGTGCGGCCAGCCTGGCCCTGGAGGTCCTGCGCACCACGGGAACCCCGGGAGACCGGGAGGTCCAGGCATACGAAGGAGTCCCGGGATGAGCGACCACACGAGGCCGGACACGGTCCTCGACCGCCTCCGGGGTGCGCTGATCGTGTCGTGCCAGGCGTATCCGGGCGAGCCGATGCGCGATCCGGACACCATGCGCCGGGTCGCCCTGGCCGCCCGGGACGGCGGGGCGGCCGGCATCCGCGCCCAGGGCCTGGAGGACGTCCGGGCCATCCGCGGCGCGCTCGATCTGCCGCTGATCGGGCTGTGGAAGGACGGAGCGGAGGGCGTGTACATCACGCCGACGGCCCGTCACGCCCTCGCCGTGCTGGAGGCCGGGGCGGACGTCGTCGCCCTGGACGCCACGGACCGGCCCCGGCCGGACGGGCGCCCGCTGTCCGCGTCGATCGATTCGGTGCGGGCGGCCGGCGGTCTGGTGATGGCCGACGTGTCCACGTACGAGGAGGGCGTGCGGGCCGCCGCGCTCGGCGCCCACCTGGTGGGCACCACGCTCTCCGGCTACACCCCGGCCACGTACGACCGGAAGGCGGCGGGGCCCGACCTCGACCTGGTGGAGCGGCTGGCGGGCGCGCTGGACGTGCCGGTCGTCGCCGAGGGCCGGATCCATTCCCCGGCCCAGGCGGCCCGCGCCCTGGAGCGCGGGGCGCACGCGGTGGTCGTCGGCACGGCGATCACCCATCCCACCACCCTGACCGGGTGGTTCGCGGCCGCCCTGGCGGACGGCCGGGTCTGATCCCGTCGTCGGCGGTGCGGTCCGGCGTCGCCGACGGCGCCATGGGGCGCGGTCCTCCCGGGCGGAGGGGGCCGCGCCCTTCATGCTGTCCCTCGTGACCGACGAGAAGCGAGACCCCCGCCCCTGGTACCGCGAGATCGGGCGGACCCGCTGGAAGGCGTTCGCGGGCGCCTGGATCGGGTACCTCCTCGACGGGTTCGACTTCGTCCTGATCACCCTCGTGCTGACCGAGGTGAGCGAGGAGTTCGGGCTGGATCCCGTGGAGGCGGCCGGTCTGGTCTCCGCCGCCTTCGTCACCCGGTGGCTGGGCGGCGCGGTGCTGGGCGCGATCGGCGACCGGTACGGCCGCAGGACGGCGATGGTCCTGAGCATCTGGCTGTTCTCGCTGGGCACGCTGGCGTGCGGCTTCGCGTGGAGCTACGGGAGCCTGTTCGCGGCGCAGCTGCTGCTCGGCCTCGGCATGGCCGGCGAGTACAGCGCGAGCGCGACCTATGTGATGGAGAGCTGGCCGGCCCGGCTGCGCGGCCGGGCGAGCGGCTTCCTGATCTCGGGCTACTCGATGGGCACGGTGCTGGCGGCGGAGGTGTACAGCGTGGTCGTGCCGGCGCACGGCTGGCGCTGGATGTTCTATCTCGGCGTGCTGCCGGTGGTGGTGGCGCTGTGGGTGCGGAGGGCGCTGCCCGAGGCGGAGGACTGGGAGGAGGCGGTCGCGGAGACCGCGTCCCGGCCGAGTCCGTTCCGGCCCCTGTTCGCGGACCGGCGCCGGGCGGTGGTGAACGTCCTGCTGGCGGCGGTCGCCCTGGGCGCGCTGTTCCTGGTGTTCGCCGGTCGGGCCGGGGGAGGGACGGCGGTGCTGTCGGTCGTGGCCGGCGCCGTGATGGTGACCTTCGCCGTGCAGCTGGGCGGGCGGCGGGGCCGGGTGCTGTATCTGGCCCTGATCGGGACGGTGTTCGCGGCGTTCCTGTACAGCTGGCCGATCCAGGCGCTGTTGCCCACGTATCTCAAGACCGAACTCGGCTACACGCCGGAGGAGGTGGCCCAGGTGCTGTACTTCGCCGGGTTCGGGACGATGGCGGGCTGCTGGCTGTCGGGCTTCACCGGGGACCGGTTCGGGCCCCCGCGGGCGTACGCGTGGACGCTGGCCGCCTCGCTGGTGTTCGTGTTCCCGGTGTTCGCGGTCGACGACGACCTGGCGCTGCTGGGCGTGCTGCTGTTCGTGCTCCAGGCGCTGAGCTTCGGAGTCTCCGGTCTGCTGCCGCGCTGGATCGGCGGGCACTTCCCCGCGGAGCGGCGGGCGGCGGGGCTGGGGTTCACGTACAACGTGGGGGCGTTGGGCGGCGCGGTGGCTCCGGTGCTGGGGGCGCGGCTGGCCGAGGGCATGAGCCTGGGGACGGCCCTGGCCGTGCTGACCTTCGGCCTGAGTCTCGTGGTGGTCGTGCTGGTGGGGTTCGACGTGCCGAGACGACTGCACCGGCGGGCCGATCCCACGGCGGGGGCCGACCATCTGACAGCCTGACGGCGAAGGGGCGGGTGGGTCCGGGAAGGGTCGCGCGAGGAAGGGAAGGAGGGCGAAGGTCCGGGGGAGAAGCATGAGACGTCTGATGTCCGATGCTCGATCGACCATAGGGGCTGCCCGCCGCGCCCGCAAGCGCCGGGCGGCGCTTCACGGCGTCCCGCGCCGGGGGTTGACGCCCCGTCGGGAGCACCCCTAGGTTTCGCCGCAACGTCTGATGTCCGATGCCTCCTGTCGTCGTTTGTGGAGGTGCCGGTGAAAACCGCCCGTTCCGTATCCCTGCTCCTGCTCGCGGCGCTCGGCGCCGGTCTCCTCGGAGCCGCGCCCTCGCCGGCCGCCGAGACGCCGGCGCCCGGCGGCGTCACCGAGACCGCCGCCGCGTCCGAACCCCTCTTCGAGAGCACCGTCCTCGCCACCTCCGGCCAGGGCGCCCACACCTACCGCATCCCCGCCCTGGACACCCTCCCGGACGGCACGCTCCTCGCCGCCTACGACCGTCGCAACGACAGCGCCGCGGACCTGCCGGGCAACCTCGACGTCATGGTCCGCCGGAGCACCGACCACGGCCGCACCTGGACCGCCGCACAGGCGATCGCCGACTTCGACGGCGGCGTCGGCGCGGGCGACCCCAGCATGATCGTCGACCGTGAGACCGGGCGCGTCTTCGTCTTCTACGCGTACGGACCCCCGGGCATCGGCTTCTTCAACTCCGCCGCCGGCAACGCGAACGACGCCGTGAACTCCCTCCACGCCGACTACGCGTACTCGGACGACGGCGGCGTCACCTGGACCAGCCGCCGCATCACCCAGGCCATCAAGGACCCCTCCTGGACGGGCATGTTCGCCTCGTCCGGCACCGGCATCCAGCTCTCCACCGGACGCCTGGTCCAGCAGTACGCCTTCCGCAAGGCGGACGGCGGCATCTGGGCGGTCAGCGCCTACAGCGACGACCACGGCGGCACCTGGAAGAGGGGCACACCCGTCGGCCCGCTGATGGACGAGAACAAGACCGTGGAGCTGGCGGACGGGCGCGTCATGCTCAACAGCCGCACCTCCAGCGCCAAGACCCGCCTGATCGCCTACTCGAACGACGGCGGGATCACCTACAGCAGCCCCGTCCCGGACGACGAGCTGATCGATCCGACCAACAACGCCGCGATCCTGCGGTACGACGCGTCCGCCGACGCAGCCGACCCGGAGTCGCACCGGCTGCTCTTCAGCAACACCGCCAGCACCACCACCCGCCACCGGCTGACCGTCCGCCTGTCCTGCAACGACGGCCTGACCTGGCCCACGTCCCGGCTCGTCGAGGCGGGCGGCTCCGCGTACTCGACCATGACCCGCCTCGCGGACGGCACCTTCGGACTCCTCTACGAGTCCGGCCCCTACCAGCGGATCACCTTCGCCCGCTTCGATGCGGCCTGGCTCGGCGCCGACTGTCCGACCACCCAGAACGACCCGAAGCTCGCCGCGCGGACCGCCGTCACCGACGGAGTGCTGACGGCCGGGACACCGGGCACCGTGGAGGTCCGCGTCACCAACCACGGCCACCTGACGAGCCCGGCCGGCACGACGACGCTGACCACGCCCGCCGGCTGGCCCGGCACGACGCCCCAGCCGCTCCCGGCGATCGCCCCCGGCGCGACCGTCGCCGTCGACGTCCCGGTCACCCCGCCGGCCACCGCCGTCACCGGAGAGCAGGACGTGACCGTCACCCTCCGGGCCGGGACCACCACGAACTCCTCGACCACCCGGATGCTCGTCGTCGGCGGGAGCGAGGTCCTGGACCGGACGCTCGCGCGGGACTACGACGGCACCGCCGGGTACACGGATCTCACCGCGTCGCTGCCCGACGTCGCACCGCTGACCCGGGGCGTCACCACCGTGCGCTTCCGCACCACCAGGACGCCCGTCGCGGGAACCCTCCTGTCCGCGTCCCGCACGACCGCGCCGTCGACGAACGTCACTCTCTCCCTGAACAGCGGCGTCCCGCACTTCGAGGCCCGCGTCGACGGCGTCTACAGCGCCCGCCTCGACGGCACGGCGTCCCTCGCGGACGGCCGTGACCACACCCTCGCCGTGGCCGTCACCGACACCGGCACGGCGATGTACGCGGACGGCGTGCGCATCGCCTCGACCACGACCCCGTCGCTCTTCGGCCAGACCACGGGCCTCACCGGCATGTGGGCCGGCCGCAACGTCGACGACGGCGGCCCCCAGTGGCACTTCGCCGGCCACCTGGACCGGATCACGGTCCACCGGGCCGACTGACCAGCACCCCGCAGGGCCTGCCGCCGCCTCCCCGGCGGCAGGCCCCCGCCCCAGCCGGCCCGCCCGACCCGTCACGGGCGGCGGCCCCGCTCCGGAGAGGAACCCCATGCGCAGACGATCCGTCCTGCTGGCCGCCGGGACCCTGGCCGCCACTCTGGCCACCCCGCTGACCAGGGCCTTCGCGGCCACGGCCACCCCCGCCGTGCTCGACCGGCACCTCGGCCGGGTGTACGACGGTCGGACCTACACCGACCTGACCAGCGAGATCGGCACCGTCCGCGGACTCGCCTCGGGCACCCTCCTGGCCACGTTCGCCACGACCAGCCGGAACCTCGCGATGACCCTGATCAGCGCCTCGGACCCGACGAGACCGTCGACCGACGTCACGCTCTGCGTCAGCGCCGGCCGACTGCAGTTCTCCGTACGCGACAACGGCACCGTGAAGCAGAACCACCTCACCCGCACCATGTACGACGACGGCCTGCCCCACACCGTGGCCGTCACCGTCTCCGCCGCCGGCACCACCTTCCACGCGGACGGCCGCCCCGTACTCACCGTCCCTCAGGCGCACTTCTTCGGTGCGGCTCCCGGCCTCGGCGCCCTCAACGTCGCCCGCAACCTCGACAGCGACCACCCCGGCGGCGAATGGTTCTACACCGGCACGATCCAGCGGGTCGCCGTCTGGGGCCGGGTCCTGACCCAGTCGGAGATCGCCACCGAGAGCGTGCGCGTCGATCTCGCCGACTCCGGCCGGATCTCGACGATCCTCAACTCCGACACGCCCGCCGTCTGGCTGACCACCGGAGACAGCATCACCCACGGCGCGCTGTGGACCGGCGGATGGCGCAGCTACCCCGAGCACTTCCAGGAGCGGGTGCGCTGGGAGCTGGGCAAGCCGAAGAACAGCGACTTCGTCATCGACACCGGCGTCAGCGGCAGCACCACGAACGACCTCGTCGCGAGGTTCGCCGACCGGGTCGCCGCGTTCCGCCCCCGGGTCGTGTCGATCATGCTGGGAACGAACGACGTCGCCACCGCCGCCACCGGACCCGCCGTCTTCCGGGCCAACCTGCGCAGGCTGGTGACGGAGGTCCGGGCGCTGCCGGACGGGGCCGTCCCCCTGCTGCAGACCCCCAACCCCCTCGACACCCGCCTCTGGCCCGCCCGGGCCTCGCTCGGCGACTACGCCCGGATCACCCGGGAGGTCGCGACCGAACTGGACGTCGTCCTCATCGACCATCACGCGCACTGGCTGGAGGCACACGACGGCGCCGTCCCTCCCACCCTCCTGGGCGACGGACTCCACCCGAACCAACGCGGCCACCTCGTGCTGGCCAAGAAGATGATCGAGGACCTGCGACTCCACGACCCCGCCAGCCGCGTCTGCGCCCTGGAGATCCCCTGACACCCGCTCACTCGGCACCGGCGAACCGCACGCCGTGCCGGCCGGGGGAGGAGAGAACGTCGCCGCGTGAGCGTCTCACCCGTCCGCCAACCGGGCGGAAGAATCTGTTCAGTTCCTGGAACGGTGCTTGACCGACGGGCCGGACGGGACGTAATTTCGTCCGCGCCGACTCGTGACCGGAAGGGGTGAGGTCGGATGTCGATCTTCTCCGACCTGAATCGCCTCACTCGCCAGAGCGCCTGGGTTCCGGGCCGCGTAGCGCACGGCTGCTGAGCGGGCACACCCCGGAGCGCCCTTTTCCGGCCCCGGTTTCTCACCTTTTCTGACATCCCCGTGGCGTGTCGTCGTGCGCATACCGGCGCACGCCTCCGGGGACCTCCCTCTGTGTGCTGAACAGAAGGTCTGATATGGCGACCCTTACGAGCAGTTCCCCCATGCGCCGAGACGAGAAGACGTCATGAGCCGAGCGCACGTCACCATCAACGGGAAGAGTTTCCCGATCGCTCCCGCCGTTCCCCGTCTGACCGTCCTCGACTTCCTGCGCGAGCGTGGTCTCACCGGCGCCAAGGAGGGCTGCGCCGAAGGCGAGTGCGGTGCCTGTTCGGTGCTGGTGGCCAGGCCCGGAGTGCGGAAGCCCACCGACTGGGTGGCGGTCAACGCCTGTCTGGTGCCGGTCGCGGCGCTCGACGGTCAGGAGATCGTCACGGCCGAGGGCCTCGCCACGCCCGGCGAAGCCGGCACACCGCCCACGCTGCACCCGGTACAGGAGGAGATGGCGGTCCGCGGCGGCTCCCAGTGCGGCTACTGCACGCCGGGATTCATCTGCAGCATGGCGTCGGAGTACTACCGGCCCGACCGCTGCGCCCACGAGGCAACGGACGCGGACGCCACCGACCAGGCGGGCGCGGAACACGGTGCCAACGGCTTCGACCTGCACGCGCTGAGCGGAAACCTCTGCCGCTGCACGGGCTACCGGCCGATCCGTGACGCGGCCTTCGCCCTCGGCGAGCCCACCGGGGACGATCCCTTCGCGCAGCGCCGCGATCAGGAGCCGCCCGCACCCGTCGCCACCGCGTACACCCGGGACGGCAGCACGTTCCGGCGCCCCCTCACCCTGGCCGACGCACTGCGGGTGCTGCGCGAGCATCCCGACGCGGTACCGGTGTCCGGCGGCACCGACTTCGGCGTCGAGGTGAACATCCGCTCCCGCCGCGAGAGCCACGTGGTGGCCATCGACCGCATTCCGGAGCTCCGAGAGCTGCGCGTCGAGTCCGACCACATCGAGATCGGCGCGGCGGTGACGCTCACCGAGATCGAGCGCCGCCTCGACGGCGACGTCCCGCTGCTCGCCGAGCTGTTCCCGCAGTTCGCCTCACGCCTCATCCGCAACAGCGCCACCCTCGGAGGCAACCTCGGTACCGGTTCCCCGATCGGCGACAGCCCGCCGGTGCTGCTCGCGCTCGACGCGTCGCTCGTCCTCGCCGACGCCGACGGCGAGCGCGAGGTCCCCCTCGCCGCGTACTTCACCGGCTACCGGCAGAGCGTGCGACACCCCGGCGAGCTCATCCGCGCCGTGCGGATCCCGCTGCCCCTGTCGCCCGTCACCGCCTTCCACAAGATCGCCAAGCGGCGCTTCGACGACATCTCCAGCGTCGCGGTCGCCTTCGCGCTCGACATCGAGGACGGCATCGTCCGCAAGGCACGCATCGGCCTGGGCGGCGTGGCCGCCACCCCGATCCGGGCGCACGCCACCGAGGCGGCCCTGGAAGGCAGGCCGTGGACGGCGGGGACCGTCGAGGCCGCGGCCCGCGAGCTGCGCTCCGCGGGCACCCCGATGGACGACCACCGCGCCAGCGCCCTCTACCGTGCCGCGATGCTCGGCCAGAGCCTGAAGAAGCTGTACGCCCAGAACACCGAGGCGGTGTCGTCATGAGTCATCTGTCCGAGCGTCCCGAGAAGCCCGTCGTCGGCCTCTCGATGCCGCACGAGAGCGCCCACCTGCACGTCACCGGTGCCGCGCTCTACACCGACGACCTGGTCCACCGGACCAAGGACGTACTGCACCTCCACCCGGTCCAGGTCATGAAGGCGCACGGCCGGATCACCGCGCTGCGCACCGAGCCCGCGCTCGCCGTGCCGGGCGTGGTCCGCGTACTGACCGGAGCCGACGTGCCCGGCGTCAACGACGCCGGCATGAAGCACGACGAGCCGCTCTTCCCCGACGAGGTCATGTTCCACGGCCACGCGGTGGCCTGGGTGCTCGGGGAGACGCTGGAGGCGGCCCGGCTCGGTGCGGCGGCCGTCGAGGTGGAGCTTGAGGAGCTGCCCTCGCTGGTGACCCTGCGGGAGGCGATCGCGGCCGAGAGCTTCCACGGCGCCCGGCCCCTGATGGAGACCGGCGACATCGACGCCGGCTTCGCCGATTCCGCGCACGTGCTCACCGGCGAGTTCCAGTTCTCCGGCCAGGAGCACTTCTATCTCGAGACCCACGCGGCACTGGCCCAGATCGACGAGAACGGCCAGGTGTTCGTCCAGAGCAGCACCCAGCACCCGTCGGAGACGCAGGAGATCGTCTCGCACGTGCTGGGCGTGCCCGCGCACGAGGTGACGGTGCAGTGCCTGCGGATGGGCGGCGGCTTCGGCGGCAAGCAGATGCAGCCCCACGGCTTCGCGGCCGTCGTCGCGCTCGGCGCCAAGCTCACCGGCCGGCCCGTCCGCTTCCGGTTCAACCGGACCCAGGACCTGACCATGTCCGGCAAGCGGCACGGATTCCACGCCACGTGGAAGATCGGATTCGACGCCGAGGGCCGGATCCAGGCCCTCGACGCCACGCTGACCGCGGACGGCGGCTGGAGCCTGGACCTGTCCGAGCCGGTGCTCGCCCGCGCCCTGTGCCACATCGACAACACGTACTGGATCCCCCACGTGCGCGTCGCCGGCCGCATCGCGAAGACCCACACGGTCTCCAACACCGCCTTCCGCGGCTTCGGCGGACCCCAGGGCATGCTGGTCATCGAGGACATCCTGGGCCGCTGCGCGCCGCGGCTCGGCCTGGACCCCATGGAGCTCCGGGAACGCAACTTCTACCGGCCGGGCCAGGGCCAGACGACACCGTACGGCCAGCCGGTCACCCAGGCCGAGCGGATCTCCACCGTCTGGCACCAGGTCCGGAGCCAGGCGGGCATCGCCGACCGCGAGCGCGACATCGCGGCCTTCAACGCCGCGCACCCGCACACCAAGCGGGCGATCGCGCTCACCGGAATCAAGTTCGGCATCTCGTTCAACCTCACCGCCTTCAACCAGGGCGGCGCGCTGGTGCTGATCTACAAGGACGGCTCCGTCCTGATCAACCACGGCGGCACCGAGATGGGCCAGGGCCTGCACACCAAGATGATGCAGGTGGCGGCGACCACGCTGGGCATCCCGCTGCACAAGGTGCGGCTCGCCCCGACGCGCACCGACAAGGTGCCCAACACCTCCGCGACCGCGGCCAGCGCCGGCACGGACCTCAACGGCGGGGCGATCAAGAACGCCTGCGAGCAGCTGCGCGAGCGCCTCCTCCAGGTGGCCGCCACCCAGTTGGGCGTCAACGCCTCCGACGTACGCGTCGTCGACGGCGTCGCGCGCGCCCTCGGCAGCGACAAGGAGCTGCCCTGGGACGACCTGGTGCGCACCGCGTACTTCCAGCGCGTGCAGCTGTCGGCGGCCGGCTACTACCGGACCGAGGGCCTCCACTGGGACGCGAAGTCCTTCCGGGGCTCCCCGTTCAAGTACTTCGCGCACGGCGCCGCCGCCTCCGAGGTGGAGGTGGACGGCTTCACCGGCGCGTACCGCATCCGGCGGGTCGACATCGTGCACGACGTGGGCGACAGCCTCTCCCCGATGATCGACATCGGCCAGGTCGAGGGCGGCTTCGTCCAGGGCGCGGGCTGGCTGACGCTGGAGGACCTGCGCTGGGACACCGGTGACGGACCGCACCGCGGCCGGCTGCTGACCCAGGCGGCGAGCACCTACAAGCTGCCCAGCTTCTCCGAGATGCCGGAGGAGTTCCACGTCACGCTGTTGGAGAACGCCACCGAGGAAGGGGCCGTGTACGGCTCCAAGGCGGTCGGCGAGCCCCCGCTCATGCTGGCGTTCTCGGTGCGGGAGGCGCTGAGGCAGGCCGCCGCGGCGTTCGGGCCGGCCGGCATCAGCGTCGACCTCGCCTGCCCGGCGACACCGGAGGCGGTGTACTGGGCCGTCGAAGCCGCCCGAGCGAGCGACGCGCGGGGGAGCGGGCCCCGCACGGAAGCGCACTCCTTGAGCCATGCGTGACATGACCTGGACCGCCGCGGTCACGCGGTTGCGGGCACGCCGGGAACCCGGCGTGCTCGTGACCGTCGCGACCGTGCGCGGTCACGCACCCCGCAAGGCCGGAGCCAAACTCGTCGTGGGCCGCACCGAGACGTGGGGCTCCATCGGCGGCGGCAACATCGAGGCCGTCGCGATCGACCGGGCCCGCCAGCTGATCAGGACGCCCGACGCGGAGCCGGAGCTCATGGACTTCGCCCTGAACGACAAGGTCACCGGCCGGTACGGCGTGCAGTGCTGCGGCGGCGCCGTCTCCGTGTTCCTCGAACCGCTGCCGGTGGTCCCGGCGCTGGCCGTCTTCGGCATCGGGCACGTCGGCTTCGAACTGGCCCGGACCCTGGCCCGCCACGACATCGACCTGCATCTGACGGACAGCCGTGCCGACATGATCGCCGGGGACCGCCTCGCCCCGCTCACCGCGGACGCGGTCGCGCGGGTCACGATGCACCACACCCCCCTCCTCCCGGAGGAGGTGCTCGAAGAACTGGCCCCCGGCACCCACGTCGTGATCATGACTCATGACCACGCCGAGGACGCCGCACTCTGCGACGCCGCCCTGCGGACCCCCGCCCTCGGCTCGATCGGCCTGATCGGCTCAGCCGCCAAGTGGACTCGCTTCCGCCGGCGCCTCGCCGACGAGGGCTGTCACGAGGCCGCCGCCATCGACCGGATCAGAACCCCGATCGGACTTCCCGAGATCACCGGCAAGGAACCCGCCACGATCGCACTCAGCGTCGCCGCGGACCTCCTTCTGGCCTTCCAGGGGGAGGACCGCTGAGCGATACTCCCCGTGATCCCCGTGATCCCCGCGAACGGGCGGCCCGGGCCCGCCACCCGCGACGGGGTGCGACGGGGCACAGGGGAGAATGCCGCGTGTGAGGACGCGAAGAACCCAGCCCGGCGGCCGGCGGTGGAGCAAGGCCACGTCCCTGGAGACGGTCGAGGACGGTGACCGCCGCGTCTGTGCTGTCTGCGGGACCGTCGTCCGCTCCTACCAGTACCGTTTCCACCCCTCCGAGTCCTCCCTGTTCGAGCGGTGTGTGGGCTTGGCGTGGTGTTCCGGGTGCCGGGTCTACTGCGGTGCGATGGTCCACGTCCCCCGCCCCCGTGTCCTCGTCGACGCGTTGGCCTCACTGCCCGAGGACGAAGCGGCCGCACTGCGCCGCAGCGAGGTGAAGCTCGTCGAGCATCTCGCTCGCCTCGAACGCCGACGTCCGTCACCCCCGCAGGGGTGACGGTTCGTCCGTGGCCGTCCCGGTGGAGGGCGGGCACGGCCTGCGAGGCGGAGAGCCGAGGTTCCTCCGGGATGGCCTCCCGCGTCCTGACGCTCCGCACCACGCAGTCTCGGGGCGGATTCAGTCGAGGCAGAACTCGTTGCCCTCGATGTCCCGCATCGTGATGCACGACTCGTTGACGCCGGCGAGTCGCGAGGGCTCCGGGAGAGGACGCATAGGGTTTCGTGGACGGCCCCGAACGGGTCCGTACGTGCCGGGCTCGTGCATGCGGGCCGGCTGAGGAGACGGGGTGTGGCGCATAGAGCGTGGTGGCGGATGGTTGACGGGCTGCGGGCCCTCGGTGCGGGAAGCGCTCAGGATCACCGGGTGGACGGCGGGCAGGCGGATCGACACGCTGACCTGGTCGTGGAGACTCGAAGCGGTGGGGTTCGAGCTCAACGACGTGGCGACGGCGGTGCCGATCGCACCGAGCGGGCGGCCTGGCTCCACGACTGACCGTGACCACCCGCGGCGCGCGTACCGCGGTCGGGCGAACCGGGCGATGTGCCGAGGGGTCGGCCCTCGATCGGAGATCGCCTTTCCTTTACAGTGATGTAGAAGGTCGTGTCCTCGTCGGACCGATCCCGCCCCGACCTCCCCCAGAACGAGAAGGAGTGAGCGACCCGCAATGGGCGAGCCTCCCAGTACGAGCCGTGCCACCGCCTGCCCTGACGCGCCGAGCCGGGGAGCGGGGGTGGCACGGTGACCGAGGTGCTCCTTCTCCTGCTCGCGCTCGCCCTCACCCTCGCGTGTGCCGTCTTCGTCGCCGCAGAGTTCTCCCTCACCACCGTCGAGCGCGGTGAGCTGGAGCGGGCCGCCGAGGCCGGTGAGCCCGGTGCAGAGAGCGCGCTGCGGGCCGTCCGCCGGCTGACCGTGCAGCTCTCCGGCGCACAGCTGGGCATCACCGTCACCTCGCTGGTGATCGGCATGCTCGCCGAGCCGTCCCTGGCCGCGCTGCTGCGCGGCCCGCTGGAGGCGCTCGGTCTCGGCGGCGCGGCGTCGTCCGTCGCCACCGTCCTCGGGGTGGCGGTCTCCACCGTGGTCCTCATGGTGGTCGGCGAGCTGGTCCCCAAGAACTGGGCGATCTCCCGCCCCCTGGCCGTCGCCAAGGTCGTCGCCGGACCGCAGCGCGGCTTCACCGCGGCCTTCGGTCCCTTCATCCGGCACCTGAACGGCACCGCGAACCGGTTCGTCCGCCGCGTCGGCCTGGAACCCGCCGAGGAGCTGCACACCGTGCGGACCCCCGCCGAGCTGGCCTCCCTCGCCCGGCACAGCGCGGCGGAGGGCGCCATCGAGGCGGACTCGGCCGAGTTGTTCGTGCGGACGCTCCACCTCAACGAGTTGACCGCCGAGAACGTCATGACGCCCCGGGTCGACGTCCGTGCCGCCCAGGCCCGCGCCACCGCCGCCGAGTCCGCGAACCTCACCTACGCCACCGGCCTCTCCCGCTTCCCCGTCTACCGGGTGAACCACGACGACGTCATCGGGACCGTCCACATCCGCGACGTCCTCGCCCTCCCGCCCGAGGAGCGGCCCGCCACCCCGGTCACCGCCCTGATGACCCCGCCCCTGCTCGTTCCCGAGACGCTGCCCTCCGACCGGCTCCTGGAGCGGCTGCGCACCCACCGGGGCACGGTCGTCGTCATCGACGAGTACGGCGGCACGGCCGGCGTGGCGACCGTCGAGGACATCGTGGAGGAGGTC
>NZ_BNBS01000120.1:0-7603 GCF_014656075.1 Streptomyces hydrogenans
CGCTTCATTCAAGAGCTCAATCCCTCCACATGTCCAACAGGGCAAACCGGGAGCGGCTGTACAGGGTCGGTGAATTCGCCCGCTGAAACGATCAGGTTTACGAAGGTTGTAGGGGCGACCGTGAAGGATTCGTGAAGAGACCGAGGTGTAATCTTCGTGAATGTGTGAATTTTGGCGCACGAATAGAAATTCGATCGAGAGATGTTTGAGGGTCGAAATTTCCAATTTGCTGGATGGGTCGCGCTTTGTGATCTGTAATGAATGTCAGAGTCGCTTCCCCGAGAAAACGGAAAATTGCCCCAGGTTGATCCGTGGAGTTGCATCCTGCATTGCTACTGAACTTGAACTCGTGGTGTCGTAGGGGCTGACGGCTCGTCGTCTGCGCGGTATCACCTGGACACGCGGTATCCACAAGGTGGCGGGCTGACCGCCGAACGGCAGCAGTTCCGCGAGGGGTTACGGCTTGAGGCAGCCGAGAGGTTCGCCCGGGGTGAGGCGAGCTCCGCGATCGCCAAGGACCTGCGGGTCAGCGTCCGCTCGGTGCAACGGTGGCGGCGGATGTGGGACGAGGGCGGTCCGCGGACTCTGCGATCGCAGGGGCCGGCATCGCTGCCGAGGCTGAGCACGAGGCAGTTCGCCCAGCTGGAGGCGGAGCTGGCCAAGGGGCCGGCCGCGCACGGCTGGGAAGACCAGCGCTGGACCCTGAGCCGCGTGAAGACGGTGATCGGCCGGCGTTTCCACCTGACCTACACGATCCAGGGCGTGCGCAAGCTGCTGGTACGTAACGGCTGGTCCTGTCAGGTCCCGGCCCGGCGTGCGATGGAGCGGGACGACGAGGCGGTGGCCGGGTGGGTCAAGGAGGTGTGGCCCTGCGCGAAAGGCTCGCGGCGGTGAGTGGAGCCTGGCGGATCTTCGAGGAGGAAGCCGGATTCTCCATGACGCCGCCGCAGGCCAGGACCTGGTCGCAGCGCGGCCGGACTCCGGTGGTGCGGGTCCGCGGCCGTTCCCGTAGACGGATATCGATTGCCGCGCCGACCTGCTACAAACCCGGCCACCGGTCCCGGCTGATCTACCGGCCACGCCGGGACGACGGCCCGCGCGACGGACGCAAAAGCTTCTCCTGGCGCGACTACCGGGACTTGCTGATCGCCGCCCACCAGCAGCTCGGCGGCCTGATCGTCCTCGTCCGGGACAACCTGAACGTCCACAAAGCCGCCGGCCTGCGGGAGTTCACCGCCTCCCGGGAATGGCTGACGATCTACTACCTGCCGCCCTACGCACCCGACCTCAACCCCGTCGAAGGGATCTGGTCGCTGCTGCGACGCGGCTGGCTCTCCAACGTTGCCTTCAGCACCCCCGAACACCTCGTCCAGCGCACCCGACGCGGCTTACGGCACATCCAGTACCGCACCGACCTCCTGGACGGCTGCCTCGCCGAGACCGGCCAGACCGTCCGACCCGCCTGAGCAACCCAGCGACATCACGAGTTCAACCTCAGTAGCAACCCGACTCGATTCACGTGCGGCGGCGCCAACCATCGCACCGGGCTGACACCGCCATGGGCGTCGGGGGTCCAGACAACTTGACCAAAGAGATAGGGGCGCCCCTCCGATCGGGCGCAGAAAGGGCAGCTGGGCGGTCAAGGGCAACGTTCAACGGTGTCGGGTTGCAATCTCAGCTCTTGGACTTGGTAGCAATCCGAGTAGAGGGTGGCGATGGCCGCGCCACACATACACACGAGGTTGGGGCCCCATTCGCCGTCCATCCCGCAGCAGTAGCCGCGGCGCATCGCAACGTCGGGGTGTTCCTCCAGCCCGAGGCCGTCCGCCGGGTTGAGCACGATGGTGCCCCGCGGGCCGGACTCGACAAGGAAGCCGGACACCTCATCCAGTACGTAGGGCGGCCCAGAGGGATCGGGATCGACGGCGAATGTTCCCGGGGGCATTCGTACGACGGGATCGGTGGAGTGCCCGTTCGCGTCTGAGGGTGACGCCTCCGGCCGGTGCCACCCGTCATCCGTATCAAAGGTCGGCAGGGACCGCTCGGCAATCGTCGGCGTTACAGCCCGACGGCAGCTGCCGCACTGGAAGAACGTCATCAAGGGCGCCTTACTTCTTCGGCGGCGGGGGTTGCCCGTTTCGGCGGAGTTTGAGCAGTCTGCAGCTATGCGGTCGGCTCAGTCGACAGGGCGGTCCGGCCGGGGCCAGGGCCCTTCGAAGGCCGGCCCACAGTCGTCGGGCAGATGGGCCACCACCAGAGCGGCCGCCTCCCGCGGTGTAAGCGATTCGCCCAGTATGCCGCCCACGTGCAGCGGCCCGTAGACGATGCACCATTGAGCGTCGCCCACGATGTACGGCAGGTCATTGCTCCACGGGAACTGGGTGTTCCGGTGGAAGGTGAGCGCCCCGTGGCTCGGGAACGGGTACAAGGCCCGCAGCCGAGGCTCGGCGTAGGCGGCCGCTGTGACCGCAGGATCCCCCCGCCGCGCCCCAGGGTGTCCCTCCAGCATTCCGCGCCAGGTCTTCTCGACCACCGTCTCCTCGCCCATGCCGTGATCATGGCGTCCGGCCTCGGCCACGACAACCCGCGCCTCCCCGCTGGAGGGCCGGCCGCCCGGTGACCTCCGGCGGAGGTCGCGTCACCGGTTGCATCACCGATTGTTTGGAGGGTTGCACCACCGGTTGCGGGCGCGGCCGCGGGGAGCAGCCTTTTGACCTGCGGTTCTCCCCGGCGTCGGCCCACTACCAAGCAACTTTCCCGCGGCCGCGGGGATGGTCCCGGATTCGCCTCCACGGGCGCCCCGGTCAGCTGCTGCTCCCCGTGCCTGCGGGGATGGCCCCGGTCGGGACCGGCGGGGCTACTGGGCCCATGACTGCTCCCCGCCCGTGCGGGGATGGTCCCTCCTCACCATCGGCCGCAACGAACTGCTCCCCGCGCCCGCGGGGATGGACCCGTCATCTCGATGACCGTGGGCTGGTGGTCGACCTGCTCCCCGCCCGCGCGGGGATGGCCCCAGAGCGACAAGGGCTTTTGGGTCGCCCGCCGACCTACACCCCCTCCAGGGAGTGGGACCTCCTCGCCAACGGCGGCGTCGACGCCTACGAAGTCGTCCTCTTCCTCGACGACGCCCCGCAGACCGCGGCCCAGCGCGCCGGCTTCGAGTGCTACATCCGCGCCGGCGGCGCCTGGCTCGGCTTCCACGTCTCGGCCTTCACCACCAACGCCTCCGCCTGAAGCTGGTACTACAACGACTTCCTCGGCAGCGGAAACTTCCGCACCAACACCTGGGGCCCACCACCGTGGTCCTGCGCACCGAGGACGCGAGCCATCCCGCAGCGGGTGCCCTCCCCGCCACGTGGACCTCCGCCGTCAGCGAGTGGTACAGCTGGTCCAACAACCTGCGGACCAACCCCTCCGTCAAGGTCCTCGCCTCGGTGAACCCGTCGAGCTTCCCCCTCGGCACCGACCCGAACCACTCCTGGGCCAGCGGCGACTACCCGATCGTCTGGACGAACACCCGCTACCGCATGCTGTACGCCAACTTCGGCCACAAGGCCATGAACTACGCCACCGACACCCGCACCTCCTCATCCTCGCCTCCGCTCCCCAGAACCGGCTCCTCGTCGACGCCCTCAAGTGGCTCGGTGACGCCCCCGCGACCGCAGCCCCCTGGCAGACGCTCACCTCCCAGGCCAACGGCTTCTGCGTCGACGTCCGCGCGGCGGCCGCCGCCGACGGCACGGTCGTCCAGCAGTACGCCTGCAACGGCACCACCGCCCAGCAGCTCCGCCTCGTCCCCACCGACAGCGGTCACGTCCGCCTGGCGAACCGCAACAACCCCGACCAGGTGGTGGACGGCACCGACCGCTCCACCGCCGACAACGCCCCCGTCCAGCTCTGGGCCTACACGGGCGGCACCAACCAACAGCGGAAGGCCGTCCCCGAGGCCGTCGGCACCCACCACCTCGTCGCCCGCCGCAGCGGCAAATGCCTCACCGCAGGGGCTGGATCAGGTGCTCGGTGACCAGCGCCTCCTTCGCCGCGCGGATCGCGTCGATCATGTCGGTCTTGCGCTCTCCACAGCGTCCCCTGCTCGCCGGGCGCACGAGGTCCTCGACACAGTGTGACGACGTTCAGGCGAAGGCGGCGTCAACCCTGCCGGCGCAGAGCTTCGATGTAGGCGTTGAGGGCCGGTGAGGTGGGGGACTGTCGGCGGATCACGGCGTAGAGGCGTCGGGTCAGGCTGGTACCTGCGATGTCGCGAATGGCCAGGCGCGGGTCCGCGGCAGGCAGGGTCAGGTCGGGCAGCAGGGTCACCGCGCCCGTGCTGCGGACGAGTTCGAGCTGGACGTCGGCGTCGTTGGACCGGTGTCGGAGGTCGGGGTCGAATCCTCCGTGTGCCCGGCAGGTCCCGATGATCATCGCGTGGTGTCCGGTACCGCCGCTCGAAGAAGCCCAGACCTCGTGGCGCAGCGAGGAAAGGGCAACGGGCCCGGGGTGGGCGGCGAGTGGGTGTCCTGCCGGCAGAACCAGGCGGGTCCCCTCGCGCAGGAGCAGATGATGGTCCACACCGTCCGGGCGTGGGCGGGGATGGCCTTCGTACTCGTCGCTGATGACGAGGTCGACGGTTCCCAGCCGCAGCTCGGGCAGGGCCACTTCGAGTTCGAGCTCGGTGATCTCGACCTCGACGAGCGGGTGCGAACGTGCCACTTCCACCAGCGCGGGGATGAGCAGACGGCGGGCGGCCGATTGCAGGCCCACGGCACGGATCCTGCCGCGGACTTCCTGGGTCAGGTTCGCCAGCTCGGTCTCGGCGGCTTCGGCGACGTTCGACAGGACGGCGGCGTGACGGGCGAGCACCTTCCCGGCGTCGGTGAGCCGGACCCCGCGTCCGGCCGGCTCGATCAGTCGGGTACCGGCTTCCCGCTCGAGTACGGCCAGCTGCTGGGAGACCGCCGAAGGGCTGTAGCCGATGGCGGCGGCCACAGCGGCGAGGGTCCCCCGCTCGGCGAGTTCGTGAAGCATCCTCAGGCGGCGGAGATCAGAGAGAACCATGCACGAACCCTAATGAATCAGATCCACGATTCATCGCTGGTCCTTACAGGCGAGGTGGGAGAAGCTGGAGCTCGCCGCTGATCGGTCCCAGGGCACCTCTCACTCCTCGACTCCTCCGGAAGGCACCTCCGCTCACATGAACGCGCGCACCCTCTCCGTCCCTGCGTCCGGGATTGCGTCCTCGGTCGGAGCGTCGGTCGTCTTCGGGACCATTTTCATGATCCCGCCGCACCTTCTGCCACTGGATCCCGAGCAGATCCTGGGCTACCGCATCATCGCCATGGTCGCCTTCCTGGCGGCCTTCTTCTGCGCGGCGCGGATGTGGAACCAGGCCGCGGCGCTGGCCGGCCGTCTGCGCGCGACACCGCGTCTGGCCGGTTTCCTGGCCGTGGACGCCGCTCTCCTGGGGCTGCAACTGTGGCTTTTCGGATGGGCGCCCCAGAGCGGGCACGGCCTCGATCTCTCTCTGGGCTATCTCATTTTGCCCCTGGTCATGGTGGTGGTCAGCGTCGCGGTCTACCGCGAGAGACTGTCCCGCGTGCGGATCGCCGCTGTGCTCTGTGCCGCCGCGGGAGTCGCGGCGGCCGTGGTCGTCGCCGGCGGGCTGCGCTGGCCCACCCTGCTCGTCGCACTGGGGCTTCCGCTCTACTTCGTCAGCCGTCGCGCGTTCGCCCTGGACTCCGCCGCGGCCCAGCTCTTCGAGCTCATCGCGATGCTCCCCTTCTCGGTCTTCGTCCTGTTGGCCAAGCCGTCACTCGGCACGGTCGCCCACGATCCGCGGCTGATCGCCGGACTCGTCCTGCTCGGGATCCTCAGCGCCGCCGGGTTCGCGCTGTACCTGACCGCCAGCAGTGTCCTGCCGTTCTCCCTGTTCGGCGTGCTCAGTTACGTCGAGCCGGTGCTGCTGGTGCTGGTGTCCCTGACGTTCCTGGGCGAGCCGTGGCAGCCGGCCGACACCTTCGTCCACATCCCGATCTGCGCAGGGCTCCTCCTTCTCGCGCTTGAACCGGCAGCGAGGGAACCCGCCGCGCCGAAGCAGCCCGCCCCTCGGCTCGACAGCGCACTCCCGTGACCCAGCGGCTGCGGGCAGCCGCGACCGACGGCACCGCGCAACCGCTCGTCCGGGTGATGAGGGGCTGGTCCCCGACCCGAGAACCGGCTGGAGTCGCAGGGCAGGGAGAGCTGGGACCGCCACGCGGTGCTGCCGGGGTCAGGGGTGGGAGACGGCTTCGGTGAGGCGGTCGGCCGCGTCGACGGCGGCCTGCGCGAGCCGGGTGCCGGGGTGTCGGGTGAGGCGTTGGATCGGGCCGGTGACCGTGACGGCCGCGACGACGCGCCGGGACGCGTTGCGGACCGGCGCCGAGACGGAGGCCATGCCGGGTTCGCGCTCTCCGATCGACTGGGCCCAGCCCCGGCGCCGTACGCCGCTGAGAGCGGCGGCCGTGAAGCGAGCACCCTGCAGACCTTCGTGGAAACGCTCGGGTTCCTCCCAGGCCAGCAGGATCTGGGCGGCCGAGCCGACCTTCATGGGAAGCGTGGACCCCACCGGCACGATGTCGCGCAGGCCGCTGGTCCGCTCGGCGACGGCCAAGCAGATGCGCATGTCGCCCTGGCGCCGGTAGAGCTGCGCGCTCTCGCCGGTGGTGTCCCGGAGAGAGGTGAGGACCGGGCCGGCGGCCGCCAGCAGGCAGACCGCGCCCGCGGCGGCCGAGAGCTCGCCGAGCCGAGGACCGAGGACGAAGCGGCCCTCCAGGTCCCTGCCGACCAGACGGTGGCGCTCGAGTGCGAGGGCGAGTCGGTGGGCTGTGGGCCGTGACAAGCCGGTGGAGGCGACCAGCCCGGCAAGCGTGGCCGGGCCCGACGCCAGCGCGCCGAGGATCACCGCTGCCTTGTCGAGAACACCCACACCGCTAGAAATATCCGAGATATCCATGAAAAGAGGTACTCCAGTCTCGATCTGCGAGGCATGACTCGCAGCGACCCCGCCCGGGGGAGAGGGCAGGGATGGTCAGCGGGAAAGAGCCGAGGCGGTCGGCTGATATGCCGCGACGATCACGAGACGGGTACGCGGAAAGCCCGGGTCGGACAGAGCCGGGGCGAAAGGCAGCACAGAGAGCACCGTGTCTCCTCATCTTTTCCCGCGCCACGTTGGCGCGGGCCGGAGTTGGCACTGAACCCGACGACGTGGGGCGTTCGGGGAACGCCGAGTCGACCGGGGAGTTGCCGGGGCTTCGTAGGGCCGGTCCCTCCACCCCTCTGGATGATTCGCGAGAAACCATACAAGACTTCCGGCGCTGCCTGGGAACCGCATCCTGCACGGGAGGGCGCGGGTCGGGTCGGCGGAGATGCGGCCGCGGGGCGAACGGCATCCGATCGGGGGGCGGGAGCTGGGTGGGCCACGAGGTGTCGACACGTCGTCAGGCAGGCTCGTGCCGCATCCACCGATCAACTGAGCCACCTGCCCTCGATCTCCGGTGGCCTACCGTCAGGCGCCCGGGTTTTCGCCACGGACACGGACCACGACGACGCCAGGAGCAGGCGATGGGTG
>NZ_BNBS01000120.1:7613-25074 GCF_014656075.1 Streptomyces hydrogenans
GCAAGGAGCTTGATCACCGAGCGGACTGGGTCTGCCCATTTCCGTCGGAATCTCGGGCGCGAACCCCGCGCGACAGCCGCGCCCTGATCTCCCTCGCCCACCGGCATTCCGCCGATCCGCTCCCGCCGTGGACGCGGGCGACGCAAGCCGGGAAGCGGCACACGGACAAGGGATACCACTACCCCCACCTGCGGCGGTGGTTACGCGGACGCGGCACCATCCACCGCATCGCCCGCGAAGGGATCGCGTCCTCACAGCGGCTGGGCCGGCACCGCTGGACCGTCGAACGCACCGTGCCCTGGCTCGCCGGCTGCCGACGCCCCAACCGACGCCACGCACGCAAGGCCGACCACTTCCTCGCATTCACCAGCTTCGCCCGCACCCTCATCTTGGGGCAGCATGACGCGGCCACCTGCGGCTGCGTCGCCCCCGACCGCATTCCGTGCGGCGCGAGCCGCTCACGTACCCGGCGGTGACGCCTGTGACCTGTCGCCGGCCGCTCACTGTGTGCGGGAGTCCGACGTGGCGGATGCCGCCAGGGCCGGGGCGGCGTGAGGGCGGGGCAGGAGCCCGACGGAGCTGGTGACGCGCTATGCGCGGGAGTCGAGCCGGAACCCGAGAGGGGGAGGCGCCTGCGGCCGCTCAGCCGTGCCGGGCGGGCTTGGCCGGGGAGACGGGGAGGCGGGGAGAACGCGGCCCCCAGGTCGCCGTTGCCGCGACCCCGCCGGATGCCTGTGCTTGAACGGCGGCCTGGGCGGGTGCCACGTCCTGCCCGGACGTCGCAAGCGGCCTCCGGCTCCTGAGGTACGACGATGTCCGCCGCCGTTCCCCGATGGCGCCGGTGACCGCGGGGCGCCGCGGCCACTACCCGGCGGTGGTCTTCTCGCCCTGCCCGTTCCTGTCGAACCACAGCTTGTGCACGGCGATCTCAAGGGTGCACTCCGTCTCCGTCACGCCCTCCAGGGGGCGGACGTGCTCCTGGAGGAACCTCCACAGTGCGGCGTCGTCGGTGGCCAGGACCTGGGCGAAGACGTCGGCCCTGCCGAGGGTCGTCGAGACGTAGCTGACCTCGGGGCGGGACGCCAGCGCTTCGACGACGGCGTCGTGGTGCTCGGGCGTCACTTTGAGGAACAGCAGGGCCAGGCGGGCGGTGTCGAACCGGCCGGGGTCGGCGAAGGCGGTGATCTTCAGGACGCCCGTGTCCTCGAGGCGGCGGTAGCGGCTGCGTACCGTCCCCTCGGAGACCTCGAGCGATCGGGCGATCTCCCGGAACGCCCGGCGTCCGTCCTGCTCCAGCTCGGCGATGATCGCGCGGTCCAGGTCGTCGAGTTCGGTGGTCATGGATCCGATCTTAGAGGGCCGAACCTCGCGCAGGGCTCGCTTTGCGCACGTCCTATGGCTCTGCTGTGCGCATTGCGTATCGAGGATCCATCAATCTGCGGATCGCGTAGCTCTAGCCCCTTGTGTTCACGCGTAGCGCGCCCTACCGTCTCCTCATCACGCAATGCGCATCTCGGGGCGGCTTTCATTGCTCCAATGCGTAGCGAAGTATGTGTTTGGATACGCAAGGAGTCGTCATGCCCCTGCCGCGCCCTGCCCCGACCGCTGCGGCATCACTCGCGGAACCCGATCTCGCCTGGCCCGACGGCGCCGAGGCGGCCGTCTCCTTCACCTTCGACGTCGACGCGGAGGCCGGCTGGCTCGGCGAGGGGGAGGCGTACTCCCGTCGGCTGACCACTCTCTCGGAGGGACGCTACGGCGTCGTCCGGGGCATGCCGCGCATCCTGCGGCTGCTCGCCGAGTACGAGACGCGCGGCACGTTCTTCGTGCCCGGCCACACCGCCGAGCTGTATCCGGGGATGGTGGAGGACGTCCTGGCGGCCGGGCACGAGATCGCCCATCACGGCCACATGCACCTGCGCAGTGACAAGGTGTCCGCCGCCGAACAGCGGGCCGAGATCGAGAAGGGCCTGGCCGCCCTCAGTGCCGCAGGGGCGCCCGTGCCGACCGGCTACCGGTCGACGTCGTGGGAACTGACCCCGGAGACCTTCGGACTGCTCGTCGAGCACGGCTTCGGCTACGACTCGTCGTGCATGGGCGACGACCGCCCCTACTACGAGACCCACGCGGGGGGTTCCCTTCTCGAACTGCCCGTGCACTGGTCGCTGGACGACTGGCCGCGCTACGGCTGGAACATCGACACCGGCGGCAACCAGGCCGCGCCCGGGGAGCTGTACACCTCCTGGCTCACCGAGTACGAGTGGGCCAAGGCCGAACGGCGCCACGTCTGCTACACCATGCACCCCGAGGTGATCGGCCGGCCTCAGCGTTTCGCCGAACTCGCCCGGCTGGTCGCGGCGGTGGCCGAGGACGGCCACGCCTGGACCGTTCCTCTCGCCGACGTCGCCGCGCACGTCCGCCCGCTGATCCCCGCGCCGCACGCGGCGGTGCCCCGATGAGCGGCGGCCACACGCGGTTCCGCTCGGAGATCGCCGGGCCTCGGGAGCGAGGGGTCGAGTTCGGCGAGACCTGGCGCGACCGGGTGGCCGCCACGGTCGACGGATACCGGGAACTCTTCGCGCGCGGCGGCGTGCGCGACCTGCACACCGCGGGGACCCGCGTCCTCCTCGCCGTCGAGACGTGGGCGCCCTACCTCGCCGACGAGATCCGTGGCATCGCGGACGGCGCGGGTCTGCCCGCCGAGACGATCGCCGCGCTCAACGCCCGTACCGAGATCCTCGCGAGCACCCGTACGGGAGGCGAGTGCTCGACGATCGTCGCCCTGCGCGACGGCGACGAGCAACCGGTGGCCGCACAGAACTGGGACTGGTACGCAGGGCACGCGGCGAACTGGCTGGAGTGGGAGATCCCGTACCCCGACGGACGGCGCACCACGACCCTCACCGAGTACGGGATCGTGGGCAAGATCGGCGTCAACGACCGCGGCGTGGGCTGCCTGTTCAACATCCTCCACCACCGCGCCGACACGGGCACCCACGGCGTGCCCGTGCACGTGGTCGCCCGCCGGCTGCTCGACGAGGCCGACACCGTCACCGACGCCCTGCGCGTCATCGGCCGGGCGCCGGTATCCGCGTCCACCACGATCACCGTGGTCGGCGGGCGCCGCGCCGGACGGAGCGCCGTCGCCGCAGAACTCTGGCCCGAGGGCCCCGGGCACGTTCTCCCCGACCCCGACGGGATGCTCCTGCACACCAACCACTTCCTGAGCAGGCCCGGCGCGGACGGCGACACCGAACCCCGCACCGACCCCGACACCCTCGTGCGCTATGAGGTGCTCCGCCGGACCCTCCACGGACGCGGCCGGGACCTCGCGGTCGGTGACGCCCTGGCCGCGCTGGCCGACCACAGCGGCGGCGTCTGCGTGCACGCCCCCGAGGGGCGCGCCGACGCCTTCCAGACGCTGGCCGCCGTCCGCATCGACTTCACCACCTGCGGCCTGGACATCCACCCCGGCCCGCCCTGCCGCACCCGCGGCGACTGAACGGCACACCGAAAACACACCCGCAAAGCACACCCGCAAAGCACGATCGAACACCTGGGAGCGAGACATGCTTCGGCTGAAGCGCATCGACAACATGGACATCCTCACCCACGACGTCGGACGGCTCGTGGACTTCTACCACGGCGTCCTCGGACTCGGCTTCCACCTGCCCTACGTGCCCGAGGAGAAGTGGGCCGCGATCGACCTGGGGAACCTGACGCTCTACCTCTTCACGTCCGAGACCGGCGAGCACGAGCCGCGCCGCACCGAGATCAACGCGGAGAACGCACCCGGCCTGGACTCCTTCGCGTTCGAGGTGGACGACCTCGACATCGCGTACGCCGAACTGGACGGGCGCGTCGAATGGGTCACCGAGGACGAGATCGTCTGGAAGCACCCCTCGGGCGTCTGGTACCGCTACCGCCCCTTCTACGACCCCGACGGCAACATGCTCTACATCACCGAGCCGCACGGAGCCACGGCGTGAGCGCCCCCGGCTCCCTCGCCGGCCGCCGGGCCCTGATCACCGGCGCCGCGCGCGGCATGGGCCACATCCTCGCCCTCGACCTCGCCGCCCGCGCCGCGGCCGTCGCGCTGGCCGACCTCGACGCCGCCGAACTGCACCGCACGGCCGAAGAGGTCCGGCGGGCCGGCGGAAGGGCCGAAGCCTTCACCGCGGACATCACCTCGCGCGAGCGGGCCGAGGAACTGGTCGCCGACGCCGCCGGGACTCTGGGCGGGCTCGACGTCCTGGTGCACAACGCCGGGCTGATGTTCTCCATGACCGGCCTCGCCGACACGGACGACGCCGACTTCGAGCGACTCCTCGCGGTGAACGTCCACGCCCCGCTGTACCTGACCCGGGCCGCCCTGCCGCACCTGCGCGCGAGCGAGGCCGCCCGCGTCATCTTCGTCTCGTCGCAGTGGGGACAGGTCCCCGACGGCCACTCCTACGGCTACATGGTCTCCAAGTCGGCGCAGCTGGGTCTGATGAAGACGCTCGCCCAGGAGTTCGCGGGCGAGCGGATCCTGGTCAACGCCGTGGCGCCCGGAGCGGTCGCCACCCGCATGGTCCCCGATGCCCACTACGAGGCCGAGGTCGCGGCCGTACCCATCGGGCGCCTCGCCCAGCCCTCGGAGATCTCCGAGGTGGTGGCCTTCTTCGCCGCCGACACGGGTGGCTTCATCACCGGCCAGACCATCCCCGTCAACGGCGGCGCGCTCGTCGTCGGCATCTGACCCAGGCCACCGGCCTCAGGCCTCAGGCATCGGACCCCGGTTGCCGGCCTCGGCCACCGGCCCCAGGCGCCCGATCCCGGGCGCCGCCCCCGGGGCTATCCGGCCTCGGCCACCGGCCTCAGGCATCCGCCCCCGGGTATCGGGCCGGAGTCACCGGCGTGCGGCGTCCGAGGCCCGGCTCCGATCCCGGGTGTCCGACCTCAGCCACCACCGCCCCCAGGCACCGGCCTCAGGCATCCGCCCCCAGTCGTCCGTCCCCAGGCATCTGTTCCCAAGGAGCCCCTCATGTCCTCCGACCTCACCAAACGCGATCAGGCTGAACGTGCCATGCGCCATTCCTGGTTCCCCGTCGCCCGCTCCACCGACCTCGCCACGCCGCAGGCGGCGACCCTGCTCGGCGAGAAGCTCGTCGTCTGGCGCTCGTCCGACGGGACGGCCCGCGTCAGCGCCCGGCGATGCCCCCACCGGGGCGCGGACCTGTCGCAGGGCGTCGTCACCGACGGATCGCTCGGCTGTCCGTACCACGGCTGGCGCTTCGACGGCGCCGACGGCCACTGCACCAGCATCCCCTCGCTCGCCGACCAGTCGGGCATCCCGCCGAAGGCCGCCATCCGCACCTACCCGGCCGTGGAACGGTTCGGACACGTGTGGACGGTCCTCGAGGAACCGGTCACCGAGCTGTACGACCCCGAGGAGTGGCGCGACCGGGACCTGGTCTGGCTCGCCGCCGACCCCCTCTCGTCCTCGACCGGCGTCGCCGTCGCCATCGAGAACTTCCGGGACGTGGCCCACTTCCCCTTCGTGCACCAGGTCTCCATGGGCCCGACGCCCGAGGTCGTCGAGCCGCTCCAGGTGCGCCGCGACGGCATCGACGTGCGCATGGACCACCAGCTGGACGCCGGCTCCGGCGACTGGGCGGCGCAGGGCGACTGCCTCATGTCGTACCACTGCGTCGCGCCGGGCCTCGCCTCCATCAGCTACCGCTACGCCGTGGCCGGGCTGCGCGTGGTGGCGGGATTCCCGTCCCCCGTTTCGTACGACGAGGTGCGGATCTTCTGGGGCGTCGCCAACGAGCGGGACTTCAAGGGAGCTTCGCTGGAGGAGTGCCTGCGGGTCGAGGAGATGGTGTACCTCGAAGACCTGCCGATCACCGCGAACATCGAACCGCGCGAGGTGCCCTGGGACGCGGAGGTGCCCGAGTTCTCGGCCCCCGCCGACCTGTTCACGCTCAACTACCGGCGCGCCTTCCACGAACTCATGCGCAGGACGGCCGAGTTCGTGGAAACGGGCACGCCGCGAAGCGGGGTATCGGCACCGTGACCGCACCCGCCGACGCCCCGCGCGAACTGCGCGTCACCGCCAGGGAGGACGCCGCCGACGGCGTCGTCGCCCTCACCCTCGCCGACCCGGCGGGCCGGCCGCTGCCCGCCTGGACGCCCGGCGCCCACGTCGATCTCCACCTGGCCGACGGGACGATACGCCCGTACTCGCTGTGCTCCGATCCTGCGGACCCGTCCCGGTACCGCATCGGCGTGCTCCGCGTCCCGGACGGCCGGGGCGGCTCGCGGCGCGTCCACGACGAACTGCGCCCGGGAACCCTGCTGCCGGTCTCCGCGCCACGCAACCGGTTCGCCCTGGTGGAGGACGCCGAGGAGTACGTCCTGATCGCGGGCGGCATCGGCATCACTCCGCTGCTCCCCATGGCCCGCCGGCTCACCGAACTGGGCCGGCCCTGGCGGATGCTCTACGCGGGCCGCTCCCGCACCACGATGGCGTTCGTCCGGGAACTGCCGGACGAGAACGTCACCCTCGTGCCCGAGGACGAGGCGGGCCGCCCCGACCTCGCCGCCTACCTCGCCCCCCACCCGGCGGCGACGGTGTACGCCTGTGGTCCGGGCGGCCTGCTCGACGCCGTACGCGACCTGCATCCGGGGCCGGTGCACACCGAACGGTTCGCCGCCGCCGCGGCTCCGGCCGCCGGGGACACGTTCACCGTCGTGCTCGCCCGGTCCGGAACCGAGGTCGTCGTCACCCCGGAGCGCAGCGTGCTCGACGCGGCGCGCGACGCGGGGGCGCAGGTGCCGTCCTCCTGCGAGATGGGCATCTGCGGCACCTGCGAGACCAAGGTCCTGGCCGGGGCCCCGGACCACCGCGACGACCTGCTCACCCCCGACGAGCGGGCCACGGGCGACTCCATGATGATCTGCGTCTCGCGCAGTGCGGGCGCACGCCTCGTCCTCGACCTGTAACCCCCGTCTTCCGCACCCCTGAAGGGGCACCCATGTCTGCTGCTCCGCTCTCCGGGCCACGCACGCCGGAAGAGGACGTCGCACCCGCGCTGCCGAAGAGGATGCGCTGGTACGACGGTTTCGCCCTGTCCCTCACGATGCCGGCCGCCCTGGTCGCCTCGCTGGGCGGCTCCATCGCCGGCCTCGGCGCCTGGGGCGCCGTGGCGCTGTGGGCGACCGCGATGGTCCTCGCGGCCGTCACCAACTGGATCTACACCGAACTCGCGGCCATGTTCCCGGAGTCGTCCGGGGGCATCGCCCACTACGCGACCGAAGGGTGGAAGCGGCGTGCCCCCGTGGTCGGGCCGCTGGCGTCCTTCGGGTACTGGTTCCCGTGGACGACCGCGCTGTCCGTGTACGCGGGGATCGTCGGCTCGCTGGTCCAGGCCCAGTGGTTCCCGGAGCAGCGGTGGAGCCTGTCGTTCGGGCCGTTCGAGATCGCCTTCCCGATCCTTGTCGGGCTCGGGGTGATCGTGCTGCTGTTCGCGGCGGCGATGGTCGGGCTGCACGCCGCGATGTGGGTCGTCTATGTCACCGGCGCCATGCTGCTCGTGCCACTGCTGGTGTTCATGGCCGGCCCGTTCCTCAGCGGAGAGTGGGACGCCTCGCGGCTCCACTGGAACCTCCACGGCGCCGCGGGTCTGCACGAGGCGCTGGTCTGGCTGTACATCATGGCGTGGACCTGCTTCTGCGTGGAGGTGTGCGCCACCTTCGCGCCGGAGTACCGGGACACCGTCCGCGACACCTCGCGGGCGCTGCGGGCGGGCGCCCTGTTCGGTCTCGGCGTCTTCGTGCTCATGCCGCTGGCCCTGGCGGGATACGTGGGTGAGGAGCCGATCGCGGAGGATCCCACGACGTTCTACGTCGGGGCCTTCCAGGACCTCATCGGTGGCGGGGCCGATCTGATGGTGGTGTTCCTGATCGGCTCGCTGCTGCTCATCATGGTCACCGGCCTCGCGGACGGCTCGCGGGTGCTCTACACGATGGGCGTCGAGGGGACCACGATCCGCCAGTTCGGGGTGCTGAACAAGCGGGGCGTGCCGGTGCGGGCCCTGGTCGTCGCGCTGGTACTCAACGTCCTCACACTGGCGTTGCTGAAGAGCCCTCTGGCGATCATCGTGGCGGGCAACCTCGGCTACATCCTCACCCACGTCCTGGCCCTTTCGGCCTTCGCGCTCCTGCGCCGGGACCGCCCGGACGCCATCCGCCCGATCCGGCTGCCCGCGGTCTTCGTCCCGGTCGCCTGGGTCCTGGCAGCGGTGCTGAGTGTGATCCTCGTCGTCGGAGCCACGGGCTTCTCGGTCAGCGGCTACGGCGGCTACACCGAACTGGCCGTGGCGGTAGGGGTACTGGCCGTGGGCGTCGCCCTGTGGCTGTACCGGACACGAGTGCAGGACCGAGGCGTGAGCAACGGCGGACACGCCGCGGAGGAAGCCGTCCCAGCTCGCAACGTCTCTGGCGACCCGGAGGAGGCGTACTGAACCGTTCCACTCAGCGTGGTGAAAAGGAGTTCGGCCACTGCCGGCGATCCCGTGTCTCGGTGGACACGGAACTCCGCTCCGTCGCCGACACGCGGCGGGTGGCACAGGAACCGCCTCAGGGGTGGTTCCAGGGACAGAAGGCGTACGACGAGTTCGACGGGGTACCAGAAATCAGCCGTCGCCCGTCTCCGGACGTACGGGGCGTGGCAGTGGCTGACGCCAGTCGCCCAGGTTCGCGAGGAGAAACGTGCGGCTGGGGGAACGTATGTCGTCCCACGCCGGATCTGTGGCCAGGGCGTTGGCTCAGAGGCCGACGCGGCAGGCAGCGTCAATCTCGCCGAGCCGACGGCAGATGGCAGATGGCAGATGGCCGATGGCCCGAAGATGGTGCAGATCCGTGGGATCGAACGCTCTCCGCTCCGTGAGTCCCTCGGAGATGCGACACAAGAGCTCCACCTCTTCGACGACATCCTCCGTCTCCGGCTCGCGCTCGCCCAGCCAGGCAAGCTGATCCTGGGTGTCGGCTGCGAGGAGAGCCATGAAGCGCAGCGTCCAGGTGCGCAGTTTCACGTCGCCGAGATGGTTCGTCCATGCAGGATCGCACCTTCCTCCGCAATCGTGCTCGATCGCTCGGCAGGGCGGCGGCGGCCCGGCGCCCGCGAAGCTCGGATCCGTAGTGCTGCTGCGCAATCGAACGGTGCCGGCGAGCCGAGCCTCCCGAACTCGGATCAGGCGCAGGGCCCGTGAAACCGCACCGACCACAGCTCGTGTCAGATTCCGAGCGAGCTGCTGGGCGGAGTGGGTGGGCGTGGTGCTTCGGTTCCACGCTGTCCGTTCCCCTGCCCGTGGAGGCTTGCCGCGTCCCGCGCCCGCATCCGTTCGTCCCGACTCCGCTTGACCGCCGCCGTGGCCGTCACGCTCGCCGTGACGACCGCCGGCACCGTGGCGGTCCCGGGAGTGGCGGCCGCCCCGGCACGGAGTCCGCCGCAGCACGGGCCGGGTCGGCTCGAGTTACGACAACGCTCTCGCCGAGTCGTTCTTCCAGGGCCTCAAACGAGAGTTGCTCCATGGACGCCGCTGGACCTCAAAGGCACAGACCCGACTCGAGGTGTTCCGCCGGCTGTCGTACTACAACAGGCGCCGTCGGCACTCCGCCCTCGGATACCTCACACCAGCCGAGTTCGAACAACAACTGATCACGTCACGTACGCTGTCACTCGCCGCATGAAACCCGGTGTCCACTCCCCGGGATCAACCTCAGGCGTCGGCCTCGGCCTGGTCCGCGGACAGGCCCCAGCGCAGCTTCGTCGCCGTCCACTCCCCGACGTACCGGCAGTGCGCCTCGGGCAGCGGCGGCATCCACTCTGCCGGGTCCCGGTCCGCCTTCGCGCGGTTCGACCGCGCGGTGACCGCGACCAGCGAGACGGCGGCGTCCTGGTCGTTGGCGTACGCCTCCCGCCTCTTCGCAGCCCAGGCGCTCGCTCCAGCTGGCAGGAAGCGTCATTCGAACCCCGCGGTATTCCTCTGCTAGCCGGCGTGCCGACAGCTGCACCGGTGCCGTTCAGGCATCGCGCTGCCGCATGCGCAATTTTGAGAAATCTACTCCGCCAGGTGGCCTGGTACAGGACCTGAGGCGCCTCCCTCAAGGGCGTCGCAGGGCCGCAGACGGTTCCCTGGAGGCAGCTTCTGTTCATCTTTGCGCCACCTGGATTTCTCCTTCAATACACCCACATTTTTCATGGGCTCCTCATGCGCTGTTGGTTGCGTATGCCTCGTCGGTCGGTCCGCAACGTACGAACAAGGAGGCGCATGGTGTTCCTGTCGAAGGCATCCGCGGCGCGCGAGGGCCGGGCGGGCGAGGCCCGGCCGGCCGGGGACGAGACGGTCGGGATCGGGACGCAGAAGGAGCCGCTGCACGTGGCCAGCCGGCTGCACGCCTTCAACCGGTTCGAGCTGAAGTACCTGGTCCCGGTGGAGCAGGCGGCCGAGATCCGCGACGAGCTGGGGGACCGGATGGACCGGGACCTGCACAGCCCGGTCGGCGGCTACGGCGTGTGGAGCCTGTACTACGACACCCCTCAGCTCCGCTTCTACTGGGAGAAGATCGAGGGCCTGAAGTTCCGCCGCAAGCAGCGCATCCGCCACTACGGCGACCTCGACGGGGTCACCGACGAATCCCCGGTGTGCGTGGAGATCAAGCAGCGCGTCAACCGGGTCACGCAGAAGCGCCGCATCACCCTTCCCTACGGCGTGGCACGGCAGTTGTGCGACGGCCGGGAGATGGTGGACCACTCGCCGAAGGAGAGCGCTTTTGTCCAAGAGGTCCTCGAACTGATCGTCCGGCTGAACCTCCAGCCCACCGCGATCACCGGCTACCAGCGCGAGGCCCTGGTCGGCCGCGACGCCGACACCGGCCTGCGGGTCACCTTCGACCGTCGCATCCGCGGACGCGACCGGGACTTCCACTTCGGCATCCCCACGCCGGAGAACCGGTTCACGATCCCACCGCACATGTCGGTCATGGAGATCAAGGTCAACGAGCGCACCCCGCACTGGATCACCGATCTGGCCGCGCGGCGCAACCTCAACCTCGTCCGGATCTCGAAGTACGTGCAGTCCGTCGAGGCGTTCGGCCTGGCCCCGCGTTCGGTCTTCCACGTCAACGAGGCGGACTACCCGCCGCCCACCCCCACACCCACCGATGAGCAGTCGGTGCGCCATGACGCGCCGTCGAAAGTAGGAGCGCAGTGAACTTCGACCTCAACCTGCAGGAGCTGAGCGGCACGTTCAGCGTCGCCGACGTCGTGGCGGCGATGGCGCTGTCGTTCATCCTGTCCACGATGATCGGCTACACGTACCGGTACACCCACCGCAACGTCTCCTACAGCCAGTCCTACGTGCAGACCCTGGTCATCGTCGGCATGATCGTCGCCCTGATCATGCTGGTCGTCGGCTCCAACCTGGCCCGCGCGTTCTCGCTGGTCGGCGCCTTGTCCGTGGTCCGCTTCCGCAACGCGGTCAAGGAGACCAGGGACGTCGGCTTCATCTTCATGGCCATGGCGATCGGCATGGCCTGCGGCGCCCGCTTCTACACCCAGGCCGCCGTCGGCGCCGTCGTCATCTGCGCCGTCGTCCTGGTGATGTTCAAGTTCAACTGGTTCGCCCTCAACGTGCAGCGCCAGGTCGTCAAGGTCCAGGTCCCGGCCGGCGAGGACTACACCCCGCAGATCCGCGACGTCCTCATCAAGTACACCAGCGAGTTCGAGCTCGTCAGCACCGAGACGATCCGCGGCGGCGCGCTGACCGAGGTCTTCTACACCGTGCGGCTGAAGAAGGGCGCCGAGCCCGGCGATCTGGTCGGCGCGCTCCAGGAGCGGACCTCCGGCCAGCGGGTCACCGTGCTGACCGGCTACGACACCACGGACCTGTGATGACCGGCCCGACGACCCCGCGGCAGCGGGGACGGCGGCTGAAGGACCGGCTGCCCGTCCGGCTGCGCCACCACTGGAAGCCGGGGGCGGCACTGGGTATCGGGCTCGCCGCGATGGTCTTCTTCCTCGGTGACGCGCGGATCTCCCCGTACGTGACGTCCGCCTCGCGCGTCGAGGGGGACCCCATCACCGAGGACGTCCGCGGGACGGTCGACCTGTACGACACCTCCGTGCCGCACTCGATCCAGCTCACCTACAAGCAGACCGACTTCGACAAGATGATGAAGGAGTTCAAAGAGGACGGCACCAAGGACTACATCGAGGCCGACCTCGTCGTCGACGGCGTCTACCTGAACGACGTGGGGATCCGCCTCAAGGGGAACTCCACGCTGTCGTCCCTCCGGGGCGACCGGGGCATGCCCGGCGGCATGCCGGGAGGTGGGCGCGGCGGGGCCGGATTCCCCCAGGGCGGTCCGGCCGGTGCGGACGGAACGGCCGGTGGCCAGGGCGCGGCAGGCGGCCAGGGCCGAGGACAGGGCCAGCAGCCCGGTGGAGCCGGTGCCGGGGGTGCCGGTGGCGCTGCGGGTACCGGTGCCGGTCCGGGCGGTGGTGGCCCGGGCGGAGCCGGTGGCGGCTTCGGCGGGATGGTCCAGTACGACCTGTCCGCGGACAAGCCCGAGGAACTGCCCTGGCTCGTCAAGATCGACGAGTACGTCGAGGGCCGCGCCTACCAGGGCGAGCGGGAGATCTCGCTGCGTCCCGGCAGCAACGCGCAGGTCCCCCTCAACGAGGCCCTGTCCCTGTCGCTGACCGACAAGAGCGGGCAGAAGGCCGAGCGGTACGCCTTCACCCAGGTGAAGGTGAACGACCGGCCCTCCGTCGCCCGGCTCATGGTCGAGGCCCCGGACACCGACTACGCCGACGACATCGCCGACGGCAACGGCGTGCTCTACAAGGCCAAGGCGAGCGGCAGCTTCGAGTACCGGGGCGACGACCCCAGCGAGTACGAGGACTCCTTCAAGCAGCTCAACAAGAAGGGCAGTCAGGACCTTGAACCGGTGATGAAGCTCATCAAGTGGGCGAGCGAGGCGTCGGACGAGGAGTTCGCCCGCGAGCTCCACAAGTACGTGGACGTCGAGTCGCTGGCCCGCTACGTCGCCTCGCAGAACCTGCTGCTGAACTTCGATGACATCGCCGGCCCCGGCAAGAACTACCTCCTCTGGTACGACCTGGACACCAAGAAGTTCTCCGTGCTCGGCTGGGACTACAACCTCACCTTCAGCGGGGACGCGACCGCCGGACCGGACGACTCCACCGGCATGGGCGGCGGCATGCCCGGCGCCCGCCCCGGTGCCGGGACCGGAGGAGCCGGTGGCGACGGCACCACGGGCGGGACCACAGACGGCGGCACGCCGCCGAACGGGCTCCCCGAGGGGATGCCCGAGGGTTTCCCGGAAGGCTTCCCCGAAGGAATGCCGGAGGGCTTCCCCGGCGGCGACCGCGAAGGCGGCCCCGGTGGGGGCAGGGGCGGCATGTCCCACGTCCTGAAGACCAAGTTCCTGGCCCTGGACGCCTTCGACTCCGTCTACAAGAAGGCGTACCGCGAGCTGTACCAGGAGTTCTACGCCTCGGGCACGGCGGCGGAGAGCGTCGAGGCGATCGCCGAGCAGGCCCGGTCGGCGGGCGCCGGCTCCAAGGAGCTGGACACCGCCGTGACCAAGCTCACCAAGACCGTCACCGACCGCACCACGGCTCTGGCCAAGGACAAGGAAGTGACCGGCTGAGAGCGGTTCCGGCGCCCCGGACGGGCGTTCCCGGCAGGGACGTCCCGGGGCGCCGGAACACCCTTCTCACCACGCCATGGACAGGTGCGGCACAGGATGCCCGCCTACCATCGCGCCGCACGCACCGGAGCCGCCCCGCCGCGGTTCCCCCGCCCGTACCGCCGAGGTGCCGAGAACGTGAACGCCCCCCTGAACCTCCCGGCCGCGCCCGTCGGCGCCCGGCACACCGTCCTGGTCGTGGAGGACGACGCCAGCATCCGCACCCTGCTGTCCTCGGCGCTCACCGCGGCCGGGTACGCCGTCATGGGCGCGGGCACCGGGCAGGAGGCCATGTTCGAGGCGGGCAGCCGACGGCCCGACCTGATCGTCCTGGACGTCATGCTCCCCGACACCGACGGCTTCCGCGTCATCCGCGACCTGCGGGCCCAGGGCGTCTACACGCCCGTGCTGTTCCTCACCGCCCGGGCCGGCGTCGAGGACCGGATCATCGGCCTGAGCTCCGGCGGCGACGACTACGTCACCAAGCCCTTCCACGTCCAGGAGATCCTGCTGCGCATCCGCGCCATCCTGCGCCGCAGCAACACCCCGCCGGCGGAGACCGGAGGCCGACCGCTTCTGCGGTTCGCCGACCTCACCCTGGACGAGGACAGCCACGAGGTGTTCCGCGCGGGCCGTCCGCTGAAGCTGTCCCCGACCGAGTTCCGGCTCCTGGCCTGCCTCCTCGCCCAGCCCGAGCGGGTGGTGGAGAAGGCCGAGATCCTCCAGCAGGTCTGGCGGTACGGCTTCTCCGGCGACACCCGGATCGTGGACACCTACGTCAAGAACCTCCGCCGCAAGCTCGACCAGGACGCGACCCCCTTGATCCACACCGTGCGCGGGGTCGGGTACTGCCTCAGGCTGCCGCGCGACGAGACGCGTACGGCCGGCCGGTGAGACGGCTCCGCCGGCTGCGCCCGCGCTCCCTGCGCGGCCGCCTCGTCCTGACCGCCGCGCTCCTCGCCACCGGCGCCGTCCTGCTGTCCCAGCTCGCCGCCCTCACCGTGCTGCGCGGCTGGCTCACCGCCCAGGCGGACGACCGGCTCGCCCACTTCCGTCCCCCCGGCCGCGTCTACGAGGACGTCATCACGGGCAACGAGGCGCCCCGGCCCCCCGGGCCGGACACCACTCTGCCCTCGGACTACCGCGTCTACTTCTACGACCGGGACGGGAACCTGCTGCGCACCTCCCTGGGAAGCGGCAAGAGCCCCGGCCCCCGCCTACCGGCCCGGGCGGCCGAGCTGGACCTGACCGCCGGGCGGCCGAGCACCCTCCCGGCCGAGGGCGACGCGTCGGGCTCCGGCTGGCGCGTGGTCTCCTACGAGGGGCCCGACCGCATGCACGCCGTCGTCGCCCTCCCGCTGGACACCGTGGACGGCGCCACCACCAAACTCCTCTGGCTCAGCCTCGCCCTCGGCGTCGCCGTCGCCGCGGGGGTCGTCATCCTCGGAAACGGCGCCGTCCGCCTCGGACTGCGACCGCTCACCCGCGTCGAGCACACCGCCCAGCACATCACCGACGGCGCCCTGGAGCTCAACGTGCCCGTGGCGGACCAGGACACCGAGGTCGGCCGGCTCGGCCTGGCCCTCAACACCATGCTCGACCGCCTGCGCACCGCCCTGCACCGTACGGAGACCTCCGAAGCGCGCATGCGCCACTTCATGGCCGACGCAGGACACGAACTGCGCACCCCGCTCGCCGCGATCCAGGGCTTCGCCGAACTCCTGCTCGCCGAGCCCGGCATGGCCGCCGGACGGCGCCACGAGGCGCACGCCCTGATCGCGCACAACGCCGACCGCATGAGCCGGCTCGTCGACGACCTGTTCCTCCTCGCCAAGCTCGGCGAGGCACCCGTCACCCACCGGGAACCCGTCGACCTGCTCTCCCTGGCGGCAGACGCCATCGCCACCACCGCGATCAGGCACCCCCACCGCACCATCACCCTGGAACCACTCCCGGCCCTCCCCGGCCCCCCGGGACCTCCCGGGCCCGCCGGGTCCGGAGGAGAACTCGACATCGTCGAGACGCCAGGCGACCCCCACCAGCTCGCCCAGGTCCTGGGCAACCTGCTGTCCAACGCCGCCACGCACACGCCCCCCGAGACCGCCGTCCACGTCAGGGTCGGCCTCACCCGCGCTCCCGCCGACGGGAACCCGGGCAGCGGCCGGCCGCTGCCGCCCGGCACCGCCGTCTGCGTGGTCGAGGTCGCAGACAACGGCCCCGGCATCGAGCCCGACGAAGCACACCGCGTCTTCGACCGCTTCTACCGCGCCACCCCCCAGGACCGGTCGGCCGCACCGGGATTCGGGGCAGCCGGAGAGCCGGGCTCCGGCCTCGGGCTCGCCATCGCCGCCGCCATCGCCGCAGCGCACGGCGGACGCCTCGAACTGGACAACCGCCCCGGCCAGGGATGCGCCTTCCGCCTGCTCCTGCCCGATTCGACGACCGCGCCGAAGGACGACACCGATGAGGCTCACCACGATCCGCATCACCCCTGACCGCACCACCGCGGCCCGCATCGACAAGAAGCACTTCACCCCCCTGCCGCACACGGACGTGGGCGCGCTGATCGCGTCGGGCACCGACTGGGCCCGGCGCGCCGCGGCTCACACCGGCGAACGGCTACCCCTGCCCTCCGCCACGACGGAGGTGCCCCCGCTCGTCCCCGGCCGGGTCGTCCGCGTCGGGCCCAACTACCCCACACGTCTGAGGGAACTGGACCGGCAGCGCCCCACCGCGCCGTCGCTGGGTTTCGTCCGACCGTACACGGTCGCGGGCCCCCGTACGGCCGTCCCGCTCCCGGCGGTGTCCTCCCGCTGGGGCGTGGAACTCGGCGTCGTCGTCTCACACCGCGCCCACCGTGTTCCCGCCACCGAGGCCCTCCGCCACGTCGCCGGATACGTCGTCGCCACGTACCTGTACGCCCTCGGCGACCCGGCGGAACAGGACGGACCGGACGGACCGCGCCCCTTGCTCCTCCTCGGACCGGACCTGGTCACCCCCGACCACCTCCCCATCGGAGGGCGAGGGCTGACGCTGACGGCCACGCTCGACGACCGCCCCGTCCAGAAGGCCAGCACCTCGGACCTGCACTTCGACGTCGCCACCCTCCTCGCGCGCGCCAGCGACCTGACGCCCCTCGAACCGGGCGACCTGATCACCACCGGCACACCGGGCGGCACCCTCGCCCACCCCCTCAACCCCGGCCGGAACCTTCACGCCGCGATCAAGGGGCTGGGGGACATCGACTGCCTCGTGACAGACGCGTAGCCGGGTGCCCGGTCGACGGGAGCCGCCGAACCATCCCGACCTCACCACCGGGACACCAGCCAGCACACACGGACTCCCCCTCGCCCGGACAGAACCTCCAGCTCACGGTCAAAGCCTGGGCACCCTCGACATCGCGCCCACAGCACCCCGCCCCACACAGCAACAGGCGTGAGCCGACAAGGCCCCTTCCACGCCCGCATCACCGAAGCCGCCGTCTGGAACTACCAAATCCTGACCGCTGCCAGGACGTCACACGCCATCCGCCACCCCTGCAGAGGGAGAGGGCACCGTGGAGGAAGCGTCTACGGCGCCGGATCGTAGGAGACGACGGTCGTCGCGCAGTCCTCCGCGAGCCCCAGCAGCACCTCCCGCTCGGCCTCGTCGGCGGCGAGGTCCCAGCGCAGCTTCGTGCCGACCCAGGTCGCGGCAT
>NZ_BNBS01000121.1 GCF_014656075.1 Streptomyces hydrogenans
GGCCGACGGCCGCGCCGACCTCGCCGCCGTCCGCGCCGCCGACGCCGCCGAGGCCGCCGGGAACGCCTACGACGCCGAGCGCCGCCCCGCCGAGGCACTGGCCGCGGAGGAGCGCCTCGCCGAACTCCTCGGCCTGCCCGGCGCCGGATCCCCCCTCCCCGGCCAGCGCGCCGCCGCCACCGGGGACACCGGCGAGGGCGCGGCACGGACCGACGGGCCCGACGCCCAGGCCCCGCTCTCCGTCACCGACTTCGACCGCTACGCCGAGGAGCTCCGCCGGCTGCTCGACGGCGCCGTCTCCTCCGCCGAGCGCCAGCTCTTCGACCTGCGGACGGCCGCCGCCGACGACTCCCGCATCCTCGGCGCCCTCGGCGACGGCGGACTGCTGCCGCCCGGCCCCGACGTCCTCGCCACCGTCGAGTTCCTCGGCGAGCACGGCATCCCCGCCCTCCCCGGCTGGCGCTACCTCGCCCAGTCCGTCGACCCCGCCGACCACGCGCGCGTGCTGGCCGCCCGCCCCGAACTCGTCGACGGCGTCGTCATCACCGACCCCGCCTCGTACGGCCGCGCCCGCGAGGCCCTCGGCTCGGCCGCCCTGCTGCCCCGCTCCGCCGTCGCCGTCGGCACCGCCGCCGCCCTCCTCGCCCCCGTACCGGCGCAGGAGGCCGGCGAGGACGGCGGGGTCTTCCTCGTGCCGCCGAACCCGGCCATGCACGACGAGCACGCCGCCGACGAGGAGCGGCAGGCGCTGCGCGCACGGGCCGCCGCGCGCGACGAGGAGATCCGCGCCCTCGCCGCCCGGCTCGCGGGCGACCGGGCCCTGGCCGCCCGGATCGGCGCCTGGCGCGCGGACTGCCCGCCCGGCATGCTCGCCGAGCTCGCGGCCGACGCCGCCACCGCCCGGGAGACCGCCGAGGCCGCCGAGCACGCCCTCGACGAGGCCCGCGCCGCCCGTGCCGAGACCGAGGAGACCGCCGCCGAGGCCCTCGCCGTCCGCGACGAGCGCCAGGAGGCCGCCCAGCGCGCCCGCCGGGCCGCCGCCGCCCGCGCCGGCCTCGCCTTCCGGCTGCGCGAGCGCTCCGCCTGGCAGGCCAAGCTCCGCGAACTCGCCGACGCCGCGGCCGAGTCCGAGGCCCGCGCCCAGACCTGTCTGGAGCGCGCGCGTGCCGCCGACGAGGACCGCCGGGCCGCCCAGCGAGCCGCCGACGACGCCCACCGCGTCGCCGTCGCGCTGCGCGCCGAGCGCCCCGGCGTCGCCGGCGCCCCCGAGCAGCTGCCGGAGGAGACGCCCGGCGCGCCCCGCGCGGCCCTCCCCACGCTCCGCGAGGCGTACCGGGCCGCCTCCCAGGTGTACGAGAAGGTCGGCGTCGGCGCCGATCTGCGCGCCGAGCAGGCCCGCGCGGAGAGCGACGAGTCCGCCGCCCTCGCCGAACTGGACCGTCTCACCAACAAGGTCCGCACCCGCGCCGAGCAGCTCCTGGAGTCCACCGACGGCGCCGACGGCCCGTCCCGGCAGGCCGCCGCGGCCCGCGCCGAGTCCCTGGTGCAGATGCTGGAGTCCCGCGCCTCCGAGGCGAGCGAGAAGCTCGGCCGGCTGCGCGGCGAGTCCGAGCGGCTGGCGCCCGAGGACGGCGGGGCCCACACCGAGCTGCCGGAGGAGCTGGTCCCGGCCGACGCCGACCGCGCCCAGGCCCTGCTGCGTACCGCGGGCGCCGAACTCGCCGCCCGCAGCGCCGCCCTGGAGGCGGCCCGCGCCGCCCTCGCCGGGCTGCTGCGCGACCACCGGGCCGCCGAGGACGCCGCGGGCGGCTTCGACGAGACGGCGGCGCTCCTGCGCGACCTGCTGCGCGACCACGCGGAGGAGGAGCAGGAGGAGCAGGAGCCGTACCCCGGCTCCCTGGAGGAGGCCAGGACCGCCGCCGGCGAGGCCCGGCGGGCGCTGCGCGCCTGTACCGCCGAGCTGTCCGCCGCGGACTCCGCCGTGCGCGAGGCGAGCGACATCCTCGTCCGGCACGCCAACTCCACCCGCTACGAGCAGGTCCGCACCCCGGCCCGCCAGCAGATCCGCGAGCTGCCCGCCTCCGCGCTGCCCGAGCACGCCGCCAAGTGGGCCGAGGCGTTCGCGCCCCGGCTGCGCGTCCTCACCGACGAGCTGGCCCAGCTGGAGCGCAACCGCGAGTCGATCGTGGACCGGCTGCGCGGCCTCGTGGAGACCTCGCTGGCCACCCTCCGCTCCGCCCAGCGGCTCTCCCGGCTCCCCGAGGGCCTCGGCGAGTGGTCGGGGCAGGAGTTCCTGCGGATCCGCTTCGAGGAGCCCGATCAGGCCACGCTCGCCGAGCGGCTCGGCGAGGTCGTCGACGAGGCGACCCGCGCCGCCGTGAAGAAGAACTCCGACCTGCGGCGCGACGGCATGTCGCTGCTGCTGCGCGGCGTACAGGCGGCCCTCGAACCCAAGGGCGTCGCCGTAGAGATCCTCAAGCCGGACGCGGTGCTGCGCGCCGAGCGGGTGCCGGTCGGCCAGATGGGAGACGTGTTCTCCGGTGGCCAGCTGCTCACCGCGGCCATCGCGCTGTACTGCACGATGGCGGCGCTGCGCTCCAACGACCGGGGCCGGGACAAGCACCGGCACGCGGGCACGCTCTTCCTCGACAACCCGATCGGCCGGGCCAACGCCACGTACCTCCTGGAGCTCCAGCGGGCCGTGTCGGACGCGCTCGGCGTCCAGCTGCTCTACACCACGGGCCTGTTCGACACCACGGCGCTGGCCGAGTTCCCGCTGGTGATCCGGCTGCGCAACGACGCGGACCTGCGGGCCGGCCTGAAGTACATCAGCGTCGAGGAGCACCTGCGCCCGGGCCTGCCGCAGCCGGCCGGCGAGGGCGAGCCGATCCACGGCGAGATCAAGGCGACCCGGATGTTCCGCCGCCACCAGGACGACCAGCCGCCGGCGGCGCCGTAGGCACGTCCGAGCCCCGCCGCGACCCCCGCGGCGGGGTACGGGAGAGGCCCGGCCCCCGGAGACCTCTCCGGGGGCCGGGCCTCTCCCGTGGTGTCAGGCGACCCGCTCCTCCGCCATCCGCTCCCGCCGTCCCGCGTAGGCGGTGCTGCTCGGCTCGGAGACGACGCCGTCGCGCTGCCGCCAGACCTGCCGGGTGATCCAGATGTCCAGCACGCTCCAGGTGGCCACCACCGTCGCGACCACGGCCGCGATCGTCATCGGAAAGGCCAGCCACGAGCTGGTGATCGAGGTGAGGAAGGCGACCAGGGCCAGGATGATCGTCACCGACATGATCATCACCGCCCGCACCGCCGCGTTCCGCACCGGGTCCGGCATCCTCCGCAAACCGCGCTCGTCCTCCACCCACAACTGACCCGCGGCCCGCGTCTCGTCTTCCATGTCCTGTCACTCCCCACCGCACGACGCTCTCAGGGGTGGCTGCCCGGATCCGGCGGTCCTACACGGCGCGCACGGCCGGCGCGCGACCCGCCCCTCCAAGGGCAGGGCGATCCCCCGTCATTCATGACGCTCTGGACAGGGAAAAGGTTTCCCCACATCACCCGACATCGCGAGCGGAACGAACGATTCCAGCCATTGCGCCCAGGGCGGAAATTGGTGCACCGTCAAGTGTCCTGCGCCACAGTGGCCGATCCGAACTCCTGGAATACCAGGACATCTCATGATCAACGCTCACTCGACAGGCTGAAAATCGCCCAGACACACCTTCGAGATGGTCGCGATGCAGTAGTAGGCTCACGCCGCCGTTTGTTGAAACCGAAGGTTGACGCGCCGTGTTGACGCGGCGACGCCGTTCGAGGGACCTCCGTGGCCGCGGAGGCCGTACTGGGGGAGGCCATGCGCTTTCGCGGGAAGTCCATCCGCCGGAAGATCGTGGCGCTGCTCCTCGTACCGCTCGTCTCCCTCACCGGACTCTGGGGTTTCGCCACCGTCCTGACCGGACGCGAGGCGGACCAGCTCCTCGACGTCGGCTACATCGTCGACAAGGTCGGCTACCCCATCGAGGACACGGCCCGGGTCATCCAGCTCGAACGACGCCAGTCCCTCGTCTACCTGGCCGACCCGCGCGGCTCCGACGCCCTCGACCAGCTCCGCGAGGCCCGACTCGCCACCGACCGGCAGATCGCCCGCATCCGCGCGAACGCCGAGGACCCCGGCGTCCGCGAGGAGATGCGCCCGGTCACCACCCAGAAGCTGAACTCGCTCCTGACCGCCTTCGACGAGATCTCCTCCCTGCGCCGCTCGGTCGAGAAGCGCGGCATCGGCCGGCTCCAGGCCCTGGAGTTCTACAACCGCCTCGTCGACCCCTGCTACAGCTTCCTCGTCACCCTCCACGCGCTGGAGAACGTCGAGATGGACAAGCAGGGCCGCGCCCTCGTCGGCATCACCCGGGCCCGCGAACTCCTCTCCCGCGAGGACGCCCTGGTCCTCTCCGCGCTCGTCGCCGACCGCGTCACCGCCCAGGAGATCCGCGCCGTCTCCGACCTCGTCGCCGTCCGCAAGCAGTTCTACGCGGTCAACCTCGAACTCCTCCCCGCCTCCGAGCGGCAGCGCTACGAGCAGTACTGGCGCAGCCCCGAGACGACGGCCCTGCGCACCGCGGAGGAGGCGTTCATCAAGGAGGGTCCGACCGAGCGGCCCCGGAGCGCCACCGCCGCCTACTGGCAGGACGAGGCCAGCCCCGTCCTCGACGAGCTCGCCCGCGCGAACACCGCCGCCGGCGACCGCTACCAGGACCGCGTCCAGCCCGCCGCCTACAGCGTGCTGCTCAAGGCGGGCGTCGCCGGCGTCCTCGGCTTCCTCGCGCTCCTCGCCTCCGTCGGCATCTCGGTCCGCGTCGGCCGCTCCCTCGTCCGCGACCTCCGCCGCCTCCAGAAGGAGTCCCAGGAGGTCTCCGGCGTCCGCCTGCCGAGCGTCATGCGCCGCCTCGCCGCCGGCGAGCACGTCGACGTCGGGACCGAGGTCCCCCACCTGCGGTACGGCGAGGACGAGGTCGGCCAGGTCGGCCAGGCCCTCAACACCCTCCAGCGCGCCGCCGTCGAGGCCGCCGTCAAGCAGGCCGAGCTGCGCCGCGGCGTCTCCGAGGTCTTCGTCAACCTCGCCCGCCGCAACCAGGTCCTGCTCCACCGCCAGCTCACCCTGCTCGACACCATGGAGCGCCGCACCGAGGACACCGAGGAGCTGGCGGACCTCTTCCGCCTCGACCACCTCACCACCCGCATGCGCCGCCACGCCGAAGGCCTGGTGATCCTCTCCGGCGCGGCCCCCTCCCGGCAGTGGCGCAAGCCCGTGCAGCTGATGGACGTGGTCCGGGCCGCCGTCGCCGAGGTCGAGGACTACGAACGCGTCGAGGTCCGCCGGCTGCCCCGACTGGGCGTGGGCGGCCCCGCCGTCGCCGACCTCACCCACCTCATCGCCGAACTCCTGGAGAACGCCACGGTGTTCTCCCCGCCGCACACCGCCGTCCAGGTCCTCGGCGAGCGCGTCGCCAACGGCTTCACGCTGGAGATCCACGACCGCGGCCTCGGCATGAGCCCCGACGTCCTCCTCGACGCCAACCTGCGGCTCGCCGAGACCCCCGAGTTCGAACTGTCCGACACCGACCGCCTCGGCCTCTTCGTGGTCAGCCGCCTCGCCCAGCGCCAGAACGTCCGCGTCTCGCTCCAGACCTCCCCGTACGGCGGCACCACCGCGGTCGTCTTCATCCCGGCCGCGCTGCTCACCGACGCCCCCGAGACCCAGGGCGCGGGCTTCCGCCTGGACCGCAAGACCCTCGACCCGCGCTCCGCCGAGGGCGACGCCCGGCCCGCCGCCGGCGGATCCCGTACGACCTCCGGGGCGCCCGCCGGCGTGCTCGACGAGGCCCCGCTCCCGCAGCGCCGGCCCGCCCTCGCGCGGGTGCCCGACCTGGCGGACGGGACGACGCCGGAGGGCGGCGACGCCGCCCGCCCCCTGGACGGCCCGGTCGAGCTGGAGCCGCCGCTCGGCGCCGACGACCTGGACCTGCTCCTGGACGGCTCCGCCGACCTCCTCGACAGCGACAGCGAGCGCGGCGGCCTCTTCCGCCCCCAGCGCCGCCGCACCGGGCTCGCCCCGTCCGCCGAGCAGCACCAGCAGGCCCCCGACCAGACCGCGGGCCGCGGCGAGGACGACCCGGCCGCCGAGGACGGCGCCCGCGGCCCGGTGCCGCTGCCGCGCCGCCGCCCGCCGACCCTCGTCGTCGACCACGGACGCCGGCTCGACGAACCGGGCCGCGCCCACCCGGCCCCCGGCCCGGGCCGTGGCGGGGACCACCGGGTGCCGCCGCGCACCACCGGCCCCACGCTCGTCCCGGTCCGCCCGGAGGGCACCGCCGACACCCGCACGGCCCCGGTGCCGCCGCGGGCCGAGGTCCCGCCGCCCGCGGCGGAGCCCGTGCGCGAGCCCGCCGGCGCCCCGGAGGGACTCGACGGACTCCCGCGCCGGGTCCGCCAGGCCAGCCTGGTGCCCCAGCTGCGCGAGCCCGACCGCCCGGCCGCCGAGCCCCGGCCCGCCGAGCCCGGCCCCGACGGGGACGACTTCGAGCGCGACGCCGAGGAGGTGCGGGCCCGCATGGCCGCGATGCAGCGCGGCTGGCAGCGCGGCCGCCGGCACGGCACGGACCCGGACGACAGCACAGCACACGGAACGACACCCGAGGGGGACGGTCGATGACCGCACCGAACGCCGCAGCAAGCACCAGCAGCTCCGTCCACGGCAACGGCGAGCTGAACTGGCTCCTGGACGAGCTGGTCGACCGCGTCGCCGCCGTCCGCAAGGCCCTGGTGCTGTCCAGCGACGGCCTGGCCACCGGCGCGTCGAAGGACCTGAGCCGCGAGGACGGCGAGCACCTCGCCGCCGTCGCCTCCGGCTTCCACAGCCTCGCCAAGGGCGTCGGCCGCCACTTCGAGGCGGGCAAGGTCCGCCAGACCGTGGTCGAGCTGGAGGACGCCTTCCTCTTCGTCACCGCCGCGGGCGACGGCAGCTGCCTCGCCGTCCTCGCCGACGCCGACTCCGACGTCGGCCAGGTCGCCTACGAGATGACCCTCATGGTCAAGCGGGTCGGCACCCATCTCGGCACCGCCCCCCGGACCGGTCTGCCCACGGGAGGGTGAGCCGCCCCGCATGAGCGACGCAGCCGAGCGCGAACAGACCGACCGGGACACCCCCGGCCGGCGGACGGCCGTCCCCCACCACTGGTACGACGACGACGCGGGCCCGGTCGTCCGTCCGTACGCGATGACCCGCGGCCGGACGAGCGCCGCCGGCCGGCACCGGCTCGACCTCATCGCCGTGGTGGTCCCCGAGCCCGCCGCCGACGACCCCGGCCGTGACCAGTCGCTCTCCCCGGAACACGTGGAGATCGTCGAACGCTGCTCCGAGCAGCCCCAGTCGATCGCCGAGCTCGCCGCCGGACTCGACCTCCCCGTCGGGGTGGTCCGGGTCCTGGTCGGCGACCTCGTCGACGAGGAACTCGTGCACGTGACCCGCCCCGTTCCGCCGGCCCAGCTGCCGGACGTGAGCATCCTTCGCGAGGTGATCAATGGCCTTCGGGCGCTCTAGCCGCAAGAAGACCCCCGTCGAGCCGGTGACTTTGAAGATCCTGGTCGCCGGTGGCTTCGGGGTCGGCAAGACCACGCTGGTCGGCACGGTCAGCGAGATCCGGCCGCTGCGGACCGAGGAGGTCCTCACCGAGGCCGGCCGTCCCGTGGACGACCTGCACGGGGTCGAGGCCAAGACAACCACCACGGTCGCCATGGACTTCGGTCGGATCACGCTCCGCGAGGACCTCGTCCTGTACCTGTTCGGCACCCCCGGCCAGGACCGTTTCTGGTTCCTCTGGGACGAGCTGGCGCAGGGGGCGCTCGGCGCGGTCGTGCTCGCCGACACCCGTCGCCTGGAGGACAGCTTCGCCGCCATCGACTACTTCGAGCGGCGCGGCATCCCCTTCACGGTGGCCGTCAACTGCTTCGAGGGCGCCCGCCGCTATCCGACGGAGACCGTGCGGGCGGCGCTCGACCTGGACCCCGAGGTCGATCTGGTGATGTGCGACGCCCGCGACCGCGAGTCGGTCAAGAACGTCCTCGTCGCCGTCGTCGAGCACGCCCTCGTCCTCGCCGACCGGGGGCACGAGCCCGTGGCGACCTGAGCGGTACGGCTCCGGCCGCCACGCGCGCGTGGACCCGTCGCGGGTGGCGGCCTCAGCGGACCGCCACCACCGCCGACCCGTGCCCGAACAGGCCCTGGTTGGCGGTGATCCCGGCCCGCGCGCCCGGCACCTGCCGGTCGCCGGCCTCGCCCCGCAGCTGCCGGACCAGCTCGCAGACCTGGGCGATCGCCTGCGCGGGCACGGCCTCCCCGAAGGACGCAAGGCCGCCGCTGGTGTTCACCGGCAGCGCCCCGCCGAGCCGGGTCACCCCCTCCCGGAGCAGCTTGACGCCCTCGCCGGGCGCGCACAGCCCGATGTCCTCGTACCACTCCAGCTCCAGTGCCGTGGACAGGTCGTACACCTCGGCCAGCGACAGGTCCTCGGGCCCGAGCCCCGCCTCCTCGTACGCGGCCCGCGCGATCGAGGCGCGGAAGGTGTGCGGCGAGGGGGCGAGCGCGACGGTCGAGTCGGTCGCGATGTCGGGCAGGTCGAGCACCGCCTTGGGATAGGTGGGGGAGACCGTCGACACCGCCCGGATCCGCACCGGGTCCGGGTGCCCGTGCCGGCGCGCGAAGTCCAGGCTGGACAGCACCAGGGCCGCCCCGCCGTCGGAGGTGGCGCAGATGTCGAGCAGCCGCAGCGGGTCGGCGACGACCGCCGAGCCGGCGACCTCCTCGGCCGTCACCGGCGTCCGGTAGCGGGCCAGCGGGTTGAGTGCCCCGGCCGCCGCGTTCTTCACCTTGACCTGGGCGAAGTCCTCGACGGTGTCCCCGTACAGGGCCATCCGGCGGCGGGCGTAGAGCGCGAAGTACGCGGGGTTGGTCGCGCCGAGGATCCGGAAGCGCAGCCAGTCGGGATCGCCGGGCCGCTCCCCGCCGGCCGGTGCGAGGAAGCCCTTGGGGGTGGAGTCGGCGCCGACGACGAGGACCGCGTCGGCGAGCCCGGCCAGGATCTGTGCCCGCGCCGCGCCGATGGCCTGGGCGCCCGAGGCGCAGGCGGCGTACACGCTGGTGACCCGCGCGCCCTGCCAGCCCAGCGCCTGCGCGAAGGTCGCCCCGGCCACGTATCCGGGATAGCCGCAGCGCATGGTGTCGGCCCCGACGACGGACCCGATGGCCGACCACTCCACGCCCGCGTCGGCGAGCGCGGCGCGGGCGGCGGCGGTCCCGTACGAGACGAAGCTCCGGCCCCACTTGCCCCAGGGGTGCATTCCGGCCCCGATGACGGCGATGTCGTTCACGCGCGCCCCTCCGTTCCCACGGGCCGCCACCGCCACGTCGTCCACACGTGCTCGGCGTCCCGATGGAGCACCCCCGGCACGACCTCGACCTCCATGCCCACCGCGAGGTCCGCCGTCCCCACGCCGGGCGCGGCCTGTCCGAGCACCACCATGCCCTCGGCCGCGAGCTCGACCGCGACGAGCGTGTACGGCTCCCAGGGCGCTTCCGGGTCGGAGACGTACGGGGCGGGCGGCCGGTACCGCCCGTCGGTGTACGACCAGACCCGCCCGCGCGGCGACAGCGGCGTCTCGGCGAGCGCGCCGCCGCCCGGGCAGGCCGGGTTGCGGCAGGCGTCGTCCTCGCGCGGGAAGAAGACCGCGGCGCAGGCCGAGCACCGGGTGCCGAGCAGCCGGAACTCCCCGTCGGGGACCGTGTCGTCGGTGAACCAGCCGGCCACCACCGGCCTGCGCGTCCGTGTCATCTCCGGGCCTCCCACCCATCTGACGGTGCGTCAGAATGCTGGGGGCGAGTCTGGCACGGGCTCCCCGGAGGCGGAAGACGTCAGTGTCCGGCCACCGACCTGCGCGCCACCGGGAAGTCGAAGAACGTCGCGGGGAACGGCTCCGGCTTGAACGTGAAGTGCCACCACTCCTCCGGCAGGTTCACGAACCCCTCCGCCTCCAGCGCGCCCTTCAGCAGCTGCCGGTTGGCCCGCTGGACGCCGGTGATCCGCGGATCCTCGGTGTGCGAGAGCGTGTCGAAGCAGTCGTACCCGGTCCCCATGTCGACCGAGCTGTCCGGGAACCGCTCCTCGTACGGCCCCGAGCACGAGGTCAGCTCCTCGCCCGGCACGTACGCGCGCGTGCGCGCCGCGGGCAGCCGCACCACCGTCAGGTCCACCGTGGATCCCCGGCTGTGCCCGGACTTCTCCGCGATGTACCCGTCCGCGAACAACCGCTCCTTCGCCACCAGCGGATAGAACTCCGCCTTCATCCGCTCGTCCGCCAGGTCCTCCGCCCAGCGCACGAAGTGGTCCACCGCCCGCTGCGGCCGGTAGCAGTCGTACACCTTCAGCGTGTATCCCCGCGCCAGCAGCCGCGTCTGCGCCCGGTGCAGCGCCTCCGCCGCCGGCCGGGTCAGCACGCACAGGGGCTGCCGGTATCCGTCGATCGGCTCGCCCACGAAGTTGTGGGCCGTGGTGTACCGCATCTCCTGGAGGATCGTCCGGTCCACCGAGTCCAGCGCCACGAACTCCCGGGGAGCCCTGGGCTCGGGCGCGGCGGCGGCGGGGGAGGCGGCGGTCCCGGCGAAGGCGAGCAGGGCGGCCGCGCCGATGACGGCGCGGGCGCGCAGGGCAGAGGCAAGTCCAGTCATGCGCACCGGGTCTACCAGTTCCGCCCCCGCCGCGAAACCCCATCGCGTACGGTCCCCAGGTGACCGTCCCCGTGCCCCACAGCCACTGCTCCGCCTGCGGAGCCCCCTATCCCGCCGGAACCACCGCCTGGCCCCGCGCCTGCTCCGCCTGCGCCACCACCGCCTACCGCAACCCCCTCCCGGTGGCCGTGGCGCTCCTCCCGGTGACCGGCCCGGCGGGCACCGGCCTGCTGGCCATCACCCGCGCCATCCACCCCGGCCACGGCGGCACCGCCCTCCCCGGCGGCTTCATCGACCACGGCGAGGACTGGCGCACCGCCGTGGTCCGCGAACTCCGCGAGGAGACCGGCCTGGACGCCGACCCCGAGGCCGTCCGTCTGGCCGACGCCCTCAGCTCCGGCGAGCACCTCCTCCTCTTCGGCCTCCTGCCGCCCGTCCCCGCCGACTCCCTCCCCGCCTTCACCCCGACCCCGGAGACCTCGGCCCGCCTCGTCCTGCCGGAGCCGCGCACCCTGGTCTTCCCCCTGCACACCGAGGCGGCGGGGAAGTGGTTCGCGGGCGCGTACGGCTGACCGGGGCGCCGCTCAGTCCCACCAGAAGGTCCACACGTCCGACCCCACCAGGTGCCCGGCGTAGGCGGCGAGGTCGTCCACGTGTCCCTGCCACACGTTGTCGGGACAGAAGGCGAAGTGCTCGGCGGCGACCGGCAGCGCCTCCTCCAGGGTGGCCGGGGGAGCGGCGACCGAGAGCCGCAGGGTGTCGAAGCCGACGGCGAACACCCGCGCGCCGAAGCGTCGTTCCCAGTCGGCGACGACCGCGGCGATCCGCGCCGTGTCCGCGTGGTTGGCCGGCCCCGACCAGCCCGAGGCGGCCAGCGCCTCCGCCCCCGACCCCGCCTCGACCAGCCCCAGGCGCGCGTCGGTCCCGAAGGACAGCAGCACCTCCGCGTGCTCGTCCGCCAGCCGGTCCGGGTCCTCCACGGGCGTCCGCCCGGGCGCGAGCCCCGGCCAGGCCGCGCCGTACGGGGCGGTGACGGCGAGCCGCTCCCCGGCGGAGAGCGGGTCCTCGTCCTCGTCGACCGAGACGCAGTCCTCCCACCAGTGGGCGAGGACCGCCGCCGGATCGTGGTCGGCCGGACCGGACGTCCCGGGGAACAGCTCGCCCGACGCCCACGGCCGGAAGCCCGTGTCCCCCGCCAGGGGTTCGAGCAGCAGCGGCCACAGGCCCGTGCGCGCGTGCGCGGCTCGGATCGGGCCCCACGCGCCGAACGGCGCGGGCCCGTCGCTCAGCCACAACGGCCCCGGCCCGCCGTCCCCTTCGTCGGTCGCGACCCGGCGGCCGGGAGGAAGCTCGACGACAGCGCTCAACAGAGTCTCAGGATGCATGGGCCGGATGCTAGGCGAGGGGTCCGACAAGCCCGCCCGCCGCACACCCCCTGCCCGCCACACACCCCGCCCTGCCGAACACCCCCTGCCCGCCCCACACCCCACGCCCCACACACCCCGCCCCACACGCTCCCCCCGCCCGTCACACCCCCCGCACCCGCACCGGCAGCCCCGGCTCGACCGGTCCCTCGTCCGTCACCCGCTCGACCACGACCCGGCCGTCCACCCGCCGCGACTGGTAGCGCTCGATCTCGGCCGGCTCCCAGCCGTCCCCGGTGTCCCGTACGACGAGACCGCCGCCCGTCCGGCCGGCCTCGGGGGCCCACACCTCCAGCGCGAGCTCCCCGTCCTCGCCCCGCACCGGCACGACCGCGCCCGCCCGCGCCAGCACCGGCACGCGCGCGAGGGGCGCGTCCAGCAGGACCTGCCCGGGCCCCTCGTACGCCTCGCCGGTCGCCGTGTCGTACCAACGGCCGCGCGGCAGCCGCACCGCCCGCCGGTCCGAGCCCCGGTGCAGCACGGGCGCCACCAGCAGCGCGTCGCCCAGCAGGAAGGCGTCCTCGCACTCCCGCAGCACCCGGTCCTCGGGCGTCCCCCACCAGACCGGCCGCACATAGGGCGCGCCCGTCATCCGCGCCAGCCGGGACAGGGTCACGAAGTACGGCTGGAGCCGCTCGCGTTCGGCCAGCGCCACGCGCGCGTGCTCCAGCACCTCCGGGCCGAACTCCCACGGCTCCCGCCGCCCCGCGTCCAGCGCCGCGTGCGTCCGGAACAGCGGCAGCCACGCCCCCAGCTGGAACCAGCGCAGGAACAGCTCCGGCGACGGACTCCCGTCGAAGCCGCCTACATCGGGACCCGAGTACGGCACCCCGCACAGCCCGAGGCCCAGCACCAGTGCCAGCGAGGCCCGCAGCCCAGGCCAGCCGGTGGCCACGTCGCCGGACCAGGTGCCCCCGTACCGCTGCATCCCCGCCCACCCCGCGCGCGTGAACAGGAACGGCCGCTCCCCGGGCCGCAGCCGCCGCAGCCCGTCGTAGCCGGCCCGGGCCATGAGGAGGCCGTACACGTTGTGCGCCTCCCGGTGGTCGCCGCCCCGCCCGTCCAGGCAGTGCCGGGCCGACCGGGGGAGCGTCGGGTCGCCGAACGCCGCGAACGACACCGGCTCGTTCATGTCGTGCCATATGCCGGAGAAGCCCTGCCGCAGCCGCTCCTCGTACAGCCCGCCCCACCACTCCCGCACCGCCGGATCGGTGAAGTCCGGGAAGGCGCAATCCCCGGGCCACACCACCCCCCGCACCTCCTCGCCCCGCGCGTCCCGCACGAACGCCCCGGCCGCCCGCCCCTCCTCGTACAGCACGTTCCCCGGCTCCGCCGCGACCGCCGGGTCGACGATCGACACCAGCCGCACGCCCTGCTCCCGCAGCTCCTCCGCGAGCCCCGGCAGGTCGGGGAACCGCTCCCGGTCCACCGTGAACACCCGGTGCCCGTCGTAGTGGTCGATGTCCAGGTGGACCGCCGACAGCGGGAGCCCCCGCTCCCGGTACCCGGCCACCACCCGCCGCACCTCCGCCGCGCTGCCGAACCCCCAGCGGGCGTGCTGCGGCCCCAGCGCCCACGCGGGCGGCAGCGCCGGCGCCCCCGTCAGCGCCGCCCAGTTGTGCAGCACCCGGGCGGGCGTCCCGACGATCACCCAGCACCGCAGCGGGCCGCCCTCCATCCGCACCTCGCCGGTCCCCGGCCGGTCGTGTCCGGACCCCGCCCCCTCCTCGCCCTCCGCGAGGGTCACCCGCCCGTCCCAGGAGTTGTCGTGGAAGGCCAGGTGCGTCCCCGCGTCCGCGACCACGAACTGCACCGGCATCGTGATGTACAGCGGATCGTCACCCGGCCCGAACCGCCCCCCGGGGTCCGTGTTCCACAGCCGGTACGAGCCGTCCCGCAGCCGCGGCCCCGCCGACCGCCCGCCGAGCCCGAAGAACCGCGCGTCCGCCGGCACCTCGGCCCGCTGCGCCCACCGCGCCGGACCCCCGCCCACCGGCTCCCACCAGCGCGGCGGCAGGTCCCGCCGCAGCATCACCCCGCCCGGCGTCCGGATCTCCACCGCCCCGTGCCGCGAGACCGCCACCGTCACCCGCTCCGACACCACCCGCCAGCCGCCGTCCGTGTCCGGCTCCAGGACCGCCCGCGGATCCGGCTCCGGCGCCGCCCCCGCCAGCGCGTACGAGGGCTCGGGATCCGCCCCGTCCCAGCCCCAGAACACCGTGCCGCCCGCCGACACGCACACCCGCAGCGAGGACCGGGCGAACCGCACGGTCCCCCCGCCCGGCTCCGGCTCCGCCCCCTGCGCCGGCCCCGGCACCCGGGCCCGCTCCGCCCCCCGCGGCGGCAGCGCCGACGCGTCCGTCCTCCGCTGCCGCCACGCCGCCCGTACCGTCCTCAGCCCCGCCACCGAACCGAACACCCTCACCGAACGCACCAGTCCACGACCGTCCATGGGGGTCACCCTGCCACCCACCAGCGGCGACACGGGCCGCGTTCAGCTGCCGTTCACCCGTGGTGGGAGCACATGTTCAACTCGCCGACCATGTGCGGGCGGCCCTGGTGCGAACGCCGCTCCCATGGCATCGTCCTGTCAGCCGCGTCACGCGCACACCCCCGCGCGTGCGCGCGACACACGCCGACCCGCGTACAGCCAGGGAGCCACCCGATGACCACTGCGCCGACCGAGCCGACCGAGCCGCTCTGGCAGCCGGACGAGGAGCGCGTCGCCCGCGCCGCCGTCACCCGATTCCAGGCATGGGCGGCCGAACACCACGGCGCCCCCGCCGACGGCGGCTACCCGGCCCTGCACCGCTGGTCCGTCGAGGAGCTGGAGACCTTCTGGCGGGCCGTCGCCGAGTGGTTCGACGTCCGCTTCTCCACCCCCTACGCGCGCGTGCTCGGCGACCGCTCGATGCCGGGCGCCGACTGGTTCCCCGGAGCCACCCTCAACTACGCCGAGCACGCCCTGCGCGCCGCCGCCGACCGCCCCCACGACACGGCGCTCCTGCACGTGGACGAGACGCACGAGCCGGCCCCGATCACCTGGGCCGAGCTGCGCCGCCAGGTCGGCTCGCTCGCCGCCGAGCTCCGCGCCCTCGGCGTCCGCCCCGGCGACCGCGTCAGCGGCTACCTGCCGAACGTCCCGCAGGCCGTCGTCGCCCTCCTCGCCACCGCCGCCGTCGGCGGCGTCTGGACCTCCTGCGCCCCCGACTTCGGCGCCCGCTCCGTCCTCGACCGCTTCCAGCAGGTCGAGCCGGTCGTCCTCTTCACCGTCGACGGCTACCGCTACGGCGGCAAGGAGCACGACCGCCGCGACACCGTCGCCGAGCTGCGGGCCGAGCTGCCCACCCTCCGCGCCGTCGTCCACATCCCGCTCCTCGGCACCCCCGCCCCCGAAGGCGCCCTCGACTGGGCCGGCCTCGTCGCCGCCGACGTGGAGCCGGTCTTCGAGCAGGTGCCGTTCGCGCACCCGCTGTGGGTCCTGTACTCCTCCGGAACCACCGGCCTGCCGAAGGCGATCGTCCAGTCCCAGGGCGGCATCCTCGTCGAGCACCTCAAGCAGCTCGGCCTCCACTGCGACCTGGGCCCCGAGGACGTCTTCTTCTGGTACACGTCCACCGGCTGGATGATGTGGAACTTCCTCGTCTCCGGCCTCCTCACCGGCACCACCGTCGTCCTCTACGACGGCAGCCCCGGCCACCCCGACACCGGCGCCCAGTGGCGCGTCGCCGAGCGCACCGGCGCCACCCTGTACGGCACCTCCGCCGCCTACGTGATGGCCTGCGCCAAGGCCGACGTCCACCCCGGCCGCGACTTCGACCTGTCCGCCGTGAAGTGCGTCGCCACCACCGGCTCCCCGCTGCCGCCCGACGGCTTCCGCTGGCTCCACGACGAGGTCCGCGAGGACCTGTGGATCGCCAGCGTGAGCGGCGGCACCGACGTCTGCTCCTGCTTCGCGGGGGCCGTCCCCACCCTGCCCGTCCACATCGGCGAGCTCCAGGCCGCCGGACTCGGCACCGACCTCCAGTCCTGGGACCCGTCCGGCAAGCCCGTCGTCGGCGAGGTCGGCGAGCTCGTCGTCACCAACCCCATGCCGTCCATGCCGATCCACTTCTGGAACGACCCCGACGGCAGCCGCTACCACGACAGCTACTTCGAGATGTTCCCCGGCGTGTGGCGGCACGGCGACTGGATCACGATCACCGACCACGGCTCCGTCGTCATCCACGGCCGCTCCGACTCCACCCTCAACCGCCAGGGCGTCCGCATGGGAAGCGCCGATATCTACGAGGCGGTGGAACGGCTCCCGGAGATCCGCGAATCCCTCGTCATCGGACTGGAGGAACCGGACGGCGGCTACTGGATGCCGCTCTTCGTCCACCTCGCCGAGGGCGCCACCCTCGACGACGACCTGATCGCCCGGATCAGGACCACCATCCGCACCGAACTCTCGCCGCGCCACGTCCCCGACGAGATCATCGAGGTCCCCGGCGTCCCGCACACCCTCACCGGCAAGCGCATCGAGGTCCCCGTCAAGCGCCTCCTCCAGGGAACCCCCCTGGAGAAGGCCGTCAACGCCGGCTCGGTCGACGACCTCGACCTCCTGCGCTTCTACGCGGCCCTCGCGGCCACCCGCCGCGGCTGACACGGAAAGGGGCGCCCCGCACGGGGGCGCCCCTCCACCACCGGCCGGATCAGCCGGGCAGCTGCCCGGCCCGCGCCACCGCCGCCTTCCTCAGCACGGCCGTCTCGCTCAGCACCGTCCCCGCAGGACCGGCGTCCGCGGCCGACACGAGCACGGTCCGCGCCCCGAGGAAGCCCGAGGTCGACCGGTCGAAGACCCACTGGGTCCGCTCCCCGCCGGCCGTACGGGCCACGGCCACGCCCTCCCGGCCCGCCGCGTCCCGCGCCGACGGCACCACCACGACGCCCGGGATCCGCGCGGCGGCCTCGAACAGCGCCGCCGTCACCTTCGGCGGCGCCCAGGTCTCGGCGAGCAGCGTCCCGATCGCGGCGAACGCCCGCTGGTCCGCGTCCCCGCCCCCGGTACGGGTCTGCTCCCGCACCAGCCGCAGCAGCGCCTCCGGATCGGTCGGCAGCCCCGCCACGAAGGCGTGCGTCGGATCGGTCACCGACGCCTCACCCGACTCCAGGAACGTCTTCCGGGGCTCGGCGCCGGGCCCGTCCAGCTCGTACACCGGAACCCGCGGCGACAGCTCGCTGTCCGGGGACCCCTCCTCACGCAGCAGCCCCGGCCGGCTCCCGTCGGCCGAAAGCCACACCTGCCGCCGGTGCACCGGTTCCACCACCGCGGCACCGCCGCCCGCCGGAAGCCCGGCCCGGGACACCAGACTCTCCACGTACACGAACTGCCGCGGCCGCGCGTCGGGCGCCGGCGCCGAGGCGGCGGCGAGCACCGCCCGCGACAGCACCGCGGCCGCGCCCCCCTCGGCCCGCACCGCGGGACGCGGCTCGCGCGGCTCCGGGGGAGCGGCGACCAGCACCGCGCCGGCCGCTACGCCGCACACCACGGCCGGCACGGCGAACCGCACGGCCTTCCGGGTCCACCACGCCGCCGGCCGCGCGGGCCGCGCCGAGGCCATCAGGGCCCGGCGCAGCTCCCGCCGCCGCTCCGGCGCGAACTCCGGTACGGCGGGCGGCGGCAGCAGTTCCGTCAGCTCGGCGCGCAGCGCGTCCTGGGGGCGGGGATCGATGTCGTTCATGCCGGCTTCTCCGGGGAGGTTCGGGGGACGAGGACGGTACGGCCCGTGCTCACGGGTGGGGAGGACGCGCCGCCACCGGACCACGCGCGCGTGCGGACCCCTTCGGCGGCGGGCGGAGCCCCGGGACCGGGGGAGGGGCGGTCGGATCCGGCGCCGGGGGAGGGCGCGGCGGGGGAGTCCGTACCGGCCCGGCCCCGCCGCCCGGCCCGCAGCTCCGCCTGGGCGAGCGCCCGCAGCCGCTCCCTGGCCCGGGAGAGCCGGGACCGCACGGTGCCGACGGGGATGCCGAGCGCCTCGCCCGCGGTCGCGTAGTCGAGCCCGGCCCACACGACGAGCCCGAAGACCTCGCGCTCGCGGCGCCGGAGCCGGCCCAGGGCCACCCGGGCGGCCCTCAGCCGCTCCTCGTCGGCGAGCCGGGAGGCCACCGCGTCGCTGAAGTCCGGCAGTACCCCCCGGTCGGGCATCCGCGCCAGCGCGGCGTCCCGCCGCCGTGCCTCCCGCGCGGTCCCGCGCAGCACGTTGGTGGCGATGCCCAGCAGCCACGGCCGCAGGCTCCCGCCCTCGGCGTGGACCCTGCCCCGGCAGCGCCACGCCTCCAGGAAGGTCGCGGACACGACGTCCTCGGCCGCGGCCCGGTCACCGCACATCCGGTACGCGTACTGGAACAGCACGCGCGCGTGCTCGTCGTACGCCTCGCCGAGCGCCGAGGGATCCCCGGCCCGGAAACGTTCTCTCATCTCTGGTTCCACACAAGGTACTGGCCGCCGGTTCGCCCGCGTTCCCGTGACCCGCGCCACACGCCCCGGACCGCCCGGCGTCACCCCCCGTAGGTGGCCTGCGCGTCCCCGAGCACCTGCGCGAAGTCGGCCGCCAGCCGCTCCGCCGCCTCCGGCGCGAGCAGCGAGGCGGTGATCCGTACGGCGGGCGGCGCGGCGATCCGGAAGCGGGCCCCGGCCGCCACCCACCACCCGTGCGTCCGCAGCCCGTTGACCACCGCCGACTCGTCCCGCACCGGCACCCACACGTTCAGCCCCGCCGACCCGACCGCGCGGATGCCGCGGGCGCCGAGGGCGTCGACCAGAGCGCGTCGCCGCTCGGCGTACGCGGCCTCCCCGCGCTCCACGAGCCGCGCCACCTCCGGATCGGAGAAGAGGCCGACGACGGTCTCCTGGAGCAGGTGGCTCACCCAGCCGGAGGTCATCAGCATCCGGCCGTCGTGCCGGGCGAGCGTGACCGCGTCGCCGGTGAGCCCCGCCCAGCGCAGGTCGACGCCGAGCCGCTTGGAGACCGTGCGCACCTGTGCCCAGCGGGCCGGCCCGAGCGCGCCCACCGTGGGCGCGGGCGGGCCGTCGAGTTCGGCGAGGTAGTCGTCCTCGATCACGAGGACCTCGGGGAACTCCCGGAACAACGCGCCCAGTTCGTCCCGCCGCGCCACCGTGAGCGAGGCGCCGGTGGGGCACTGGGCGCGCGGGCTGAAGACGACCGCCCGCACCCCGGACCGCAGCGCCGCCCGCAGCGCGTCCGGGGCGATCCCCTCGGCGTCCACGGCCACCGGAACCATCCGCAGCCCCAGCGCGGGCACCAGGTCGAGGAGGTGGTGGAAGCCGGGATCCTCGACGGCGACGGCGTCGCCGGGCCGGAGCTCGACCGACAGCAGCCTGGCGACGCAGTCCAGCGCCCCGTGCGCGAAGGTCACCCGGGTCGCGGGCACGCCGTCCCGGCGGAACCACGCCCGGGTCAGCTCCTCCAGCGCGGCGAGCCGGGGCGCGGCGCGGTGGGAGCCGTAGACGGGCCGCACCTCGGCCGGCGGGCGCAGGACCGGAAGGAAGGCGGGGTCGGGCAGTCCGCTGGCGAGGTCCGTCAGTCCCTCCGGCATCCGCGGCGGTCGCCGGGACGCGACCGAGGGCGCCTCGGCCACGACGGTGCCGCCCCGGCCGCGGGTCACCACGAGTCCCCGGGCGCGCAGCTCCTTGTAGGCGGTCGCCACCGTGCCCGGACTGACGCCCAGATCGTCCGCGAGCTTCCGCACGGGAGGCAGCGCGTCGCCCGGGGCGAGTTCGCCCTCGGTCACGCCGCGTTCGACGGACGCGGCAATCCCCTTGGCCGTCGTCCCCTGAATCACATATTGTGTTGCCACGTTCCAAACTATGTACCAATACATATTCCGCGTCAAGGGGGAATCGCGTGAACCGCCCGGCCTCGTGGCACCGCACCGCACTCGACCGCATCCCGGGAGGCCGCGACGGCCGCCGGATGCTCGTCGTCAGCATCATCGACAAGACCGGCACCGGACTCTGGGCGAGCTGCACCGCCCTCTACTTCACCTACGTCTCCGGCATGAGCCTCGGCCAGGTCGGCCTGCTCATGACCGTCTCCGGCGGCGTCGGCACAGCCGGAGCCCCCCTCGCCGGCCTCCTCGCCGACCGCTTCCCCCTCGTCCGCGTCATCGCCGCCGCCCAACTCATGCGCGGAGCCGCCCTCCTCGCCCTCCTCACCACCGACCACGTCCTCCTCCTCACCCTCTACTCAGCCCTCGGCGCCCTCCCCGACCGCGCCGGCAGCGTCCTCATCAAGCTGTACGCCGCACGCCAGGCCGGCCCCGAACGCGTCCGCTACCAGGCCATCCAGCGCACCACCGTCAACATCGGCTGGTCCCTCGGCGGCCTCGGCGCCGCCGCCGCCCTCGCCACCGGCTCCACCCAGGCGTACACCTGGCTCCTGGTGGGCAACGTCCTCTCCTACCTCGTCATCGCCGGCCTCACCCTGCGCTGCGCCGAACCGCCGGTCCCCTCGCGCGTCGCCGCCACCGCGGGCGACGCCCCCCGCGCCAAGCCCGCGAGCCCCTGGCGCGACCGCACCTTCCTCGGCTACACCGCCACCGACGCCGCCCTCTTCCTCGACGACACCATCCTCCAGGTGGCCGTCCCCCTCTGGATCGTCCACGCCACCGACGCCCCCGTCGGCCTCGCCCCGCTCCTCCTCGTCCTCAACACCGTCCTGGTGGTCCTCTTCCAGGTCCCCCTCGCCCGCTTCGGCGCCACCACCCCCGCCGCCCGCCGCCTCCTGATCCCCCTCAGCGGCCTCTTCGTCGTCGGCACGCTCGCCCTCGCCGCCTCCGCCGCCGGCGGCCGCGCCCTCGCCGTCACCGCCCTCGTCGTCGCCGTCATCGCCCTCACCTTCGCCGAGATCCTCCACGCCACCTCCTCGTGGGAACTCTCCGTCGCGCTCGCCCCCGCCGACGCGCAGGGCGCCTACCTCGGCGTCCACGGCCTCGCCCAGTCCGGCCAGCGCTTCGCCGGCCCCCTCCTCGTCACCGGCGTCATGACGGCCGGCCCCCTCGCCTGGCCCCTCCTCGGCCTCGCCCTCGTCGGCGCCGGCGCGGCCCAGCACCGACTCCTCCGCGACCGCGTCGCACCCCCGGCCAAGCCGTCACTGTCAGTGGCGAAGGTTACGGTGAGTGAGCACTGATCGTCGTGATCAGACCACCGCATCCGAGGGGGAGCCATGCCCGCCACGACCACCACCACGACCCGCCTCCGCCGCGCCCTGCGCCGCGAGATCCCCTGCACCGTCGGCCTCCTCGCCGACGAGCGGGACTTCGCCGCCATGCGCCGCTACCGCACCTTCGCCTTCGACGACCACCCCACCTATCTCAAGGAGGTCGAAGCCCTCCTCGCCTCGCTCGCCCGCCAAGGCGCCCACACGACCGTCGCCCTCTTCGACCCCGACGAGTACGTCTCCTACTGCGCCGAGACCGGCCTCGACCCCGACCACCCCACCAGCCGCAGCCGCTTCACCGACCACCTGGCCACCACCGGCGCCCGCGTCACCTACACCGGCCAGCCCCTCAGCGCCCTCCTCCCCGAGCTGGTCGACACCGCCGTCCGCCGCGCCACCTGGGAGTACGCCACCACCGTCCTCGCCACCGCCGGGGACTGCCCGGACTGCGGCCTGGACCTCGGCAGGGACGCCTTCGACCGCGCCACCCGCCTGCTCCTGGCACTCCTCGACGGCGCGGGGACCGGCACCCACCACCTCGTCTGCAGCGTCCCCGCCGCCGACGACCACCTCCTCGCCGTCCTCCACACCACCCGCGACGACGACGGCACCAACCACCACGACCCCACCGCCGCCACCGAGTTCACCGCCGTCGTCGCCGCCGGGATCACCCTGGCCTCCCCGGGGGGACTCGTCCTGCGCGTCACCCGCCCCGGCCGCCCCGACCGGCTCCACGGCTGGCGCCTCACCGACGGCACCCTCGCCCCGCTCACCGAGGCCGAGGTCTTCGCCGCCTACTGCACCGACGCCCGCACCGGCGAACCCCTGCCCCCGGAGCACGGCGTGGACCACCGCGCCGGCTTCCCCCTCGCCCCCGGCCCCGGCGCCCACCACCACGACCGCCCCTGACCCCGGACACGACGGAGGGGCTCCCCGCCACCAGGTGACGGGAAGCCCCTCCGGACCACGCGCTACGACTCCGGGATCACTCCCCGGACAGCACCGCCTGCGCGGCGAGCCGCGCCTCGTGCGCCGTGTCCGCGGCACGCGCCGCGGCCGCCGCCCGCTCGCACTGCGCGAGCGTGTACTTCGCCAGCGTCGCCCGCACGTACGGGATCGACGCCGCGCCCATCGACAGGGAGGTGACCCCCAGACCGGTCAGCACACACGCGAGCAGCGGATCCGAGGCGGCCTCGCCACAGACGCCACAGCTCTTGCCCTCGGCCTTGGCCGCCTCGGCGGACAGCGCCACCAGGTCGAGCAGCGCCGGCTGCCACGGGTCCTGGAGCCGCGACACCGCACCGACCTGACGGTCGGCGGCGAAGGTGTACTGCGCCAGGTCGTTCGTGCCCAGCGACAGGAACTCGACCTCCTGCAGGATCGAGCGGGCCCGCAGCGCGGCGGACGGAATCTCCACCATCGCGCCGAACTTCGCCTGGAGCCCCGCCTCGCGGCACGCGTCGGCGAACGCCTTGGCGTCCGTCCGGTCGGCCACCATCGGCGCCATGACCTCCAGGTACACGGGCAGACCCTCGGAGGCCTTCGCCAGCGCGGTCAGCTGCGTCCGCAGCACCTCCGGGTGGTCGAGCAGCGACCGCAGCCCCCGCACGCCCAGCGCCGGGTTCGGCTCGTCCACCGGCGTCAGGAAGTCGAGCGGCTTGTCGGCACCGGCGTCGAGCACCCGCACGACCACACGGCCCTCCGGGAAGGCTTCGAGCACCTTCCGGTAGGCCTCTACCTGCTTCTCCTCGGACGGCGCCTTCTTGCTGTCGTCCAGGAAGAGGAACTCGGTACGGAACAGCCCGACGCCCTCGGCACCCGCCTCGACCGCGGCCGGCACGTCCGCCGGGCCGCCGACGTTGGCGAGCAGCGGCACCTTGTGCCCGTCCGAGGTGGCACCCGGACCGCTCGACGCGGACAGCGCGGCCTTCCGCGCCTCGGCGGCCTCGGTCAGCGTCGCCTTCTTCTCCTCGCTCGGGTCCACGAAGATCTCGCCGGTGGAACCGTCCACCGCGATCTCCGTGCCCTCGGCCAGCTCGCCGGCGCCGGGCAGCGCCACCACGGCCGGCACGCCGAGCGCCCGCGCCAGGATGGCGCTGTGGCTGGTCGGCCCGCCCTCCTCGGTCACGAAGCCGAGCACCAGGGTCGGGTCGAGCAGCGCCGTGTCGGCCGGCGCCAGGTCCCGGGCGATGAGCACGTACGGCTCGTCGCTGTCCGGGACGCCGGGCATCGGCACGCCGAGCAGCCGCGCGACGATCCGGTTGCGCACGTCGTCCAGGTCGGCGACCCGGCCCGCCATGTACTCACCGGCGCCCGCCAGCAGCTCGCGGTAGTGCGAGAAGGCGTCGTAGATACCGCGCTCGGCCGTGCTGCCGACCGCGATCCTGCGGTCGACGTCGGCGATGAGCTCCGGGTCCTGGGCGATCATCGCCTGGGCCTCCAGCACCGCCTGGGCCTCACCGCCGGCCAGGTTGCCGCGCGCGATCAGGTCCGCGGCCACAGCCTCCACCGCCTGGCGGGCGCGCCCCTGTTCGCGCTCCGCGTCCTCGGCGGGGATCTGCTTGGCGGGCGGCTCCAGGACCGCCGTACCCATGTGCCGCACCTGGCCGATCGCCACTCCGTGGCTGACGCCCACGCCTCGCAGCGTTGTCTCCATCTCACCCGTCTCCGATAGAGCGGTGGCCGGGGCCACCGCGTTGAATGTCGTTCGCGCGGCCGTCTGACGACGGACCGGACTCAGCTCCAGTCGAAGAGCTGGTCGCCGGCCTTCACGTCGCCGTCCTCACGGACGCCGGAGAGCGAGTCGGCGGTGGCCTCGAGGGCCACGACGGGGCAGATGGGGGATTTGCCGGCGGCCTCGACGTCGGCGGGGTTCCACCGGACGACCGCCTGTCCGCGGGTCACGGTGTCGCCCTTGTTGACGAGGAGCTCGAAGCCCTCGCCGTTGAGCTGGACGGTGTCGATGCCGAGGTGCGTCAGCACCCCGTGTCCCTCGCCGTCCACGACGACGAAGGCGTGCGGGTGCATGGAGACGACGACCCCGTCGATGGGGGAGACCGCCTCCGAGGGCTCACGTACGGGATCGATGGCGGTGCCGGGCCCGACCATGGCACCGGAGAAGACCGGGTCGGGAACGTTGGCGAGACCGATGGCGCGTCCAGCGAGTGGCGACGTCACGGTTGACATGGGAAGCCTCCCAGGGGCGGAGATCGTGTGGCGCCGCCACACCTGTCCTGGGCGGCGCGTACTGTTCAGAAGCGTAAGTCATAAGAAGTCCCGGTTCCGCACGAGACGTACCACTTGGCGGACCTAGGGACTACCGGAAACGATTTGCCTCTACTGACGGTGGGATGTACTGTCGTACTCCTGCCTGACCCCAACGCGGCTTTGAGTCGCGGTCGGCAGCACCGATCAAGCCAGATCCTAACCCCAGTGGTCTACACCTCTGCCTGCCCCGGTTCTCTCCGGAGTCGGCATGGGAGTGGTCAGGGGGCCGGAGAAAGCCTGGTAATGTTTGACCCCGCCGGAAGGCCCCGAGGAATTGAAACTCGGGACCGGAAAGCACCGAGGAAATCGGGTCGGAAAGATCTGATAGAGTCGGAAAC
>NZ_BNBS01000122.1 GCF_014656075.1 Streptomyces hydrogenans
TCTACGAAGGCACCAACCAGGTCCAGCGCATCGTCATGGCCCGCAACCTCCCGTAATCAACCCCTCGTCGAAAGGAGACAGGCCGTGACCCTGAGGATCGCTGTCTGTGTGAAGTACGTGCCCGACGCGACCGGCGACCGCGGTTTCGCCGACGACCTGACCGTGGACCGCGACGAGGTCGACGGTCTGCTGTCGGAGCTCGACGAGTACGCGGTCGAGCAGGCCCTGCGGATCTCCGAGGAGGCCGACGACGCCGAGGTCACCGTCCTCACGGTCGGCCCGGACGACGCCAAGGACGCCCTGCGCAAGGCGCTGTCGATGGGCGCCGACAAGGCCGTCCACGTCAACGACGAGGCCATCCACGGCTCCGACGTCATCGCCACCTCCGCCGTCCTCGCCAAGGCCCTGGAGAAGACCGGCTTCGACCTGGTCGTCTGCGGCATGGCCTCGACCGACGGCACCATGGGCGTGCTCCCCGCGCTCCTGGCCGAGCGGCTGAACCTGCCCCAGGCGACGCTGCTGTCCGAGGTGTCCGTGGCGGACGGCCTGGTGAAGGGCCGCCGTGACGGCGACGCCGCCACGGAGCTCCTGGAGGCCCCGCTGCCGGCCGTCGTCTCGGTCACCGACCAGTCCGGCGAGGCCCGTTACCCCACCTTCAAGGGGATCATGGCCGCCAAGAAGAAGCCGGTCGAGGAGCTGGAGCTCGACGACCTGGAGATCGACGAGGACGAGGTCGGCCTGGCCGGCTCCTGGACCCTGGTCGAGTCGGCGGACGCCCGCCCGGCCCGCACCCAGGGCACCATCGTCACGAACGAGGACGGTGACGGCGGCAAGCAGCTCGCCGCCTTCCTCGCGTCCCAGAAGTTCATCTGACCGCCCGTCACCCCACCTCAGGAGCAAGGAATCATGGCTGAGATCCTGGTTCTCGTGGACCACGCCGACGGTGCGGTCCGCAAGCCGGCCCTCGAACTGCTCACCCTGGCCCGCCGCCTCGGCGAGCCGTCCGCGGTCGTGCTCGGCGCCGGCGAGGCCGCCGCCTCCGTCGCCGCCACCGCCGCCGAGTACGGCGCGGCCACCGTCTACGTCGCGGACGGCGCCGAGTTCGCCGACCTGCTCGTCGTCCCCAAGGTCGACGCGCTGACCCAGATCGCGAAGGAGAAGCAGCCGGCCGCCGTGCTGCTCACCTCCTCCGGCGAGGGCAAGGAGATCGCGGCCCGCGTCGCGCTCCGCCTCGGCTCCGGCCTCATCACCGACGCCGTCGAGCTGGAGGCCGGCGACGAGGGCCCGGTCGCCACGCAGTCGGTCTTCGCCGCCTCGTACCAGGTGAAGTCCCGCGTCTCGCACGGCGTGCCGGTCATCACCGTCAAGCCGAACTCCGCCGCTCCGGAGGCCGCCCCGGCCGCCGGCACGGTCGAGAACGTCGCCGTCGCCTTCACCGGCACCGCGGCGAAGGTCGTCTCCCGCACCGCGCGGGTCTCCACCGGCCGCCCGGAGCTGACCGAGTCCGCCATCGTGGTCTCCGGCGGTCGCGGCGTCGGCGCCGCCGAGGGCTTCGAGGTCGTCGAGAAGCTGGCCGACTCGCTCGGCGCGGCCGTCGGCGCCTCCCGCGCCGCGGTGGACGCCGGCTGGTACCCGCACTCCAACCAGGTCGGCCAGACCGGCAAGCAGGTCTCCCCGCAGCTGTACGTCGCGGCGGGCATCTCCGGCGCGATCCAGCACCGGGCCGGCATGCAGACGTCCAAGACGATCGTCGCGGTCAACAAGGACGCCGAGGCCCCGATCTTCGACCTCGTCGACTACGGCGTCGTCGGCGACCTCTTCGAGGTCCTGCCGCAGCTCACCGACGAGATCGGCGCCCGCTGACGCGGACGGACAGGCGCGTGACGCGGGAGGGGGGTGGCACTTAGTGCCACCCCCCTCCCGCGTCTCCCGCGGTCAGAACCAGCCGTCCAGCGGGACCTCCTCGCAGAGCCGCACGACCGGCCTGCGGCCGGTGTCGGCGGCGCTCGCGAGCTTGACCCGGACGCCCGGCCGCACGGCGTGCGGCGGCCCGTCGACCCGGCAGCGGACCACGAAGCCCTCGGCCATGTGGACCGGCCAGAGGTCCGCCTCGGCCGCGGTGTGGGCGCGGCGCACGGTGATCACGCCCTCGCCGTCGCTGAGCTGCGGCGCCAGGTCGGTCGACCCGCAGGTCGGACAGAGCAGGCGCTGGAAGGTGGTGGTGTGGCACCAGGCGCAGCGCTGGAAGTAGAGATCGGTGCCCTCGGCCGATTCCTCGGTCCGACAGGCGCCGGGGTTCCTCAGTCCCGTGTGGAACACGATGCCTTCTCCTCGCACTCGGCGGCTCGACCGTGCATGGAGCCCAAGATATGGCACTGAGTGCCAGCAAAGAAAGACCTGAGTTCCCTCAACTTGAGATACTGAGGACCCTCAGCTCTCGCCGAGGCTCGACTCGACCTCGCGCACCACGCGCCACATCGGGGTGGACCGCTTGGTGATGACGACGACCACGTCGTCGTCCCCCTCCGCGGGGGCGTCGCCGGCGGCGGACGCCGCGGCGTCCGGGCTCCAGGTGGCGCGGACGAACTCCAGGGCGCGGTCGACCTCGTCCAGCGGATCCCCCTCGCCGCCCGAGCGCAGCCAGTGCCGCAGCGCGTGGTTGTGGGCGGCGACGACGGCCGCGGCGGCCACGTTGGCGCGCAGGGTGCCGTCCCTGCGGTCGGCCCAGCGGGTCCGCAGGTAGTCGCCGAGGGTCTTCTCGTACCGCCAGACGACGGAGAGTTCGTAGGTGCGCAGTCCCGCCACCTCACGGGTGAGGCGGTAGCGCTGGACGGAGAAGGTGGGGTTCTCGGCGTACATCCGCATGACCAGGCGGGCGGCGCCGCAGACCCGGACCATGGGGTCGTCGGTGTCGGCGCTGGCGGCGAGGAAGCGGGTCATGTCGTCGAGGCACTGGTCGTGGTCGGGGAAGACCACGTCCTCCTTCGACGGGAAGTAGCGGAAGAAGGAGCGGCGTCCGACCCCGGCGAGGGTGACGATGTCGTCGACGGTGGTCTGCTCGTAGCCCCGCTCCAGGAAGAGCTGGAAGGCCGCGGCGATGAGGGAGTCCCGCATCGCGGGCTTCGGGGGGTTCGCCTGGGGGGTCGCCGCTGCTGCCATGCCACGAACCTAACACCCGGGCGCCGTTCGCGCGGCACTCGGTGCCGGAATTTTCCGGCACCGAGTGCTCTCACGCGCGGGTGGCCCGGATCAGCGGGCGGACATCCGCAGGGCGCCGTCCATGCGGATCGTCTCGCCGTTGAGGTAGTCGTGCTCGGTGATCATGGTGATCAGCCGGGCGTACTCCTCCGGCCGGGCGAGGCGCTGCGGGAAGGTGACGCTCGCGGCGAGACCGGCCCGGATCTCCTCGCTGAAGCCCGCCATCATCGGGGTGTCGACGATGCCGGGGGCGACGGTGACGACCCTGATGCCGTACTGGGCGAGGTCGCGGGCGGCGGTGATGGTCATCCCGGCGACGCCGGCCTTGGAGGCGGCGTAGGCGATCTGCCCGACCTGGCCCTCGAAGGCGGCGATGGAGGCGGTGTTGACCACCAGACCGCGCTGCCCGTGCGCGTCGGGCTCGTGCCGGGCGATGGCCTCCGCGGCCAGCCGCATCACGTTGAAGGTGCCGATCAGGTTGACGTTCACGACCGCGCGGAAGAGGTCGAGGTCGTGCGGGCCCTTGCGGCCCAGGACGCGTGCCGAGGGGGCGATCCCCGCGCAGTTGACCGCGAGCCGCAGCTCCGCCCCGTCGGCGTCGACGGCGGCCAGCGCGGCGCGGACCTGCTCCTCGTCGGTCACGTCGGCGGCGATCAGCCGGACGCCCTCGGGCACGTCCACGGCGGCGGCGACGGCCTTGTCCAGGTCGAGGCCGTAGACCGTGGCGCCGCGGGCGGCGAGCGCGGCGGCGGTGGCGGCGCCGAGCCCGGAGGCGGCGCCGGTGACGAGAGCTGCGGAGCCGGCGATGTCCATGGAACTCCTCGTTCGTGTCGTGCGGGGTGTCCCTGCCGGCGGGTTGGCCGCCGGGCCGGGGGCGCGTCCCCGCGGGGGGACCGCGCGGTCCGCGCGGTCTGCGCCGCTCACCATAGAACCCGGTCCGGGGCGGTCACGGGACGGGGGTCATCCGATCGGTGGACCCCGGGGTCGGCCGATCCGCCCGCCGCCCGCAGCCGGTGCGTTGACCGTCCGGGTCCGGAAGCGGCCGGAGGATGAGGCGTCAGTCGATCTTCCATCCCCGACCCTGTGGAGCGACAGCCCTATGAAGCACGTGAAGAAGGCCCACCGGACCCGTCTGATGACCGGTGGCGCGATCGTCGCCCTCGGCCTGGCCGGCGTCGGCGCCTACTCCGCGAGCGCCGGAGGCGAGGACACCGCGGCGGCCCCCGCGGCCGTCACCGAAGCGAAGAACAGGAACACGACCGCCACCACCCACCTGACGATCGCCGCGGCGACGAAGGCGGCGAAGGCCGCGCTGGACGCCGCGGAGGCGGAGAACCAGCGGGTGACCGTCGCGGTGGTCGACCGGAACGGCAACACGCTCGTCACCCTGCGCGGCGACGGCGCGGGCCCGCAGTCCTACGCGTCGGCGGAGCGGAAGGCGTACACCGCCGTGTCCTGGAACGCCCCGACCTCGGAGCTCGCGAAGCGGCTCGCCCAGGCGCCGAACCTCAAGGACATCCCCGGCACCCTCTTCCTCGGCGGCGGCGCCCCGGTCACCGCGAAGGGCGCCCCGGTCGCGGGCATCGGCGTGGCGGGCGCACCCTCGGGCGACCTCGACGAGAAGTTCGCCCGCGCGGGCGTGGCGGCTCTGGCCCGATAGCAGACCGGCGACGGTTCCGGAGACGACTCCGGGGACAGGCCCGCCGACGGGCCCGGAGAACGCCGAACCCCGGTCCGCCTGAAACGGGGGAACACAGGCGAACCGGGGTGGCTGATCACGAGCATACGCCTCAACTTGTTCAACACGAAATCACCACGGATATGTCAGGTCCGTGATGATCGCGTGCCCCGGGCCCCTGACTGGCCCGGCACCGCGCCGCTCTGGGAGGATCGCCCTTCCAGCAGCGCGAACCCGGGGGAACCGTGCACGACTTGCAGCCGGAGGATCCGGCCTCGATCGGCCCGTACCGCCTGTCGGCGCGGCTCGGTGAGGGGGGCATGGGCCAGGTGTTCCTGGCGGTCTCCCGCAGCGGCCGGCGGCTCGCGGTGAAGGTCGTCCGCCCCCAGATCGCCGCCGACCCGGGCTTCCGGGAGCGGTTCCGCCGCGAGGTGGCGGCGGCCCGGACGGTCGGCGGCTTCTGGACCGCGCCGATCGTGGACGCCGACCCGGACGGCCCGGTGCCGTGGGTGGCGAGCGACTACATCGACGCGCCCGACCTGGCGCGGCTCGTACGGGAGCGGGGGCCGCTCCCCGAGGCGGCGGTACGCTCCCTGGCCGCCGGCCTCGCCGAGGCCCTGGAGGCCGTCCACCGGGCCGGTCTGGTCCACCGGGACCTGAAGCCGTCGAACATCCTGGTCACCGACGACGGCCCGCGCGTCATCGACTTCGGCATCTCGAAGGCGGTCGAGGGGGCCACGGCCCTGACCGACACCGGCCTGGTCGTCGGCACCCCCGGCTTCATGAGCCCGGAGCAGGCGAGGGGCGAACCGGTGGCCCCGTCGAGCGACGTCTTCTCACTGGGCGCGGTCCTCGCGTACGCCGCGACCGGCCGCGCCCCCTTCGGCGAGGGCCCCGTCCCCGCCCTCCTCTACCGGGTCGTCCACGACGACCCGGACCTGGACGGGGTGCCGCCGGGCCTGTGGCCGCTCGTCGCCGACTGCCTGGACAAGTCCCCGGACCTGCGCCCGACCCCCTCCGGGGTGCTGAACATCCTGCTGGGCCCGGACGCCGCCGAGGCCGCGAGCCGGCCGGCTCCGCCCCCGCCGAGCGCGCCGCCGCCCGGCGGGGCCGGCCGGATCGTGGAGGTCACCGCGGGCGTCGTGGAGAAGCCGACCCGCCGCTCGGAGCGAGGCGGCTGCCTCGCGATCCTCGGGATCGCCGCCCCGTGCGTCGGCGTCCCCCTCGGCCTCGTCCTCTCGCTCCCGGTCGTCACCCTCACGGCGGCGCTGCTCGGACTGGTGGCCTTCGTGGCCGGCGTCGTCCTCACCGGCGGCCAGCCCCTGGTCCGGCACACCGTCCAGCTGACCACCGACCACCTCCACTGCCGGGCGCACGACCGGCGCTGGTCCTCGCCGTGGACCGACGTCTCCCTGGTCACCGTCCGGTCCACGAGGCCGGGCGTCCGGGGCGAGCGCCGCTGGCAGCTGGCCGCCCTCCTCCACTCCGGCGCGCCGGTCCCGAAGGGCTTCTCGGGCAAGGGCGGCCGGGAGGCGGTCATGGCGCTCCACTTCGACCCCTCGGAGGACCCGGCCCCGGCGCTCCGGCGCCTCGACGCGGGGCTGCGCCGCTTCGCCGGGGACCGCTACTCCCCCGACGCCCTCCTCACGGCGTTCCTGGACCGGCCGCCGACGGCTACTTCTCCGGACGCGCCAGCCCCCGGCTGATGACCAGGCGCTGGATCTGGTTCGTGCCCTCGAAGATCTGCATGATCTTCGCCTCCCGCATGTAGCGCTCGACCGGGAAGTCGCGGGTGTAGCCGTAGCCGCCGAGGACCTGGACCGCGTCCGTGGTGACCTTCATCGCCGTGTCCGTGGCGATGAGCTTGGCGGCGCTGGCCTGGCGGCTGAAGGGGCGGCCGAGGTCGCGGCGGCGGGCGGCGTCGAGGTAGGTGGCGCGGGCCGCGTCGACGGCGGCGGCCATGTCGGCGAGGAGGAAGCCGAGGCCCTGGTGGTCGACGATCCGGCGGCCGAAGGTGGAGCGCTCGTTGGCGTAGTCGACGGCCGCGTCCAGGGCGGCCTGGGCGAGGCCGGTGGCGCAGGCGGCGATGCCGAGGCGGCCGTTGTCGAGGGCGCTGAAGGCGATCTGGAGGCCCTGGCCCTCGGTGCCGACGAGCCGGTCCTCCTCGATGAGGGCGCCGTCCCAGTAGGCGGAGGTGGTGGGGACCGCCTGGAGGCCCATCTTGCGTTCGGGGGCGCCGAAGGAGAGGCCCTCGGTCTGCCCGGGGGCGAGGAAGCAGGAGACGCCGTGGTTGCCGGGGGCGGTGCGGGCGAAGAGGGCGTAGAAGCCGGCCTTGCCGCCGTGGGTGATCCACGCCTTGGTGCCGGTGATCCGGTAGCCGCCGCCGTCCTCCTGGCGCTCCGCCTTGCAGGCGAGGGCGGCGGCGTCGGAGCCGGCCTGCGGCTCGGAGAGGCTGTAGCCGCCGACGAGACGGCCCTCCAGCATGGAGGGGAGCCAGCGCTCCTTCTGCGCGTCGGTGCCGAAGGCGTAGAGCGGGTGGCAGGCCAGCGTGTGGACGCTGGTGGCGACCGCGACGGCCGCCCAGCGCGCGGCCAGCTCCTCCAGGACCTGGAGGTAGACCTCGTACGGCTGGCCCCCGCCGCCGTACTCCTCGGGGTAGGGCAGGCCGAGCAGGCCGGTCCGGCCGAGCGTGGCGAAGAGACCCTCGGGATAGGTCTCGGCGGCCTCGTGTGCGTCCACCCGGGGAGAGAGCTCGCGGTCGGCGATCTCGCGGGTGAGGGCGATGAGGTCCGCCGCCTCGGGGGTGGGAAGCAGGCGGTCGACATCCATGGCGACTCCATCGGCGCGCAAAGTGGTACTCGGACGGGTACTCCAGTACCGCTAAAAATAGCGCACGACTCGCCGGAGGGCATCCCCCCGGCCGGACGGCCCGGCATACTGTTCAGGTGATCGAGACCTCCGCCGCCGGCGCCCCGAAGCTCACGGGCCGGGGAGCGGCACGCCGTTCCGCGCTGTTCGAGGAGCTGGTCGCCCTGCTGGTCGGCGAGGGCTTCGCCCGGCTGACCCTCGACGACCTCGCCGCCCGGCTGCACTGCTCCAAGCGCACCCTGTACGGCCTGGCGGGCAGCAAGGAACAGCTGGTCCGGGCAGCCGTCGTGTACTTCTTCCGGCGCGCCACGGCCCGGGTCGAGTCGGTCCTCGCCGCCGCGAGCGGGCCCGCCGAACGGCTCGCCGCCTATCTGCGGGCCGTCTCCGCCGAGCTGGCGCCGGTCTCCCCGCAGTTCTTCGACGACGTGGCCGCCTTCGAGCCCGCCGCCGAGGTGTACGAGCGGAACACCCGCGCCGCCGCCGGCCGGGTGAAGGAGATCATCGAGGAGGGCGTCGCCGCCGGCGTCTTCCGGGAGGTCCACGTGGCCTTCGCCGCCGACGTCATCTCCTCCGTGATGGTCCGCATCCAGCGCCGGCAGGTGGCCGGCGCCACCGGGCTCGCGGACGCCGAGGCGTACGACCAGCTGGCCGAGCTGCTGCTCAGCGGGCTGCGCCGGGCCTGAGGCGGCCACCGGATGAACCACCCGACCCCGTCCCACCGCCCGACGGACCACGACCGCGAGGGGCCCCAGTGACCAGACCGAACGGCCGGACCGTGCGGGACCTGCGCCGCGAGAACCGCACCGCGGTCCTCCGGCGGCTCTACTTCGACGGCCCCATGAGCCGCTTCTCGCTCGGCCCCGCCACCGGGCTCAGCTCCGGTTCCGTCAGCAACGTGGTCGCGGAGCTGGTCGCCGAGGGCCTCGTCGAGGAGGCCGGCAGCGTCGACTCGGCCGGTGGCCGGCCCCGGATCCTGCTGCGGGTCGCGCCCGCCAGCGGTCGCATGATCGGCGTCGACGTGGGCGAGACCCGCGTCCGGGTCGAGCTCTTCGACCTCACCCTCACCGAACTCGCCCGCGCCGAACGCCCCCTGGACCCGGCGGCGGAGGAGGGCGAGCGGTACGACGTCGGGGTCGTCGTCGGCCACATCCGCGAGGGGGTCGCCGAGGTGCTGCGCACGGCCGGCGTCCCCGCCGAGGCGCTGCTCGGCGTCGGCATCGGCGTCCCCGGCATCGTCGAGCACCCCGGTGACGGCGGGGAGGGCGGCGCCGTGGTGCACGGACAGACCATCGGCTGGGACGCGGTGCCGCTGGAGCGGCTGCTCCGCGAGGCGGTCGACCTGCCGGCCGGGGTGCCCTTCCGGATCGACAACGGCGCCAAGACCCTGGGCCAGGCCGAGATGTGGTTCGGCGCCGGCCGGGGGGCGGCCAGCGCCGTCGTGGTCCTCTTCGGCTCCGGCGTCGGCGCCTGCGTGACGAGCGACCCCCCGTCCCCCGGACGGGCCCTGGAGTGGGGCCACCTGAAGGTGCGGGTCAGGGGCCGCCGCTGCCGCTGCGGCGCCCAGGGCTGCCTGGAGGCGTACGCCGGCGCCTCGGCGCTGCTCGAACGGTGGCGGGAGGCCGGTGGCGAGCCCCCGGCCGGCGCGGACGAGGAGACCGCCCTCGCGGCGATGGCGGCCGCCGCCCACCCCGGGGAGGGCGGCGAGCCGGACCCGGCGGCGCTCGCGGTCCTGGCCGAGACCGCCGAGTACCTGGGGGCGGGCTTCGCCGATCTGATCAACCTCTTCCAGCCGGAGCGGATCCTCGTCGGCGGCTGGGCCGGACTGCTCCTCGGCACCCGTTTCCTGGCCGCCGTCGAGGAGCACGCGCGCGCGTACGCCCTGGCGTACCCGGCGGCCCGGGTCACCCTCGGCATGAGCGCCCTCGGCCCGGACGCGGTCACCGTCGGCGCGGCGATCCTCCCGCTGGCGGACTTCTTCGACCGGGGCGGCCGCCGCGAGGAGCCCGACCCCGTGGAGGAGGCCCCGGCCTGGGCGGAGAACGTGCGGGAGCGCACCGCGCGCTGACCGGGCGGTCGGCCCGACCGGTCCGGGTACCCGCACTCAGGCGGACCGGCCCGCTCCGCACGGAGTCCGGCCCGCGGCTCCCCCCGGGCGGTCGCCGCCGGGTGCACCGGCGTCCGGAAGCCGGTCCCCGGCCGCGTGGACCGGGTAGTCCTTCGGCTAGGCGACGGAGCCTATGCGGCCCGCCACGGGGGAGTCGGGGCCGTCGTGGTGGATGGGGGTGTGGGCGCCGGTGAGGGAGGCGCCGGAGCCGCCGCGGCGGTTGGCGACGATCTCCGCGCCGATCGACAGGGCGGTCTCCTCGGGGGTCCGGGCGCCGAGGTCGAGGCCGATCGGGGAGCGGAGGCGGGCCAGTTCGAGCTCGGTGACGCCGACTTCGCGCAGCCGCTTGTTGCGGTCCTCGTGGGTGCGGCGGGAGCCCATCGCGCCGACGTAGGCGACGGGAAGTCTGAGGGCGGCCTGGAGGAGGGGGACGTCGAACTTGGCGTCGTGGGTGAGCACGCACAGCACGGTCCGGGCGTCGACCTCCGTCGACTCCAGGTAGCGGTGGGGCCAGGCGACGACGATCTCGTCGGCCTCGGGGAAGCGGAGCTTCGTCGCGAAGACCGGGCGGGCGTCGCAGACGGTGACGTGGTAGCCGAGGAACTTGCCGACCCGCACCAGGGCGGAGGCGAAGTCGATGGCACCGAAGACGATCATGCGGGGGGCCGGGACGGAGGACTCGACCAGCAGGGTCAGCGGCCGCCCGCAGCGGCTGCCGTCCTCGCCGATCTCCACCGTGCCGGTGCGGCCGGCGTCCAGCAGCGCGCGGGCCTCGGCGGCGGCGGTGCGGTCCAGCTCCGGGTGGCCGCCGAGCCTCCCCTCGTACGCGCCGTCCGGGTGGACCAGGAGCGCCGCGCCGAGGAGGTCCTCGGGGCCGGAGACGATCCGGGCGAGGGCCGCCGCCTCTCCCGAGACGGCGGCGGCCAGAGCGGCGGGGAAGACCCCGCCGCGGACCGGGGTGACGAGGATGTCGATGATGCCTCCGCAGGTCAGGCCGACCGCGAAGGCGTCCTCGTCGCTGTAGCCGAAGCGTTCGACGACGACCTTGCCGTCGTCGAGCGCCGTCCGGCACAGCTCGTACACCGCGCCCTCCACACATCCGCCGGAGACCGAGCCGATCGCCGTGCCCTCGCTGTCGACGGCGAGCGCGGCGCCGGGCTGCCGGGGCGCGCTGCCGCCGACGGCCACCACGGTGGCCACGGCGAAGTCGCGTCCCTGCTCGACCCACCGGTGCAGCTCTTCGGCGATGTCCAGCATGTCGGTCTCCTTGGCTGTGGGTAGGGAGCGGGCGGGCGTCAGCTGACGCCCAGCCAGCCCTCGATCGGGTGGAGGGCGAAGAACACGATGAAGATGGCGGTCAGGCACCACATGAACGCGCCGACCTCCCGTGCCTTGCCCTGCGCCACCTTGATGACGGTGTAGGCGATGACGCCGGCCGCGACGCCCGGGGTGATGCTGTACGTGAACGGCATCAGGACCACGGTCAGGAAGACCGGGATCGCGACGGAGCTGTCGCCCCAGTTCACGTGCTTGGCGTTCATCATCATCATCGCGCCGATGACGACCAGGGCGGCGGAGCCGACCTCGCGGGGCACGATCTGGGTGATCGGGGTGAAGAAGAGGCAGGCCGCGAAGAACAGGCCGGTGATCACCGAGGAGAAGCCGGTGCGGGCACCCTCGCCGACGCCGGTGGCGGACTCGACGAAGACGGTCTGGCCGGAGGCGCCGGAGACGCCGCCGATCGCGCCGCCCGCGCCGTCGATGAACAGCGCCTTGGACAGGCCGGGCATCCGGCCCTTGTCGTCGGCCAGGTTGGCCTCGGTGCCGACGCCGATGATGGTGGCCATCGCGTCGAAGAAGCCGGCCAGCACCAGGGTGAAGACGATCACGCCGACGGTGATGTAGCCGACGTCGCCCCAGCCGCCGAAGGAGACGTCGCCGAAGATCGAGAAGTCCGGGGCGGAGACCGCGCTGCCCTTGAGCTCCGGGGCGCCGTTGGCCCAGGCGCCCGGGCCCTTGGCCGGGATGTCGGCGACCGCGTTGACGATCAGCGAGATGATCGTGCCGCCGACGATGCCGATGAGGATGGCGCCGGGGACCTTGCGGGCCTGGAGGGCGAAGATCGCGAGGAGGGTGACCGCGAAGATCAGGACGGGCCAGCCGACGAGTTCGCCGCCGGAGCCCATGGTGACGGGCGGGCCGAACTGCGGGCCGGCGCCGACGAAGCCGGCCTTGTTGAAGCCGATCAGGGCGATGAAGAGGCCGATGCCGATGGTGATGCCGTGCTTGAGCGGCAGCGGGATGGCGTTCATGATCATCTCGCGGAGGCCGGTGACCACCAGGAGACAGATCACCAGACCGTAGACCACGCACATGCCCATGGCCTGCGGCCAGGTCATCTGGGGCACCACCTGGGTGGCCAGCACGCCGGAGACGCTGAGGCCGGCCGCGAGGACGAGCGGCACCTTGCCGACGAAGCCCATCAGCAGGGTGGTCACCGCCGCGGCGAGGGCGGTCGCCGTGATGACGGCGGAGGAGGCGAGGACGTGCTTGTCGACGTCCGGGCCTCCGAGGAGGATCGGGTTGAGCAGGAGGATGTACGCCATCGCCATGAAGGTGGTGACGCCACCGCGGATCTCCGTGCCGACGGAGGATCCTCTCTCCGAGATGTGAAAGTACCGGTCGAGCCAAGAACGTCCGGCGGGGTTGCGCGAGCCGGAGCCCGCGTCTTCCGCGGCGGTCTTGGGCTCCACAGACGACTGGGTCATGGGGCCTACTCCCAAGGTTCAAAGGGGCACCCGCATCAGATGTCGGACTCTGACGTTGGAAACGCGGGATTTGGGATATTTCGTTGGCTGCACGACCCGGGGGACGGCCCGAGACGAACGGGTTGTTGCGGGGCACTGCGGGTACTGCCGGTACTGCGGGGTACTGCGTGGGGGTACGACTCCGGGCGGTGCGGGCGGGGGAAGGTGTGACGTTCCTGGGAGGCACACACCGCCCGGAGGGTCCTACAGGGTGCCGGTGAGCGCCTCGGGGCGGACCGGCGTCTTGTTCAGCTCCAGGCCGGTCGCCGCCCGGATCGCCGCGAGGACGGCCGGGGTGGACGACAGGGTCGGGGCCTCGCCGATGCCCCGGACGCCGTACGGCGCGTTGGGGTCGGCCAGTTCGAGGTAGTCGACCGGGATGGTCGGCGTGTCGAGGATGGTGGGGATCAGGTAGTCCGTGAAGGAGGGGTTGCGCACCTTCGCGGTCTTCGGGTCGACGATGATCTCCTCCATCACCGCGACGCCCAGGCCCTGGGTGGTGCCACCCTGGATCTGGCCGACCACGGAGAGCGGGTTGACCGCCTTGCCGACGTCCTGCGCGCAGGCCAGCTCGATGACCTTGACGAGGCCGAGCTCGGTGTCCACCTCGACCACCGCGCGGTGCGCCGCGAAGGCGTACTGCACGTGGCCGTCGCCCTGGCCGGTGACGAGGTCGAAGGCCTGGGTCGGACGGTGCCGCCACTCCTCCTCGACCTCCACGGCCTGGTCCTCCAGGACGTCCGCGATGGTGGCGAGCGCCTCGCCGCCGTCGGTGACGACCTTGCCGCCCTCCAGGAGGAGTTCGGCGTTGGCCCACGCCGGGTGGTACGAGCCGAACTTGCGCCGGCCGATCTCCAGGACCTTCTCGCGGACGATCTCGCAGGAGTTCTTGATGGCGCCGCCGGTCATGTACGTCTGGCGGCCCGCGGAGGTCGAACCGGCCGAGCCCACCTGGGTGTCGGCGGGGTGGATGGTGACCTGCTGGACGCCGAGCTCGGTACGGGCGATCTGCGCGTGGATGGTGACGCCGCCCTGGCCGACCTCCGCCATGGCGGTGTGGACGGTGGCGACGGCCTCGCCGTTGATGACCTCGATGCGGATCTTCGCGGTCGAGTAGTCGTCGAAGCCCTCGGAGAAACCGACGTTCTTGATGCCGACCGCGTAGCCGACGCCGCGCACGACGCCCTCGCCGTGCGAGGTGTTGGACAGGCCGCCCGGCAGCGCGCGGACGTCCGCGCCCTCGCCGGCGGTCTCCCACTGGCGCTCCGGCGGCATCGGGCGGGCCTTGACCCTGCGCAGCAGCTCGGCGACCGGGGCCGGCGAGTCCACGACCTGGCCGGTCGGCATGATCGTGCCCTGCTCCATGGCGTTGAGCTGGCGCAGCTCCACCGGGTCCATGCCCAGCTTCGCCGCGAGCTTGTCCATCTGGGCCTCGTAGGCGAAGCACGCCTGGACCGCGCCGAAGCCGCGCATGGCGCCGCAGGGCGGGTTGTTGGTGTAGAGGCCGATCGCCTCGATCTCCACGTCCTCGACGACGTAGGGACCGATCGAGAGGGAGGAGGCGTTGCCGACGACCGAGGCCGTGGACGACGCGTACGCGCCGCCGTCGAGCACGATCCTGCACTTGACGTGCGTGAGCTTGCCGTCCTTGGTGGCGCCGTGCTCGTACCAGAGCTTCGCCGGGTGCCGGTGGACGTGCCCGAAGAAGGACTCGTACCGGTTGTAGACCATCTTGACCGGCTTGCCGGTGCGCAGGGCGAGGATGGAGGCGAGGATCTGCATGGAGATGTCCTCGCGGCCGCCGAAGGCGCCGCCGACACCGGCCATGGTCATCCGGACCTTCTCCTCGGGCAGGCCGAGGCAGGGGGCGATCTGCTTGAGGTCCGAGTGCAGCCACTGGGTGGCGACGTACAGGTCGACGCCGCCGTCCTCGGCCGGTACGGCGAGGCCGGACTCGGGGCCGAGGAAGGCCTGGTCCTGCATGCCGAAGGTGTACTCGCCCGTGACGATCACGTCGGCGCGCTCGGCGGCCGCCGCCGCGTCGCCGCGGATGATCGGCTGGCGGTGCACGATGTTGGGGTGCGGGACGTGACCGGAGTGGTGGTCGTCGCGGTTCTCGTGGACCAGGATCGCGTCCGGGGCGAGGGCGGAGGCCTCGTCCGTGACGACCGGGAGCTCCCGGTACTCGATCTTGATCTTGGCGGCGGCGCGGCGGGCCGTCTCCGGGTGGTCGGCGGCCACGAGGGCGACCGGCTCACCGTGGTGGCGGACCTTGCCGTAGGCGAGGACCGGGGTGTCCTGGAACTCCATGCCGTAGTTCTTCGCGGCCGGCAGGTCCTCGTGGGTCAGCACGGCGTAGACGCCGTCCATCGTGAGGGCCTCGGAGGTGTCGATGGACACGATCTCGGCGTGCGCGACGGTGGAGCGCAGGATCTGGCCCCACAGCATGTCCTCGTGCCACATGTCCGAGGAGTAGGCGAACTCGCCGGTGACCTTGAGGGTGCCGTCCGGGCGGAGCGTGGACTCGCCGATGCCGCCCTTGACGTGGTTCTGGGTGACGTCGGTGGGCGTGCCCACCGGTACGGTACGCGTGTTCTGAGCCATCGTCAGACCGCCTCTCCCTGACGCTCCTGGCGCGCGGCCGCGAGGCGGACCGCGTCGAGGATCTTCTCGTAACCGGTGCAGCGGCAGAGGTTGCCGGAGAGCGCCTCGCGGATGTCCGCGTCCGTCGGGGACGGGTTGCGCTCCAGCATCTCGTCGGCCGCGACGAGCAGACCGGGGGTGCAGAAGCCGCACTGGACGGCGCCCGCGTCGATGAACGCCTGCTGGATCGGGGAGAGTTCGACGCCCTCGCCGGTCTGCGAGTCCTGGGCGGGCTTCGCCTCCCACCTCTTGGCCGCGTCGACCGAGGTGCCGCAGGCGCCGGAGGCGCAACCGCCGTGGGCCTCGCGCTCCTTGGCGTACTCCGCCAGGCCCTCGACGGTGACGACCTCGCGGCCCTCGACCTGACCGGCGGCGACCAGACAGGAACAGACCGGCACGCCGTCGAGGCGCACCGTGCAGGAACCGCACTCGCCCTGCTCGCAGGCGTTCTTGGAGCCGGGCAGCCCCAGGCGCTCACGCAGGACGTAGAGGAGGGACTCGCCCTCCCAGACGTCGTCGGCTTCCTGCGGACGACCGTTGACCGTGAAATTGACGCGCATGGTTATGCAGCTCCCTCAAGCGTGCGGCCGGCGCCGCGGTACTGCTCCCACGTCCAGCCGAGCTGGCGGCGAGCCATGATGCCGACGGCGTGGCGCCGGTACTTGGCGGTGCCCCGGACGTCGTCGATCGGGTTGGCGGCGGCCGAGCACAGGTCGGCGAACTGCTTCGCGATCGAGGGGGTGATGATCTTCCCGTTGTCCCAGAAGCCGCCCTCCTCCAGCGCCGCGTTCAGGAAGGCCTCGGCCTCCTTGGCGCGGATCGGGGTCGGCGCGGCCGAACCGATGCCGGTGCGGACGGTGCGGGTCTCCGGGTGGAGCGCCAGGCCGAAGGCGCAGACCGCGATGACCATCGCGTTGCGGGTGCCGACCTTGGAGTACTGCTGGGGGCCGTCCGCCTTCTTGACGTGGACGGTCTTGATGAGCTCGTCGGGCTGGAGCGCGTTGCGCTTCACGCCCGTGTAGAACTCGTCGATCGGGATGAAGCGGCTGCCCCGGACCGACTCGACCTCGACCTCGGCGCCGGCGGCGAGGAGGGCGGGGTGGGCGTCACCGGCCGGGGAGGCGGTGCCGAGGTTGCCGCCGACACCGCCGCGGTTGCGGATCTGCGGAGAGGCGACCGTGTGGGAGGCGAGTGCCAGGCCCGGCAGCTCGGCCCGCAGGTTCTCCATGATCTGCGTGTACGGAACGGAAGCGCCGAGTCGGACGTTCTCCTCGCCGACCTCCCACTCGCGCAGCAGCTCGACGCGGTTCAGGTCCAGCAGGTACTCGGGGCGCCGGTGGTCGAAGTTGATCTCGACCATGACGTCGGTACCGCCGGCGATGGGCACGGCTGTGGGGTGCTCGGCCTTGGCGGCGAGCGCCTCCTCCCAGCTGGCGGGGCGAAGGAAGTCCATGGTGGCTCTCTTCTAGTGATTCTGGTGGGGGTCGGACGTCTGGGCCCTGGGGGACGTTCGGCCCTCGACTTCGGAGTTCATGTCCTGTTCACGCGGTGTGTGGCCTAGTACACAAGCCACGATGGCCGGGGTGTAGCCACCGAAAACATGAAGGAGTTGGCCGGTGCCCGTGCACGTCTTGTAGATTCGAACGAAAGGCGGGGAACAGAAACCTCGCCGTTTTCCCCTGGAAACGGTGGCACCACCCCCACCGGCCCACCGTCGAATACCCGACAACCCCACCACCCCACTCGAAGGAACGGCGGCGACACGATGCGGCTGCGCGCACTGCTGGAGAACGACGCGCTCGGGCTGCGCCTGCTCGGCGGCGAGGACGAGCTGGACCGCTCCGTCCGCGGCGTGATGACCACGGACCTCAAGGATCCCAGCCGGTACCTGTCCGGCGGCGAGCTGGTCCTCACCGGCCTGGCCTGGCTGCGCGACGCGGCCGACGCCGAGCCCTTCGTGCGGATCCTCAGCCAGGCCGGGGTCGCCGCGCTGGCGGCGGGCGAGGCCGAGCTGGGCGACATCCCGGACGATCTCGTGGAGGCGTGTTCGCGCCACCGGCTGCCGCTCTTCGCGGTCAACGAATCCGTTGCGTTCGCGACGATCACCGAACACGTCGTTCGACAGGTCTCCGGCGAGCGGGCCGGTGACCTGGCCGCCGTCGTGGACCGGCACCGGCGCCTGATGACCTCCGGCCCGGCGGGCGGCGGCCCCGAGGCCGTCCTCGACCTGCTCGGCTCCGACCTGGACCTGCGGGCCTGGGTCCTCTCCCCCACCGGACGGCAGATCGCGGGCGCCGGGGAGCCGCTGGACCACGCCCTGGCCGCCGGGCTCGCGGGCGAGCACCTGGCCGCCACCCGGACCGGCCGGCGCGGCCCGCACCGGCTGACCGTGCACGGCACGGCGTACTCGCTCTTCCCGATCCGCAACACCGGCCGGGCCGCCGGTCCCGCCTCCCGTGACGTCCGCGAGACGGTCCTGTCCGACTGGCTGCTGGCCGTGGAGGCCGACGCCGGGGACTGGCCGGCCGCCCGGCTCGACCTGCTCCAGGGCGTCACCCAGCTGATCTCCGTCGAGCGCGACCGGCGCGACGCGGCCCGCACGGTCCGCCGCCGGCTCGCCCAGGAGGTCCTGGAGCTGGTGCAGACGGGCGCCGCGCCCGCCGAGATCGCGGCCCGGCTGCGGGTCGCCGCCCCGGTGCTGCTGCCCGGCCTCGGCGCGGCCCCGCACTGGCAGGTGGTCGTGGCCCGGGTCGAGTGGGACCAGGACGGCGGCCAGAACCCGGTGGAGCCGGGCCCGGTCACCCAGGCCCTCCTGGAGGAGATCCTGGTCGACCCGGCGACCGTCGGCGCCGAGTCCGCCGACCGGATCGCCGTGGCCCACACCGGCGACGAGGCGATCGCGCTGGTGCCGCTGACCGCGGGACCGCTGCCCGAGAGCGAGGACGACGGCCCGGCGCCCGCGCTCGGCCTGCACGCGGACGCCCTGCTCGCGGCGGTACGCGGCCCGCTCTCATCCGGCCTCGCCGACGACGGGCGGCTCACGCTGGGCGTCAGCGCCGCCGTGCACTCGGCGGAGGGCCTGCGCGGCGCCCTGGAGGAGGCCCGGCACGCCCGCCGGGTGGCCGCGGCCCGTCCCGGCCGGGTCTGCGCGGCCGGCCACCACGAGCTGGCCTCGCACGTCCTGCTGCTGCCCTTCGTCCCGGACGACGTGCGGCGCGCCTTCACGGCCCGGCTGCTCGACCCGCTGCGGGACTACGACCGGCGGCACCGGGCGGAGCTGATCCCGACCCTGGAGGCGTTCCTGGACTGCGACGGCTCCTGGACGCGCTGCGCGACCCGGCTGCACCTGCACGTGAACACGCTGCGCTACCGCGTGGGCCGGATCGAGCAGCTGACCGGCCGGGACCTCTCCCGCCTGGAGGACAAGCTCGACTTCTTCCTCGCCCTGCGGATGAGCTGACCCCCGCGACCCCCTCACCGGCCGGGGTCCTGGCTCCGGGCGGGGTCCGGGCTCCGGGCGGGGCCCTGGCTCCGGGCGGGGTCCGGTCTCCGCGGGGTCCGGTCTCCGGGCGGGGCCCGATCGAGGTGGGGGCGACCTCCGGCCTCGCCCCGCGCGAGGGTCCGGCCGGGGTCCGATCGAGGTCCAGCCCCGCTCCGGTCGAGGTCCGGCCCGGCTCCGGGCAGGGTCCGGGCGGTTGCGGAATTCACTCCTTCGGTTGAGTCCGGAGGAGTGAGACGGACCCCCTCGGTCCGCCCTCCCGGCATCCCCCGCCGCACCACCGCCCTCCCTGATCACCGCCGTGATCACGGGCCACGACGCCCCCCGAGGCCCCGCCGGACCCACTCCCGGCCGGGCGTCACGCACGCTCCGCGGCTTTGTGAAATTTTTCACCCGACCCCTTGGCCGGGTACGTCCGTTCGTGCTGAGATGCCGTCCTACTCAACAGCTCGATGGCGCGCTCGGGGAGGGCAATGTGGCGGACACCGCCATGTCTGGTTCCGAATCAGGGGGCGGCGGAAGTCCGTCCCTCGCCCACGGCAAGGAGACTCCGGTGGAGACCGCCATATGGCGGCTCCGCTCCCGCGGCTGCTGGGCCGACGCGGCGGCCCTGCTCGCCCCCCGCGCCCATGAACCGGCCGCGGCGCTCGAACGGGCCGCGCTGCTGATCGAGCGCTGTCTCTACACCGAACAGGGCTGGGCCGAGGCCGAGGAGGCGCTGCGCGCCGCCGAGGCGGTCGCGGGCAGCGACGAGGAACGCGGCGCCGCGGCCTGCGAACGGGGCTATCTCGCTTACGCCTCCACCCTGTTGGGCGTCCGGGACCGCGCCGACGAGGCCCGGATGGCGCTCGGCCGCGCTGCGGCCCTGATCGCCCCCTCCGAGCCGGGCCGCCCGCTGCTCGACTACCGGCGCGGGCTGATCGCGCAGAACCTCGGCGACTCCCCGCAGGCGGCCCGCGCCGCGTACCGCCGCGCGCACGCCGGCGCCACCGCGCAGGGCGACGCGCTGCTGCTCTCCTCCACCTGGCGCCATCTCGCCGGCCTCGCGCTGCGCGAGGGCGAGCTGGCGGAGGCCCGGCACGGCTTCGCCGAATCGCTGCGGATCCGCGAGGAGTTGGGCTACCTGGTCGGTACGGCCCCGGCTCTCACCGCGCTGGCCGACACCGAGACCGAGCCGGAGGCCGGCCGGCTGCGCGCCGAGGCCCGTCGGCTCTTCCGCCTCCTCGGTGGCGTACCGACCTGGCTGGCCGGGCAGTTGACGCCCCGGACGGCCATGTGACGGCGACCCGGCGCCGTCCGCGCGGGGTGCGGTCCGGTGACCGGAAATCGCCGGGCGATCCTCCAGGACGGGGTGTCAGCCCCCGTACGGCTCCAGGCAGACGAGGCTCTCGTCGGTGCCGATGAGGAGCGCCCCGGTGGCGGTGACGGCGACGGCGCGGACCGCGGGGCCCGGGCGGAAGGCCCGGCGCCGGCCGCCCTCGGCCGGGATCAGTTCGACCCGGCCGACGGCCCAGGCGGGCGCGACGAGCGGACCGCCGGGGGCGGGGGCCGCGTGCAGGGCGACGACCGGCGCCCGGCGCTCCGCGAGCGGTTCCGGCACCGGGGCGCGGCCCGGGGTCCAGAGCCGTACGGTGCCGTCGGCGCCGCCCGAGCAGACGAAGGGGGTCTCCGACTCCACGGCGGTCACTGCGGTCACCCGGCCGCTGTGCGGGGCGGCCTGGTGGAGGCCGGTGACCCCGAAGGCGTGGACCGAGCCGAGCCGGTCCCCCACCACCACCGAGCCCGCGATCGCCGCGAGCGCCGTGCCGGGATGCCGGGACAGGGTGGTGGAGACGGCGTCGGTGAGCCGTTCCAGATAGGGCGGGCGGGGCGCCGTGCCCCGGACCGTGTGCAGACGGCCGCGCTCGTCGAGCAGCAGCACCGTTCCGTCGGCGGTCGGCGCGAGGGCGGTGATCCGGCCCTGGACCCGGTGGGCGAGCCGTCCCTCGCTCGTGGCGTCGGACTCCCGCAGCAGCCGGACGGTGCCCGTGCGGTCGCCGACCAGGAGCAGACCGGCCGAGGGCCCGCCGGCGGTCGCGCCGAGCACCGCGACCGGCCCGGGCCACGGCGGGGAGACGTCGCCGCGGTGCCGGGCCCAGCGCATCCGCCACGGCGCGGGGGCCGCCAGTTCGGCGAGCGCGGGGCGCAGCCGGGGGTCGGCCGCGACGGCGAGGGCGATGAGCAGCACCAGGGCCCGGCCGGCCGGGCCGTCGGCCGCGCACAGCGCCTGCCCGGCCCGCAGCCACGCGTCGCGCAGCTCGCCGGGGTCGGCGTCGGCGGGGACGGTGAGGTAGCCGGTGGTGACGAGGAGGGGGTCGGCGGCGCAGACGGCGACCGGGTCGGACAGGTCCGGCGGCGACGGGGCCGGCGGCAGCGGCTCGGGGCCCGCGTCCCCGTCGAGGTCGACCACGGTGGTGCGGGCGGCCCGGGGGGCCCGGGTGCCGGTGCGGGTCTCCACCACCAGGCGGATCCGGCCGGTCTCGGCGAGCCCGGCGAGCAGGTCGGCCACCGCGTCCGGTTCGGCGGCGGCGTGCAGATCGGTGAGCAGCAGCACGGTCCGGCCGGTGCGCCGGGCCTCGCTGGTGGCGAGCGCGTGGCCGAGGTCGGCGGGGGTGCGGGCGACCACGCCCAGGCGGTTCGCGAGCGTCCAGGCCACGCCGAGGGCGCCCTGCCCGGCGAGCGGGACGAGGATCCGCTCGGTGCGGCCCCGGCCGCGCCGGCCCCGGGTGGCCTGGGCGGCCAGCCAGCCGAGGAGGGCGGTCTTGCCGCTGCCGGCGGCACCGGTGACCAGGCACAGGCGGGGCGCGTCGGGGTCGGTGAGCCACCCGAGGAGCGCGCCGGCCCCGGGTTCGGTACCGGTGGCGGGTCGGCGTCCGTCCGCGGGGGACGGGGTCGCGGACGGCATGGGGCACCTCACGGGCGACGCGGTACGAACGGCTGTCGCCCCCGACCTTAGTAGGCGCGGGCCCGCCTGGCCGCCCCCTCGCGGGGGTCAGACCTCGGCACCGGTGAAGTGCTCGCGGACCAGGGACTCGACGACCGGGAGGTCCTGGGCGCCGAGGGCGTCGAGCAGGGCGCCGTGCTCGGCGGCGTCGGCGACCAGGTCCGCGTGGCGCGGCACCGGGGCGCTCAGCAGGGGCCACTGGGAGCGGCGGTGGAGGTCGTCGGCGATGACCAGGAGCTGCTCGTTGCCGGCCAGGGCGAGGACCGCGCGGTGGAAGGCCCGGTCGGTCTCGGCGTAGTGCGCGCGGTCGCCGCGGGCGGCGGCGGCACCGGTGGCCTCGGCGAGCGGGCGCAGCGCGGCCCACCGGCCGGCCGGGACGGTGCGGGCCAGCCGCAGCATGACGGGGACCTCGATCAGGGCGCGGACCTCGGCCAGCTCGGCCAGTTCGCGGGGGGTGCGGACGACGACCCGGAAGCCGCGGTTGGGGACGACCTCGACGGCGCCCTCGACGGCGAGGCGCTGCATGGCCTCGCGGACCGGGGTCGCGGAGACGCCGAAGCGCTCGCCGAGGACCGGGGCGGAGTACACCTCGCCGGGCCGCAGCTCGCCGGCGACCAGGGCGGTGCGCAGGGCGTCGAGGATCTGGCCGCGGACGGAGTGGCGCCGCACGGCGGACGGGCCGCCGCCGGGGAGCGGCAGGGGCGTCTCGCCGTGGGTGTGCTCGCCCCTGGCCTGTTCGGGGACGCGGGCGCCGCCGGTCCCGTACGGGTCGGGCGCGGGGTCGCCGCACCGCGGGGACGGTCCCTCCGTCGCCCGCTCGCGCGCTGCGCCCTGCTCCACCCGGGTCCTCCTGCGGCCTCGTGCCGGGCCCGGCTCGCGATGCCGGGGTCCCCTGTGCACCATAGGCGAACGGACGGTTCCGTGGGACCGCGCCCACGGGCGGCGGGGGGAGCGGGGCCGCCGGTGGTGAGACGTGATGCCGTTTCGGGTAAGGTAAGGCTAACCTGCTAACGATCGCGATTCGGTGGTCCGCATGACCGTCCCCGCCCTGCTGCCCTCCCCCCTCGCCTCGCCCGTCGCGGCCTCGTACGCCCGGCTGGCCGAGGTCTTCTCCGGCCTGCGGATAGAGGAGACGGACGGGGACGAACGGCTGCCGCGCGGCGCCGGCTGGGTCCGCGCCGAGGAGCTGGCCGCCGGCGGGGCCGCCCTGGACGCCTTCCTCGCCTGGGACAACGCGCAGGTGCTCCGCGACTACGGACAGCAGGCCCGGCCCGACGTGGTCGCCAGCTTCGGACTGCACCGCTACGGCTGGCCCGCCTGCCTGCTGGTGACCGTCCCCTGGTTCCTGCACCGCCGGGTCCCCCGCCTCCCCGTGGAGTCAGTCGCCTTCCAGCGGGCCCTGGGCCGCATGGCGGTCCGGGTCGAGGAGTTCGCCTGTCTGCCCGGTGACCCCGCCGCCGCCCTGCCCGGCGCCCGGGTGGTCTCCGGCGAGGACGCCCTGCGCGCGGAGGTCCGCGCCTCGCTCGCCGAGCACTTCGAGGCCCTCCTGGGCGGCTTCGGACCGCGGATGCGGCGGGGCCGGCGGGCCCTGTGGGGGATGGTGACGGACGAGATCGTGGAGAGCCTCTGGTACATCGGCGCCCTGCTCGGCGAGGAGGAGCGGGCCATGGCCGAGCTGGAGCTGCTGCTGCCGGGGAGCACCGGCCGGCCGGAGAAGCCGTACGCGGGCGGGGCCGGCTTCCGCCCGCTGCCGGGGGCCGAGGCGCCGGACGGCACCCCGCGCGCCACCCGGGACCGGGCCACCTGCTGCTTCTTCTACACGCTGCGCCCCGAGGACACCTGCCTCACCTGCCCGCGCACCTGTGACGCCGAGCGGGTGCAGCGGCTCGCCGCCACCGCCTGAGGGACCTCACGCCCCAGGCGGCTCACACCACCCCCACGAGTGACGTGAATCGAACGCAACTCCGGCCCCACTGGCGGTCGTTCGACCAGAAGGTACCCATTCGCATGTCGTGAGCCCCCGTTGGCGTGCTCTTGCCCCGAAAACCGGTGGGCCCGCCGATCGGTCGGACAGTATGGGCGGCCAAACGCCCCACTGCGATGCGAGGGACACCGCATGAGACTGACCGACATATCGCTGGACTGGCTGCTTCCGGGCGGCGTGATGGTGGCCGGAGTCCTGACGGCGGTGGCGGTGCTCGCGCGCGGGAAGCGCGCCGGTGACCAGGCCGCGGCGGAGGACTCCTGGGAGCGCAGCGAGGAGCGGCGCAGACGCAAGGAGGCCATCTACGGCACCGCCTCGTACGGGCTGCTGTTCTGCTGCGCAGCCGTCGCGGCGGCGCTCTCCTTCCACGGACTCGTCGGCTTCGGCCGGCAGAACCTCAACCTGACCGGCGGCTGGGAGTACCTGGTGCCGTTCGGCCTCGACGGCGCCGCCATGTTCTGCTCGGTGCTCGCCGTCCGCGAGGCCAGCCACGGCGACGCGGCCCTCGGCTCCCGCCTCCTGGTCTGGCTCTTCGCGGGGGCGGCCGCCTGGTTCAACTGGGTGCACGCGCCGCGCGGTCTGGGCCACGACGGGGCCCCGCACTTCTTCGCGGGGATGTCCCTGTCGGCGGCGGTCCTCTTCGACCGGGCGCTGAAGCAGACCCGCCGGGCGGCGCTGCGCGAGCAGGGCCTGGTGCCCCGTCCGCTGCCGCAGATCCGGATCGTCCGGTGGATAAGGGCCCCGCGGGAGACCTTCGCCGCCTGGTCGCTGATGCTGCTGGAAGGCGTACGGACCCTGGACGAGGCCGTGGACGAGGTCCGCGAGGACCGGCGCGAGAAGGAGCAGAACCGGATCCGCCGGCGCGAGCAGGCCAAGCTCGACCGGGCGCAGATCAAGGCGCTCAACCGTCAGCACCGGGCCTTCGGCCGGGGCGGCGGGCGTCAGGTGGAGGTGGCGGCGCTGTCCGCCGCCGGGACCGGCGGGGGCCAGGCCCCCGGGTCCGGGCCGGGTTCCGCGACGGCGGCGGTCACCGCCGCC
>NZ_BNBS01000123.1 GCF_014656075.1 Streptomyces hydrogenans
GTACGGCTACCCGCAGCAGGCCCCGCAGCCCGGCCCGTACGGCTACCCGCAGCAGGATCCGCAGCACCAGCAGGCCGTGCCGCCGCCGTACGGGTACCCGACCCAGCCGCAGCAGCCGTACGGCTACCCGACCGCGCCCCAGCAGCACGTCCCGGCCCCCGCGCCGGGCGGGCGCGGCAAGCTGTCCGCGCAGACGCAGATCATCGTCGCGGCGGTCGTGGCCGTCGCCCTGATCGTCGGCGGCGGCATCTGGTACGCCAACTCGGGCTCCGACCCGGAGCCCGACGCCAAGCCCACCGGCGGCACCAGCCAGGCCCCCACCGGCGGCGGGGAGACCGGCACCGACGGCGGGGCCGGCAACGGCCTGGGCGGCGACGGCAAGGAGAAGCCCGGCGCGAAGACCGGCTCCCGCCTGGCCTTCCGCATCGACCCGCCCAAGGTGCCCGACACCACGCCCGTCGACGGCTCCTGGCTCACCGACAAGACCTTCGTGAAGACGGGCGTCAACTCGGTCGTCGGCTACGACATCGACAAGGGCACGGTCTCCTGGACCCTCCCGCTGGCCGGCCAGGTCTGCGGCGCGTCCCGGCACAAGACCGCCGACAACAAGGTGCCGATCCTCTTCGAGGAGTCCAAGCGGGTCGCCCCCCGCTACTACCAGAGCTGCAACCAGGTCGGCATGGTCGACCTGAACACCGGCAAGCTGCTCTGGTCCGCCTCCGTCAGCGGCGGCGGCGACGAGAAGGCCCGCTTCAGCGAGGTCACGCTCAGCGGCGAGACCGTGGCGGCCGGCGGCACCGACGGCGGCGCGGCCTTCGACGCGGCCACCGGCAAGGTCCGCTGGAAGCCGCAGTCCAACGACCAGAACTGCTACGACATGGGCTACGGCGGCGGCGCCGGCCTCGTCGCCGTCCGCAAGTGCGGCCAGTACGGCGCCGAGTCCGTCCTCGTCCAGAACCTGGACCCGAAGTCGGGCAAGCCGCTCTCGCAGTTCAAGATGCCGCAGGGCGTGAAGTACGCGGCGGTCGTCTCGACCAAGCCGCTGGTGGTCGCGGCCAACGTCGGCGACGCCGCCGACGACGGCAGCGGCATCTCGGACTTCTTCTCCATCGACGAGAAGACCGGGAAGCTGCGCACCAAGATCACGGCCGACCCGGACCGCTACGCGGCCCGCTGCGGCTCCACCGCGGTGGAGGACTGCTCGCAGGTCCTCGTCGGCAACGACCGGCTCTACGTGCCGACCGAGGAGCACGACGGCTCCACCGGCGAGTACGGCGACGAGACCAACGAGATCATCGCCTTCGACCTCGCCAACGGCCGGACGGCGCCCGAGAAGGCCGACGCCGGCGACGGCTACACGCTGATGCCGCTGCGCATGGACGGCGGCGACCTCATCGCGTACAAGGTGCCCCCGTACTCCAAGGGCGGACAGCTCGTCTCCGTCCACGCGGGCACGATGAAGTCGACGCTGCTCCTGGAGAACCCGTCGGACAAGGGGAACCGGGACATCGAGACCAGCTTCTCGATCACCGGCGCCGAACTCCTCTACGGCGACGGCCGGTTCTTCATCTCGGCCACCTACGCCAGCAAGACGCGGGAGGGCGAGTCCGCCCTCTCGAAGAAGTACCACGCGGTGTCGTTCAGCACGCGGAACTGACGCCGTCGGGCGACGCGAAGGGCCTTCCCGGTTCACCGGGGAGGCCCTTCGCGCGTCCGCGTCCCCCTTTCGTGCGGCGGAGGTTGACGCCCCGCGGGGCGGGGGAGCGTGTAGCTTGCCGGGTCAGGGTGCCGGGGGACGGCACGCCCGGGGGATGGGGGATGACGGGATGGGCGTTCGGCTCGTGGTCGTGGACGACCACCGCCTGCTCGCGGAGGCGCTCGCCTCGGCACTGAAGCTGCGCGGGCACCGGGTGCTCGCGGCGGCGGCACCCGCGGCGGGAGCGGCGGAGGTCGTGGTGGGCAGGGCGCCGGAGGTCTGCCTCTTCGGCACGGCCGCCCCGGCCGCGCCCGGGGCCTTCGAGCCGGTCGCGCGGATCAAGCGGGAGCGGCCGCAGGTGGCCGTGGTGGTGCTGGGCCCGGTGCCCTCGCCGCGCGGGATCGCGGCGGCCTTCGCGGCCGGGGCGTCCGGCTACGTCCGGCACGACGAGCGGATCGAGGGCGTCGAGCGGGCGCTGCTGAAGGCCCGGGCGGGCGAGGTGGCGGTGGCGCCGCAGCTGCTCGCCGGGGCCTTCGCGGAGCTGCTGAACCCGGCGGCGCAGCCGGACGACGAGGCGCAGCGGCTGCTGCGGCTGCTGACCCACCGGGAGGTGGAGGTCCTGGTGCGGGTCGCGGAGGGGGAGGACACCCGGCTGATCGCGGCGGGGATGGGGATCGCGCCGAGCACCGCGCGGACGCACGTGCAGCGGGTCCTGATGAAGCTGGGCGTCGGTTCCCGTCTGGAGGCTGCGGCCCTGGCGGCCCGCACGGGCCTGCTCGACCGCGCGGTCCCGGGGCAGCGCAGGCCGTACTAGGTCCCGTCCGACCCTTCCCGCCGGGCCCGACCCTTCCCGCCGGGCCCGGCCCGCCCGGCACGCATGCTCGCCGCGGACGCCCCGGCTTGGTCCGACGCGCCGGGTCGGACAGGCCCCGGGGCCCGGGACCCGGGCCGTCGCAAGAGCCGGGGCGCGCCGTCGTGGCGGCGCCCTCCGGACTTCGCTCTTGACCTCGATGTTCGGTTGTGGTTCTTTGTGCGTGGTTCTGTTTGTTCGCGCCCGGAGGGCACCCGTGAAGAAGACCGTCACCACACTCGCCGACGGGCGCGAGCTGATCTACTACGACAGCCGCGACGACCTCGTCCGCACCGCCGTCGACCCGCGCCCCCTCACCCCCGTCACCTCCCGCTCCGAGATCCGGTACGACGAGCTGACCGGCGACCACGTTGCCGTCGCCTCCCACCGGCAGGGCCGCACCTACCTCCCGCCGGCCGACGCCTGCCCGCTCTGCCCGGCCCGGGACGGACGGGAGAGCGAGATCCCCGAGGAGGGCTACGAGGTCGCGGTCTTCGAGAACCGCTTCCCCTCCCTCTCCGGCGGCGTCGGCCGCTGCGAGGTCGTCTGCTTCACCGACGACCACACCGCCTCCTTCGCCGACCTCACCGAGGAGCGCGTCCGGCTCGTCCTCGACGCCTGGACCGACCGCACCGCCGCGCTGTCCGCCCTCCCCGGCGTCCAGCAGGTCTACTGCTTCGAGAACCGCGGCCGGGAGATCGGCGTCACCCTGCCGCACGCGCACGGGCAGATCTACGCCTTCCCCTACGTCACGCCCCGCACCGCCCACACCCGCCGCCGGATCGACGAGCACCGCCGCGCGACCGGCCGGAACCTCTTCGACGACCTCGTCGCCCGGGAGCGCGCCGACGCCGAACGGGTGGTCCTGGAGACCGAGCACTGGATCGCCTTCGTGCCGTACGCCGCCAAGTGGCCGTACGAGGTCCACCTCCACCCCCGGCGGCGCGTCCCCGACCTGCTCGCCCTCGACGAGGAGGCCCGGACAGACTTCGCACAGACGTATCTGGAACTCTTGAGGCGCTTCGACCGGATCTTCGGCCCGGCGGAGCCGCCGACGCCCTACATCGCCGCCTGGCACCAGGCGCCGTTCACGGACGAGCGGCGGGAGGACTTCGGACTGCACCTGGAGCTGTTCACGGTCCGGCGCGCCTCCGGCAAGCTGAAGTTCCTCGCGGGCACCGAGTCCGGCATGGGGGCGTTCATGAACGACATCCGGCCGGAGGACGCGGCCCGGCGCATCCGAGAGGTGGCAAGCGCATGACACAGAGGTACCTGGTGACGGGCGGGGCGGGCTACGTGGGCGGCACGGTCGCCGCCCACCTCCTGGAGCGGGGCCACCGGGTCACCGTCCTCGACGACCTGTCCACCGGCTTCCGGGAGGGAGTCCCGGCCGGCGCCGAGTTCGTCGAGGGCCGCGTCCAGGACGCCGCCCGCTGGCTCGACGACTCCTACGACGCGGTGCTGCACTTCGCCGCCTTCTCGCAGGTCGGCGAGTCCGTCGCCCAGCCGGAGAAGTACTGGGAGAACAACGTCGGCGGCACCATGGCGCTGCTCGCCGCGATGCGCGCGGCCGGCGTCCGCACCCTGGTGTTCTCCTCCACCGCCGCCACCTACGGCGAGCCGGAGACCGTGCCGATCACCGAGACCGCCCCGACCGCCCCCACCAACCCGTACGGGGCGACCAAGCTGGCCGTCGACCACATGATCGCCGGCGAGTGCGCCGCCCACGGCCTGGCCGCCACCTCCCTGCGCTACTTCAACGTGGCCGGGGCGTACGGCGGGCTCGGCGAGCGCCACGACCCCGAGTCGCACCTCATCCCGCTCGTCCTCCAGGTCGCCCTCGGCGAGCGCGAGGCCATCGCCGTCTACGGGGACGACTACCCGACCCCCGACGGCACCTGCGTCCGCGACTACATCCACGTCGCCGACCTCGCCGAGGCCCACCTCCTGGCGCTCGACGCGATGACGGCCGGCACCGTCCCGGCGGGCGAGCACCTGATCTGCAACCTCGGCAACGGCAACGGCTTCTCCGTCCGCGAGGTGATCGAGACCGTCCGGAAGGTCACCGGCCACCCGATCCCCGAGCGCACGGCCGCCCGCCGCCCCGGCGACCCGGCCGTCCTGGTCGCCTCCGCCGACGCCGCCCGCGAGCGGCTCGGCTGGACGCCGTCCCGCCCCGACCTCGCGGACGTCGTGACCGACGCCTGGGCCTTCGCCCGGCAGCGCGAAGGAGACCGCCCGTGACCGTCGCCGCCGACTTCGAGGCGCTGTACGGCGCCGCGCCCGACGGGGTCTGGGCCGCCCCCGGGCGGGTCAACCTCATCGGGGAGTACACCGACTTCAACGACGGCTTCGTGCTGCCGCTCGCCCTGCCGCACACCACCGTCGCCGCCGTCTCCCGGCGTGACGACGGCGTCCTGCGCCTGCACTCCGGCGACGTCGACGGCGGCATCGTCCAGCTCGACGTCGAGGCCCTCGACCCGCTCTCCGGCGGCGGCTGGGCCGCCTACCCGGCCGGTGTCGTCTGGGCCCTGCGGGCGGCGGGCCACCCGGTGACCGGCGCCGACGTGCACCTCGCCTCCACCGTGCCGACCGGTGCCGGGCTGTCCTCCTCGGCCGCCCTGGAGGTCGTCACCGCCCTCGCCCTGAACGACCTCTTCGGCCTCGGGCTCACCCGGCCCGAGCTGGCCCGGATCGCGCAGCGCGCCGAGAACGACTTCGTCGGCGTGCCCTGCGGGGTGATGGACCAGATGGCCTCCGCCTGCGCCGTGGAGGGCCACGCCCTCCACCTGGACACCCGGGACCTGTCGTACCGGCAGGTGCCCTTCGACCTCGCCGCCGAGGGGCTGGCCCTGCTGGTCGTCGACACCCGGGTGAAGCACGCGCTCGGGGACGGCGCGTACGCCGAGCGGCGCGCCGGTTGTGAAGCGGGCGCGCGGGCGCTCGGGGTGCGCGCCCTGCGTGACGTCGACGCCGCGCATCTGCCGGCCGCGCTGGAACGTCTGAGCGACGGGACGATTCTGCGGTACGTGCGGCACGTGGTCTCGGACAACGACCGGGTGGTCCGGGTGATCGCCCTGCTGGACGCCGGGGCGACCCGCTCGGTCGGCCCGGTCCTCACGGACGGCCACGCCTCGCTCCGGGACGACCTGCGGGTCTCCTGCCCGGAGCTGGACCTCGTCGTCGAGGCGGCGAACGCGGCCGGGGCGCTGGGCGCCCGGATGACCGGCGGCGGCTTCGGCGGCTCGGCGGTGGTCCTGGTGGAGGAGGAGCGGGCCGAGGAGATCACGGCGGCGGTCCGGAAGGCCTTCGCCGGCGCCGGGTACGCGGAGCCCGGGATCTTCCCGGCCGTCCCCTCGGCGGGCGCCCGCCGCCTCTGACCTCCGACCGTCCCCAAGGACGGTCGAGTTCGGACACTTCCGCCAATCGGCCCCCACGGTGCCGTGCCGCCCCCCTAATCTGTGGGCAGCGCCGGTGGGGGCCGGTGCCGTTCAGGGGGCGAGGCCCGTCGGGTACGGCGCCGGGAGCGGGGTACCAGTCTGGGCACGGCGGCGGCCGTGCGCCGGCGGACCCGCCTCCGGCGCCGTACCGCGCCGGTCTCTCCTCGACACTTGGGGGTGTCCGTGGCACGAATCCGGGTCCTGGTGGTGGACGACCACCGCGTCTTCGCCGAATCGCTGGCCGCCGCGCTGGCGGCCGAGCCCGACGTCGACGTCGCCGCGGCGGGCAGCGGTCCCGCCGCCATGCGCTGTCTGGACCGGGGGGTCGCCGAGGGCCGCCGTTTCGACGTGCTGCTCGTCGACGCCGATCTGGGCGCGCCGCCCTCGGCCCCGGCGGCCGTGGCGGCCGGGCCGGACGGCGAGCCCGCCGTGGACGGGATCTCGCTGGTCGCGGGGGTGCGCAAGGTCCAGCCCGCGGTCCGCACGGTGGTGCTGGCGGAGAAGGACGACGCCCGGCGCGCCGCGCTGGCGCTCCAGGCGGGGGCCTGCGGCTGGGTGGCGAAGGACTGTTCGCTCCAGCGGCTGCTCGCCGTGGTCCGCGGCGTCCTGCGGGACGAGACGCACCTGCCGCCCGCGCTGCTGACCGGGGTGCTGCGGGAGCTGACGGCGGCCCGGAAGCACCGGACGGAGAGCGAGCGGCTCGTGGAGTCGCTGACCCCGCGCGAGCGGGAGGTGCTGCGCTGCATGGTGGCGGGACTGGGCCGCAAGGCGGTCGCCGAGCGGCTCTTCCTCTCCCCGCACACCGTCCGCACGCACATGCAGAACGTGCTGGGGAAGCTGGGCGTCCACTCGACCCTGGCGGCGGTGGCGCTGGCCCGGCGGGCGGGCGTGGGCCCGGCGCCGCTCCCGGAGCGGGTGCTAGCCGGGGACGTTGTCGAACGGGGCGGTCAGCCGGCGTAGCAGGCCGGCGAGTTCGGCGCGCTGGGGACGGGTGAGCTGGGCGAGGATGGCCCGCTCCTGGGCGAGCAGCCCGGCGAGCGCCTCGTCGGCGCGGTCCCGTCCCTCGGGGGTGAGCCGGACCAGCACGCCGCGCCGGTCGCTGGGGTCGGGCAGCCGCTCGACCAGGCCCTTCTTGGTGAGCCGGTCGATGCGGTTGGTCATGGTGCCCGAGGTGACCAGGGTCTGGGTGAGGAGCTGACCGGGGGAGAGCTGGTACGGGGCTCCGGCACGGCGCAGCGAGGTGAGGACGTCGAACTCCCAGGGCTCCAGCTGGTGCTCGGAGAAGGCGAGCCGCCGGGCGCGGTCGAGGTGCCGGGCCAGCCGGGAGACGCGGCTGAGGACCTCCAACGGTTCCACGTCGAGGTCCGGGCGCTCACGGCGCCATGCAGCGACCAGCCGGTCGACCTCGTCCTCCATGTGATCAGTGTAGTGGGTCTGTTGACATAAAGTCTCTTGCATTCGAGTTTCTCGATATCATGAATCTTGATGTCAAGATATAATCCTGGGGGGAGAGGGGAAGGGACCCGGCCGAAACCCGGTTCCGCTTGGCCGACTCACGCCTGCAAGGAGGCATCGAACATGCATTCCGTGGACACCGTCGCCGCACCCGTCTGGGACCCGCGGCAGTACCTCCACCACACCCCCCACCGCACCCGCCCCTTCCTCGACCTCCTCCAGCGAATACCCCGCCTCCCCGACGGCGACCGCCCCGCCCGCATCGCCGACCTCGGCTGCGGCCCCGGCAACGTCACGGCCCTCCTCGCCGACCGCTGGCCCGACGCCCACATCACCGGCTTCGACCTCTCGCCCGAGATGCTCGAACAGGCCGAGAAGGACTGGTCCGGCACCACCTCCGGCGGCGGCTGGCTCGACTTCCGACCCGCCGACGCCGCCCACTGGACCCCCACCGAGCCCTACGACCTGATCGTCTCCAACGCCGCCCTCCAATGGGTCCCCAACCACCCCGAGTCCTTCGCCGCCTGGACCGGAGGCCTGCGCCCCGGCGGCACCCTCGCCTTCCAGGTCCCCGGCAACTTCACCTCCCCCAGCCACGCCCTCCTCGGCGAACTCTGCGCACGCCCCGAATGGCGCGCCCGCCTCGGCGACCAGGGCCGGCGCTTCGTCCACATCCTCGAACCCGCCGACTACCTCGCCCGGCTGACCGCCCTCGGCTGCGAGACCGACGTCTGGGAGACCGTCTACTGCCAGCTCCTCCAGGGCGAGGACGCGGTCCTCGACTGGGTCAAGGGCACCGCCCTGCGCCCCGTCCTCACCACCCTCGCCGACGACCCCGCCGCCACCGAGGCGTTCCTCGCCGCCTACCGCGACCTGCTCCGCGAGGCGTACCCCCCGGGCCCGCACGGCACCGTCTTCCCCTTCCGCCGCGTCTTCGCGGTCGCCCGCACCCCGTCCTGAAACGGCGGACGCCCCGCACCGGAAGACCGGTGCGGGGCGCCCTGGGGTGCTCGGGGGCGTCAGGAGATCTGGTTGTAGATCTGGAAGCCCGGGCCGTACAGCGAACGGCCGGAGAACTTGCCCGGCGTCGTGTTCAGGTAGGTGTACAGGTCGCCGCCGGAGGTGGCGCCGACGATGTCGCCCTTGCCGTCGGCGTTGAGGTCGCCGGCCGCCGCCAGGTGCTTGTACGTGTTCCAGCCGGAGCCGATCTCCTTCCGCGCCGCGAACGGGGCGGCGGCGTTGCCGGTGCCCGCGTACAGGTAGAGGACGCCGCCGGTGGTGCGGGCGAGGAGGTCCGTACGGCCGTCACCGGTGTAGTCACCGGCGCCGAACAGCTTGTTGTAGCCGCCCCAGCCGGAGCCGACCTTGATCCGCGAGGAGAAGGCGTCGCCCTGGCCGTTGCCCTTGTACAGGTACAGGACGCCGGAGCCGTCGCGGGCCAGCAGGTCGCCCTTGCCGTCGCCGCTCAGGTCGCCCGCGCCGACGAAGGCGTTGTAGCCGCCCCAGCCGCCGCCGATGTACAGCATCTCGATGTACAGGTCGCCGCTCAGGTTCTGCAGGACGTCGGCGGAGCCGTCCGAGTTCAGCGAGGACAGGTTCGTCCACGTGGCGCCGGCCCACTCGCCGGTGTCGCTGATCGCCTGGCGCTTGTTGAGCTTGCCCGTGGTCGAGCTGCCGTAGAACCACAGGGTGCCGGCGCTGTCCCGGGCCATCAGGCCGTCCTTGCCGGTGTACGGCACGTTGCCGCCCAGCGCGAACTGCTCGATGCCCGCGAAGTCGCCCGCGTCGGAGACCTTCTGGGCCGCGGACAGGGTGCCGTCGCCCTTGGGCAGGTACATGTAGAGCGCGCCCGCGTTGTCCCGGGCGAACAGCGAGCCGTCCTGGCCCGACGGGAAGACCTGGTTGTACTTGCCCCAGCCGCCGCCGATCAGCTTGCGGGTCTCGAACGGACGGGTCGTGGAGCCCGTGCCGAAGTAGAAGTACAGCTGGCCGTCGGCCTTCCGGCCGTACAGGTCGGCCCGGCCGTCGCCGTTCACGTCGCCGGCGCCGATCAGCTGGTCGTAGGTGTTCCAGCCGCCGCCGACGGGGATCTTGGTGCCCAGCGGCTTGGTCGGGCTGCCGGTCGCCAGGTACAGGAACAGCTGGCCGGCCTTGTCGCGGGCGATCACGTCGGCGCGGCCGTCGTTGTTGACGTCACCGGGCGAGGTGATCTTGTTGTAGACCTGCCAGCCGCCGCCCACCGGGTACTCGTACGGCGTGCCGGTCGGGTCGACGTCCTGGTAGAGCGTCAGGGCGCCGTTCTCGGACAGGACCAGGACCTCGGGCTCGGCCTGACCGTTCTGGTTGCCGATCGGGACGATCTCGCGGGCGATGTCCTCGAAGCGGTACAGGTCGACGAGACTGGAGCCGCCGGCGGTCGTGTACAGCTTGCCGTCGCTCGCGCGGAAGAGCAGGTCGTCGACGCCGTCGAGGTCCAGGTCCGACAGCAGCGGCGAGGTGGCCTGGGCCGCCTGCGCGCCGGCGCGGGCGGAGCCGTCCGCCTTGCCCGGAAGGACCAGCTTCGGCGGCGTGAAGGACGGCTTGACCCTCTCGACGGAGGGCACCGGCGCCGGGTCGGCGGCGGACGCGGGGGTCGCCAGCAGCATGCCGGCGGAGAGGGCGAGAGCGGTGCACGCGGCGACGCGGCGGCCACGCCCGGAGAACATGGAACGCAAAGGATCCCCCCCTGGGGAAACGAAGTGGGTACCGGGCGGGGTCCGCGGCGCCTCCGCGCGCACGTGCGAAGGGCGAACACCCTCCCGGATATGTGCGTGAGTGTAACGCTCGCCCCCGACAACGGGACGAACAGTTGCCGAACGGGCGGGGCCCGCACCACCGGACGGCGACACGGGCCCCCGAACCCGGCCTAGTACAGGTCGGGGTAGACCTGCCAGCCGTCGCCGACCTTCACCCGCGGCGCGAAGACGCCGCTCGTGGCCGTCGAGTGGTAGCGGTACAGCGTGCCGCCGGACGTCGTCGCGAGCAGGTCCGCGCGGCCGTCGCCGTCCACGTCACCCGGAGCGGCGATCTGCCGGTAGGCGCCCCAGCCGCCGCCGACCTTCACCCGGGTCGCGAACGGACGGGTCGAGACGCCCGTGCCCTTGTACAGCCACAGCACGCCCGAGCGGTCCCGGGCGAGGATGTCCGCCCGCCCGTCGCCGGAGACGTCACCGGCGCCGACCAGACGGTTGTACGACGCCCAGCCCGAGCCGACCCGGATCCGGGACGCGAAGCCCGTCCCCTCGCCGTTGCCCCGCATCAGCCACAGCACGCCCGAGCGGTCGCGGGCCAGCAGGTCGCCCTTGCCGTCGCCGTTCAGGTCGCCGGGGCCGAAGACGTGGTTGTACCCGCCCCAGCCGCCGCCGCTCCAGTCACCCGCGTACAGGGTGCCGTTGTAGGTGAAGAACAGGCTGCCGAAGCTGGTCCGGTCCAGCGAGGAGGCGTAACCCAGCGGGGCACCGGCCCAGGCACCCGCCTCGTTGATCTGCTCGCGCGGCGACAGCCGCCCGTTGTTCTTCGCCCCGTACCAGTACAGGGTGCCCCCGGCCGTCCGCGCCATCAGCGCGTTCTTGCCCGAGGAGGCGATGGAGCCGGAACCGGCGAACTGGTCGACCCCGATGAACGAGCCCGCCGACGAGAGCCGCGACGGGGCGAGGAACGTGCCGTTGCCCCGGCCGTTGTAGACCCACAGCGAACCGTCGGTCTTCCGCGCGAACAGGTCGGCGACGCCGTCGCCGTTCACGTCGTCGACGGAGAACAGCTGGTTGTACGTGGTCCAGCCGGTGCCGATCGACCGCTTCGGCTTGAACGGGTTCGTCTTCACCCCGGTGCCGCTGTAGAAGAACAGCTCGCCGCGGGGCGTCCGCGCCACCACGTCGCCCCGGCCGTCCCCGTCGTTGTCGCCGATGCCGACCACCTGGTCGTACGCGCCCCAGCCGACGCCCGCCTTCACCCGCGCCGAGAACGGCGCGTAGAGGTTGCCGGTGCCCCGGTAGAAGTACAGGTCGCCGTCGTGCTCGCGGGCCAGCAGGTCGAAGCGGCCGTCGCCGTCGATGTCACCCGGCGTGAAGACCTTGTTGTAGACGCCCCAGCCGCCGCCGGTCCAGTAGGCCGTGCCGCCGCCCAGCGTGGCCTCGCCGTGCAGCTCCGCCTTGCCGTACTGGGTCAGCACCAGCACCTCGGGCTGGCCGCTGCCGTTCTGGTCGCCGAGCGGGACCAGGTCCAGCGGGACCTCCTCGGCGCCGTATCGGGCCCACGCGCCGTCCTCGCCCGAGCCGCTCGTGATGACGTCGAGCCCGCCGTTCCAGTTGCGGACCAGCAGGTCGGTGAGGCCGTCGCCGTCCACGTCGAATCGCGAGGGAAGCGTCTCGCCCGCCGCCGCGCCGCGCGCGGACGCGCCGTCGCGCAGCTTCGACAGGTCGAGCTCGGGCAGCGGGGCCGCCGCGCGACGCGGCTGCTCCACGGAGGGCCGGGGCGCGGGCTCGGCCACGGCGGGAGACGCCAGCAGCATGCCGGCGGAGAGGGCGAGCGCGGTGCACGCGGCGAGACGCCGGCCGCGCAGAGAGAAAGCGGTACGCAAAATGATCCCCCCCTGGGGAACGTGAGAACAGGCTCCAGGACAGGGCTCCGCTCCCACTCCGCACGGCAGAACGGCACGCGCGGAGGGCGGACACCCCCCCGGATGTGGGGGGATCATAACCTTGATCGTTGATACGGCAACGAACCTTTTCGGGATCCGTCAGGTCCGGCGACCGGGGGAGGCGCCGCCCCCGGCCGGAACGGTCAGTTCTTCCGGTGCCCTATCAGCCGCGGCTTCTGCTCCATGCCGTCCAGACCGTGCCACGCCAGGTTCACCAGATGCGCGGCCACCTCGGCCTTCCGCGGCTTGCGGACGTCCAGCCACCACTGACCGGTCAGCGCCACCATGCCCACCAGCGCCTGCGCGTACAACGGCGCCAGCTTCGGATCGAAACCCCGCGCCTTGAACTCCAGGCCCAGGATGTCCTCCACCTGCGTGGCGATGTCACTGATCAGCGACGCGAAGGTGCCCGTCGACTGCGCCACCGGCGAGTCCCGGACCAGGATCCGGAACCCGTCCGTGTAGTTCTCGATGTAGTCCAGCAGCGCGAAGGCCGCCTGCTCCAGCAGCTCCCGGGGATGACCGGCGGTCAGCGCCCCCGTCACCCCGTCGAGCAGCTGCCGCATCTCCCGGTCGACCACGACCGCGTACAGCCCCTCCTTGCCACCGAAGTGCTCGTACACCACCGGCTTCGAGACCCCGGCCTTCGCCGCGATCTCCTCCACCGACGTGCCCTCGAAACCCTTCGCGGCGAAGAGCGTCCGACCGATGTCCAGAAGCTGCTCCCGGCGCTCCGCGCCGGTCATTCTCACCCGGCGGCTCCGCCGGGGCTTCTGCGCCCCGGTACCGCCGCCACTGGTGCTGCTGGAACTGCCGTCGATCGCCACGTCCTCCATCATGCCGCGTCGGAGGAGACGGCCTGCCGCCGGGCGTCGATACGCGACGGCGCCGGCCAGCGCACGTCGGTCGCCCAGCCCGCCAGCTCGAACCAGCGGATCAGCCGGGCACTGGAGTCCACCTGCCCCTTCAGCACCCCGTGCCGCGCCGACGTCGGGTCCGCGTGGTGCAGGTTGTGCCACGACTCGCCGCAGGACAGCACCGCCAGCCACCACACGTTCCCCGAACGGTCACGCGACTTGAACGGACGCTTGCCCACCGCGTGACAGATCGAGTTGATCGACCACGTCACGTGGTGCAGCAGACAGACCCGCACCAGCGAACCCCAGAAGAACGCCGTGAACGCGCCCCACCACGACCAGGTCACCAGACCGCCGACCACCGGCGGGATCGCCAGCGACACGATCGTCCACAGCATGAACTGCCGCGAGATCCGACGGATCGCCGGATCCTTGATCAGATCCGGCGCGTACTTGTGCTGCGGCGTCCGCTCCTCGTCGAACATCCAGCCGATGTGCGCCCACCACAGGCCCTTCAGCAGCGCCGGCACCGTGTCGCCGAACCGCCACGGCGAGTGAGGGTCACCCTCCGCGTCCGAGAACTTGTGGTGCTTGCGGTGGTCCGCCACCCAACGCACCAGCGGCCCCTCCACCGCCAGCGACCCCATGATCGCCAGCGCGATCCGCAACGGCCGCTTCGCCTTGAACGAGCCGTGCGTGAAGTACCGGTGGAAACCGATCGTGATCCCGTGGCAGCCGATGAAGTACATCGCCGTCATCAGCCCCAGGTCCAGCCAGCTCACCCCCCAGCCCCAGGCCAGCGGCACCGCCGCCAGCACCGCCACGAACGGCACCACGATGAACAGCCCCAGCGCGAGCTGCTCGACGGAACCCTTGCTGTCGCCACCGAGCGTGGCGGAAGGCAGGGCCTGGACCGGGCCGGACGTCTCGGACGTCTCCGGGGCCGGGGTCACCTCGGGAGTGATGGTCATGCGTGTCCCCTGGGGGGTGAGGGTGAGGGTGTGAACGGAAAAGACCGGCCGAGGCTACGGCTCCGTAACCTACGGCGACGTAAGTATGGCAGCGCGGAGGCACGCGGCAAGAGGGCACAAGCGGGGGGCTCCCCCACGTCCAGGGAATGGACACCTATCCTGGGAACGCCGGACAGCGCGGTCCGCAAGCCTCCAGAACCCTCCAGACGTGCTTGAACACTGCAAGGAGCCGCACCTGTGAGCAGTGCCGACCAGACTCCCACCACCAACGCCGAGCTGCGCGCCGACATCCGCCGACTGGGCGACCTCCTCGGCGAGACCCTCGTACGCCAGGAAGGCCACGACCTCCTCGACCTCGTCGAGAAGGTCCGCCGCCTCACCCGCGAGGACGGCGACGCCGCCGCCGAGCTGCTGCGCGGCGTCGAACTGGAGACGGCCGCCAAGCTCGTCCGCGCCTTCTCCACCTACTTCCACCTGGCGAACGTCACCGAGCAGGTCCACCGCGGCCGCGAACTCCGCGAGAAGCGCGCCGCCGAGGGCGGCCTCCTCGCCCGCACCGCCGACATGCTCAAGGACGGCGACCCCGCGCACGTACGCGAGACGGTCAAGAACCTCAACGTGCGCCCCGTCTTCACCGCGCACCCCACCGAGGCCGCCCGCCGCTCCGTCCTCAACAAGCTCCGCCGCATCGGCGGCCTCCTGGAGTCGCCGGTCATCGAGGCCGACCGGCGCCGCCACGACCTCCGCCTGGCCGAGAACATCGACCTCATCTGGCAGACCGACGAACTCCGCGTCGTCCGCCCGGAGCCGGCCGACGAGGCCCGCAACGCCATCTACTACCTCGACGAGCTGCACGCCAACGCCGTCGGCGACGTCCTGGAGGACCTCGCCGCCGAACTGGAGCGCGTCGGCTACGAGCTGCCCGCCGGCACCCGCCCCCTCACCTTCGGCACCTGGATCGGCGGCGACCGCGACGGCAACCCCAACGTGACCCCCCAGGTCACCTGGGACGTCCTGATCCTCCAGCACGAGCACGGCATCACCGACGCCCTGGAGCTCATCGACTTCCTCCGCGGCCTGCTCTCCAACTCCATCCGCTACACCGGGGCCACCCAGGAACTCCTGGACTCCCTCCAGCGCGACCTCGACCTCCTCCCCGAGATCAGCCCGCGCTACAAGCGGCTCAACGCCGAGGAGCCCTACCGCCTCAAGGCCACCTGCGTCCGCCAGAAGCTCCTCAACACCCGCGAACGCCTCGCCGCCGGCACCCCCCACCAGGACGGCCGCGACTACCTCGGCACCGCCGAACTGATCCGCGACCTCACCCTCATCCAGACCTCCCTGCGCGAGCACCGCGGCGGCCTCTTCGCCGACGGGCGCATGGACCGCACCATCCGCACCCTCGCCGCCTTCGGCCTCCAGCTCGCCACCATGGACGTCCGCGAACACGCCGACGCCCACCACCACGCCCTCGGCCAGCTCTTCGACCGGCTCGGCGAGGAGTCCTGGCGCTACGCGGACATGCCCCGCGACTACCGGCAGCGCCTGCTCGCCAAGGAGCTCCGCTCCCGCCGCCCGCTGGCCCCCACCCCGGCCCCGCTCGACGCCGAGGGCCAGAAGACCCTCGGCGTCTTCCACACCATCAAGGAAGCCTTCGAGCGCTTCGGCCCCGAGGTCATCGAGTCCTACATCATCTCGATGTGCCAGGGCGCCGACGACGTCTTCGCCGCCACCGTCCTCGCCCGCGAGGCCGGCCTGATCGACCTGCACGCCGGCTGGGCCAAGATCGGCATCGTGCCGCTCCTGGAGACCACCGACGAGCTCCGCGCCGCCGACGTCATCCTCAACGACATGCTCGCCGACCCCTCCTACCGACGCCTCGTCGCCCTGCGCGGCGACGTCCAGGAGGTCATGCTCGGCTACTCGGACTCCTCCAAGTTCGGCGGCATCACCACCTCCCAGTGGGAGATCCACCGCGCCCAGCGGCGGCTCCGCGACGTCGCCCACCGCTACGGCGTCCGCCTCCGCCTCTTCCACGGCCGCGGCGGCACCGTCGGCCGCGGCGGCGGCCCCTCGCACGACGCGATCCTCGCCCAGCCCTGGGGCACCCTGGAGGGCGAGATCAAGGTCACCGAGCAGGGCGAGGTCATCTCCGACAAGTACCTCATCCCGTCGCTCGCCCGCGAGAACCTCGAACTGACCGTCGCGGCCACCCTCCAGGCGTCCGCCCTGCACACCGCGCCCCGCCAGTCCGACGAGGCCCTGGCCCGCTGGGACGCCGCGATGGACGTCGTCTCCGAGGCCGCCCACGCCGCCTACCGGTCCTTCGTCGAGGACCCCGACCTGCCGACGTACTTCCTCGCCTCCACGCCGGTCGACCAGCTCGCCGACCTGCACCTGGGCTCACGACCCGCCCGCCGCCCCGGCTCGGGCGTCTCGCTCGACGGCCTGCGCGCCATCCCGTGGGTCTTCGGCTGGACCCAGTCCCGCCAGATCGTCCCCGGCTGGTTCGGCGTCGGCTCCGGCCTCAAGGCGCTGCGCGAGGCCGGCCTCGACGCGGTCCTCGGCGAGATGCACGAGCAGTGGCACTTCTTCCGCAACTTCCTCTCCAACGTGGAGATGACGCTCGCGAAGACGGACCTGCGGATCGCCCGCCACTACGTCGACACCCTCGTCCCCGACGAGCTCAAGCACGTCTTCGCCACCATCGAGGCCGAGCACGCGCTCACCGTCGAGGAGGTCCTCAAGGTCACCGGCGGCGAGACCCTGCTCGCCTCCCAGCCGGTCCTCCAGCAGACCTTCGCCATCCGCGACGCCTACCTGGACCCGATCTCCTACCTCCAGGTCGCCCTCATCGCCCGCCAGCGCGCCGCCGCCGAGGCCGGCGAGGACCCGGACCCGCTGCTCGCACGGGCCCTGCTCCTGACGGTCAACGGCGTGGCCGCGGGTCTCCGCAACACCGGCTGACCCCTCCGCACACGCAGAAGTGCCCCCGCGGACTCTCCCGCGGGGGCACTTCCCGTTCCACGACGGGGTACGTCAGTTCTGCGCGGCCTTGCGACGGCGCATCACCAGGAACGCACCGGCCGCGGCGAGCGCGGCGGCGACGCCGGCCATCGCGCCGATCGGGGCGCCGGCACCGGTCTCCGCGAGGTTGCCCTCCTCGGAGCCGCCCTTGACGTCCGTGCCACCCGTGGTGGCCTCGCCCGTGGCGGTCCCGCCGGTGGTCGATCCGCCGGTGGTGGTGGTCTCACCGGTGGTGGTCTCACCGGTGGCGGAGGAGCCGCCCGTGGCGGTGGTCTCACCGGTGGCGGTGGACTCGCCGGTCGTCGTCTCACCCGTGGTGGTCTCACCCGTGGTGGTCTCACCGGTGGTGGTCTCACCGGTGGTGGTCTCACCGGTGGTGGTCTCACCCGTGGTCGTCTCACCCGTGGTGGTCTCGCCGGTCGTCGTCTCACCGGTGGTGGTCTCACCCGTGGTGGTCTCGCCGGTGCTGCCACCGGTGGCGGCGCAGGTGTGGGACAGGTTGAAGAAGCCCTGCTTCACCTCGCCGTCCACGATCGCCACGGCGGAGGTCAGCTTGGCGCCGGCCTCCGAGGCCACGTACGCGTGGTCGTCCTTCGGCGGACCGAAGGAGGTGATCTCCACCGGGGCACCACCGTCGAACGTGACCGTCAGCTTGACGAAGTCCACGCCGCCGCCGGGGATCACGAAGTGCCACCCGTCCTTGTCGGCCGGAATCGTGTCGGGGCACTCGCCCTGCTGGAAGTCGGCCGCCGCGATCGGCGTGTCCTGGTGGAGCGGCAGTTCGTAGGTCTTGCCCCCCGTGGCGGAAGCCGGACCCGCGAGGATCAGAGAGCCCGCCATGGCCGCGACGAGCGTGGCGGCGGGTATGAGGGAACGTCGCATGTGCAGTCGTCCATCTGTGGGATGAGGGATGCCGTGGGAGGTGGCGCTCGCAGCCTATCCGCCCCCTTAAGCCGCCCTTAACCCAGAGGCGCATAACGATCCCACCGGAAAACACTGGGATCCGACCATGCCCACCCACCCCTCACAGCGCCAGGAACGCCGCCACCCACAGCGCCGCCCCCGCCCCCGCCAGCGACCACGCCGTCCGCCGCAGCCGCAGACCCCCCGCCACCAGCGGTGCGGCCAGCACCAGCGCCCCGCCGAGCGGCAGCCACGCGTGCAGCCCACCGCCCCAGCCGGCCCGCACCCCCTCGTCCGTACCCGGCTTCACCACCACCGGGATCACCGACCCCGGCCCCGCCGCCACCGAACGCCCGATCGTCAGCGTCCGCCGCGGCGACCCGGGATCCTCCGGCGCGTACGCCCCGCTGCACCGCTCGTCCGTGCAGCCCGTGACCGTCAGCGTCCCGTGCTCACGCCCCTTCGCCAACAGCACGTGCTGCGCCGCACCCCACGACGCCCACACCCCCGCGACGACGAGCAGGACGGCGACGAGGACCATGGCGGCGTTACGGACGTGCGTCATGACCCGCGATCGTACAGTCGTACGGCCGGAATCCGGCCTCAGGCGTTGTACGCCGACTGCGCCCGCTCCAGGCCCTCGGTCACCAGACACTCCACCGCGTCCGCCGACCGGTCCACGAACCAGTCCAGCTCCTTGCGCTCCGTCGAGGAGAAGTCCTTCAGCACGAAGTCCGCCACCTGCATCCGGCCCGGCGGACGCCCGATCCCGCACCGCACCCGGTGGTAGTCGGGACCCATCGACTTCGTCATCGACTTCAGGCCGTTGTGCCCGTTGTCCCCGCCACCGAGCTTCAGCCGCAGCGTCGCGTAGTCGATGTCCAGCTCGTCGTGGATCGCCAGCACGTGCGCGGTCGGCACCTTGTAGAAGTCCCGCAGCGCCGTCACCGGACCGCCCGACAGGTTCATGTACGACATCGGCTTCGCCAGCACCACCCGCCGGTTCGCGGGACCCACCGGACCCAGCCGGCCCTCCACGACCTGCGCCTGCGCCTTCTGCGCCCGCTTGAACTTCCCGCCGATCCGCTCCGCCAGCAGGTCCACCACCATGAAGCCGATGTTGTGGCGGTTGCCCGCGTACTCCGGCCCCGGATTGCCGAGGCCGACGATCAGCCAGGGCGCGTTCGCGTCGTCGGTCATCGCCATCTCCTTGTTCACTGGGAAAGTTCGCTGGAAAAGTTCGCTGGGAAAAGAGAAACGGGGTGACGGGCCGTACGGCCCGTCACCCCGTCACGTCGGACAAGAGCCTACGGCTCAGGCCTCGGCGGCCTCGTCGCCCTCGGCGGCGGCCTCGGCGGCCGGCTCCTCGGCCTGGGCGGCCAGGACCTGGAGGACCACGGCGTCGGCGTCGGTCACCAGCGTGACGCCCTTCGGCAGCGCGATGGCACCGGCGGTGACGGAGGAACCGGCCTCCAGGCCCTCGACGGAGACCGTCACGGACTCGGGGAGGTGGGTGGCCTCGGCCTCGACGGAGAGGGTGTTGAGGACGTGCTCCAGCAGGTTGCCACCGGCGGCGAGCTCGCCCTCGGCGACGACCGGAACCTCGACGGTGACCTTCTCGCCACGCTTCACGAGGAGGAGGTCGACGTGCTCCAGGCTGCCCTTCAGCGGGTCGCGCTGGGCGGCCTTCGGGATGGCCAGCTCGGAGCCCTTGCCCTCGATGTCCAGCGCGAGCAGGACGTTCGGGGTACGCAGCGCCATGGCGGTGTCGTGCGCCGGGAGGGTCAGGTGGATCGGGTCCGAGCCGTGACCGTAGAGAACGGCCGGAATGGCGGCGGCGCGACGGATCTTGCGCGCGGCACCCTTGCCGAACTCGGTGCGGACGGTGGCGGCGAGCTTCACCTCGGACATGTGCACTCCTCGTATGGGTGGTGACGTCTGTGACTGTCACCCGGCCGCCGACTGGCGATGGCCTGCTACGAAGAGCGCGTCGATAACGGAGCGCCGATCCGAGAACGGATCCGGCCTCCCTCGCCGAGCAACCAGGGCAGTCTACCCGCCCGCCCCCGGCCCCCCAAATGGATCACCGGCCCACCGACGACGGAGGGCCGCCTCCCCCGAACGGGGAAGACGGCCCTCCGGCACGGGAACGGGGAGGCTCAGTGCTCCTCGAAGAGGCTCGTGACCGAACCGTCCTCGAACACCTCGCGCACCGCGCGCGCGATCGTCGGCGCGATCGACAGGACCGTGATCTTGTCCAGCTCCAGCGCGCCCGGCACCGGCAGCGTGTCCGTGAACACGAACTCGCTCACCTTCGAGTTCTTCAGGCGGTCCGCCGCCGGACCCGACAGGATGCCGTGCGTGGCCGTCACGATGACGTCCTCGGCACCGTGCGCGAAGAGCGCCTCGGCCGCCGCGCAGATCGTGCCGCCGGTGTCGACCATGTCGTCCACCAGGACACAGACGCGGCCCTTCACGTCACCGACGACCTCGTGCACGGTCACCTGGTTGGCGACGTCCTTGTCACGGCGCTTGTGCACGATCGCCAGCGGCGCGTCCAGACGGTCGCACCAGCGGTCGGCGACCCGCACCCGGCCCGCGTCCGGGGACACGATCGTCAGCTTCTCGCGGTCGACCTTGGTGCCCACGTAGTCCGCCAGCACCGGCAGCGCCGACAGGTGGTCCACCGGGCCGTCGAAGAAGCCCTGGATCTGGTCCGTGTGCAGGTCCACGGTCAGGATCCGGTCCGCGCCGGCCGTCTTCATCAGGTCCGCCACCAGGCGGGCCGAGATCGGCTCGCGACCACGGTGCTTCTTGTCCTGACGGGCGTAGCCGTACGACGGGACGATCACGGTGATGCTCCGGGCCGAGGCCCGCTTGAGAGCATCGATCATGATCAGCTGCTCCATGATCCACTTGTTGATCGGAGCCGTGTGGCTCTGGATCAGGAAGCAGTCCGCACCGCGGGCCGACTCCTGGAAGCGGACGTAGATCTCACCGTTGGCGAAGTCGAACGCCTTGGTGGGAACGAGACCGACGCCCAGCTGGTGCGCGACCTCCTCGGCCAGCTCGGGGTGGGCGCGGCCGGAGAAGAGCATCAGCTTCTTCTCGCCGGTCGTCTTGATCCCGGTCACAGCACTGTCTCCTCAGACGTGTTCTCTGGCCGCAAGACCCGCGCTCCCGGAGCTCCCGGGCGCGTGTGCGAACCAGCCGAATTTGTGTGCACGTATCACGGTACGCCTCGTTCGACGTACCTGTTTCCGGTCAGCTTTCGCCGGCGGAACCTTCCGAAGCCGCCTCGGCGGCGTTCGCGGCAGCGCTGCCGGGCCGCTTCCGGGCGACCCAGCCCTCGATATTCCGCTGCTGGCCCCGGGCGACGGCCAGCGCACCCGCCGGCACGTCCTTCGTGATGACGGACCCCGCGGCGGTGTAGACCCCGTCCCCGATCGTGACGGGAGCCACAAACATGTTGTCCGAACCGGTCCGGCAGTGGGAGCCGATCGTCGTGTGGTGCTTGGCGACGCCGTCGTAGTTCACGAAGACGCTCGCGGCGCCGATGTTCGAGTACTCGCCGATGGTCGCGTCGCCCACGTACGACAGGTGGGGGACCTTGGTGCCCTCGCCCAGCGTCGCGTTCTTCGTCTCGACGTAGGTGCCGACCTTCGCCTTCGCCCCGAGCTTCGAGCCCGGACGCAGGTAGGCGTACGGACCCACGGAGGCGCCGTCGCCGATCTCGGCGGAGACGGCCACGGCGTTGTCCACCCGCGCGCCCCGGCCCACGACGGTGTCCGTCAGCCGCGTGTTCGGGCCGACCTCGGCGTCCTCGCCGATGTGCGTCGCGCCCAGCAGCTGCGTACCCGGGTGGATCACGGCGTCCGGCTCGAAGGTCACCGTCACGTCCACGAGGACGGACGACGGGTCGACCACGGTCACGCCGGCCGTCATCGCGGCCTCCAGCAGCCGCTGGTTCAGCAGGACGCGCGCCTCGGCGAGCTGCACCCGGTTGTTGATGCCGAGGATCTCGCGGTGGTCGGCGGCCACGGAGGCCCCGACGCGGTGCCCGGCCTCGCGCAGGATCGACAGCACGTCGGTGAGGTACTCCTCGCCCTGGCTGTTGTCCGTCCGCAGCTGCTTGATCGCCTCGGCGAGCAGCGCGCCGTCGAAGGCGAACACGCCGGAGTTGATCTCCCGGATGTCGAGCTGGCCCGGCGAGGCGTCCTTGTGCTCCACGATCGCCGTCACGGCGCCGGTCGCCAGGTCCCGCACGATCCGGCCGTACCCGGTGGCGTCCGGCACCTCGGCCGTCAGCACGGTCACGGCGTTCCCGTCCCCGGCGTGCGTCTCGGCCAGCGACCGCAGCGTCGCCCCGGACAGCAGCGGGGTGTCGCCGCAGACGACGACCACGGTCCCCTCGGGCGCGGCCCCCAGCTCCTCCAGCGCCATCCGCACCGCGTGCCCGGTGCCGTTCTGCTCCTCCTGCACGGCGGTACGGGTCCCCGGGTACACCTCCTCCAGGTGCCCCCGCACCTGCTCCCGCGCGTGCCCCACGACCACGACGAGATGCTCGGGCCCGAGCTCGCGCGCGGCCGACACCACGTGCCCGACGAGCGAACGCCCGGCGATCTCGTGCAGGACCTTGGGGGTCTTGGACTTCATGCGGGTGCCCTCACCCGCTGCGAGGACGACGACGGCTGCCGGGCGGTTGGCGCTCACGGATATGCCCTTCGGCTTTGGGTGGTGGACGCACGAAGGATACCGGGGCGTCGGACCCCGGCCATGAGGAAGGGCCCTGACCTGGGAGGTCAGGGCCCGAACGAGCTGCTGTGGACGGTGGCTCCCCCGCCAGGACTCGAACCTGGACATAGGACTCCAAAGGTCCCAGTGCTGCCGATTACACCACAGGGGATAATTTATAGGGCCAAAACGGACATTCCGTCAGTCCTGTGCCCTGGCGGCCTCCACTATGCCGTACCAGGCCCCTTCCATGCGACGGTACAGCTCCGCGCTGCCCCTCGCGTAGACGATCAGGCACCCCCGGTAGGCGTCGGACGTGTTCTTCCGGGTCGTCTGCGGGTTGTGGCGCTTGAGGGTCGCCCTCTGGAATGTCGACCGGTCGACTCCGGCCAGGTCCGCCCAGAACTTCTCGGCCCCTGTGACGTCGGCGGTCTCGTGGATGTTGACGCGGAAGCGCAGGCGGTCACGGGTGACGCCCAGGAGGTCGAGCCATCGCAGGTAGACGGAGATGACGTTCGGGTCGCTGTTGATGAACTGGAGGGACTCGCGCCGGCTGTACGGCTTGTCCTTGGCGCCCTCGGCCCAGTAGAGCGCGACTCCGGTGAGGAACAGTTCTCGGTCCGACAAGGCGCCGACGGACTCTCGGGCGAGGCGCTTTGTCTTCTCTCGCTCCTCGTCCTGAGCGGCGCGAAGGTGGGCCAGTCCGGCGTTCATCCGGGCTCGGCGTTCCTCGTCCGTGTAGCGCGGCTCCGGTTTCGGCAGGTCGCGCACCCACAGGCTGATCGAGCTCTTCGAGCAGCCCAGCTCGACCTGGATCTGGTCGTAGGTCATGCCCTGGAGGCGGAGCTCGCGGGCGCGGGCGCGGAGCTCGTCCTTGGCGCGGGGGCGCTTCGTCCATTCCGGTGGGGGTTCGCCTTTGACCAGGCGCTGGAGGAGGTCGTTGTTGAAGATCCTCAGGCGGTCGCGGATCTGGCGGAGGCTGAGACCCTCGCGGCGCAGTGCCACCGCCTGTTCCCGGAGGTGCTCGAAGTCCGCGTAGCGGTTCATTTCTGTGGTCACGTGAGGAGCGTCGTCCGGAATGCGGACGTCCGGGTCGAAAACTCGGGCGATTCAATAGTTCGAGGGACTGGTGTGCGGGCTGTTGACGTCCTGCGGATTTCGTGGGGGGCCGCCCGTAGGGTGGGGGCATGACCGCAACGGGGGCAGATCGGGACGCGCCGGGCGCGCGGGCGTGGTGGTGGTGGGCGCGGCGGCGGAGTGTCGTGCTCGACGGGGGGCTGGCGCTGGTCTCGGCGGTGGAGTGCGCGGCCGAGGGGGTGGCGTTCGCCGGGAAGGCGGGGGTGCCGGACGCGGTCGGGGCGGTGTTCGGGTTCCTCGTGGGGTCCGTGCTGCTGGTGCGGCGGCGGTGGCCGATCACCGTGGTGCTGGTGTCGATCGCGGTGGCGCCGGCCGAGATGGGCTTCCTGATGGGGATCGTGGGCCTGTACACGCTGGCCGCCTCCGAGGTGCCGCGGCGGTACACGGCGTTGCTGGCGGGGATGGCGACGGTCGCCGTGTTCGTGGTGACGGCGGTGGAGATGCGGCGGGACATCGCCGCGCAGGCCGACGACTTCGATCCGAGCACCTGGTACGTGCCGGTGATGGCGTTGTTCATGACGTTGGGGCTGAACGCGCCGCCGGTGCTGTTCGGGCTCTATATAGGGGCGCGTCGGCGGCTGATGGAGAGCTTGCGGGAGCGGGCGGACTCGCTGGAGCAGGAGCTGTCGCTGCTGGCGGACCGGGCGGAGCAGCGGGCGCAGTGGGCGCGGCAGGAGGAGCGGCGGCGGATCGCGCGGGAGATGCACGACGTGGTGGCGCACCGGGTGTCGCTGATGGTGGTGCACGCGGCGGCGTTGCAGGCGGTGGCGTTGAAGGATCCGCAGAAGGCGGTGAGGAACGCGGCGCTGGTGGGTGACATGGGGCGCCAGGCGTTGACGGAGTTGCGGGAGATGTTGGGGGTGCTGCGGGAGGAGGCTGCGGCGGCGGTGCTGGCGGCGGTGCCGCTGGCGGCGGTGAGGCGGGCGGCGGCCTCGGCGGCCAAGTA
>NZ_BNBS01000124.1 GCF_014656075.1 Streptomyces hydrogenans
ACGGTCGGCCTGGATCCGGCGGCGCGACTCGTCCGTCTCGAAGATCACGAGCGCGAACCTCATGTGTGCTCCCCTCCGATCGCCCTTCGGACGACCACTGCTGACGGGGTGTGAGGGTAGCGGCCGGCCGGCGCGCGACCCCGCACCGGGGCGACGCGGCCCCGACGGCGGCGGGCCGCTCGCGGTCGGCGGGCGGCCCCCGAAGCCGGCCGTCCGGCCCGGCGGGTCAGCCCTCGAAGCCGACCGTCCCGTCCGGGAGGATCGCCTCCACCCGGGCCCCGTGCTCGACCGTGCGGCTCACCGTGCAGAACTTCTCGTGGGTGAGCCGCACCCCGCGCGCGAAGACCTCCGCCGCCTTCGGGTTCGAGTCCGGCAGTTCGAACTCGTAGCTCACCCGGATCCGGCCGATCCGCCCGTCGTCCTCCGGCGTCGACACCGACTCCACGACGATCCGCAGGTCGTCGTGGTCCACCGCCCGCGCGGTCCGGTCGATCACCAGCCCCCCGCAGCCGGCCATCGCCGCCAGCAGCAGCTCCACCGGCGTGAACGACGGCTGCGCGCCGTCGTCGTCGGCCGCGGCCATCAGCACCTCCGCGCCCCGGTCGTTGCGGGCGGTCCAGCGGCGGTATCCGGTGCGTTCGGTCTCGACGCGGTAGTCGGCCATGGGGGAGTGCTCCTCAGCTGCGCGGGGACGGACGGTCCTCACGCTACGGCGCCCGGGCCACCCGCCCCACCCGACCCGGCCGCGTCCCGCGCCGCCCGCTCCCGCACCACCCGCCCCCAGGCCCCGGCCGTCGCGCCCCAGACCGCGCGCAGCGCGGCGGCGTCACGCCGTACGGAGGCCACCGCCGCGTCCGGGTCGCCGCCCCGGGACCGGACGAGCGCCGCGTCCTCCCGCGCCCATGCCGCGATCGCGTCACCGTCCGCCTCCGGATGGAACTGCGTGCCCCACGCCACCGGACCGACCCGGTACGCCTGGTGCGCGCAGTCGTCCCCGCCCAGCAGCGGCACCGCCCCCTCCGGCAGCCGGGTGATCTCGTCGAAGTGCCACTGCGCCGCCGGCGCCCCGTCCGGCACCCCGCCGAAGACCGGATCCCCGACGGCCCCGGGCAGTCTGCGCAGCGGTACGGAACCCACCTCCGGCGCCCGGCGTCGGGGCGCGACCGTCCCGCCGAGCGCGTCCGCGACGACCTGACCGCCCAGGCATATCCCGAGCAGCGGCACCTCCCGCCGCACCGCCTCCCGCACCAGCCCCCGCACCCGCCCCAGCCACGGCGCCGCGTCGTCGTCCCGGCATCCGACCGACCCGCCGAGCACCAGCAGCCCGCCGTGCCCGGCGAGCCCGCCCGGCAGCTCCTCGCCCCGCCACGGCCGCCGCACGTCCAGCGGGACCCCGTCCGCCACCAGCCGCTCCCCGACCAGCCCGGCCCCGGCCCCGTCCTCGTGCTCCACCACCAGCACCGTCACCGTCACGCCCCTGCCCTCCCGCCTCGCGCCGCCTCTGCGGACCCCAGTGGATCCCGGGCGCCCCGGGCCGGGAAAGGCCCGTGCTTGAATCCCTCCATGGACGCCGCCCGCCGCCTGTGGACCCGCCCGTTCCCGCCGCTCGACCCGGACGCCACGGAAGTCGTCCTCACCGTCGACCATGCCTCCGCCGACCCCGGCGAACGCATGGTCTGCGCGCTCCTCGGCCGGGGTCACGAGGGCGAGGAGGGCGTCTTCCACCTGCTCCCCGACGACCTGACGGCCCGCTACCGGCGCACCGGTGACCGGCTCGCCGTCACCCTCCTCGCCGCCCGCTCCGTCGTCGCGGCCGACGCGGCCGATCGAGACGACGGCCTGAACGACCACCTCGCCGCCCTCCCGGTCGACCCCCTCGACCCCGCCCGCGTCGTCCTCCTCCACCGCGAGACGGTCACCGACCACGTCCCCGAGACCCGGGACGACGAACTCCGCCCGGTCCTCCTGCTGGACCACGTCGGCGGCTCCCCGGCACCGGAGGACTGGGCCGGCCTGTTCGAGAACGGCGCGTCGAGCGTCACCGTCGTCACCGCCACGGAGCACCCGCCCGCCCGAACCCGCCGCCCGGCTCAGTCGCCGCCGGGCGTGACGAGGCCCGACTCGTAGGCCGGCACCACCAGTTGGGCCCGGTCCCGGACGGACAGCTTGGTCATGGCGCGGTTGCCCTCCCTGTCGGGATCCCCGCGACGGCCCTGGCGGCCCGCGCCCTCGCCCGCGCCCGCCGGATCCGCTGAACCCCGGTGTCCGCCGCAGCCGCACGCCGCGCGCACCCGAGCCCTCCGGAGGCGCGGGCCGGCCCCCGGAGCGGGCCCGCGCGGGTCCCGGTCCCTGAGTACCCCTCCGCGGCCACCTGAGTACGCCGGCGGATCCGCCCGGCGCCGGTGGCGGCTGGAATGGACCCATGAGCTTCCGTACCCCGCACCGCCCCCGGCCCCTGCGTCGTGTGTCGGCCACCGGCACCGCCCTCGTGGTGGCGCTCGGGCCCGTCGTGGTGGGCGCGCTGCTCGCGCGCTCGGTCGGGGGCGACCCGATGGTCTCGGTGAACGCCCTCATCGCGGGCGGCGGGCAGCGGGCCCGGGTCTCCCGGGACCAGCTGCGTTCCTGCCGGGGGCGGATGAACGCCCGCCGGGTTCAGGCCGTGCGCGGTCTGCGGGCCAGGAAGAAGCCCTGGGGCGAGGCGTCCTCCGCCTCCGGCTCGCGCACCAGCCGCGCCGCCTCCACCAGGCCGGCGGCGGTCAGCAGCCGGGCGACGCGGTCCGGGGCCCAGCGGTAGACGTCGAGGTCCACCTCGTGCCCGTAGGCCCGCTCCAGCCGGCGCCGTTCGCGCTCCGGCCCCGTGGTCACCTTGAAGGCCAGCAGGAGGAGCCCTCCCGGGGCCAGCACCCGCGCGGACTCGGCGAAGGCCAGGGCGAGCTCCGGCTCGTCCAGGTGGACGGTCGCGTACCAGGACAGGACGCCGCCGAGCGCCCCGTCCGGAAGGTCGAGCGCCGTCATCGACCCGACCTCGAAGCGGAGCCCCGGATACGCCTCCCGGGCCACCCGGACCATCCCGGGGGAGAGGTCGACCCCGTACGCCTCCACGCCCAGCTCCCGCAGGTGCGCGGTCACCCGTCCCGTCCCGCAGCCCAGGTCGGCGACGGCGGCGGGCAGTTCACCGGCCGCCGCGCCGGCCCGCACCGACGCCGCGAACGCCGCCAGCATCGCCCGGTCCAGGGGCGAGGCGTCCGGCAGGCCGGCCAGCAGCCGCTGGTAGTCGGCGGCGACGGTGTCGTACGAACGGCGCGTGGCCTCGGCGCGGTCGGAGAGGTCCGTCCCGGCGCCCTGGTGCGTGTCGGTCATGCCCGGCACCCTAGGTCACCGCCACCTCTGGCCCGCCCCTCGGACGAAATCCGGCGGACCTGACGGAAAACACCTCTGACCAGCACAGACCTTTCGCGAATTCCTCACCGAAGAGGCCCCGCGACGCCCCGGGATGCGCGATGATCGCCCCCGCACGAGTAGCACCGGACCCGTCGGGCCGGTACGGCAGCGTCGGAAGGCGACCCCCATGGCCAGGCGGCACCCCGCGCCCGCGAACGAACAGAGCCCCGCGCCCGCCGGGGAGCCGGACGGCGGCGCGCCCGGCATCGGCCGGCGCCGCTTCCTCGGCTACGTGCTCGCCGCGCCGACCCTCACCGTCGCCGCACAGGTCGGCGCCGAGGCGATCGCCCCCACGACCGCCGAGGCCGTCGTCCCCTCGCTGCCCGGACCGGCCGAACTCCTCGACCTCAACGAGCTGCTGACCCTGGCCGCGCTCCCGACCAGCCACCTCATCACGCTCCGCCTCGACGCCGACGGCACCGTCCACTTCGCCCTGCCGCGCGCCGAGGTCGGCCAGGGCGTGACCACCTCCTCCGCCATGCTCATCGCGGAGGAGCTCGACCTGCCCCTGGAGAAGGTGAAGGTCACCCTCGCCGATGCCCGCCCCGAGCTGCTCTTCAACCAGCTCACCGGCGGATCCAACACCACCGTCTCCACCTACACCCCGATCCGCGTCGCCGCCGCCGTCGCCCGGGGCCGGCTGCTGCACGCCGCCTCCCTCGTCCTCGGCGAGGCCGTCTCCACCCTCACGACCAAGGCCGGCACGGTCCTGTCCCCGGCCGGGGCCGTCCTCGGCTACGGCGAACTCGCCGCCCGGGCCGCCGCCGTGGCGGACTCCGCCGTCACCGTCACCCTCAAGGACCGCGAGGACTTCCGGGTCATCGGCACGGCCCGCCGCCGGCTCGACGCGCTCGACGCCGTCACCGGCCGCAAGAAGTTCGCCATGGACCTCCAGATCGACGGCGCCCTGCCGACGATGGTCTGCCGCCCGCCCACGATCAACGGCACCGTCCGCGCCGTCGCCAACCTGGCGGCGGTACGCGCCATGCCGGGCGTCACCGACGTCGTCACCGTCTCCTCCGGCGTCGCCGTCCGCGCCCGCACCTTCGGCCAGTGCGTCGACGCGATCCGGGCCCTCGACGTCGACTGGGGTCCGGGCACCGCGGAGGACGCCACCGACGCCACCGTCCTCGCCGAGCTGCGCCGGGCCGAACTCCCGCTCGTCGTCCCGCCGCTGCCGCTCCTCACCAAGGCCGTCGACGCCCGCTTCACCTTCCACTTCGCCAGCAACAGCGCCCTGGAGACCAACTGCGCGATCGCCGACGTCCGTCCGGACTCGGCGGAGATCTGGGGCTCGCTCAAGGCCCCGATCGTCGCCCAGGAGCAGCTCGCGCTCCGCCTCGGCCTGCCCGTCTCCGCGGTCAGGGTGCACGTCACCGAGGGCGGCGGCTCCTTCGGCCGCAAGCTCTTCCACGACGCCGCGCACGAGGCCGCCGAGATCTCGAAGAAGCTCGGCAAGCCGGTGAAGCTGATGTGGCACCGCACCGACGACTTCCGGCAGGGGCGTACCCACCCGATGTCGACCTCGCGGGTCCGCGCCACCTACGCGCTCGGCGAGGTGCTCACGTACGAGCAGCGGCACACCTCGGTGGCCACGGACTTCGGCCACGGCATCGGCGAGGTGCTGACGGCGGAGGCGGCCCGGCTGCCGGTCGCGGACCTCACCTTCTCCGAGACCATGTTCCAGCTCACCCAGATCAGCCCCTACCACCTCGGCGTCACCACCCAGCTCCTCGCCGAGACCGACAAGGGCTACAACACCGGCTCGATGCGGAACATCTACTCGCCGAACGTGCGCACCGCGCAGGAGCTCGTCATCGACGAGCTGGCCGACCGGCTGGGCGAGGACGCCTACGCGCTGCGCCGCCGCCTGATGAAGGAGGCCCGGGCCCGTGCCGTCCTCGACGAGGTCGCCCGAATCGGCCGCTGGGGAAGGCCGATGGAGCCGGGCACCGCGCAGGGCATCGCCGTGCACCCCGAGTACCACTCGTACGTGGCGGTGCTGGCCGAGATCGACTGCCGGCCGGCGACCAGGGGGCGTACCGTCCCGAACGCGTACACCGGCCCCCGCGTCACCAAGGTGGTCTGCGCCGTCGACGTCGGCCTGGCCGTCAACCCGCGCGGTCTGGAGGCGCAGATGATGGGCGGCATCTCCGACGGCATCGCCCTCGCGCTCACCTCGGGGCTGCACCTGAAGGACGGTGCCTTCCTGGAGTCGAGCTGGGACAACTACTACTACACCCGGCAGTGGAACACCCCGCCCGAGCTGGAGATCGTCGTCATGCCGCCGACCGGGGACAAGCCCGGCGGGGCGGGCGAGCTGGCCGTCGCGGCGGCGATGGCGGCCGTCGCCGGCGCCTACGGCCGGGCGACCGGCACCATGCCGACCGTCTTCCCGGTCAACCACACCGCCCCGCTCACCTTCACGCCCGCGCCGGCCGTCCCGCCGGTCCCGGCCTCCCCGACCGACGGCCGCGACCGCGTCCTCTGACCCACCCGGAGTCCCCGTGCCTCAGCACACCTTCATCCTCAACGGCCGGGCGGTCACCGCCGAGGTCGAGTCCGACGTGCGCCTCCTGTGGGTCCTGCGGGACGTCCTCGGCGTGACCGGCCCCAAGTACGGCTGCGGGGTCGGCGTCTGCCGGGCCTGTACGAGCCATCTCAACGGCAAGGCGTTCACGCCCTGCGCCGTGCCGGTCGGCGAACTCGCCGCGGACGACGAGGTCACCACCATCGAGGGCCTTCCCGACACCGTCGGGAGCGAGCTCCACCCGATGCAGGAGGCGTGGCTCGACCTCGACGTCGCCCAGTGCGGCTACTGCCAGCCGGGCCAGATCATGGCGGCCGTCGACGCGGTCCGCCGGGCCCGGGAGGCGGGCCGCGAGGTCACCGAGGCGGACCTCGACGAGCTGCGCAACATCTGCCGCTGCGGCACCTACCATCGCATCCGCCAGGCGGTCCTGGAGGGCGCGCGCCGCATGCCGTGAGGCAGATGGTTCGTACCACGAAGGGTATTCTGTCGGCATGGCGAAGGACGAGGGCGAGCGGATCGGAGTGGTCACCGCACTGGTGCGCTCCGCCTTTCTGGTGAACACCGCGTACGCGGAGGCCGCGCACGCGTACGGGCTGACGCCCCAGCAGGGCCAGCTCCTGTGCGTCCTGATGCCCGGGCCGACCGGGATGGGCGAGCTGGGCGCCAAGCTCGGGCTCGCCAAGTCCAGCCTCACCGGTCTGGTGGACCGCACCTCCCGGCTCGGCCTCGTCGGCCGGGAGGCCGACCCGGAGGACGGCCGCGCCGTCCGCGTCGCCCTCACCGAGGAGGGCGCCGGCCTCGCCGACACCTTCTACACCGAGGCGTGCCGCCGCATCGCGCTGCTCCCCGCCGTGCTGGAGGCCCCCGACCGCGACCACCTGGCCGCCCTCCTGTCCCGGGTCGTGCTCGCCAACGAGGCACCGGAGGTCTTCACGGACCGGCCGTGACGGCCGGGCTGTCGGGGCCGCTCCGTAGGCTGCCGCCCATGAGCATGAACGGCGCGTACCTGCGCCTCACACCCGAGGAACTGGCCCGGGCCCTGGACGATCCCGAGTGGGCGTGGGGGTTCGCCGAGGAGAGCCTGGACGAGGACGGCGAAGGGGCCGCGCCGGCGCGGGCCCGGCACTTCACCACCGGCCAGACCTGGCACGTCCTGGGATTCCTCCTGGAGCGCGCGGCCTTCCCCGTCGACGTCGTCATGGGCGAGGAACTCCTCACCGGCGAGCCCTGGGGGTACGAACCGCCGCGCTACCTCGCCCCGGACCGGGTGCGGCTCGCCGCGGACGCGCTGCGGCGGACGACGTACGACCGCCTCGTCGAGGGCGTCGAGCCCGCCGAGCTCACCGAGGCCGAGATCCACCCGCCGATCTGGGAGTCGGCGGCCTCGCTCGACTGGGCCCGCGACGCCTTCGCCTCCCTGCGGGAGTACCTCGGGGCCGCCGCGTCCGCCGGCCAGGCGGTGGTGGTCTGGATCGACTGATCCGCCCGGGCCGGCGGGGACACCGTCCGCGACCGGACCGACCCGGTCCGAGGCGGGCCCGCCCCGCCTCCGCGGGTCTCAGGCCGAGGCGGGTTCGCCCGTGCCGAAGAGCTCGGTGAAGCGGCCGGTGAAGAGGTCGCCGCCCTTGTACGCGGAGACCGTGGCGGCCGGCAGGACGAGGGGGCCGTCGGGGGAGGGGAACTGGCCGACGCCGCCGAGCGGGCCGAGCGGGAGCAGCACGGAGGGGATCGGGGAGGGCGTGTACGTGGTCCCCGGCTCCTCGCCGCGCACCCGGGCCAGGATGTCGGCCGCCACGACCTCGGCGTGCCGCATGGCGTACCCGGCCATCTTGGCCTCGTCGAGCGCCGTGACGTCGCCGATAGCGTAGACCCGCTCCTGGCCCTCGACCCGCAGGCGGTCGTCGACGCGGAGCCGCCCGCCGGGGGTGAGGGCGTCGGTCAGCTCCCCGGCGAGGAAGCCCCCGTGGACACCGCCGCCGTGGGCGCGGAACCAGATGTCGGCGGTGACCGCGCCGCCGTCGGAGGTGCCCACGGTGAAGGTGCCCGCGCGGCCGGGTCCGGCGGGCGGCTCCTCGGTGAGCGTCACGCCGAGGCGCACCTCCACCTTGAGCTCGTCGAGCTGGCGGGCGAGGTCGTCGCGCAGGGCGGGGGCGAAGCCGGGGAGCAGGCCGTCGCGGGGGTCGACGAGGGTGATCCGCTTGTCGGGCCAGACCGCCCGGATCTCGCCCGCCAGCTCCAGGCCGACCGGCCCGGCGCCGCTGATCAACACGTGGTCGGCGCCGGCCAGTTCCTCGTGGGTGGCGCGCAGCCGGGCCAGCGCCTCGGCGGAGGAGTCGGTGTCGAACTTCGCGGGGTAGGGGTAGGCGGAGCCGGTGGCGACGACCACGTAGTCGGCGTCGACGCGCTCGCCGGAGGCGAGGGTGACGCCCCGGGGGTCGACGGAGGCGGCCCGGTCGCGGACCACCCGGCCCCGGGTGAGCAGCCGGTCGTACGGGAAGAAGACGTTCGGGGCCCAGTCTGGCCTGACCAGGGCACGCAGCGAGCCGGCGGCGTGCACGAAGGCGTCCTTCGGGTCGACGAGGACGACCTCGACGCCGGCTTCGGCGTCCGCTTCCAGCGCCTTGGCGAGGGTCGAGCCGCCGTACCCGCCGCCGATGACGGCGACGATCGCGTGCGCGTTCCTGTGTGCGTCCATGTCCGTATTCCCCTTCGGAGCTGACGGCAGGGGCGTGACCCGCCCCAGTAGTTCGTACTACGAACCATATGGTTCGTAGTACGAACTTGTAAAGCGGTTCCGTCCTCGGGACGCGCGAAGGCCCCCGCCGCACACGCGACGGGGGCCTTCGACGGGGTGGGTCAGGCGGTCGGCGGGACCCGGGACGGCCGGCCGGAGCCCCTGGTCAGGACGTAACCGCCGATGCCCGCGAGCGCGGCGAGCACGCCGCCGGCCGCGGTCCAGATCCAGCGGTCGGACCACCAGCCGGAGGACCAGCCGTCCTCGGGCGCGGCGGCCTCCACGGCGGTCCGCCGCCCGGCCTCCTCCTCCGCCTCGGCCAGCTCCGCGGTGGTCGCGCCCGGCACCAGCGGCGCGGCGAGCGCCCCGTCGGTGGCGTACGCGCCGCCCTGGTCGGAGACGTCCACGCCGACCCGGGCCGAGAACGACTGGCCCAGGTCCTCCTCCGGCAGCCCGGAGACCGTCAGTCGGACGTAGTAGCTGCCCGGCAGCGGGTCGTTCGCCCAGGCGTCCGCCGAGGCCCGCACCGGCCGCAGCACGCACGCGAGCTCCAGCGACCCGGCGTCCTTCGCGGCGGTCCGGGACTGGGTGCCGTACATGCACGGCTGACGGCGCCGCAGCCCGTCGTAGACGTCGACCCGCCAGGCCGAGGGCCCGTGCCGCAGCGCGCTCTCCGGCAGCGTCACCGTGGCCCGCACGGTCGGCCGCTCGCCGGTGTCGGCCGGGAACACCCAGTACAGGTAGTCACCCGTCGCCGCTTGCGCGGTGGCCTCCTGGCCCGGCCGGAAGAAGGCGGCGGTGCGGAAGGTGGTGCCGGCCTCCGTGGGGCCCGCCTCCTCGCCGGCCGAGGCCGACGGCGTGGGCGTGTCGGCGAGGGCGCCCGGCGCGGCGGGGCCCAGCAGGGCGGCACCGGCCAGCGCGGCCGCCGCGAGCATCCGTACGGTACGCATCAGTGGGTCCTCCAGACGGCGAAGCGCCAGCGGGACAGCCAGCCCCAGATCAGACCGGCGAGGAAGCCGGCGAGCACCAGCGCGCCGAGCAGCCACCAGCCGCGGCCGAGCCCGAAGGAGGCCACGTCCGAGGCGCTCGCCGGGCCGTCCACGACGTCCACGGTCAGCTCGATCGGCATGCCGGGCGTGGTCTTCACGGCCGGGGGAGCGGAGAAGGAGTTGCTGACCTGGAGGCAGACGGTCTCGGCGGCGGGCTTGCCGTCGCCGTCCTCGTCCGCGTCCTCCACCTCGGGCTTCGGGTAGCGCAGCCCGGTGGAGATGACGTCGGTGCGGCCGTCGCCGGCCTCCGCGCCGCGCACGATCTCCCGGCCGTGCTTCGTGACGGCCCGCAGCAGCACGCCGTAGTCGTTGTTCACGGCCCGGTCGGCGGAGACGCTGACCGAGGCGCGCAGCTCCTGGCCGGGCAGCAGGTCGACCTTGTACCAGCGGTGCTCGCCGAAGGTCTCGCGGTCGGTGTAGAGGCCGGGCTTGAGCTGCGGGGCGTCCGCGCACTGCCGGGTGCCCTCGGTGGCGACCGGGGTCACCACGGGGTCGGCCGCGCGGTCCACCAGCTGGCGCACCCGGCGGGAGAGTTCGTCGGTGCGGTGGATGGAGGTGTACGTGCCGCCGGTGGCCTCGGCGATGCAGGTGAGCTGCTGCCGGGTCTTGGCGTCCGGCACCAGGCCCAGGGTGTCGATCACGAGGTGGATGCCCTTGGCGGCGATCTCGCGGGCCACCTGGCAGGGGTCGAGCGGGGCGCAGGTGTCCTCGCCGTCGGTGATGAGGACGATCCGCTTGGTCGCGCCGTCCTCGCCGAGGTCGTCGGCCGCGCCGAGCAGCGCCGGGCCGATCGGGGTCCAGCCGGTGGGGGCGAGGGTGGCGACGGCCGTCTTGGCCTCGGTCCGGTCGAGCGGACCGACCGGGTACAGCTGCCGGGTGTCCTTGCAGCCGCGCTTGCGGTCGTTGCCGGGGTAGTCGGCGCCGAGGGTGCGGATGCCGAGCCGCACCTCCTCCGGCACCGCGTCCAGGACCTCGTTGAACGCCTGCTTGGCCGCGCTCATGCGGGACTTGCCGTCGATGTCCTTGGCCCGCATGGAGCCGCTGACGTCGAGGACCAGCTCGACCTTGGGGGATTCCTTCGCCGTCGGCTCGTCGGCGGACGCGCTGGTCGGCAGCAGCGCGGCGGTCAGGGCGACGAGCAGCGCACAGGCCCCGGTCGCCAGCCGTTTTCTCGTGATCATCGGCGGATCGTATTGATGATCCTCCGACAATCCAAACCGAGGTGCGCCGCCCGCCCGCCCCCGGCACTCCGGCGGCCGGACCCGGACCGTCTCCGGGGGAGCGCCGGCACGTCGCCCTGCGGTGCGTCCGCGACCGACGGGGTCCGTGGGACGGTCGTCGACGACTGATCGGCCATCGGCCGGGCGTCGCCGGGCCGGCTCCCCGTCACCGGGGAGCCGGACGTGCGGTCGCGGACGGACTACCAGATCGCCTCGACCCACTCCGGGTGGTCGATGAAGGGGTTCCGGTTGCCCTGGTAGGAGTTGTAGATCACGTCGTTTCGGCGCTCCTCGAAGGCGCTCGGCGGGTCCTGCTCGTTCCACTGCTTGAGGATCGAGAGGCGGCCGTGCCAGGGCACGCTGCCGTTGCTGGTCGAGTCGTTGGGCTCCAGGTCGGGCCAGGCGTCGTCGCCCTCGTAGCGGACGGCCATGTAGAGGATCATCCGGGCCACGTCGCCCTTGTCGGCGTTGCGCGGCTCGAAGGAGTTGGAGTCCGTGTAGCTCCCGCTCGCGCCGCTGACGGCGCTGCCGCCGAGGTCCCAGTCCTTGTTGCCGCGGATGCTGTTGACCTGGACGTCGCACGCGCGCAGGTGGTGCAGGTCCGTGCCGGGACCGGCCGAGGTGCCGAAGTTCCCGTGGGACTGGGCCCACACGTGCTCGCGGTTCCAGTTGCCGACGGCCCCGCCGTTGAGGGACTTGCTGCGCGAGACGCCGCTGTAGAGCAGGACGACGTTGTTGGTGTTGTTCGGGTCCTGGTCGGTGACCTTCAGCGCGTTCCAGACCGCGTCGTACGAGATCTTGCTCTGGCTGCTGATGATGGTGTGCAGCGCCGACTTGAGGCTGGTGCCGGTCTTCCCGACGGCGTTCTTGTAGTACGTCGTGTCGTACGCGGTCGTGGTGGCGGCGGCGGGGGTCGCCGTGACCGCGGGGAGCGTGAGTCCGACGACGGCGGCGGACAGTGCCGCCCAGACCTTCCAACTGCGTATCCGTGCAACCGACATGGGGGGCCCTTTCCCGGGGACGGGCACGCGGGGCGAACGCCGGGCCCGGCTCAAGGGGGCGGCGTTCTACGCGTGTTGACTTCGTTTCATCCGGGAGGGTCGCACGGGAGAGGGGGTTGTCGTGTTACGGACAAAGAGCCATTCGGTGACGTTCTCGCATACGGGGCGCCCGCTCGCGGGCGAGTCGCGCCACTTCCGCCTCACGAGCCCCGGACGTCCACCGGCATCCCCTTCGGCTCCTTGATCCGCTTCATGATGATCTGGGAGTTCACCTCGGTGACCCCGGCCAGCGCCGTCAGCTGCTCGATCCACAGCCGCTCGTACGCCGCGAGGTCCGCCACCGCGATCCGCAGCAGGCAGCCCGGGCTGCCGAAGAGCCGGTACGCCTCGATGACGTCCGGGATCGACTGGAGCGCCTCCTCGAACGCCTCCACCGTCTCCCGGTCCCGCTTCACCTCGACCGAGACCAGCACCTCGAAGCCCCGCCCGACCGCCTCCGGGTCGATGACCGCGCGGTAGCCCTGGATCACCCCGTCCTGCTCCAGCTGGCGCACCCGGCGCAGACAGGGGGAGGGGCTCAGGCCGACCCGCTGGGCCAGCTCCTGGTTGCTCAGCCGGCCGTCCTGCTGGAGCTCGCGCAAGATGTGGAGATCGATTCGGTCCATGACGCGATTATCTGCCACGATGAAACATTTCTGCGCCCCTATTGGCAATCGTCTGCTCCCCCTTCTGGCCTAACGTTGCGGAGAAGAGTGGAACCGGTACGGCCAAGGAGAGGCGGCGGACATGCAGCGGACCAACGACGGAAGCCCCCGCCGGATCGTCGTGATCAGCACCGGCGGCACGATCGCCAGCCGCTGGCAGGGCACCGGCTACGCGGCCGACGCCTCCGGCGACGCCGTCCTCGCCACCGCCCCGCTGCCCGAGGGCGTGACGGTCGAGGTCCGTGACCTCTTCAACGTCAACAGCTCCCTCCTCACCGCCGCCCACCAGCTGGTGCTGCTGCGCACGGTCCACGAGACCCTGGCGGACCCCGGCGTCGACGGCATCGTCGTCACCCACGGCACCGACACCCTGGAGGAGACCGCCTTCCTCCTGGACCTCCACCACGAGGACCCCCGCCCGGTCGTCCTCACCGGCGCCCAGCGTCCCTTCGGCACCGGCGACGGCGACGGACCCGGCAACCTCTACGACGCCCTCCAGGTCGCCGCCACCGTCCGGGACCTCGGTGTCCTCGTCGTCTTCGACGGACGCGTGCACGCCGCCCGCGGCACGGTGAAGACCCAGACCCTGGCCGCCGACGCCTTCTCCGACCCCTCCGCCGAGCGCCTGGGCCGCGTCGGCTTCTCCCGCGTTGACATCGAGCGCCTCCCCGACCGCCCGGCCGTCCTGCCGCTGCCGGCCGCCGCCCGCACCGCCGATCCGGACGCGGGCCGCGGCGCGCTGCCCCGGGTGGACGTCGTCTTCCACCACACCGACGGCGACCGGCTCCACTTCGACGCGGCCCTCGCCGCCGGGGCCCGGGGCATCGTCCTGGTCGCCACCGGCGCCGGGAACGCGACCCCGGAGATCGCCCGGGCGGTCGCCGACGCCACCGCGCGGGGCGTCCTCGTCGCCGTCACCACCCGCGTGCCCGCGGGCCCGCTCGCCGAGATCTACACCGGCGGCGGCGCCGTCGACCTCGTGGCCAACGGCGGCCTGCTCACCGGCACCCTCCGGGCCGGCCAGGCCCGCGCCGCCGTCCTCACCGCCCTGCTGCCCGGGACCGAGGGCGACGACTCGGCCCGCCGCGCCGCCGTCCTCCGCCACCTCCTCGACCTCCCGGTCCGCGCCGCGCCCGCGCTCGCCACCGGCACCTCCCGCGAAGCCGCCCCCGCCCCCGTCCCGGCCCGCGCCTGACGGCCCCCCGGCACCGGCTCGCGGGCGTCGAACTCCCCCTCCTCCGCCCGTGAGCCGGTAACAACCCCGCCACCGCCCGCACCCCCTGTCGGCGGTGACGTCCTCCCCGCCCGCAGGGCGAGCGCCCACCCGTGCGACGGCACTCCCTCCCGCACGGTGACGGCCGCCGCGCCGGCAGACCCCGTACGGCACCTGTCGGCCCGTCCGCGCCCGCGGCACCCCTCTCGGCACCTCCCGCTCCCGGTACGGTGACGGCCCCGCGCCCGCCCCCACCGCCAGGAGCCCCCGTGCCCGCAGTCCCCGACAGCGCCACCGAGCAGGCCCGTCACGTCGTCCGCCTCGTCCGCGAGACGCTCGGCGACCCGGCCGTGCGGGCCGCCTGCCCGCACGGCTCCGCCGTGCTCGGCGGGCTGCGGCCGACCAGCGACGTCGACGTGCTGGTCGTCCTGGACCGGCCGACCACCGAGGCCGAGCGCCGCGCCCTCACCGACGCGCTGCTCGCCGTCTCCGGCGCCCGGGCGTACGAGGGCCCCGCCAGGCCCGTCGAACTCAGCCTGGTCGTCCACGCCGAGGTCCGGCCCTGGAGGTACCCGCCCGTCTGCGAGTACCTCTACGGCGAATGGCTGCGCGACGACTTCGCGTCGGGGCTCACCCCCGCCCCCGCGCCCTGCCCCGACCTGGCCCCGCTGATCACCATGGCCCGCGCCGGGAACGTCTCCCTCCTCGGCCCGCGCCCCTCCGAGCTGTTCGACCCGGTGCCGGAGGCGGACCTGCGGGCGGCGATCGTCGAGGGCGTACCCGGACTCCTCGCCGACCTCGACGGCGACACCCGCAACGTCCTGCTGACCCTCGCCCGGATCCTCACCACCCTGCGCACCGGCCGGATCCGCTCCAAGGACGAGGCCGCCGCCGCGCTGCTGCCGGAACTGCCCCCGGAGCACCGGCCGGTGCTCGCGGCCGCCCGGGACCAGTACCTGGCGGGGGAGTACGGCTCCTGGGTGGACGGGCTGCCGGCGGCGCGGGCCCACGCGGAGTATGTCGCCGGGGCGATCAAGCGGGCGTATCCGGCCTGAAGTTACTCGTCGGTTTCTCGTGACTTCCTAGGCGGCCGGTCGTAGAACATGTTCCCATTCGCTCACGAGTGAGGAAGATCACATGAGTGAACGCCCCCTGTCCGCCCAGGGAATTCACGGAGTCAGCCGCCGCCGCTTCCTGACCGGAACAGGTTCTGTTCTCGGCGCGGCCGCCCTCGCCGGCACCCTGACCACCCCCGCCCGCGCCGAGGTCCCCGGCCTGAACGTCTGTCCCATCCCCGACGGCTCCCAGGTGCGCGCCCTCGTCATCGGCACCGGCTACGGCGGCTCCGTCACCGCCCTCCGGCTCGCCCGCGCCGGCGTCGACGTCCACATGATCGAGATGGGCATGGCCTGGGACACCACCGGCCCCGACGGCAAGATCTTCGCCAACACCACGACCCCCGACTACCGCTCCTTCTGGCTGCGCACCCGCACCAAGCAGCCGCTGAGCCAGTTCCTCGGCTTCCCCCTCGACAAGGACGTGCCCCGTCACACCGGCATCCTCGACGCCGAGGACTTCGCCGGCATCACCGTCTACCAGGGCCGCGGCATCGGCGGCGGCTCCCTCGTCAACGGCGGCATGGCCGTCACCCCGCTCCGGGAACGCTTCCCCGAGATCCTCCCCACCGTCGACCCGGCCGAGATGTACGCCACGTACTACCCGCGCGCCAACGCGGGCCTGGGCGTCACCTCCGTGGACACCACCTGGTGGGAGTCCACCGACGCCTACCAGTACGCCCGCGTCGGCCGGAAGCACGCCCAGCGCTCCGGCTTCCCCTTCGTCTTCGTGCCCAACGTCTACGACTGGGACTACATGAAGCAGGAGGCCGCCGGGACCGTGCCGAAGTCCGCGCTCACGGGCGAGGTCATCTACGGCAACAACCACGGCAAGAAGAGCCTCCAGAAGACCTACCTCGCCCAGGCCGCCGCCACCGGCAGGGTCACCGTCTCGGCCCTCCACCGGGTCACCTCGGTCACCCCGGCCGCCGCCGGCGGCTACACGGTCGCCATCGAGCAGATCGACACCACCGGCGCCGTGCTCGCCTCCAAGACCGTCCGCGCCGACCGGGTGTTCTTCGCCGCCGGCAGCGTCGGCACCAGCAAGCTGCTCACCCGCCTCAAGGCCACCGGCGCGCTGCCCGCGCTCAACGAGCACATCGGCAAGGGCTGGGGCGACAACGGCAACGTCATGTGCGGCCGGGCCAACCACATGTGGGACCCCACCGGCAAGCTCCAGTCCTCCATGCCCACCGCCGGCATCGACAACTGGAACGCGGGCGGGGCCTTCGCCGAGGTCGCCCCGCTGCCCACCGGCATCGAGACCTACGCCTCCTTCTACCTCTCCATCACCCGGACCCCGCGCCGGGCCGAGTTCACCTGGAACCCCGCCACCGGCCGGGTCGACCTCAGCTGGGACCGGGCCTGGAAGCAGACCTCCATCGACATGGCGAAGTCCATCTTCGACAAGATCAACGCCAAGGAGGGGACGATCTACCGCACCGACCTGTTCGGCGCCTACAAGATCTGGGGCGACCACCTCACCTACCACCCGCTCGGCGGCGCCGTCCTCGACCGCGCCACCGACAACCACGGCCGCCTCCACGGCTACCAGGGCCTCTACGTCATGGACGGCTCCCTGATCCCCGGCAACACCAGCGTCAACCCCTTCGTCACCATCACCGCCCTCGCCGAGCGCAACATCGAGCGCATCATCGCCGAGGACTTCTGAGTGACCCGCCACGCGCGAGGGCCGGCCGGTTCGCGAACCGGCCGGCCCTCTCCGCGCGTCCGCCTCACCCCGTCGGCAGCACGCACACCTCGTCGAGCCCGAGCACCCGGTTCAGCCGCCCGAAGGCCAGCCACGACCCCAGGCTCATCGTCAGCTCCACGATCTCCGCCTGGCTGTAGTGCGCGGTCATCCGCGCCCAGAACTCCTCGTCCAGGCCGTGGTGGTCGAGCGCGTACCGCTCCGCGTACTCCGCCGCCAGCCGGGTCCGGGCGTCGAAGGAGTCCGAGACCTCCGTGGTCCGCCAGGCCGCGACCACCTCGTCGAAGCCCTCCTCGACCTTCACCCCGTCCCGGTCCGTGCGCCAGTCCAGACAGAAGCCGCAGCCGTTGATCTGCGCGATCCGCAGCCGCGCCGCCTCGAACTCGCGCAGCCCCAGGGTCGTATGGGCGTAGACCGACAGCGAGAAGTTCGCCGCCGCCGTCCCGATCTCCGGGACCATGTCGCCCCACACGTACCCGATCGGCTCCTGGCCCTCGGGAATGTCGATGATCACCGTGCGCTCCTTCCCAACCTGCCCACCGCCGGGCGTATCGGCACGTCCAGCGCGTCGTACAGCCCCGGCTCCGCCGCGGCCAGCCAGTCGATCGCCCCGACGAGGCGCCCGACCGCCGTGGCGTTCCCGCCGGCCGCCCGGTTCTCGTCCTCGTCGGTGGCCGCCACCGTGACCTCGATCCGCGGCCGCCCCTCGACGATCACCCGGTGCGCCCCGGCGCCGTCCGGCGGCACCGGCCAGTCCGGGGCGCAGGACGGATGGATCCGGGTCACGTGCTCGATGACGATCCGCGGCTCGCCGCCGACGATCCCCTGCACCTCGAAGCGGACCGCGCCCTGCGTGCCCGCCTCGAAGAGGCCCATGGTCCGGGTCTTCACGGTCGTCTCCAGGGGACGGCGGTCCACCGTCTCGCGGATGTCCTCCACCTCGACGCCGAGGGCCCGCGCCATCAGCCGGATCTGACCGCCCCACACCATCGTCGGGACCGACGGGAAGAGCATCGGCGGCTCGTAGTCGAGCGGCTTGCCCATCCCGATCAGCTCGCGCACGGAGAACTCCTGCTCGTACGTCGAGTAGTCGAAGATCTCCTGGCAGCGGACCGCGTCCACGGTCGTGCCGAGCCCGCTGACCAGCAGCGGCAGCACGTCGTTGCCCCAGCCCGGGTCCACCCCGGACGCGAAGAGCGACCCGCCGCCCTCGGCCACCGCCGCGAGCACCGGGTCGCGGAACTCCGGCGGGGCGTTCCGCGGGTCGTACAGCGGGTACAGCGAGGGCGTCACCACCACCGCGCCCGCCGCGACCGCCCGCACCACGTCCTCCAGGGCCCCGTCGGGCCGCACGTCGCCGGAGGCCGCGTACACCACGGCCCCCGGCCGCGCCCCGAGCACGGCCGCGACGTCGTCCGTCGCGGCCACGCCGAGGTCGTGCCCGAGCCCCGCGAGCGCCCCCGCGTCCCGGCCCACCTTCGCCGGGTCGGAGACGAGCACCGCCGCCAGTTCGAGCCCGGGATGGGCGTCCACGGCCCGGATGGCCGCCCGCCCGACATTTCCGGTTCCCCACACCACCGTCCGTATCATGCGCGGAGGGTAGCGCCGGGGGACCGAGGTTCCCAGACCCGTGACACCACGATCTGACGTCGCGTCAGATCCGTTGTTCCGTACGGCGGATCAGGCCAGCCGCAGGGCCACGAACGGGATCGTGTCGCCCGGCAGCACATACCGCTCCAGCTCCGTGAAGCCCCGCGCCAGCGCGAACCGCAGCCCCTCCCCGTTCGACGCCAGCACCACCGTCTCCACCCCCTCCCCGCTCAGCGTCCGCGCGTGCGCCAGCCCCCGCTCGTACAGCGCCGTCCCGAACCCCCGCCGCCGGTACTCCGGCAGGATCCGCGCGATCACCGTCGCCGCCGGCGTCTCCCCGTCCGGCGGCCGGACCGTCGAACAGCCCACCGCCACCCCGCCCAGGTACGCCACCTCCAGCCGGTTGCGCCCCGCCCGCTCCCGCACCTCGTCCGCCGACAGCACCGCCGTCGGGATGATCGCGTTGTGGACCGCCCGCCAGTCGGCCAGCTCCCGGTCGCCCTCCGCCGGGACCACCCGCAGCCGCTCCCCGTACCCTTCGAGATCGCTCATCCGGGCACCCAACCGCGCCCGCCCGCCGCCGGTCAACCGCTTTCCGGGCCCCGCCCGCTCCGCCGTCCGGGTGGGCCGCCGCCGTCCCGCGCAGCGCCGCCCGCCGAACGGGTACGGATCGCTCCACTGCCCCCGGCCAGGAGGATGCCTTCCCATGCCCGCCTTCGTCCGCAAGGGCGCCCCCGCGCTGCTCGGCGCCGGCACCCTGTGCGCCGCCCTGCTGCTCACCGCCTGCGCCCACCCCGCACCCACCACCGCCCCGCCGCCGAGCGCCACTCCCCGGGCCGCCACCGCGAAGAGCCCCGCGGCCGAGGCCGAGGCCACCGACGCCCGCCCCCGCAGCGCCCCGCGCATCCCGGGAGTCGGACCCCTCACCCAGGCCCGCGTCCCCGACGGCACCACCCAGGCCCTCGTCGTCACCGGTGCCACCGCCGACAGCAACACCGCCACCGTCGTCCTCCACCAGCGCGCCCCCGACGGCCGCTGGTACGAGGCCGGCGGCCCCTGGCCCGCGCACAACGCCCTCAAGGGCTGGACGTCCGACCACTGGGCCGGCGACCTGCGCACCCCCATCGGCGTCTACCGCATCGGCGACGCCGGCGGCCGGCTGCCCGACCCCGGCGCCCGCCTCCCGTACGACGAGGACCCCGAGTTCGCCATCAGCGGCACCGGCTTCCGCGGCGAGTCCCTCGAAGGCTCCTTCGACCACGTCATCGCCATCGACTACAACCGGGTCCCCGGCCGCACCCCGCTCGACAAGGAACGCCCCCTCGGCACCGAGCGGGGCGGCGGCGTCTGGATCCACGTCGACCACGGCGGCCCCACCCAGGCGTGCGTCGCGCTCCGGCGCGACGACCTGCGCGCCCTGCTCCTCGCCCTCGACCCGGCCGCCGAACCCGTCGTCGTCATGGGACCGGCCCCCGAACTCGCCCGCTGAGCGGGGAGCCGGGGGCCGGTCCGGGCCCGGGGGAGCGGACTCAGCCGACCGCTCCCCGGAACGCCCCGGTGTGCAGCCGGGTCTGCTCCGGCGTCAGGTAGGCGTCCGTGTACTCGAAGTCCCGCAGCGTCCCCGCCTTCGAGGCGAGGAACCCGGTCCGCACGTAGTCGTCCCCGGCCACCGCGTTCAACAGCCAGTTCGTCATCACCCGGGTCTTCGCCACATTGGTCCGCAGCGCCGCCCAGTGGTAGCCGCGCGCCACCGCCTGCGCCGCCGGCCCGTGCAGCTCCACGCCCAGCGGCTTCGACACCCCGTCCATCCCGCCCAGGTCCACCACCAGGCCCAGGTCCTTGTGGGTGTAGGGGCGCAGCGACTCGCCGCGCAGGGTCGCCACCAGGTTGTCGGCGAGCGCCCTGCCCTGCCGCATCGCGTGCTGCGCGGTCGGCGGGCAGATCGCGCCGTCCTCGCCCTTGGCCAGGTCCGGCACGGCGGCGGCGTCGCCGAGCGCCCACACCCCGTCGAGGCCCGGCACGCTCAGCTCCGGCGTCGCCACCAGCCGACCGCGCACCGTCTCCGCGCCGACCGTGCCGATCAGCGGACTGGCCGCCACGCCGGCCGTCCAGATCAGCGTGCGGCAGGGCAGCACCCGCCCGTCCGTCAGGGTGACCGCCTCGTCGTCCACCGAGGCCACCGACACACCCAGCGAGACCTGGATGCCCCGCTCGGTGAGGATCTTCATCGCGGCAGCGCCCAGCTTGTCGCCCAGCTCGGGCATCAGCTTCGGCGCGATGTCCACCAGGTGCCACTTGATGAGGGCCGGGTCGAGCCGGGGGTAGCGCTTCACCGCGTTGTGGGTCAGCAGCTGGAGGCAGGCGGCCGTCTCGGTGCCCGCGTAGCCGCCGCCGACCACCACGAACTGGAGCCGGGCCGCCCGCTCGGCCTCGTCGTCGCTCGCGTCCGCCAGGTCCAGCTGGGCGATCACGTGGTCCCGGACGTAGACCGCCTCCGCCAGGGTCTTCATGCCCCGGGCGTGGTCGGCGAGCCCCGGGATGTCGAAGGTCCTGGTCACGCTGCCGGGCGCGAGCACGAGATGGTCGTACGGCTCCACGTCGAACTCGCCGGAGATGGTCCGGAGCACCACGGCCTTGGCGGCCGTGTCCACGCCCACCGCGCCGCCCGGCACGATCCGGGTCCGGTGCTTCTGGCTTCGCCGCAGCGACAGGGCCACCGACTGCGGAGTCAGGACGCCCGCCGCCACCTGGGGGAGCAGGGGAAGGTAGAGCTGGTACGAGAAGGGCGAGAGCAGCGTGATCTGCGCCTCCCGCTCCGTCAGCCGCCGTTCGAGCCGCTTCACACAGCCCACTCCGGCGAAACCGGCGCCCACCACGAGGATCCTCGGTCGCGTCACGTCGTCCGCCCTTCCGTATGAGCGTGCAAAGTGCCCTCCGCTATGACTGCATAGGGACATGTGGCAATTTTTCGCTGACTATCCGTGGTTCACCCTTTTTATCGTCATTGCGGCGGGCTCGCTCTTCGGCATGGTCCGCTTCGGGCCCGTGAAGCTCGGCGCGGCCGGTGTCCTCTTCGTGGGACTGCTGGTCGGAGCCCTGGACCCGGACGTCGGCAAGGCCGTCCCGGCCGGCCTCCCGGTGCTCGGTCTCGCGCTGTACGTCTACACCGTGGGCCTGGAGGCGGGACCGGCCTTCTTCCGTGAGCTGCGGCCTCAGCTGGCCGTGATGTTCGGCGCGGTCGTCGCACTCGTCCTCACCGCCCTCGCGGTCGGTCTAGTCGGCAGCGGACTCCTCGACATCCCCGGCCCCTTCCTCGCCGGCGGTTACGCGGGCATCGGCACCACCACTCCCGGCCTGGCCGCCGCCCAGGCCGCGTCCGACGACCCCACCCAGGCGGCCACCGGCTACGCCATCGGCTACCCCCTGGCCGTCGTTCTCACCATCCTTTTCGTCGCGGCCGTCGCCGCCGTACGCAGCTGGCCGGGCCGCCGCGACCCGGGCACCGGCCTCCCGGACCGGCTCGTCTCCCGCACGGTCGAGATCACCCGCCCCGCACGCTGGGCCGATGTCCCCGGCACCGCCTCCGGCGCGCTCCTGGCCAGCGCCCACCGACGGCCCGGCTCCCCCGTCCACATCGTCACCGGCGACGACCCGGGCCCGCTGGCCCCCGGCGACCAGCTCGTCCTCGTCGGAGGCCCGGAGGCCGTCGCCGCCGGCCTCGCCGCCCTCGGCACCGAGGCGCCCGAGCACCTGCTCTACCACCGCGACGTCGTCGACTACCGCCGCATCCTCCTCACCAACCCCGACCTGGCCGCCCGCACCGTCGCCGAACTCGGCCTCGGCGACCGCTACGGCGCCCGCGCCACCCGGGTCCGCCGGGGCGACCAGGACCTCCTCGCCCACGACGACCTGCTGCTCCAGCTCGACGACCGGGTCCGGGTCGCCATGCCCCGCGAGCGCGCCGCCGAGGTCACCGCCCACCTCGGCGACACGGAGGCCAAGGTCAGCGAGGTCAGCGCCGTCAGCATGGGCCTCGGCCTCGCCGCCGGCTTCCTCATCGGCATCCCCAAGCTGACGATCGGCTCCACGGTCCTCTCCCTCGGCACCGCCGCCGGCCCCCTCGTCATGGCCATGATCCTCGGCCGGCTCCGCCGCACCGGACCCCTCGTCTGGGTCCTGCCGACCCGCGCCAACCTGACCCTGCGCCAGATCGGCCTGCTCGTCTTCCTCGCCTGCGTCGGCCTGACCTCCGGCTACGCCTTCCGCCGCGACGCCTTCTCCGTCTTCGGCCTCAAACTCCTCGCCGTCCTCGCCCTCGGCGCGGTCCTCAGCTACGCCCTGATGGTCCTGGTCTGCCGCCTCCTCGGCCAGAGCCGCCCCCGCACGATGGGCCTGCTCGCCGGCTACGTCGGCAACCCGGCCATCACCGCGTACGCCAACAGCCGCGTCTCCGACAGCCGGGTGAACACCGGCTACGCCACCCTCTTCGCCCTCGCCATCCTGGTGAAGATCGTCTGCATCCAGCTGATCGTGGGCCTCTGACGCCCCGCTCCCTCCGGTCGCCGCACCCCGGTGACCGCGTTACCGTGCCCGAGGATCCCGCACGAAAGGCGACACACCCCCCATGACCACGTACCAGGTCGGCTACTTCGTCGGCAGCCTCTCGAAGACGTCCATCAACCGCGTCCTCTCCCGGGCCCTCCTCCGGGTCGCCCCGCCGGGCCTGGAGTTCCGGGAGATCCCGATCAAGGACCTCCCCCTCTACAACCACGACTTCGACGCCGACTACCCCCCCGAGGGCCGGGCCCTCAAGGACGCCATCGCGGCCGTGGACGCGGTCCTCTTCGTCACCCCGGAGTACAACCGCTCCATCCCCGGCGGCCTGAAGAACGCCATCGACTGGGCGAGCCGCCCCTGGGGCACCAACTCCTTCACCCACAAGCCGTCCGCCGTCATCGGAGCCTCACCCGGCAAGATCGGCACCGCCGTCGCCCAGCAGAGCCTCCGCTCGGTGCTCAGCTTCTGCAACTCCCCCCAGATGAACGCCCCCGAGGCGTACATCCAGTTCACGCCGGGCCTCTTCTCGGACGACGGAGAGGTCACCGACCCGACGACCCAGCAGTTCCTCACCGACTTCATGGCCGACTTCAAGACCTTCATCGAACGGGTCCTGACGGTCCTGCCCCGGAACTAGGGCGGTCCGCTCACTACTCCACTTGAGTACTCGTCAGATTGCGCTCCTGAAAAAGCAGTTGGCCTGATCCATGGCATAGGCTCGGCGCGGGGCGGGTGGGGTCGGCCATACTCGCACCCGTCGTCGCAACGGGGGAGCGTGCCACACATGGGGCTGGGGTCGCAGGGCCGGGGCCTGCCGGAGCGGATCGGCGGGTACGCCCTGGAGCGCGAGTTGGGCGCGGGCGGCATGGGGACGGTGTACCTGGCGCGCTCGCGCGGCGGGCGCACCGTCGCCGTCAAGGTGGCGCGGCCCGAACTCGCCGCCGACCCGCACTTCCGCGCCCGCTTCCGGGCCGAGGTCGAGGCCGCCCGCAAGGTCGGCGGCTTCCACACGGCCCCGGTGGTCGACGCCGACCCGGACGCGCGGACGCCCTGGCTGGCCACCGCCTACATCCCCGGACCGACGCTGTCCCGTCTGCTCGGCGAGCGGGGCCCGATGGACGAGCGGCGGCTGCGGATGCTGGGCGCGGCCCTGGCCGAGGCACTCCAGGCCATCCACGCCTGCGGGCTGATCCACCGCGACCTCAAGCCGGGCAACATCATCATGGCCGACGACGGCCCGCGCGTCCTCGACTTCGGCATCGCCCGCGCCCTGGAGTCGACCCGCCTCACCTCCACCGGCGCGGCCTTCGGGACGCCGGGCTTCCTCGCTCCCGAGCAGGCCCAGGGGCTGGAGGTCGGCGCGGCGGCGGACGTGTTCGCCCTGGGGGCCGTGCTGGTCGCGGCGGCCGGGGGCAGCGCCTTCGGCGAGGGCACGCCGATGGCGCTCATGTACCGCTCGGTCCACGAGGAGGCGAACCTCTCCGCCGTGCCCGAGGGCCTGCGCCCGGTCGTCGCCGCCTGCCTGGCCAAGCAGCCGGCACGGCGACCGACGCCGGCGCGCCTGCTCGACCTGTTCGTACCGGAGCCGGAGCCGGAGCCGGATCCACAGGCGGAGTCGGATCCAGGGGCTGAGGCTGAGGCGGGACCGGTGCCGGAGCTCGTGCCCGCGTCCGAGCCGGGGCCGGACCCGACACCCGTTCCGGCCGAGCTCCCCGCGCCCGCGGCCACGCACCCGCCGACCCTCCCCGCCCCGGCCGACGCGGTCCCCCCGGCCCGGCCGCCCGCGGCGGACGGGCCGGACC
>NZ_BNBS01000125.1 GCF_014656075.1 Streptomyces hydrogenans
ACTTCGGCCGCGAGCTGCCGGACTTCACCTGGGAGCGCACCGACCGCGTCGACGCCCTGAAGAAGGCCGCCGGCCTGTAAGGCGCACCGGAGCACCGCCGAAGCCCGGCACCCCGTCAGGGGCGCCGGGCTTCGGCGTTCCCCCGTTGTCCGAGCGGTCTGGTAGGTATGGGGCTGTGAGCAGCGAGAAGGAGAATCCGGAGGGGCCCGAGCAGCTCGCGCTCATCCGGGAGACGGTGCGCAGGGCGAAGGTGCCGAAGGCCAAGCCGCGGACCTGGCGGGGCGCCGCGCTCGCCAAGGAGCTGCCCGTCGCCCGGGTGGTGGTGAACAAGGGCGCGCTCCACCTCGACCAGTTCTTCGACTACGCGGTGCCCGAGGAGCTCGACGCCGTCGCCCGGCCCGGGGTGCGGGTGCGGGTCCGCTTCGGTGCCGGGTCCGGGCAGGTGCGGGGCGGGCGCCGGGAGGGCGGCCGGCTGATCGACGGCTTCCTCGTCGAGCGGCGCGCCGCCTCCGACTACTCCGGACCGCTGGCCGCCCTCGCCGACGTCGTCTCGCCCGAGCCGGTGCTCGGACCCGAGCTGCTCGCCCTGGCCCGGGCCGTCGCCGACCGGTACGCGGGCAGCCTCGCCGACGTGCTCCAGCTCGCCGTGCCGCCGCGCAGCGCCGCCGCCGAGGGCCGCCCCTCGCCCGCCCCGCTGCCGCAGCCCCCGCCGCCCGCCCCCGGCACCTGGAGCCGGTACGAGCGGGGGCCCGCCTTCCTGGAGACGCTGGCCCGCGGCGGGACGCCCCGGGCGGTGTGGACGGCGCTGCCGGGGCCGCACTGGGCCGAGGAGATCGCCCGGGCCGTCGCCGCCACCCTCGCCTCCGGGCGCGGCGCGCTCGTCGTCGTCCCCGACGGGCGGGCCGTCGGCCGGGTCGACGCGGCCCTCACCGCCGTCCTGGGCGAGGGCCGGCACGCGGTGCTCACCGCGGAGGCCGGGCCCGAGAAGCGGTACGAGCAGTGGCTCGCCGTCCGGCGCGGCGCCGTGCGGGCCGTCGTCGGCACCCGCGCCGCCATGTTCGCGCCGGTCAGGGACCTGGGCCTGGTCGTCGTCTGGGACGACGGCGACGGCAGCCACAGCGACCCGCACGCCCCCCAGCCGCACAGCCGCGAGGTGCTGCTGCTGCGCGCCGGCCACGACCGGTCCGCCTTCCTGCTCGGCGCCACCGGCTGCACCGTGGAGGCCGCGCAGCTCGTCGAGTCCGGCTGGGCCCGGCCGCTCGCCGCCGGCCGCGAGCAGGTCCGCGGGGCGGCGCCCCTCGTCCGTACCGTCGGCGACGACCTCCTCGCCCGGGACGGTGCCGCGCGGGCCGCTCGGCTGCCCTCGCTCGCCTGGGAGACGCTGCGGGACGGCCTGCGCTCCGGGCCGGTTCTGATCCAGGTGCCCCGGCGGGGGTACGTGCCCCGGCTCGCCTGCCAGCAGTGCCGGACGCCCGCCCGCTGCCGGCACTGCGCCGGGCCGCTGGAGGCCCCCGACCAGCGCGAGCTGCACTGCGGCTGGTGCGGGCGCGAGGCCCCCGCCTGGCACTGCGAGGCGTGCGGCTCCACCCGGCTGCGCGCCCAGGTGGTCGGCGCCCGCCGGACCGCCGAGGAGCTGGGCCGGGCCTTCCCCGCCGTGCCGGTCCGGACCTCGGGCCGCGACCACGTCCTGGACCGGGTCCCGGACCGCCCCGCCCTCGTCGTCTCCACCCCCGGCGCCGAACCCGTCGCCGACGGCGGCTACGCGGCGGCGCTGCTGCTCGACGGCTGGGCGCTGCTCGGCCGCCCCGACCTGCGGGCCGGCGAGGAGGCGCTGCGCCGCTGGATGGACGCGGCCTCGCTGGTCCGGGGCCAGGCCGAGGGCGGCACGGTCGTCGTGGTCGCCGAGCCGACGCTGCGGCCCGTGCAGGCCCTGGTCCGCTGGGACCCGGTCGGGCACGCCCAGCGTGAGCTGGCCGAGCGCGCCGAGCTGGGCTTCCCGCCGGTCTCCCGGATGGCCGCCGTGAGCGGGTCGCCCGAGGCGGTCGAGACCTTCCTCGCGGCCGCCGCGCTGCCCATGGACGCCGAGGTCCTCGGGCCGGTGCCGCTCCCGGTGGTCCGCCCCGGGGCGGCCCGCCGGCCCGGGGACCCCCCGCCGGGGGAGGAGTGGGAGCGCGCCCTGGTCAGGGTCCCGCCGGGCAGCGGAGCGGCCCTCGCCCAGGCGCTCAAGCACGCCCGCGCGAGCCGTCAGGCCCGCGGCGCCGGCGAACCGGTCCGGATCAGGGTGGACCCGCCGGACATCGGCTGACCCCGCCCGCGCCCGGTCCGGGCGGACACGACGACGGCCGCCGCCCCCTTCGGCCAGGGGGTGGCGGCCGGTTCGTCGCCGCGTGCCGTCAGCCGTTGCGCGGGCTGGGGAAGGCGGGGGAGCGGGGCTCCTCGCGGAGGGTGGCGCTGCCCGAGGTGGGCTGGGGAGGCATGGAGCGGGCGGCCGGCACCGACGGGAGGGGGCGGGGCACGCCCGGCTCGGCGCCGAGCTGCTCCGGCTCCACCGAGGGCTGCTGGGGTGCCCGGCGGGCGCCGTAGCGGCGGTGCACGGCCTGCTTGGTGACTCCGAGGGCGGAACCGACCGCGTCCCAGGAGAAGCCGAGGGAGCGGTCGAACTCGACGGCGGCGGTCACCAGGGTCTCGACGCTGTCGCGGAGTTCCTGGGCGAGCCGTACGGTGGGGGCGGGCGCGCGGCCGTAGACGACGAAGCCCGTCGACGGGCCGGAGCGGCGGGGGCGGTAGACATTGCCCAGCTGGGCCGTGAGCGTGCGCAGTGCGTCCACCTGCCGCCGGACCCGCTCGATGTCCCGCACCAACAGGTGCAGACTCGCCCGGGCTTGGGCGTCGTGGGTTGCGTGGTCGGCCATGGATGAGCCTCTCGAACCGGCGATGGTAGGGCGGGCCGCAGGGGGGACGGCGGCCCGATTCGGTCAATCTCTCTTGACCAACGCGCCACCCGGAGTTGGGTCACGCTGCGGGGGCGTACACGCATATGCGCGGGGCGCTCGCCGTCGCGTACGCCCCCTCCGTCACTCCCGCCTAGACTGGTGTGTCGCCCGCAACGCCCCCGGACAGACAGGCAGTCGCCACCCATGAAGCTCGTCTTCGCAGGCACCCCCGAGGTCGCCGTCCCCGCCCTGGACGCCCTGCTGGCCTCCGGCCGCCACGAGGTCGCCGCCGTGGTCACCCGCCCGGACGCGCCCGCGGGCCGGGGTCGGCGCATGGTCGCCAGCCCGGTCGCGCAGCGCGCCGAGGAGGAGGGCATCGAGATCCTGCGGCCCGGCCACCCGCGCGACGAGGACTTCCTCGCCCGGCTCCGTGAGATCGCCCCGGACTGCTGCCCGGTCGTCGCCTACGGCGCGCTGCTGCCGCAGAAGGCCCTCGACATCCCGGCGCACGGCTGGGTCAACCTGCACTTCTCCCTCCTCCCGGCCTGGCGCGGCGCGGCGCCCGTCCAGCACGCGGTGATGGCGGGCGACGAGGTGACCGGCGCCAGCACCTTCCAGATCGAGCGGGGCCTCGACTCCGGCCCGGTCTACGGCGTGATCACCGAGGAGATCCGCCCCACCGACACCAGCGGCGACCTCCTGACCCGGCTGGCCTTCGCGGGCGCCGGACTGCTCTCGGCGACCATGGACGGCATCGAGGACGGCACCCTCAAGGCCGTCCCGCAGCCCGCCGACGGCATCTCCCTGGCCCCGAAGATCGAGGTCGAGGACGCGCACGTCGACTTCGCCGCCCCGGCCCTCCGGGTCGACCGCGTCGTCCGCGGCTGCACCCCCGCCCCCGGTGCCTGGACCCTCTTCCGCGGCGAGCGCCTCAAGCTCGTCCACGCGGCCCCCGTCCCCGACCGCACCGACCTCGCCCCCGGCGAGCTGGCGGCCGGCAAGAACAACGTCTACGCCGGCACCGGCTCGTACGCCGTCGAACTCCTCTGGGTCCAGCCGCAGGGCAAGAAGCCCATGAAGGCCGCCGACTGGGCCCGCGGCGTCCGCATCGCCCCGGGGGAGCGGCTGGGCGCGTGACCGCCGGGGGCGTTTTCCCCGGTGGCGGCCGACGGACGTAGGCTGGGTGGGTTCGACCCCTCATTTCGTCACGCGGAGCACCTTTGAGCGAGCAGGCACGTCGCCGTCCCCCCAAGCCCCACCGCCGGCCCAAGAAGGATCCCGTGCGGATGCTCGCCTTCGAGGTGCTCCGGGCGGTCGACGAGCGGGACGCGTACGCCAACCTCGTGCTGCCTCCGCTGCTGCGCAAGGCGCGCGAGAAGGAGGGCTTCGAGGCGCGGGACGCGGCGCTGGCGACCGAGCTCGTCTACGGGACGCTGCGGCGCCAGGGCACGTACGACGCGATCATCGCCGCCTGCGTCGACCGGCCGCTGCGCGAGGTCGACCCGCCGGTGCTCGACGTGCTGTCGCTCGGCGCGCACCAGCTGCTCGGGACGCGGATCCCGCCGCACGCCGCCGTCTCCGCCACCGTCGAGCTGGCCCGCGCGGTGCTGGGCGAGGGGCGCGCCAAGTTCGTCAACGCCGTGCTGCGGAAGATCACGCGGCAGGACCTCGACGCCTGGCTGGCCGAGGTCGCCCCGCCGTACGAGAAGGACGCCGAGGACCACCTCGCCGTCATGCACTCCCACCCCCGCTGGGTGGTCTCCGCGCTCTGGGACGCGCTCGGCGGCGGCCGGGCCGGCATCGAGGCGCTGCTGGCCGCCGACAACGAGCGGCCCGAGGTCACCCTCGTCGCCCGGCCCGGCCGGATCGGCGTGGAGGAGCTGGCCGGCGCCGCCGAGACCGAGCCGGGCCGCTGGTCCCCGTACGCCCTGCGGCTCGCCGAGGGCGGCGAGCCCGGCGCCATCGAGTCCGTGCGGGACGGCCGGGCCGGCGTCCAGGACGAGGGCAGCCAGCTCGTCGCGATCGCCCTGGCCAACGTCCCGCTGGAGGGCCCCGACACCCGCTGGCTCGACGGCTGCGCCGGCCCCGGCGGCAAGGCTGCCCTGCTGGGCGCGCTGGCCGCCGGGCGCGGCGCCGCCCTGCTCGCCTCCGAGAAGCAGCCGCACCGCGCCCGGCTGGTCGAGCGCGCGCTGGCCGGTAACCCCGGCCCGTACCAGGTCATCGCCGCCGACGGCACCCGCCCGCCGTGGCGCGAGGGCTCCTTCGACCGCGTCCTGGTCGACGTGCCCTGCTCCGGGCTCGGCGCGCTGCGCCGCCGCCCCGAGGCCCGCTGGCGCCGCCGCCCGGAGGACCTGGACGGCTTCGGGCCGCTCCAGCGCGGGCTGCTCACCGAGGCGCTGAAGGCCGTCCGCGTCGGCGGCGTCGTCGGCTACGCGACCTGCTCGCCGCACCTGGCCGAGACCCGGGTCGTCGTCGACGACGTCCTCAAGAAGCACGGCGGCGGCGAGCTGGTCGACGCCCGCCCGTACTTCCCCGGCGTCGACGCCCTCGGAGACGGCCCCGACGTCCAGCTGTGGCCGCATCTGCACGGTACGGACGCCATGTACCTGGCGCTGATCCGCCGGACCGCCTGACGGTTTCCGCTGGTCTGTACCAGTACGTCCGGTGGCGCGATTGCTACTCACCGGTTCGCGGCAAAGAAGTCCCCAAGAACGTGGCAGGCTTGGCACATGGCGCAGATCAATCCCAGCATCCTCTCCGCAGACTTCGCCCGCCTCGCGGACGAGGCCAAGGCCGTCGACGGTGCCGACTGGCTGCACGTCGACGTCATGGACAACCACTTCGTGCCCAACCTGACGCTGGGCGTGCCGATCGTCGAGTCGCTCAGCCGGGCGACCGGCACCCCCCTCGACTGCCACCTGATGATCGAGGACCCGGACCGCTGGGCGCCGCAGTACGTGGAGGCCGGCGCGGGCTCGGTCACCTTCCACGTCGAGGCGGCCGCCGCGCCGGTCCGGCTCGCCCGGGAGATCCGCGCCAAGGGCGCCAGGGCCTCCATGGCGCTCAGGCCGGCCACCCCCATCGAGCCCTTCGAGGACCTGCTCCCCGAGCTCGACATGCTGCTCATCATGACCGTCGAGCCCGGCTTCGGCGGCCAGGCGTTCCTCGACATCATGCTGCCCAAGATCCGCCGCACCCGTGAGCTGATCTCCAAGCACGGCCTGGAACTGTGGCTCCAGGTCGACGGAGGCGTCTCCGAGTCGACCATCGAGCGCTGCGCCGAGGCGGGCGCCGACGTCTTCGTGGCCGGCTCGGCGGTCTACGGCGCGGCCGACCCGGCCGCCGCGGTGGCCGCGCTGCGCGCCAAGGCGGACGCCGCCACGGCGGGCGCCGCCTGGGCATGTGGCCACTGAGCCTCCGACCGGTGAACGCGGTCCGACGGGCCGCCGACAGGACTGATCAAGGCCCGCCGTTTCTGACAGGATGAACAGCGGGTCCAGAGTGTGAACGAAACGCGGGCCGTGGACAGCGGTGCGCGCACAGCAGTGAGGAGATCGCGGTGGCGGGAATGTCGGCAGGACGGTCGGCCCTGCGGATGGGCCCCGCGGAGCTGGTGCAGGCGGCCGCCATGGCGCGCCGCTTCTACCTGGAGGGGAAGTCCAAGATCCAGATCGCCGAGGAGTTCGGCGTGAGCCGCTTCAAGGTGGCCCGGGTCCTGGAGACCGCTCTGGAGAGGGATCTCGTCCGCATCGAGATCCGCGTACCGGCCGAGCTGGACGCCGAACGCTCCGACGCGCTGCGCGCCCGCTACGGGCTCCGCCACGCCGTCGTCGTGGAGTCCCCGGCCGAGGACGACGAGTCGCCCGACCCGGAGAACCTCGGCGAGGTCGCGGCCGACCTCCTCGGCGAGCTGGTCAACGAGGGCGACGTGCTGGGCCTGGCCTGGGGCCGCTCGACCATCCACATGGCGGCCGCCCTCGACCGGCTGCCCCCGTGCACGGTCGTCCAGCTCACCGGGGTGTACGACGCCGGGACCGCCGAGCGCGGCTCGGTCGAGGCGGTCCGGCGCGCCGCCCAGGTCTCCGGAGGCGAGGCCCACCCCATCTACGCCCCCATGCTGCTGCCCGACCCGGCCACGGCCGCCGCGCTGCGCAACCAGACCGGCATCGCCCGGGCCTTCGAGTACTTCGACAAGGTCACCGTCGCCTGCGTCTCCATCGGCTCCTGGGAGCCGGGCATCTCCACCGTGCACGACATGCTCTCCGAGGAGGAGCGCGCCCACTACGCCTCCCTGGGCGTGGCCGCCGAGATGTCCGCGCACCTCTTCGACGCCGAGGGCCGCCGGGTCGGCCGCGACCTGGGCGAGCGGTGCATCACCGTCGAGGCGGACCGGCTGCGCCGGATCCCCGAGGTCGTCGCCATCGCGGGCGGCCAGCGCAAGGCGGCGGCGATCGGCGCGGTGCTCCGCTCCGGCCTCGTCACCAGCCTGGTCACCGACCGCTCGGCCGCCGACTACCTGCTCAGCGAGTTCAGCCCGGGCTCCCGGCCGGCCCTCGACCGCAAGGACCCGGACACGGGCACCGACGGACGCTGACGTCCCGGGGGCGCCCGCCGTGCACACGGCGGGCGCCCTTCGTCCGCCCGGGCGCGTCCCCGGGGCCGCGCCGGGCGGACGGTGACAGCATCGGGCCATGACCGCTCGCTGCCTCCGGCTGGGGCTCGCCGTCCTGGCCGGGCTGTCCCTGCTCCTCACCGGCTGCTCCGCCGGGACCGCCACGCCGACCGCCACCGCCGCCCCGTCCCGTACCGCCGCGCCGTCCGCCCCCGCGCCGTCCGCCGTCCCCACCGCCTCGCGCTCCTCCGGCCTGCCCACCGTGGAGGCGGCGGAGCTGCCGCCCGAGGCGCGCCGGACCCTGGCGCTGATCCGGGCCGGCGGACCCTTCCCGTACGCCAAGGACGGCAGCGTCTTCTCCAACTTCGAGCGGATCCTGCCGCCGAGGAAGCGCGGCTACTACCACGAGTACACCGTCCGCACCCCCGGCGAACGCGACCGCGGGGCCCGCCGGATCGTCACCGGCGGCGAGGGGGAGCGGTACTACACCGACGACCACTACGAGAGCTTCCGGGAGGTGGTCGGCGATGAGACTGGATGACCCCGTCGTCCTCGATCTGTACGGCGTGACCGACAAGGCGGGCTTCATGGACCGCTGCGCCGCCGTGCTCGGACTGCCGGACTGGTTCGGCCGCAACTGGGACGCCCTCGCCGAGGGCCTCGGCGACCTGCCCCGGCCCGTCGCCGTCGTCGTCACCCACTGGCAGGGGTACGCCCGCCGGGCCCCGGGCGACTGGGAGACGGCCCAGGAGGTCTTCGCCACCGCCGTCGAGGACTCGCCCGGGCGGCTTTCGGTGCTGATCGCCCTCGGGGGCGGACGCCGGGAGAGCCCGCCGGAGCCGGAGCCGGAGGGCGGCTGAGCGGCGGCGCGTACTCCCCGGGGAGTACGGCGTGCGCCGGGGGAGTACGCGCGGGTGTCGGCGGACGGTGGACGCCCGCGGGGCCGTCCGTTCCTAGCGTGGAGGGCGTCGGGTGGAGCAGCCGCCCGGCGCCGCTCCGGCGGCACCCCCCTTCCGTCAGGAGGCCCGCCATGCGCACCCTTTCCCCCACCCCCTCGTCCCCCTCCTCCACCGGCCGGACGGCCGGCTCCGGCGGCACCGGCCGGTGGGCGCGGACCGGCTCCCGGGCCGTCCCGGCCGCGATCTGCACCGCCGTCGCGGCGATCGCCGCCGCAGACCTGATCAACCCGCAGTACAGCCCGGTCACCGAGGTGATCAGCCGGTACGTGAACGGCACCGCGGGCTGGCTGGTCACCACGGCGCTGTTCCTGGTCGCCGGCGCCTCCGGCCTCCTCCTGGCCCTGCTGCGGAGGGCCGGGGCGCCGCGGGTCGGGCGGTGGGCGGTCGGCGTGTGGGCCGCGGGCATCGCGGTCGCCGGGGTCTTCCCCGCCGACCCGCCCGGACGCTGGGGCAGGCCGTCCACCTCGGACATCGTGCACGGCATGGCCGCCACCCCCGCCTTCCTCGCCCTGCCCGTGGCCGCGCTGGTGCTGCACGGATGGCTGACCCGCCGGTGGACGCGCGGCGCCGGCGCGCTGCGCGCCGTGCTCGGCACCTCGCTGGTCTCGACGGCGGTGCTGCTGGTCTGCCTGGTGGACGTGATGGACGGGCCCTCGCTGGGGACCGACGCCGTGCCGACGCTCGTCGGACTGGTCGAGCGGATCGCCTTCGGCGCCGGCCTGGCCTGGGTGGCGCTGGCCGCCGTCGCCGCCTCGCGTCCGGCGGTGCGCGCATGACGACCGGACGTCCGGGGGCCGTTGTGCACAATGGCCCGGTGACCGAAGAGCGCGCCGGGGTGGACCGGGACCGAACGGGGCCCGTCGAGGGCCCCGCCATCACACGGGCCGCACGGGCCGCGGCGGCCGCGGTGACGGCGGTCGCCGTCGTCACCGCCGAGGCCCTGGCGGGCGACGGGCCGCTGCTCACCGGCATCGTGCCCTACGCCCTCGGGCTCGCCGCGCTGGTGCTCGCGGCCGGCCGGTGGCCGCGCGCCGCGCTGCTCGTGAGCGTCCAGACCGTCATCGCCTTCCGCGCCGCGGGGCTGTCGGACGTCGGCTGGATCTGGCCGGCCACCGCCGCGTACTTCCTGGTGGCGGCCGGGGACCGGCCCGTACGGGGCCCGGTGCGCGGCCGGCTCGACGCGCTGCTGCGGCGGCTGCCGGACGGGCCCGCCTTCGCCGTGGGCGTCGGGGTCTTCCAGGTCGCCTTCGCCGCCGACTGGGAGCTGTTCGTCGCGGGCATGAGCGGCCGGGGCGTCGTCGCCGAACTCGGCGCGGAGACCCTCTGGCTGGCCCTGGTGCTCGCCGCCGCCACCGCGTGGCGCAACGGACGCAACTGGCGCCGGGAGGAGGCGGCCGGACGGGAACGGGCCGCGCGCGAACGGGAGGCGGAGGCCCGGCGGCGGGCGGAGGCGGAGCGGTTGCAGATCGCCCGCGAGCTCCACGACGTGGTCGCGCACACCCTGACCGTCGTCGGCGTGCAGCTGCGGGTGGCCGTCGAGGCGCTGGAGGACGAGCCGGAGGAGGCGCGGGCCGCGCTGAAGACCGCGCAGGAGGTCCGCGCCACGGCCGTCACCGACCTGCGGTCGCTCATCGGCGTCCTGCGCGAGCCCGGGCAGGACGCGGCCGCCGGCGGGAACATGGCGCTGGCCCCGGAGCGGGGCCTCGACGGCGTCGGCGAGCTGGTGGAACGGGTGCGGGCCGCCGGGCTCGACGCGGACGTCGAGGCCGCGGGCGACCCGGCCGCCGTGCCCGCGCCGGTCGCGCTCGCCGTCTACCGGATCGTGCAGGAGTCGCTGACCAACGCGGTGCGGCACTCCGGCGGCACCCGGGTCGACGTCCGGCTGCGGTACGAACCCGAGGCGGTCCGGGTGGAGATCGCCGACGACGGGCCCGCGAAGCCGGCCGGCCGTCCGGCGCGGGCGAGCGAGGGCGGCGGCCACGGGGTCGCCGGGATGCGCGAGCGGGTCTCCGTGCTGGGCGGCGAGTTCGCCGTCGGGCCGGGCGAGCACGGCGGATACACCGTCCGGGCCGTGATTCCTGTGCCAAGCTGACGATCATGACGATTTCGGTTCTGCTCGCCGACGACCAGTCCCTCGTCCGGGCGGGCTTCCGCAGCCTGCTCCGGCGGACGCGCGACATCGAGGTGGTGGGCGAGGCGGCCTCCGGCGACGAGGCGCTGCGCGCCGTCCGCGCCCTGCGCCCCGACGTCGTCCTCATGGACATCCGCATGCCGGGGATGGACGGGCTGACCGCGACCGAATCCCTCACCCGCGACCCCGAACTCGCCGGGACCAGGGTGATCGTGCTGACGACCTTCGAGACCGACGAGTACGTCTTCGCCGCGCTGCGGGCGGGCGCCAGCGGCTTCCTCACCAAGGAGATCGAGCCGGACGACCTGCGCCAGGCGATCCGCGCGGTCGCCGGCGGCGACGCCCTGCTCTCACCGAGCGCGACCCGCCGGGTGGTCGAGGAGTTCGCCCACCGGCCGCTCGCCGCGACCGTGGCCCCCGACCGGCTCACCGCCCTCACCGCCCGCGAACGCGAGGTGGTGGCGCTCGTCGCCGGGGGGCTCTCCAACGACCAGGTCGCCGCCCGGCTGGTGATCTCGCCGCTCACCGCCAAGACCCACATCACCCGGGCGATCACCAAGCTCGGCGTCCGCGACCGGGTCCAACTGGTCGTCCTGGCCTACGAGACCGGGCTGATCCAGCCCGGCCACACCGCGGGCGACCTTCCCGTGGACGGGGTCTGACGGCCCGTCGGGCGCCGACGCCGCCGCGTCAGGCGACCCACGAGGGCCGCTCGTCGACCCGCAGCACCACGCACGAGATCGAGATGCCGGTGCCCACGCCGATCATCAGCACGTGGTCCCCGGGCGCCAGCGCGCCGGTCTCCAGCAGGTGGTCGAGCCCCGCGACCTGATCACCCGCCCCCAAGTGGCCCGCGCGGCGGCTGAATTCGAGGGTGCCGCGCCAGGTCTCCAGACCGATCGGGGCCAGCGTCCGGCGCAGGAACCGCTCGTGCGCCCAGTTCATGTGCGTCACCCGGGCGATGTCGGCGGTCTCCACGCCCGCGTCCGCCAGCGCCTGCTTCACCGCCCGCTTGGTCGCGCTGCCGATCAGCTCGTGGTCGGCGAGGCGGGCCGCCGCCTCCGAGGAGGCGTACTGCGCGGCCCGCGCCTTCAGGTCCACCGGCCGGCCCACGGTCGCGCCCGGCGGGAAGAGCGGCTCCTCGCCGCGGTGCAGCAGCTCCAGGACCGGCACCGAGGCGTGGGCCACCGACAGCACCCGGGCGAAGCCGCCCCGGCGGCTCACCACCAGGGACGTGCCCGCGTCGCCGAGCACGATGTTCGTCATGCTGCGCCAGCGGTCCATCAGCGCGGTGCCGAAGTTGTCGCCGCTGGTCAGCAGGGCGGCCGTGCGCTCCGGGGCGGCGTGCAGGTGATTGGCGGCGGCTTCGAGCGCCGCCATCATGCCGTTGCACCCCTGGCGCAGCTCCAGCGCGGGCACGTCGGTGCCGAGCACCTGCTGGAGGACGTAGTGCTGCGGGGACCAGGCGTCCGGGCCCTGGTGATGGGTGTCGGTGTGCACCAGCAGGTCGATGTCGGCGGTGTCCAGGCCCGATCGCTCCAGCGCCAGGCGGCCCGCCCGTGCCGCCAGATCGGGGGCCGGGGTCTCGCCGGCCACCGCCACCGACACCCAGTTGCCCTGGGCGGCGTCCTCCGCGTCGTACAGACCCAGCTCCACCGCGCGCTCCACGGGGAAGCGCTCCGGCAGATGGGTCGCGACTCCCGCGATGTACAGGTCGTCAAGGCGCATGGGGTCTCCCTCTTCCGGCCGTCCGCCGGTCCGCTGCTCTCCGGTTCGCCGCCAGGCTCTCCGGCGGGCGTCCACCCGTGCTCAAGCCGGGAGCGACCCGGGCTCTACCGGAACCCCAGATCGCTTCGATCACCCGTTCCTACCGTGGCGGCGAGGGCCGGCCCGGCACGGGCGGCCCGCGGAGGGGAGGCGTGACATGCCGTCGACGACGGTGCGGGCGGAGGACGGCGCGGCCGGGAACGGTGGTGCCGGTGGGCGGGACACGGACGCGGAGGGTACGGAGCCGGGCGCGGCGGACACCGGGAACGGAGCCGGGCGGGAGCCCGCGGCGGGGCCGGAGCACACCGCCCGGCTGCTCGCCGCCTCCGGGCTGGCGGCGGAGGGCCGGGTGCCCGGCCCGTCGCCGGACGCCTGGCTCGCCGAGCGCGGCCTGGCCGGCGCGCTGCGCGTCGACCGCGTCCCGCTGTCCGAGCTGGCGGGCTGGTCGTTCGCCCCCGGCACCGGCGACCTCCGCCACGACAGCGGACGCTTCTTCAGCGTCGAGGGCCTGTCGGTGCGCCGGGAGACCGGGCCGGTCGACAGCTGGTCCCAGCCCGTGCTGGTGCAGAGCGACATCGGCGTCCTGGGCCTGCTCGCCAAGGAGTTCGACGGCGTCCTGCACTTCCTGATGCAGGCCAAGATGGAGCCCGGGAACGCCACCCGCACCCAGCTCTGCCCCACCGTGCAGGCCACCCGCAGCAACTACACGGGCGTGCACGGCGGCGCCCCCGTGCCCTACCTGGACCACTTCCTGCGGCCCGGCCGGGGCCGGGTGCTCGTCGACGTCCTCCAGTCCGAGATGGGCTCCTGGTTCCACCGCAAGCGGAACCGGAACATGGTCGTCGAGGTGCTCGACGACGTGCCCGTCGGCGACGACTTCCGCTGGATGACGATGGGCGAGGTGCTCGACCGGCTCCGCCAGGACGACGTCGTCAACATGGACGTCCGCACGATCCTCGCCTGCCTGCCGCTCGCCGCCCGGGGGACGGGCGCGCCGCGCCGGGGCCCCGCCCGGCACGAGGACGCGGAGCTGGCGCACTGGTTCACCGACATGAAGGCCCGGCACCCGATGGTCACCCGGCGGGTGCCGCTCGCCGCGGTCGACGGCTGGACCCGCGGGCCGGACGAGATCGCCCACGAGGACGGCCGCTACTTCCGCGTCATCGGCGTCCGCGTCGAGGCCACCCAGCGCGAGGTCCGATCCTGGTCGCAGCCGTTGCTGGCGCCCGTCGCCGAGGGCGTCGTCGCCTTCCTGCTGCGCCGCTTCGACGGCGTCCCGCACGTCCTCGTGCAGGCCCGGGTCGAGGCGGGGCTCCTGGACGGCGTCGAATGGGCCCCCACCGTCCAGTGCACCCCCGCCAACCTGGCCGGGACCGGACTGCCCCGCCCCCGCTACCTGGACGCCGTCCTGGGCGCCCCGGCCGACGCCGTCCGCTACGACACCCTGCTGTCCGACGAGGGCGGCCGGTCCTACCACTCGCTGGCCCGGCACCTCGTGCTCGAGGCCGGGCCGGACGTCCCGGACGAGGAGCCCGACGGCTTCCGCTGGGTCTCCCTCGGCCAGCTGGCCGCCTTCGCCCGCCACGGCTACCAGGTCAACGTGCAGGCCCGCTCGCTGCTGAGCGTCCTCTACGGCCTGTGGGCCGAGGGCGCCCGGGCCGGCGCGGAGGAGTCCTCGTGAACGGCGCCGGACCCGTGCGGATCGGGGTGCTCGGCTGCGCCTCGATCGCCGAACGGCGGGTGCTGCCCGCGCTGGGCCTGGCGGCGGAGATCGAACTCGCCGCCGTCGCCAGCCGCGACCCGGCGAAGGCCGCCCGCTTCGCCGAGCGGTTCGGCTGCGCGGCCGCCGCCGGGTACGAGGAACTCCTGGACGACCCCGGGATCGAGGCCGTCTACCTGCCGCTGCCCACCGGGCTGCACGAGCGGTGGGCCGAGCGGGCCCTCGCCGCGGGCAAGCACGTCCTGGCCGAGAAGCCGCTGACCACCTCGGAGCGGGCCACCGCCCGCCTCTACGACACGGCGCGGGCGGCCGGACTGGTCCTCATGGAGAACCTGATGTTCGTCCGGCACCGCCAGCACCGCGAGGTCGCGGCGCTGGTCGCCTCCGGCGCCATCGGCGAGGTCCGCGAGATGACCGCCGAGTTCGGCATCCCGCCGCTGCCCGAGGACGACATCCGCCACGTGGCCGCGCTGGGCGGCGGAGCCCTCCTCGACATGGGCGTCTACCCGGTGCGCGCGGCACAGTTCCACCTCGGCGGCCCGCTCGACGTGGTGGGCGGCGTCCGCCGCTACGACCCGGTGCGCGACGTCGACGTCTCCTGCACCGCCGTCCTCGTCTCGCCCGCCGGCGTGCCCGCCCGCATCGCCGTCGGCAGCGAGCGCGGCTACCGCGCCTCCTACACCCTGTGGGGCGCGGAGGGCCGGATCACCGTCGAGCGGGCCTTCACCCCGCCGCCCGACCACCGGCCCGTCGTCCACATCGAGCGCCAGGGCGTCACCGAGGTCCGCAGGCTCGCCCCCGACGACCACTTCCTCGCCCTCGCCCGGCGTTTCGCGAGCGCCGTCCGCGGCTCCCTCGGACCCGCCGAGGCCGCCGAGGACGAGCGGCAGACCCTCCAGCAGGCCCGCACCCTGGACGCGCTGGCCGCCGACACCCGGCGGATCCCGCTGTGAGCGCCGACCGGCCCGCGGGCGGCGGGACCGTTCCCGGGGAGGCCGCGCCCGGTTCCCGTACCGCGCTGGTCGTCGGCGGGGCCGGGTTCCTCGGGAGGCACGTCGCGGCGGCGCTCGCCGACGGCGGCTTCCGGATCCTGACGCTCGGGCGCACCCCCCGGCCGGGCGCGCTGCGGGCCGATCTCGCGGCGACCGCGCCCGGGGAACTGGCGGCCCTGCTCGACCGGCACCGCGTCGACCTGGTCGTCAACGCGGCCGGCGCCGTCTGGGGCGGCCTGGACGAGGAGTCCGTGCACCGCGCCAACGTCACCCTGGTCCGCGGTCTCGTCGCGGCCGTCGCCGCCTCGGCCCGCGCCCCCCGGCTGGTCCAGCTCGGCTCCGGCTACGAGTACGGCCCCACCCCCGAGGGCGAGCCCGTCACCGAGGACGCCCCCGCCCGCCCCACCACCCCCTACGGGCGGACCAAGCTGCTGGCCACCCTCACCGTGCTGGCCGCCGCCGAGGAGGGGCTGATCGACGGCGTGGTCCTGCGCGTGGCCTCCGCGCTCGGGCCGGGCGCCCCGGCCGGGAGCCTCTTCGGCGCCCTCGCGGAGCGGCTGGGGGCCGTGCCCCCCGGCGGGCCGCCCGCCGAGATCGTGCTCCGGCCCCTGGTCAGCCGCCAGGACTTCGTCCACGTCGGGGACGTGGGCGCCGCCGTGCTCGGCGCGGCCACGGCCGCCCCGGGCGCCGCCCGGCTGTGCAACATCGGCGGCGGGCGGGCCGTGCCCGTGCGCGACCTCGTCCGGCACCTGGTCGGACTCAGCGGTGCCCCGGTCCGGATCGTCGAGCGCGACGACGGCACCGGAGCCCGCGGCGGCGGCCTGGACTGGCAGCTCCTCGACACCGCGGCGGCCCGCGCCGCCTGGGGCTGGACGCCCGGGCGCGGCCCCGAGAACGCCCTGCGCGACCTGTGGCACCACGGACGCGGCACCCGCCCCACCCACCAGCACGGCCTCACGGAACGGGACTCCCGATGACCCTCACGACCTCCACCGACCCCACCGTCCCCGCCGACACCCGGGAGGAACTCCTCGACCGCGTCCGTGCCTTCGCGCGCGAGCGGTGGGTCCCGACCGCGTTCGTCCCCGGCGTCACCCCGGTCCAGCCCGCCGGCGGCGTCCACGACGAGGAGGACACCGTCGCGCTGGTCGAGGCGGCCCTCGGCATGCGGATCGCCGCCGGCGTGAGCGCCCGCCGCTTCGAGCGGCTCTTCTCGCGCGCCCTCAAGGTCCGCAAGGCGCACCTCACCAACTCCGGCTCCTCCGCCAACCTGGTGGCCCTCACCGCCCTCACCTCTCCGGCGCTCGGCGACGACCGGCTGCGCCCCGGCGACGAGGTCGTCACCGTCGCCACCAGCTTCCCGACGACCGTCAACCCGATCCTCCAGAACCAGATGAAGCCGGTCTTCGTCGACGTCGACCTCGGCACGTACAACACCACCGTCGACCGGATCGCCGACGCCATCGGCCCGCGCACCCGGGCGATCATGATGGCGCACACCCTCGGCAACCCCTTCCAGGCCGCCGAGGTCGCCGAACTCGCCCGGGACAGGGGCCTCTTCCTCGTCGAGGACAACTGCGACGCGGTCGGTTCCACCTACCGGGGCCGTCTCACCGGTGGCTTCGGCGACCTGTCGACCGTCAGCTTCTACCCGGCGCACCACCTGGCCATGGGCGAGGGCGGCTGCGTCCTCACCGACAACCTGGTGCTCGCCCGTGTCGTCGAGTCCGTCCGGGACTGGGGCCGGGACTGCTGGTGCGAGCCCGGCGAGGACGACCGCTGCGCCAAGCGCTTCGACCAGCAGTTCGGCAAGCTGCCGCACGGCTACGACCACAAGTACGTGTTCTCGCACGTCGGCTACAACCTCAAGACCAGTGACCTGCACGCCTCCCTGGGCCTCAGCCAGCTCCGCCGCCTCGACGAGTTCACCGACGCCCGCAAGCGGAACTGGCGCCTGCTGCGCGAGGGCCTGGACGGCACGCCGGGCCTGCTGCTGCCCGAGCCGACCCCCGACAGCGACCCGAGCTGGTTCGGCTTCGCCGTGACCGTCCTGCCCGACGCGCCCTTCACCCGGCGCGAGCTCGTCACCCACCTGGAGTCCCGGAAGATCGGCACCCGGCTGCTCTTCGCCGGCGACCTCACCCGCCAGCCCGCCTACCTGGACCGCGAGTTCCGGGTCAGCGGCTCCCTCGACAACAGCGCCCTCGTCACCGAGGGCACCTTCTGGCTCGGCGTCTACCCCGGCATCACGCCCGAGATGGCGCAGTACGTCATCGACTCGGTGCGCGACTTCGCCGCCGGGCGCCGCCGCACCGGCTGACGCCCCCCACGGGTCCCGCTCCGGCCCGCCCTCCCCGGCCCCCGTCAGGCCGCCCCGCTTGCCCGCCGAATGCCCGATCTCCTCGACAGGGGTGCACTCATGGACGTAGAACCCGCCCTGCGGCCGGCCCCGGCCGCCACCACGACGCAGCCGGCCGGTGAGCCGATCGCCGTGGTCGGGATCGCCTGCCGGCTGCCCCGGGCGGCCGACCCGGAACGCTTCTGGCGCCTGCTCGGCGAGGGGCGGGACGCCGTCGGCCTCGCCCCCGACGGACGGCCCGGCCCCGAGGTCCCGGAGGCGTACCGCAAGGGCGGGTTCCTGGACGACGTCGCCGGCTTCGACGCGGGCTTCTTCGGCTTCTCGCCGCGCGAGGCGGCCGTCACCGACCCGCAGCAGCGGCTCGCCCTGGAGCTGGCCTGGGAGGCGCTGGAGGACGCCAGGACCGTCCCCGCCGACCTGCGCGGCGCGGCCGCCTCCGTCCACGTCGGCGCCATCGCGAGCGACTACGCCACGCTCCTGCACGAGCACGGCGACGACGCCCTCACCGCCTACACCCTCACCGGCAACCACCGGAGCGTGATCGCCAACCGGATCTCGCACCTGCTCGGCCTCACCGGCCCCAGCCTCACCGTCGACTCCGGCCAGTCCTCCTCGCTCGTCGCCGTCGAACTGGCCTGCGCCAGCCTGCGCGCCGGCCAGAGCGAACTCGCCCTGGCGGGCGGCGTCCAGCTCAACCTCGCCCCGCACTCCACCCTCGGCACCGTCCGCTTCGGCGGGCTCTCCCCGGACGGCGCCTGCCACACCTTCGACGCCCGCGCCAACGGCTACGTCCGCGGCGAGGGCGGGGCGTTCGTCGTCCTGAAGACCCTCTCCCGGGCCCTCGCCGACGGCGACCGCGTCCACTGCCTGATCCTCGGCGGCGCCGTCAACAACGACGGCGCGGGCGAGCGCCCCGGCCTGGCCGTGCCCAGCGCCGCCGGCCAGGAGGACGTGCTGCGCCGGGCCTGCGCCGCCGCCGGGACCGACCCGGTCGACGTCCAGTACGTCGAACTCCACGGCACCGGCACCCGGGTCGGCGACCCCGTCGAGGCCGCCGCGCTCGGCGCCGTCTACGGCACGGCCCGCCGGGCCGCGGGCCGGCCGCCGCTGCACGTCGGCTCCGCCAAGACCAACGTCGGCCACCTGGAGGGCGCCGCCGGGATCACCGGCCTCCTCAAGGCCGTCCTCGCCCTCTCCCACCGCGCCCTGCCCGCCAGCCTGCACTTCGAGACCCCGAACCCGGCCGTCCCCCTCGACGAGCTGGGCCTGCGGGTCTGCACCGCCACCACGCCCTGGCCCGAGGACGGGTCGCCGCTGCGCGCCGGCGTCAGCGCCTTCGGCATGGGCGGCACCAACTGCCACCTGATCCTGGGGGAGTGGACCGGGGACCGGGCCGCACCCGCCGCCGACGCGGAGCCGGACACCGGGAGGGGCTCCGCCTCCTCCGCCCCCGTCCTGTGGCCGCTCGCCGGCCACACCGAGCAGGCGCTGCGCGACCAGGCCCGCGGCCTCCTCGACCGCCTGGACCGGCCCGGCGCCCCCGCGCCCGCCGCCGTCGGCCTCTCGCTCGCCGCCACCCGTACCGCCTTCGAGCACCGCGCGGTGGTCCTCGGCGCCGATCCCGCCACCCTCCTCGGCGGACTGGGCGCCCTGGCCGACGGCGCGCCCTCGGCCGCCGTGCTGCGCGGCCGGGCCGGCGGCGAGGCCGGCGCGCCCGGACTGCCCCCGGCCGCCGCCCGTACCGTCTTCGTCTTCCCCGGCCAGGGCTCCCAGTGGCCCGGCATGGCGGCCGGACTCCTCGCCACCGAGCCGGTGTTCGCCCGCAGGCTCGCCGAGTGCGCCGAGGCCCTCGCCCCGCACACCGACTGGGACCTCCTCGACGTGGTCCGCGACGCGCCCGGCGCGCCCGGCCTGGACCGGGTCGACGTCGTCCAGCCCGCGCTGTGGGCCGTGATGGTCTCCCTCGCCGAGCTGTGGCGCAGCCACGGACTCGTCCCCGACGCCGTGGTCGGACACTCCCAGGGCGAGGTGGCCGCCGCGACCGTCGCCGGCGCGCTCACCCTGGAGGACGCCGCCCTGACGGTGGCCCGGCGGGCGGCCGCGCTGCGGCGCGTCTCGGGCCGGGGCGGCATCCTCAGCGTCGCCCTGCCCGCCGCCGAGGCGGAGCGGCTCATCGCCCCCTGGACCGGCCGTCTCGCCGTCTCGGTCCTCAACGGGCCCGCCCAGACCGGCGTCTCCGGCGACCGCGAGGCCCTGGACGAACTCGCCGAGCGGCTCGACCGCGACGGCGTCTGGTGCCGCCGCGTCGCCATCGACTACGCCTCGCACACCGCCCACGTCGACGAGGTCCTCGACGACGTCCGACGCGAACTCGCCGCCGTCGCCCCCCGGGCCGGCCTGCTCCCGATGATCTCCACGGTGACCGGCGAACCCGTCGACACCACCACCCTCGACGCCGCCTACTGGGCCGCCAACCTGCGGCAGCCGGTGCGCTTCGAGGCCGCGGTCCGGCGCAGCCTCGCCGACGGCACCCGGCTCTACGTCGAGTGCAGCCCGCACCCGGTGCTGACCTGGGTCGTCCGCGAGACGCTGGAGGACGCGGGCGCCCGGGCCGCCGTCGTCGGCACCCTGCGCCGCGACGCGAGCGGCGAGGAGGGCCACGGCTTCCCGCGCGCCGTCGCCGAGGCGTACGTCCACGGCGCGGCCGTCGACCTGACCCGGCCGAACGGCCCCGGCCCGCTCGTCGACCTGCCGGGGTACGCCTTCCAGCGCCGCCGCCACTGGTTCGACGGCCCGGCCACGACCGCCGCGCCGCTCGGCGCGGCGGACACCGGGCGGTCCGGGGCGGTCCGGGACACCGCGACGGACACGGCCGCGGACGCCTCCACGGCCACGGATGCCACTCTGGCCACGAGCGCCATTCTGGCCACGAGCGCCATTCTGGCCACGGATGCCTCTGCGGTCACGGACACCTCTGCGGTCACGGACACCTCTGCGGTCACGGACACCTCTGTGGTCACGGACGCCTCCCCGGCCACGGCCGTCGACGCGGTCGCCGAGCCCTCCTCCTCCGCCGCTCCCTCGGGCGGGCCCACCGCCGGGGAGGTCGCGGCGCTCGTCCGGGGGCTCGCCGCCGCCGTCCTCGGGCACGCGTCGGCCGCCGAGGTCGACCCCGAGCGGTCGTTCACCGCGCTCGGCTTCCACTCGCTGACCGCCGTCGAGCTGCGGGACCGGCTCAACGAGGCCACCGGCCTCACGCTGCCGACCACCGTCGTCTACCACCACCCCACCCCCGCCGCGCTCGCCGCGCACGCCGCCGGGCTGCTCGCCGCGCGCGACGCGGGGCCCGGCCCCGACACCGGGACGGAGGCCCGGGAGCCGGCGGAGCCCGGTACCGACGCCCTCGCCGACGGCACCGGCGGGGACGACGGCGCGGAACCCCTCGCCGTCGTCGCCATGAGCTGCCGCTTCCCCGGCGGAGCCGACTCGCCGGAGGCGCTCTGGCGGCTGCTGGCCGAGGAGCGCGACGGGATCGGCGGCTTCCCCGACAACCGGGGCTGGGACCTCGCCGGGCTGTACGACCCCGACCCGGACACCCCCGGCACCAGCTACACCCGGAACGGCGGCTTCCTCTACGACGCCGACCTCTTCGACCCGTCCTTCTTCGGCATCAGCCCCCGCGAGGCCGCGGCCATGGACCCCCAGCAGCGGCTCCTCCTGGAGACCGCGTGGGAGGCCGTGGAGCGCGCCGGCATCGTCCCCGCCGCCCTGCGCGGCACCGGCGTCGGCGTGTTCGTCGGCGCCATGGCCCAGGAGTACGGCCCCCGGCTCCACGAGGACGCGGCCGGACACGACGGGCACCTGCTCACCGGCGGCTCCATCAGCGTCGCCTCCGGCCGCATCTCCCACCTGCTGGGCCTGGCCGGTCCCGCCCTCTCCGTCGACACCGCCTGCTCCTCCTCGCTCGTCGCGCTCCACCTCGCCGCGCAGTCGCTGCGCCGCGGGGAGTGCGACCTCGCCCTCGCGGGCGGCGCCGCCGTCCTCTCCCAGCCCGGCATGTTCGTGGAGTTCAGCCGCCAGCGCGGGCTCGCCGAGGACGGCCGCTGCAAGCCCTTCGCGGAGGCCGCCGACGGCACCGCCTGGGCCGAGGGCGCCGGGATGGTGCTGCTGGAGCGGCTCTCCGACGCGCGCCGCAACGGCCACCCCGTCCTCGCCGTGATCCGGGGCACCGCCATCAACCAGGACGGTGCCAGCAACGGCCTCACCGCGCCCAGCGGTCCGGCGCAGGAGGACGTCATCCGCCGGGCGCTCGCCGACGCCTCGCTCGCCCCCGCCGACGTCGACGCCGTCGAGGCGCACGGCACCGGCACCCGGCTGGGCGACCCCGTCGAGGCCCAGGCCCTCATCGCCGCCTACGGCGAGGGCCGGCCCGACGGCGCCCCGCTGCGGCTCGGCTCGCTCAAGTCCAACACCGGCCACACCCAGGCGGCCGCCGGCGTCGGCGGCCTGATCAAGATGGTGCTGGCCCTGCGCCACGAACTCCTGCCGCGCACCCTGCACGTCGACGCGCCCACCTCGCACGTCGACTGGTCCGCCGGGACCGTACGGCTCCTGACCGCCGCCGAGCCCTGGCCGCGCGGCGCCCGCCCCCGCCGGGCCGGCGTCTCGTCCTTCGGCATGAGCGGCACCAACGCCCACCTGATCCTGGAGGAGGCACCCGCCGGCACCGGGCGGCCGGACGCGCCCGCGGCACCGGTCCCCGACGGCGCGACCGCGCCCGTCCCGGTGGTCGTCACCGGGCACAGCCCCGACGCCGTCCGCGCCCACGCCGACGCCCTGCGCACCTTCCTCGGCGGACCGGCGGCCGAACCGGCGCCGACCCCGGCCGAGCTCGGCCACGCGCTCCGGGCCACCCGCACCCGCTTCCCGTACCGCGCCGGCTTCGCCCAGGCCACCCGCGAGCAGCTGCTCGACGGGCTCGCGGCGCTCGCCGACGGCCACCCCGAGGCGCCGCCCACGGTCCGCGCCGGCGCCGCCGGACCCGGCCCCGTCTTCGTCTTCCCCGGGCAGGGCTCCCAGTGGGCCGGCATGGCCGCCGAACTCCTCGACACCGAGCCGGTGTTCGCCCGCAGGCTCACCGAGTGCGCCGAGGCCCTCGCCCCGCACACCGACTGGGACCTGCTCGACGTGGTGCGCCGGGCCCCCGGCGCCCCCGGCCTCGACCGCGTCGACGTCGTCCAGCCCGCGCTGTTCGCCGTGATGGTCTCGCTGGCCGCGCTGTGGCGCGCCGCCGGCATCGAACCGGCCGCCGTCGTCGGCCACTCGCAGGGCGAGATCGCCGCCGCCTGCGTGGGCGGCGCCCTCTCCCTCGACGACGCCGCCAAGGTCGTCGCGCTCCGCAGCCGCGAGCTGGTGCGGCTCGCGGGCAGCGGCGCCATGCTCTCCGTGGCGCTCCCCGTCGACCGGGTCCGCGAACTGCTCGCCCGCCGCCCCGGCGAGGTCCACGTCGCCGTCGTCAACGGACCGGGAGCCACCGTCGTCGCGGGCGAGCCGGCCGCCCTCGACGCCTTCGTCGCCGACCTCGGGCCGGACGTCCACACCCGGCTCCTGCCGGTCGACTACGCCTCGCACTCCCCGCACGTCGCCCCGGTCCGCGAGCGCGTGCTGGAGGTCCTGGACGACATCCGGCCGCGCCCCGCGGAGGTGCCCTTCCACTCGACCGCGCTCTGCCGCCGGCTGACCGGCACCGAACTGACCGGCGCCTACTGGTACGGCAACCTGCGGGAGACCGTCCGCTTCGCCGACGTCGTCCGCTCCCTCGCCGACCAGGGCCACACCCTCTTCGTCGAGGTCAGCCCGCACCCGGTGCTCACCGCCGCGATCGAGGAGACCCTCGCCGAACGGCCCGGCGCCGCCGCGGCCGTCGGCACCCTGCGCCGCGACGGCGGCGGCCGCGACCGCTTCGCCGCCTCCCTCGCCGCCGCCCTCGCGCACGGTGCCCCCGCCGACCCGGCCCGCCTCGACCCCGGCGCGCCGCCGCGCGCGCTCGCCCTGCCCACCTCGCCGTTCCGCCGCGAGCGGTACTGGATGGACGCCCCCCGCCCGGCCGCGGGACCCGAACGCCTCGGCCTGGACGATCCCGGGCACCCGCTGCTCGGCGCCGCCGTGCCGCTCGCCGACGGCGGCGGACTGGTGCTCAGCGGCCGCCTCGACCCCGCCGGGCAGCCCTGGCTGGCCGACCACGTCGTCGCCGGCACCACCCTGCTCTCCGGCACCGCCTGCCTCGACCTGGCCCTCCACGCGGGCACCCTCACCGGCTGCCCCGGCGTCGCCGAACTCGCCCTCGCCGCACCCGTGGTGCTCCGCGACGGCACCCCCACACCGGTCCAGGCGATCGTCTCCGAGGCCGACGAGGACGGCCGCCGCTCGCTGGCCCTGTACGCCCGCGGCGGCGACGACGCGCCCTGGCAGCGCTGCGCCACCGCCGTCCTCACCCCGGACGCCGGCCACGAGCCCGGCCCGGCCGGGGACCCGGCCGCCTGGCCGCCCGAGGACGCGGTCGCCCTCGACCCCGCCGCCGGATACCCGGGCCTGGCCGACGAGGGATACGGCTACGGACCCGCCTACCGCGGCCTGCTGCGCGCCTGGCGCCTGGGCGGCGAACTGCTCGCCGAGGTCCGGCTGCCCGAGGGGACCGACGCCGAGGGCTTCGGCGTCCACCCCGCGCTCCTCGACGCCGTCCTGCACGCCGCGCTGCTCGCCGGCACCCGCGCCCCGGGCCGGATCGACCTGCCGATCGCCTGGAGCGGCGTACGGCTGCACGCCGAGGGCGCCACCGTGCTCCGGGCCCGGCTCACCCCGACCGGCCCGGACGCCTGGCGGATCAGCGCCACCGGGCCGGACGGCGCGCCCGTCCTCGACGCCGAGGCCGTCGAATGGCGCGCCGCCGACCGCCTGCGGATCGCGTCCGCCGACGGGACGGGCAGCGCCCTCCAGCGCGTCGACTGGCAGGAGCACCCCCCGGCGCCCGCCGGTACGGACCTCCCGGCGGTCGAGCACCTCGGCGCCTCGCTGGCCGCCGCGCCGGGCGCCCTCGCCGGCCTGGAGGCCCGCGTCGCCACCGGCCCGCCCGCGCCCGGCACCGTGGCCGTGACCGAA
>NZ_BNBS01000126.1 GCF_014656075.1 Streptomyces hydrogenans
CGAACAATCATTGTGGGAAAGCCCCGCACCATCTGGTGCGGGGCTTTTCTGCGTTATGCCGCCGCGCCGCCGGTGTAGGCGTCGATGGCATCGCGCTGGTACTCCGCGAGTCCCGGAGCGACGGCCTCGTACGCCGCGCGCCAGACCTCGTTGTCCACGCAGGCACGGCCGATGGCGCGGAACTCCTCGGGGGAGACGGACCGCAGGTCGGTCAGGGCCCGGTACTGGGTGTCGATCTCGGCCCGGACCGGGGCCGCGTCGGCCGGGTGGCCGGCGGTCATGAGGTCGGCCAGGCGGATCATCTGCGCGGTGCGGGCGCGGTGCGCGGTGTCCGCGTCCTCCTGGCTCATTCCGGCCGCGCGCCGGCCGACCTCCTCGGCGAGCTCCGGGAAGTCGCGCATGTTCTCCTCGTACTGGGAGGGACGGACGCCCTCGAAGAGGTTATCCGGTCGGTTGACGGTCATGGTGTGACCACCCTTCCTGGACTGCTCCAGTTCGGCGATCGTGCGGGAGACGGTGCCGGCCAGCACGTCGAGCCGGTCCCGCTCCGCGAGCAGCCGCCGGTGGTGGCCGCGCAGCGCGTCCACCTCGTCGACCTGCTCGGACAGGATGCGGCCGATCTCCGGCAGCCCGACGCCCAGCTCCCGCAGCACGAGGATCTGTTGCAGCAGCAGAAGCTGCCGCTCCCCGTAGTAGCGGAGGCCGTTGGCGCCGGTGCGGGCCGGCGGCAGCAGGCCCGTCTCGTCGTAGTGGCGCAGGGTCCGGGCGGTGACGCCCGACATCCGGGCCACCTCCGAGATGGGCCATTCCATCGCCGCTCCCGCACGTGTGTGTCGCCGGGCCGGTCCCTCCGGCCCTGGTCACGACCGTAGAAGCTGCCGTAGCGGCAACCGCAAGCCGTCGTGGCACCCACCCTGCCCGCTGTCGCCCGGCGCGGCCCGCCGGAGGCCGGGGCTCAGTCCTCCAGGGCCTGGTAGAGGGTGGTCCAGAAGTCGTGGAAGAGGTGGGCGGGGGCCGGGACGGAGGTGCCGGTCTGGGTGAGGAGGATGCCGGTGATGCCGTTCACCGGGTCCGCGTAGGTGGAGGTGCCGCTGCCGCCGTCCCAGCCGAACTGGCCGACCGGGGCGTAGTCGCCGCGGTAGGTGCGGACGGCCATGCCGAAGCCCCAGCCACCGTGCTGGCCCTGACCGAAGGAGATGTGCACGTTGTCGGTGGCCAGCTTGTGGCGGGCGGCCTGCTGTTCCGGGCTGAGCCGGTTGGTGGTCATCAGCTCCACCGCGGGGCGGGAGAGGATGCGCTCGGTGCCGTGCGTGCCGCCCGCGAGCAGCATGCGGAAGTAGGCGTGGTAGTCGTCCGCGGTGGAGTTCAGGCCGCCGCCACCGCTCTGGAAGGCGGGCGGCGCGCCGTGCCGGCCGCCCTCGGCCTCGTCCCAGACGTGGAACTCGCCGGTCGCCGGGTCGGGGGCGTACAGAGGGGGCAGCCGGTGGATCTGGTCGGCGGGGACGTGGAAGCCGGTGTCCCTCATGCCCAGCGGCTCGAAGAGTCGCTCGCGGAGGAAGCTCTCGAAGGACTGACCGGTGACGCGGGAGACGAGGACGCCGAGCAGGTCGCTGCTGATGTGGTACTGCCAGCGCTCGCCCGGCTGGTGCATCAGCGGCAGCGCGCCGAGGCGGCGCATCCACTCGTCCTGCTCGGGCATCGGCACCGGCAGGTTCGGGGTGAGGCCCTGCTCGAAGACCGCGTTCATGATCGGGGTGCCGAGCGAGGTCAGGTCCATGCCGAGGCCGAACGTCGAGGTCAGTACGTCCCTGACGGTGATCGGCCGGCGCGCCGGCACGGTGTCGTCGAGCGGGCCGTCGACGTTCTTGAGCACCTGCCGGTCGGCGAGTTCGGGGAGCCAGGGGTCGACCGGGTCGTCGAGGCGGAGCCTGCACTCGTCGACGAGGATCATCGCCGCCGCGACCGTGACGGGCTTCGACGTCGACGCCATCCGGAAGACGGTGTCCCGGCTCATCGGCGCGCCGCCGTCGTGCCGCATGGTCCCGAGCGCCTCCACGTGCGTCTCGTCGCCGCGTCCGACGAGGGCGACGAGCCCCGGGATCCTGCCCGACTCGACGTGGCGCGCCAGCACCTCGCGCACTCGCCGCAGCCCCGCCCCGGAGAAGCCGTCCTTGACCGTACCCATCGTGATCTCCCCGTCGTCGATGTCGCTGAACCGCCGAACGCCTGCGACGCTACATTGCGTTTCCAGATTCGGCAACGAAATGGTTTGGCAACTCTCGCGTTTCTGCTGGTTGGTAATGGGAGATCGTTGCAATGGAATTAGTCTTGAATGCAATGCCGCTCCGCGGGTCGGCTCACGCCCACGTCGATCACGGGGTTGCGGAGCGCGGTCCGCAAGCCCTCGTCCGGGGCCGGGGGGCGCCGGGTGAGCGCCGAGACCGGCGTGGAGGTCGTCGCGCCGGACGTGTGCCCGTGTCGTGAGGCGCGTCTCATCGTCGCCCCGGCGCCTTGCTATGCAACTGGTTGCATAGCAAGATCGGAGGCATGGCGCTCGAACACGCGATCCTCGTGTCCCTGCTGGAGCAGCCCGGGTCCGGATACGAACTGGCCCGGCGGTTCGAGCGGTCCATCGGCTACTTCTGGACCGCCACCCACCAGCAGATCTACCGCGTCCTCAAGCGCATGGAGAACGACGGCTGGGTCGCCTCCCGGGAGGTGTCCCAGCACGGGCGGCCGGACAAGAAGGAGTACTCCGTCGCCGACCTCGGGCACGCGGCTCTCAGCTCCTGGCTGCACGAGCCGATCGAGCCCGAGAGCGTCCGGCACGACCTCGCCGTGAAGATCCGGGGCGCCGCCTTCGACGACCCCGCCGGCCTCGTCCGCGAGGTCGAACGGCACCGGCGGGCGCACACCGACCGCCTCACCCACTACCTCGCCGGCGAGGAACGGGACTTCCCGCCCGTGCCGGACGACGGCACGCCGCCCGACGCCGAGCGCGAGCTCCAGCACGTCGTGCTGCGCGGCGGCGTCGCGTACGAGCGAATGATGATCGCCTGGCTCGACGACGTCCTCGCCACCCTCCGCAGGTTCTGAGGCGCCCGGCGCCCCAGCGGACCCCACCCACCCTCGAACCCCCAAGGCGGTACCCCCATGGCCGACGCCCTGCTGTTCAACCCCCGCACCTACGACCCGGCCCACTTCGACCCCGAGACCCGCAGGCTGCTGCGCGCCACGGTCGACTGGTTCGAGGAGCGCGGCAAGCGCCGGATCATCGAGGACTACCGCACCCGCGCCTGGCTCGGCGACTTCCTCGCCTTCGCCGCGAAGGAAGGGCTGTTCGCCACCTTCCTCACCCCGGCGACCGAGGCCGGCGAGGGGCAGGGCGACAAGCGGTGGGACACCGCCCGGATCGCCGCCCTGAACGAGATCCTCGGCTTCTACGGGCTCGACTACTGGTACGCCTGGCAGGTCACCATCCTCGGCCTCGGCCCGGTCTGGCAGAGCGACAACGCCGCCGCCCGCTCCCGCGCCGCCGAACTCCTCGGCCAGGGCGAGGTGTTCGCCTTCGGGCTCTCCGAGAAGGCGCACGGCGCCGACATCTACTCCACCGACATGCTGCTCACGCCCGACGGCGACGGCGGCTTCCGCGCCACCGGCTCCAAGTACTACATCGGCAACGGCAACGCCGCCGGCCTCGTCTCCGTCTTCGGCCGCCGCACCGACGTCGAGGGCCCCGACGGGTACGTCTTCTTCGCCGCCGACAGCCGCCACCCGGCCTACCACCTGGTCAAGAACGTCGTCGACTCCTCGAAGTTCGTCAGCGAGTTCCGCCTGGAGGAGTACCCGGTCGCCGCCGCCGACGTGCTGCACACCGGCCGGGCCGCCTTCGACGCCGCCCTCAACACCGTCAACGTCGGCAAGTTCAACCTCTGCACCGCCTCCATCGGCATCTGCGAGCACGCGATGTACGAGGCCGTCACCCACGCGCGGAACCGGATCCTCTACGGCCGCCCGGTCACCGCCTTCCCGCACGTGCGCCGCGAACTCACCGACGCCTACGTGCGCCTGGCCGGCATGAAGCTGTTCAGCGACCGCGCCGTCGACTACTTCCGCACCGCCGGACCCGACGACCGCCGCTACCTCCTCTTCAACCCCATGACGAAGATGAAGGTGACCACCGAGGGCGAGAAGGTCATCGACCTCATGTGGGACGTCATCGCCGCCAAGGGCTTCGAGAAGGACAACTACTTCGCCCAGGCGGCCGTCGAGATCCGCGGCCTGCCCAAGCTGGAGGGCACGGTCCACGTCAACCTCGCCCTGATCCTCAAGTTCCTCCGCAACCACCTCCTCGACCCGGTCGACCACCCGGCCGTCCCCACCCGCCTCGACGCCGCCGACGACGCCTTCCTCTTCCGTCAGGGCCCCGCCCGCGGCCTCGGCTCCGTCCGCTTCCACGACTGGCGCCCGGCCTTCGACGCGTACGACCGGCTCCCGAACGTCGCCCGCTTCCGCGAACAGGCCGACGCGCTCTGCGACTTCGTCCGCACCGCCGCCCCCGACGAGGCCCAGAGCCGAGACCTCGACCTGCTCCTCGCCGTCGGCCAGCTCTTCGCGCTCGTCGTCCACGCCCAGCTCGTGCTGGAGCAGGCCGCCCTCACCGGTCTCGACGAGGACGTCCTCGACGAGCTGTTCGCCGTCCTCGTCCGGGACTTCTCCGGCCACGCGGTCGAACTCCACGGCAAGGACTCCGCCACCGGGGCGCAGCAGGACTGGGCGCTCGGCGCGGTCCGCCGTCCGGTCGTCGACGAGGCCCGCACCGCCCGCGTCTGGGCCCGGGTCGAGGCCCTGTCCGGCGCGTACGAGATGAAGCCCTGACACCCCCGGGCCCGGGCCGCGCGCGCGGGTGCGCGGCCCGGGCCACCGGCTGTCGGTCGGGCCGCCTACGATGACCGCTCATGAGCACGAGTGACGACGACGGCAGACCCCTCGTCGACGGACGGTTCCGGCTGGTCTCCCGACTCGGCAGCGGTGGCATGGGCACCGTCTGGCGGGCCAGGGACATCGCCCTCGACCGGGACGTCGCCCTCAAGGAGGTCCGCCCGCCGGACCCGGCCGTCGAGGCGGCCAATCCCGGCCTCACGGCGCAGATGCGGGCCCGCGCCGTCCGCGAGGCGCGGGCGCTCGCCCGGCTCTCCCACCCGCACGTGGTGACGGTCCACCACATCGTCGAGCCCGCCGACGGTTCGGCGCCGTGGATCGTCATGGAGCTCGTCGAGGGGAACTCGGTCGCCGACCGGCTCGCCGCCGGGCCGATGTCCGTGCCCGAGGCGATCGCCCTCGGCCGGCAGGTCCTCGGCGCCCTGCGCGCCGCCCACGCGGCCGGCATCCAGCACCGCGACGTCAAGCCCGCCAACGTGCTGCTGCGCGCCGAAGGCGGGGCCGTGCTCACCGACTTCGGCATCGCCGTCCTCGACGAGTCCACCTCCCGGCTCACCGCCTCCGGCGACCTCATCGGCTCCGCCGAGTTCATCGCGCCCGAGCGGGTCCGCGGCGAGGAGGGCAACCCGGCCTCCGACCTGTGGTCCCTCGGCATGCTCCTGTACGTGGCGACCGAGGGCCACCATCCGCTGCGCCGGGCCACCAGCCTCGCCACCGTCGTCGCCGTCCTCGACGACCCGATCCCGGCGCCGGTCCGCTCCGGCGCCCTGGCCCCCGTCCTCGGCCGGCTCCTCGTCCGCGACCCGGCCCTCCGCCCGGACGGCGCGCTCCTCGACCGGCTGCTCGCCGAGGCGCAGGCCGCCGACGGGGGTGCCGTCGCCGACGCCGTGCCCCCGGGCTTCGGCCCGCCGGACCCGGCCGCCTACCCGCCGCCCCCGGCCCACCCGTACGCCCACCCCGCCTACGGTCGGCCCGCGGACCGTCCCGGCCGTCCGGCGCCCACCCGCCGCAGGCGCCTCGCCACGATGGCGGGCGGTCTCGTCCTCGCCGCCGCCCTGCTGGCCCTCGGGATCTCCCAGCTCTTCCCCGGCGGCGGCGACGGCGACGGGGGCAAGGGAGGCGGCACCGGCCTCGGCACGGGCTCCAGCGGCGCCACCGGCACCGGCGACGGCAAGCGGACCGGCACCGGCGACCGCACCACCGCGCCCGACGGGACGACCGGGACCGGCACCGGCACCGGCGGCCCCACGACCACCGCCCCCGCCGCGGGCTCCTTCCTCACCCCCGACGGGGTCCGCACCGCCCTCGCCGCCTTCAGGGAGGCCACCGGCACCTCCACGATCAAGCAGATGTTCGTCTACGAGCAGTACGTCATCGCCGAGATCCCCACCAAGGACGGCGCCAAGACCTACGACCGCTACCAGTACCGGGACGGCAAGGTCAGCAGGCAGGGCGTCGGCGGCACGATCATGGCCTCGCGCCTCGACGAGCAGCCCTTCGACCCCGCCAAGATGCCCTGGGACGACCTGCCGGCCCTCGCGCGGCGGGCCGACCGCGAGCTGAAGGTCGACGCGCCCCTCACCCGGTACCTGATCGTCCACCGCTGGACCTTCAACGAGAACCGCCCCACGCTCCTCGTCTACCGCACCAACGAGTACAACGCCACCGGCTACCTCGCCGTCGACGCGGACGGCAAGGTGGTGCACAAGCTGACCGCCGACTGAGGCACCACGGGCGTGCGCCGGGGGAGAATGACCGGCGTGAACCATGACGACCCGTACCTGTGGCTGGAAGACGTCGACGGCGAGGAGGCCCTCGCCTGGGTGGCCGAGCGGAACGCCGAGACGGAGGCCGAGCTGGCCTCCGGGCCCGGCTTCGACGCCTTCGCGGAGCGCCTGCGCGAGGTGCTCGACGCCGTCGACCGCATTCCGTACACCACCCGCCGAGGCCCGTACCTCTACAACTTCTGGCAGGACGCCGAGCACGTACGGGGCCTGTGGCGGCGCACCACCCTGGAGCAGTACCGCAAGGACGCCCCGGAGTGGGAGACGCTGCTCGACGTGGACGCGCTCGCCGAGGCCGAGGGCGAGAAGTGGGTCTGGGCCGGTGCCCGGGTCCGGCGGCCCGACCACGACCGGGCGCTGGTGAGCCTCTCCCGCGACGGCGGCGACGCCGTCGCGGTCCGGGAGTTCGACCTGCCCTCGCGCGCCTTCGTCGCGGACGGCTTCACCCTGCCCGAGGCCAAGACCAGCATCGGCTGGGCCGACGCGGACACCGTCTTCGTCGGCACCGACCACGGCCCCGGCTCGCTCACCGACGCCGGCTACCCGCGCACGGTCCGCCGCTGGCGGCGCGGCACCCCGCTCGCCGAGGCCGTCACCGTCTTCGAGGGCGAGCCCTCCGACGTCTCCGCCTGGGCCTGGCACGACGCCACCCCCGGCTTCGAGCGCGACTTCGTCGGCCGCTCCCTCGACTTCTTCCGCAGCGAGACCCACCTCCTCACCGCCGACGACCGGCTGGTGCGGATCGAGGTCCCGGAGGACGCCGAGGTCTACGCCCACCGCAAGCACCTGATCGTCACCCTCAAGTCGCCGTGGCTCGGGCACCCGGCCGGCGCGCTCCTCGCCTTCGGCTTCGACGCCTTCCTGGCCGGCGACCGCACCGCGGAGGCCCTCTTCACCCCCGACGAGCGGACCGCGCTCGCCGGACACTCCTGGACCCGGCACCACCTGATCCTGGAGACCATGCGGGACGTCAGCACCCGCATCGAGGTGCTGACCCCGAGCGAGGAGGGCGGCTGGTCGCGCGCCCCGCTCGCCGACGTGCCCCCGCTGTCGGCGGTCGGCGTCACCGACACCGACCCGGACGCCTCCGACGAGTACTTCCTCGACGTCTCCGGCTTCCTCCAGCCGTCCACGCTCACCCGCGGCACCATCGGCGGCGACAGCGAGATCCTGCGCCAGGCACCGGCCCGCTTCGACGTCACCGGGCTCGCCGTCGAGCAGGCGTTCGCCACCTCCGACGACGGCACCCGCGTCCCGTACTTCGTGATCGGCCCCGACCGGTCCGGCGACCGCGCGCAGGGCCCCGGCCCCACCCTGCTGTACGGCTACGGCGGCTTCGAGGTGTCCCTCACCCCCTCGTACGCGGCGCTCACCGGCCGCGGCTGGCTGGAGAGCGGCGGTACCTATGTCATCGCCAACATCCGGGGCGGCGGCGAGTACGGCCCCGCCTGGCACCAGGCCGCGCTCGGCGCCCACCGGCACCGGGCCTTCGAGGACTTCGCGGCGGTCGCCCGGGACCTCGTGGCCCGCGGCATCACCACCCCCGGCATGCTCGGCGCGGCCGGCGGCAGCAACGGCGGCCTCCTCATGGGCGCCATGCTCACCCGCCACCCCGAGCTGTTCGGCGCCATCGTCTGCCAGGTGCCGCTGCTCGACATGGTCCGCTTCCACAAGCTGCTCGCCGGCGCCTCCTGGATCGCCGAGTACGGCGACCCCGACGACGAGGCCGACCTGCCGCACCTGCGGGAGCTCTCGCCGTACCACCGGCTCACCGCCGACGCCCCCTACCCGCCCGTGCTGCTCACCACCTCCACCCGCGACGACCGGGTCCACCCCGGGCACGCGCGCAAGGCGGCGGCCCGGCTGCGCGAGCTGGGCCATCCGGTGCTCCTCCACGAGAACACCGGCGGCGGGCACGCGGGCGCCACCGACAACGCGCAGGCCGCCCGCAACAAGGCCCTGATGTACACCTTCCTCCGCAAGCACCTGACCGAGGAGTGACGGGAGGGCTCAGAGCCAGCCGTTCCGCTGCGCCTGGAGCGCCAGCTGGAACCGGTTCGTCGCGCCCAGCCGGGCCATCAGGATCTGGATCCGGCGGAAGAGGGTGCGGCGGCTGACACCGATCTCCCGGGCGATCACCTCGTCCGCCGCGCCCCCGGCCAGCAGCCACAGCAGCCGCCGGTCGGCCGGCGCGAGCCCGCCCGGGAGCGCGGTGCGGCCGTGGAAGGGCAACGCGTCCCGCCAGGACTGCTCGAAGAGCGCCACCAGCGCCGAGAGCAGCCCGCACGGCTGCACCACCAGCGTCGTGTTGTGCACGTCGGCCTCCCGGATTGACAGGGACACCAGCGCGTACGCGTCGTCGATGATCACCAGCTTCACCGGCACCGACGGCAGCACCCGGGCCTGCTCGCCCGCCGCGATCACCCGCTCGATCGACCCCTCCAGGTGCCCGGGCTGCTCCAGCGAGGCCCGCGAGTAGATCACCCGCTGGGTCACCCCCCGGGCCAGCGTCGCCAGCGCGTCGTCGGTCGAGCCGGGGATCGGGAAGTACGGCGGCGAGTCCAGCTGCCGGATCTGCTGCCGGGCGCTCGCCCACGCCTGCCGCATCCGCGGCCCGATCGCCTCCCCGGTCACCACCTCCACCAGGTCGTCGTTGTACGCGGCCAGCCGCTGCCGCCGGAAGGACTCGAAGGCGCCCCCCACGGTGATCCGCGACTCGTCCAGCTCCGCCGCCCGGTGCCGGCCCAGGATCTCCAGGCCCGCGGCCGGCGGCACCGGCGCCACCGTGTCGCCGCCGTCGACGACCGGGCTCGCGAGCCCCGCGTCGACCAGCTCCCCGTACGCCTCCGCCAGCGCCGGCCCGTCGAGACCGGCGGCCGCGCCGACCGCCGCCAGCGGCGCGGGCGCCCGCTCCAGGAGCGCGTGGTAGACCCGCGCGGCCGTCTCGCCGAGGCCCAGGAGGCGCAGCGCCTCGCCCAGTTTCGCGTTCGCCATGCCACCCATTCTCTGGCCTCCGCGCCCCGATCGGTGTCCGATCCGTGCCACTGGCACTCCTCGGCCCCACCGCGCCCCGGGGCGGGCTACGGTCCGTGAGCCGCCGACGACCGGCGGCTTCCCCCAGGGACTCTCGACGAAGGAGCACGACGTGGCGAAGGGTCGCAAGAACGGCCTGTACGACGGCATCTCCGAGGAACTCTCCGCGCTGATGCGGACCGGCTGGGCCGACACCGAACGGCACGACCTGGAGCAGGCCGAGCAGGCGCCGTACGCCGCCGCCCGCCGCGCCGCGCTCTCCGCGCGCTTCCCCGGCGAGCGCCTGGTGATCCCCTCCGGCAACCTCAAGGTGCGGTCGAACGACGACACCTACCCCTTCCGTCCGCACTCCGCCTACGTCCACATGACCGGCGACCAGGCCCGCGACTGCGCCCTCGTCCTGGAGCCGCGCGAGGACGGCGGCCACGACGCGTACGCGTACGTCCTGCCCCGGGACGGCCGCGACGACGACACCTTCTGGATCGGCTACACCGCCGAACTGTGGATGGGCCGCCGGCTCTCCCTCGGCGAGGCCGAGCGCGTCCTCGGGCTGGGCTGCCGCGACGTCCGCGACCTCGCCGGGCACCTGACCGCCGGCGCCGGCGTGCCCACCCGCATCCTCCGCGGCGTCGACCCCGCCCTGGAGGCGGCCGTCACCACCGACGAGGAGCGGGACACCGAGCTGGAGGACGCGCTCAGCGAGCTGCGCCTGGTCAAGGACGCCTGGGAGATCGGCGAGCTGCGCAAGGCCGTCGACTCCACCGTCCGCGGCTTCACCGACGCCATCGGCGACCTCTCCACGGCCGTCGCCACCTCCGAGCGGTGGATCGAGGGCACCTTCTTCCGCCGTGCCCGCCTGGAGGGCAACTCGGTCGGCTACGGCTCCATCTGCGCCGCCGGCGAGCACGCCACGATCATGCACTGGACGTCCAACGACGGCCCGGTCCGCCCCGGCGAGCTGCTGCTCTTCGACGCCGGCGTGGAGACCCACTCCCTCTACACCGCCGACGTCACCCGCACGCTGCCCATCAGCGGCACCTTCACCCCCGTCCAGCGGCAGGTGTACGACGCCGTGTACGAGGCGCAGCAGGCCGGCTTCGACGCCGTGAAGCCGGGCGCCCCCTACCGCGCCTTCCACGAGGCGGCCCAGCGGCACCTGGCCGCGAAGCTGGTCGAGTGGGGCTTCATCGAGGGACCGGTGGACCGCGCGTACGAGCTGGGCCTCCAGCGGCGCTTCACCATGGCGGGAACCGGCCACATGCTCGGTCTCGACGTGCACGACTGCGCCTCCGCGCGGAACGAGGAGTACGTCGACGGCGTCCTGGTGCCGGGCATGGTCCTGACCGTCGAGCCGGGCCTGTACTTCCAGCCCGACGACCTGACGGTGCCCGCCGAGTGGCGCGGGATCGGCGTCCGGATCGAGGACGACCTGCTGGTCACGGAGGCGGGACACGAGAACCTGTCCGCCGGGCTGCCCCGCACCTCCGCCGAGGTCGAGGAGTGGATGGCCCGCGTCGCGGGCTGACGGCCGGGGCGCGCGGGCCCGGGTGTGCGGCCGGGCCCGCGTCCCCCACTCGGGGGTGCGGGGGCGCGCGGCACCGGAGGCCCACGCTCCCCCGTCCGGTTCCCGGCGCCGGGAGGAGTCCTCCGGGCGCATGATGTGATCATGATGCAGTCGTTCCTGCCCGTCCTCGAACGGGTCGCCGAGGAGATCGAGGGTCTGGCTGGCCGGGGCCGCCCGGCCGACTACATCCCGGCGCTCGCGGCGGCCGACCCGCGCAGCTTCGGGATGGCCGTCGCGGAGGTCGACGGCAGCGTGTACGGGGTGGGGGAGTGGCAGCGGCCCTTCTCCACCCAGTCCGTCACCAAGGTCTTCACCCTGGCGCTCGCCCTCGCCAAGGAGGGCGACGCGCTGTGGGAGCACGTGGGCCGCGAGCCGTCCGGCAACCCGTTCAACTCGCTGGTGCAGCTGGAGTACGAGCAGGGCATCCCCCGCAACCCGTTCATCAACGCCGGCGCGCTCGTCGTCACCGACCGGCTCCACCGGCTCACCGGCGACGCCTCCGGGAGCCTGCGGGACTTCCTGCGCGCCGAGAGCGGCAACGACGACCTCGACTTCGACCGGGACGTGGCCGCGTCCGAGACCGAGCACGGCGACCGCAACGCCGCCCTCGCCCACTTCATGGCCTCGTACGGCAACATCGGCACCCCCGTCCCCACGCTCCTGCGCGAGTACTTCCGGCAGTGCTCGATCGAGGCGTCCTGCGCCGACCTCGCCGTCGCCACCGGCTTCCTGGCCCGGCACGGCGTGCGCGCCGACGGCTCCCGGCTGCTGACCCGCAGCCAGGCCAAGCAGATCAACGCCGTCATGCTGACCTGCGGCACCTACGACGCCGCGGGGGACTTCGCCTACCGCGTCGGACTGCCCGGGAAGAGCGGCGTCGGCGGCGCGATCATCGCGGTCGTCCCCGGCCGCTGCACCCTGTGCGTGTGGAGCCCCGGTCTCGACGAGCGGGGCAACTCGGTCGCCGGGGTCGTCGCCCTCGACCGCTTCACCACCATCACCGGCCTCTCCGTCTTCTGATCCGGCGCACGTCCCCGCCCCGGCTGGCAGAGGCGGTCCGCACGGGGTACACCTCCGGTGGGGCGCCGTGTGCGCCCGGAGCGAGGGAGGTCGCCGTGGACAACCGCACCACCGGGTTCGTGCAGTCCTTCAACCGCCGCGCCGGCTACGGGTTCGTGCTGCCCGTCGGATCCGAGGAACCCGTCTTCTTCCGGGCGGAGGACGTCGAGGGCGGCGTCCGCTCGCTCTCGGAGGGGCAGCAGATCACCTTCGTCCTGGTCCTCGGCGAGGGCCGCTTCGAGGCGCGCGAACTGCGCACCTGAGCCCGTCGCGGCTCCCCCGGGCGGAGCAGCGGGCCGGGGCCGTCCGGTCCGGTCCGGGGGAGCGTGCCGTACGGCCTGCCGGGGCGTCGCGCGCGTGCCAGGGTGGGGGCATGACCATCGACGTGCGCCCGGCCTCCGTCTACGAGGACGTCCGGGCGGTGATCGGCCCCAAGTCGCCCACCGCCAACGTGTGTTTCTGCCTGAGCTACCGGATCCCGTCGAAGCTCAACAACGAGCTGCGCGGCCCGGCCCGGGGCGCGTACGTCGCCGGTCTGTGCGACCGCGAGCCCCCGCCGGGCGTGCTCGCCTACGACGGCGACGAGCCGGCCGGCTGGGCCGCGGTGGCGCCGCGCTCGGAGACGACCTTCGCCCACAGCCGGAAGATCCCGCACGTCGACGACCTGCCGGTCTGGTCGCTCTGGTGCGTCCGGGTCCGCCCGGGCCACCGCAAGCAGGGCGTCAGCCACGCGCTGATCGAGGGAGCCGTCGCGTTCGCCCGCGCGCACGGGGCGCCGGCGGTGGAGGCGTACCCGCTGGACAACGGCGACGCGCGGGTGGACCTGACGATGGCCTACGCGGGGCTGCGGAAGAACTTCGAACGGGCCGGATTCGTGAAGGCCGCGGACACCACCTCGGTGCTCGCCGGCCACCCCCGGGTCCTCATGCGGCTCGATCTGCGCTGAGGCGGGATCCGGCGGTCCCTCTCCCTCTTCAACGTATAGCGCACGGGGGGCCTTGCGGCAAGGCCCCCCGAGTGGCGCACAATCGGCGGCTGAACAGCGCAAACAGATGGGGGAACGCCATGTTCGATGCCGATGTCCTCGTGATCGGCGGCGGGCCGACCGGGCTCACGCTCGCGTCCGAGCTGCGCCTGTGGGGCCTCACGCCCCTGGTGCTGGAGAAGGCGGCCGAGCCGAGCGGCCACAGCCGCGCGCTCGGGCTGCACGTCCGCAGCATCGAGGTGATGGACCAGCGCGGCCTCCTCGACCGCTTCCTCGCCCGGGGGAAGCAGCACCGCGTCGGCGGCTTCTTCGCCGGGCTGGGCACCCACTGGCCCGAGGACCTGGACACCGCCCACTCCTACGTCCTCGGCATCCCGCAGAACGTCACCGAGGAACTCCTGGAGGAGCACGCCCTCGACCGGGGCGTGGAGGTCCGGCGCGGCCGGGAGCTCGTCGGGCTCGTCCAGGACGGCGAGGGCGTGACGGCCGAGCTCGCCGACGGCACCCGGCTGCGCGCCCGCTGGCTGGTCGGCTGCGACGGCGGCCGCAGCACCGTGCGCTCCCTGACCGGGATCGGCTTCCCGGGACTGCCCGCGCGGCACGAGACGCTGATCGCCGAGGTGCGGATCGGGGTGCCGTGGGAGGAGGTCGTGCCGGTGATGACCGAGGTCCGCAAGACCCAGACGCGGTACGGCCTGATGCCGCTCGGCGACGGCCTCTACCGCGTGGTGGTGCCCGCCGAGGGGCTGTCCGGCGACCGGTCCGCGCCGACCCTCGACGAGCTGAGGGAGCGTCTGACGGCGGTCGGCGGCACCGACTTCGGGGTCCACGAGCCGCGCTGGCTGTCCCGCTTCGGCGACGGCACCCGGCAGGCCGAGCGGTACCGCGAGGGCCGGGTGCTGCTGGCCGGCGACGCCGCCCACATCCACCCGCCGACCGGCGGCCAGGGCCTCAACCTCGGGGTGCAGGACGCCTTCAACCTCGGCTGGAAGCTGGCCGCCGAGGTGCTCGGCTGGGCGCCGGACGGGCTGCTCGACACGTACCACTCCGAGCGTCACCCGGTCGGAGCCGCCGTGCTCGACAACACCCGCGCGCAGATGGAGCTGATGTCCCAGGAGCCGGGGGCGCGGGCGGTGCGCCGGCTGCTCGCGGAGCTGATGGACTTCGACGAGGTGAACCGCTTCCTGATCGGGAAGCTCACGGCGATCGACGTCCGCTACGACTGCGGCGAGGGCCACCCGCTGCTCGGCCGGCGTCTGAAGGACGTGCCGCTGAAGGAGGGCCGGCTGTACGAGGCGGCCCGCGCCGGTCGCGGGATCCTGCTGGACCGCACGGGGACGCTCGCGGTCACGGGCTGGGAGGACCGCGTGGTGCGCGTCACCGGAGCCGGTGAGGAGCCCGACGTGCCGGCGGCGCTGCTGCGGCCCGACGGTCACGTGGTCTGGGTCGGCGACGACCCGGCGGGGCTCCGCGAGGGCCTGGAGCGGTGGTTCGGGGCGCCGGCCGCCTCCTGACGCCGGGCGGGACGGTCCACCCCTCCCCGCGCGCGCGGAGGGGTGGACCGTTGCCGGGTGCCGGGTGCCGGGTGCCGGGTGGCCGCGTAGGCCCGCGTCCGGGCGGACGGGGGAAGGGGGACGGGCGGGGCGGGGATCGTACGTCTGACCGGCAAACTCCTGGACGTGTATTCACCGGTTGGGGTGACTCGGGCCGAGGTGAAACGTCCCTCCCGCCCCTGCTGAGGCCAGGCTCGTCGTGACACTTGGGCCCACCCTGTGGAGCGTCCGATGCAGCTGATCCCCCGTCACGACCCCCACCTCGCCGTCCGGACGGCCGGCGCCCTGACCGTCGCCGTCCTCCGCGGCGAACTGGACCTCGTCCTCGTCCGCCATCTGCGGCCCGAACTCGACGCCCTCGTCCGCGAGGCCGACGCCCTGGCCGTCGACGTCCGCGCGCTCGGCTTCTGCGACGCCACCGGCCTCGGACTGCTCGCGCACTGCGCCCGGAGCACCCGTGGGCGCGGGGCGCACTTCCAGCTCGTCTGCGACCAGCCGTGGATCCTCCGCCTGGTCCGGCTCACCGGCCTCGACGACCTGCTCCGCCCCGAGCCCGTGCTGCGCCCGCTGCCCTCCCCGGCGCTGCCCGTGCCGCCGCCGTCCTCCGGTCCCCGCGCCCGGGCGGAGCACCCGGTCTGAGGCCCCGCGATACCGTCGCCGCATGTCTGAAGTCCGGCTGACCACGCCCTCCTTCCTCGTCCTCGGCATCATCGACAAGCTCGGCGAGGCCAGTCCGTACGACGTCAAGGTCGAGGCCGCCCGGACGGTCGCCCCCTTCTGGTCCGTGCCGCACGCCCAGGTGTACGCCCAGTGCGACCGCCTCCTGGGGGCCGGGCTGCTCTCGGAGGTGCGCCAGGAGGGCGGGCGGAACCGGCGGTTGATGCGGCTCACCGCCGAGGGGGCGGCGGCGCTGCGCGGCTGGCTCGCCGACCCCGCCTTCGTCCCCGTCGAGGCCCGTGAGCGGGGCATCCTGAAGCTCTGGTTCGGGGCGAGCCCGCGGGTCCACGCCCCGGTCCAGGTGGAGGAGCACCGCCGCACCCTGGAGGAGTACGAGGGGCTGGCCGGGGAGGTCGGCGGGCTGCTGACGCGCGGCCAGCGCGAGGCCCTGGAGTTCGGGATCCGGTACGAGCGGATGATGGTCGACTTCTGGCGCTGGGTCGGGAGCCGTGAGCCGGGGGAGGACCGGGCTCACGACGCCGAACAGGACTGACCTCCGGTAACAGCAGTTTGTTACCGACCGGTTGACCCCGGCCGGACGCGGCCCTACCTTCCTCCATAGTCCAGAGTGGACTATTGCAGAGGGGGAGCCGCCATGGGGCGTCCGACCAGCACCCGACGCGGAAGGGTGGCCGTCGTCGCGCTGACGGCCGTCTGCCTCGCGTACGCACCGATCGCGTTCACCGAGCTCTGGCCCTACGCCGACCCCGGCGCGCCCGCCCCGGGCGAATGGCTCCTCGGCCGCACGGTCTCGCCCGAGTTCGTCGCCGAGGCCGTCCGCGACCGCATGGGACCGTACGGGCGCAGCCTGGTCCCGCTGATCGTCCACTCGGTCCTGGGCGGCCTGCTGATGCTCCTGGGCCCCGTCCAGCTGCTCACCGCCGTCCGCCGCCGCGTCCGCCTCCACCGGACCCTCGGCGTCGTCTTCGCCGCCACCGTGTACGTGTCGATGGCCGGCGCGGCCGTCTACCTGGTCCGCACGCCACCGGAGCGCGCGTTCAGCGGTGCGGCCTTCTGGATCGTGCTCGCCGTCATCCTCGTCGGCACCGTCGGCAGCGTCACCTTCGGCGTCCTGGCCGCCTACCGGGGCTTCCCCGACCTTCACCAGCGCTGGCTGCTGCTCTGCTACGGCTTCCTGATGACCGCCCCGCTGCTGCGCCTCGAATGGGGCTTCCTGCCCACGCTCTACCCGGGCCTGTCCATCCAGGACGTCAACCGGGTCGCGATCATGCACCTGGGCGCACTGGTCTCCTTCGGCGCGCTGCTCGCCACCCGCGCCCTCGACCGGCGCACCTCCGTCCCCGGCCTCACCGGCACCTGGGCGCCCGGACCGGTGATGGTCCTCGCCCACCTCGCGGGCGCCGCGGGGCTCGCCGCGCTCGTCCCCGGCTTCCTCGGCCAGGGCGCCGAGGGCCGCCGGCTGCTCGTCGCCTACCTGGTGCCGTACGCCGTCACGTACGCCGTCCTCGCGGCCCGGGCCGCCGGCGCGCGCCGCGCGGGCAACGGCTGGGCCCGCGAGGAGTGGCGCCTCCACCTCGCCGCCCTGCTCCTCGCCCCCGCCTTCTCGGCGGTCATGGTGCCCGTACTGGAGCGGGTCATGGACCTGGACCGGGGGACGGCCCTGGTGGCCGCCGCGGGCATCGGCTGCGGGATGCTCGCCTACACGGCCGTCACCGTCGTCAGCCTCCGCGTCCTCGCCGGCCGCGAACTCCTGCGGCGCGGCCGGACGACGGAGCCGGAGCCCGCCCCGCCGGCCGCCGCCCACACCGGCGACGGCGCCGGCGCGAAGGAGGAGGGCCGGTGAGCGCGCCCGCCACGGGCCGGGGCGGGACCGTCACCGCCGCCACCGCCGCCGTCTCCGCCCCCGGCCGCCCGCTCTCCTCCGCCGTCGTCGTCCTGAGCACCGTCGTCGCCGTCATCAGCCTCGGCGTCGGCGCGCTCCTCGCGGTCGCGGGCGCCGCCGGGTACGCGGCCGGCGCCTGGGTCTCGCCCGAACCCCTCAGCCCCGGGCTCATCGGCGCGGCCATGGTGGGCGTGGCCCCCGGACTGCTCACCCTGGGGCGGGCCGGCACCTGGGAGGAGGTGCGGAGCCTGTACCTGCCGCTGGTGGTCGTCATGGTGGGTCTGTCCGCCGTCACCCTCCTCAACGCCGGCAGCCTCCGCGTCGCCGTGGGCGGGCCGCTCTTCCTGGTCCTGTTCAGCCTCGGCTGGGTGCCGGTCGTGGGCGTCCTCGCGCTGGCCTCCGTCGGCTGCCTCGCCGCGCAGTACCGCGGGCCGGCCGCCGGACCCTCCCGTACGGGGCCGGTGCCGGTCCCGGTCCCGGTCCCGGTCCCGGCCTGGTCCCGGCCGCTGCTCGCCGTCCTCGGTTCGGGGTGGCTCGGCATCGGCGCCGGGCTCCTCTTCCTGCCCGGCTTCTGGAGCGCGTTCGTGCCGTGGACGGTCAACCGCGCCGACGCCCAGGGGCTCGGCGTGTGGGCCCTGTCGCTCGGCGTCGGCGTCCTCGCCTCGCTCGCCGAGGACGACCTGGGGCGCAGCCGCCCCGCCCTGAGGGCCGTCCCCGCCGTCGCGGTCGCCTGCGGGCTCCTGCTCGCCGTCCGCGCCCCCGACGTCGCCTGGGGCTCGGGCGGCGCGGTCTCCCTCCTCGCCCTGCTCGGCGGGCTGCTGGTGACCGGCGCGACCGGGCAGCTGCTGCTCGCCCGGGCGGCCCGGGAGGAAGCGGGGCGCGCCGCGCCCGGGAAACCCCGTGGAGCGGCCGGGCCGGGCGCGTGATGATGGCCGGATGATCACGCAGACGCCTCCGCTCCCACCGGTGGACACGCTCCTCGTCGTCGACGTCCAGTCGGCCTTCGTCACCGGCGACGGCGCCGTGCCCGACGCCGCCCGGCTCGTCGACCGCACCGCCGGGCTGATCGCCCGGGCCCGTGCCGCCGGCGCGCTCGTCGTCCACATCCAGAACGACGGACCGCCCGGCGGCGAGGACGAACCCCACACCCCCGGCTGGGAGTTGCACCACCCCGTCGAACCCGGCCCCGCCGAGGTCGTCCTCCGCAAGCCGCACGACGACGGCTTCCGGGACACCGGCCTCGGCGACCTGCTCGCCGGGCGCGGCACCCGCGCCGTCGCCGTGTGCGGGGTCATGTCGGAGATGTGCGTCCAGGCCACCGCCCGTGCGGCCCTGGAACGCGGCTACCGCGTCGTCGTCCCCCACGACGCCCACGCCACCCAGGACTGCCCGGCCGTCCCCGGCGTCGCCGACACCGTTCCGGCCGCGGTGGTCTCCCGCGTCGCCGCGTACGCCCTCGGCTCCGACGCGGAGGTCACGGTCCCGGCCGCCGAGGTCACCTTCGCCCCGTCGCACCCGGCCGGCGCCGTGCGAGGATCGGCCACGTGACCGCACTCCACCGCCGCCCGGCCGGCGAGGCCGACCTCGCCACCCTCGTCCGCCTCCGCGACGACGCCGCCCGCTGGATGCTCGACCAGGGGATCACCGGCCAGTGGCGGCCCGGGGAGCTGGGCGAGGACCACTTCCGCCGGATCATGGACCGTGGCGAGGTCTGGCTCGCGGAGAGCGGCGGGCGCCTCGCCGGCGCCTGGGAGCTGTGGTGGGACGACGAGGACGCCTGGGGGCCGCGGCCGCCCGACGCCGGATACGTCCACCGGCTGATGGTCGACCGCGCCGCCGCTCCCGGAACGGGACGGCTGCTGCTCGCCGCCGCCGAGGAGCGCGTCGCCGAGGCCGGCCGGACCCGCGTCCGCCTGGACTGCCTGGCCACCAACCCGAGGCTCACCGCCTACTACCGGGACGCCGGTTACCGCGTCGTCAGCACGAAGGACGGCAAGCCGCAGCCGGGCGGCCCGGCGAAGTCCTTCACCCTGATGGAGAAGGAACTCCCGGCCGCCGTCTAGGCGTTCACCGCGGCCTCGCCGGTCCCCCGTCGGTCTCCGGCGCGGTGCCGGCGTCCGGCTGGATGCCGGCGAGGAGGTTGAACGCCCCGGTGAGCAGGTTGAGGCTGACGACGCCGACCACCTCCGCGAGGACCCGGTCGCTCCAGCCGTGCGCCCGCACCTCGGCGACGTCCGCGTCGCCGAGCGCGCCCGGCTCGGCGAGGACCTTGAGGGCGAGGCCGATGAGCGCGGCCTCGCGCGGATCGGTGGAGGTGCCCTGGCGGGCCAGGGCGATGTCGGACTCGGTCAGTCCGGCCGCCCGGCCCGCCGACTCGTGCGCCTCGCGGCAGGTGCCGCAGCCGATCCACTCCTGGACGGCGAGCGACAGCTTCTCGCTGAGCGCGCGCGGGATCTTCACCCGCTTCATCGCGCGGGACAGGCTCAGATAGCCCTCGATCATCGCGGGGGAGTGGGCCATCGTGGACACCATCTCTCCCGCGGAGCCGTGCCGTTCGACGATGTCCCCGAGGAGTTCGCGGGCCCGGCCCTGGGCCTGGTCGGGGGTGAGCGCCGCCAGGCGGCGGGTGCTGGCGGTGGCGGTGGCGGTGCTGGTCGTGGTCATGCGTTCCTCCTCGTTATACCCGTGGGGGGTATAACGAGGAGGTGGGGGAGATCGTTCCCGCACACCGCCGACGCCGCGCCCCTCCTCGCGCGGCCCGCCTCCGCCACCTGCCGCTCGTCTCCGCCACCTGCCGCTCGTCTCCGCCACCTGCCGCTCGTCTTCGCGACCCGCGCCCCGTGCCCCGCCTCCGCGACCCGCGGCCCGTCTCCGCGCCCCGCCACCCCGACGGCAGTGACCGCCGGTCCCCGGTGATCGTTGACCCGGCATGAACATGCACGCCCCGGCCGCGCTGCTGGCCGCCCTCCTGCTCGCGGCACCCGCCGTCGACGCCTTCCCGTCCCCCGAACCGGTCGCCGTGACGGCGCTGCGCCTCACCGTCACCGGACCCGCCCCGACCACCACCGCGCTCTCGCCCGACGGAGTCGCCCCGGCCGCGCCCGCCGCGCGCACCGTCACGCTCCGCTGCGACCCGGCCGGCGGCGAGCACCCGCGCGCGGCCGCCGCCTGCGACGACCTCGACGCCTCCGCCGGACGCGTCGAGCGCGCGCCCGACGACACCGCCTGCGTCCTCCTCTACGACCCCGTCGAGGTCCGCGCCGAAGGCGTCTGGCGCGGCCGGCCGGTCTCCTTCTCCCGCACCTACGGCAACACCTGCGAGCTGCACGTGCGCACCGGAGCCGTCTTCGCCTTCTGACCCCTCCCGCCCCCCGAGGGCCCGTCGCCCGGCGGTGCGCGTCCGAACGGATGCGGCGCGGGGGCCCGCCGACGGGACCTCGGCTAGGGTGATTCGGTAGGGAATGCCCCCCGGGGCCAGGCCGATGCGTAGGTCGATGCGTGGACGCTCATCAGTCGTCACCGAGCAGGGTTCCGCAGCCGCCGCGAGCGGCCGTCGGGGACGCGGGCGTGCTCCGGGAACTGCTCCCGATCGCCCTGTGGCGCGAGGACGCCGAGGGCCGCATCGTCGAGTGGTCGCTCGCCGCCCAGGACCTCCTCGGCCACCGCCCCGAGCACGTCCTCGGCCTCCGCGCCTCCCCGCTGCTCGTCCCCGACGCCAACCGGGAGCTGGCCGAGCGGCTCACCCGCCGGGTCCAGGCCGGCGAGACCATGGTCGGCACGCTCCCGGTCCGCCACCGCGACGGGCACATGGTGCCCATGGAGATGTGGATCGTCCCGGCCGCCGACCCCACGGGCCGGCCCGGCGCCATGCTCATCGCCGTGGAGACGTCCGAGGTCCTGCGGATGCGGGAGAACCTCGCCGCGATGGAGTCCCTCTTCACCCAGTCGCCCATAGGGCTCGCCCTGCTCGGCCCGGACCTGCGCTTCCTGCGCGTCAACGACGCGCTGGCGCGGATGAACGGCGTCACCGCCGCCGAACACGTCGGCCGCCGCCTCACCGAGGTGGTGCCCGGCGTCAACGCCGTCTCCCTGGAATCCCTGATGCGGCAGGTCCTCGACTCCCGTACGCCCGTCATCGACGCCCGCCGGGTCGGCCGCACCCCCGCGGACCCCGGCCGCGACCACATGTGGTCCTGCTCCTACGCGCCGCTCGTCGACCGCGGCACGCGCACCGGCCCGGGCGGCCCCGCGCCCGCCGCCGGCGCCGCCGACCCCGCGCGATCCGGCCGCCCCCTCGGCATCATCGCCTCGCTCGTCGACATCACCGAGAGCCAGGAGGCCCACATCGAGGTCGAACGGGCCCGGCACCGCTTCGCCCTGCTCGCCGAGGCGGGCGCGCGCATCGGCACCACGCTCGACCTGCGGCAGACCGCCGAGGAGGTCGTCCGCTTCCTCGTGCCGCAGCTGTGCGACTCCGCCGACGTGCAGATGCTGGAGGCCGTCCTGGAGCCCGACGACCCGGCCGTCTCCTCCCGAGGCGTGCTGCGCCGCATCGCCGCCGTCTTCCCCGAACCGGTCCCGCCGAGCCCGCTCCTGGGACCCGGCCAGACCTTCCAGCTGCCCGCCGGCTCCGCGTACGAGCGGCTCGTCCTCGACGGCAGGCCCACCTTCCTCACCGACGCGGACATCCCGGTCCTCTTCCCGGGGAAGGCCGCCGAGTCGCTGCGCGCCTACCTGTCGACCCGCTTCGGCTCCGCCCGGACCGTGCCGCTCGTCGCCCGCGGGCAGGTCCTCGGCGCCGTCACCGTCACCCGCCTCAAGACCCGTGAACCCCTCGACGACCAGGACGCTGTGCTCATCGACGAGGTCGTCGCCCGGGCCGCGCTCAACATCGACAACGCCCGCCTCTACACCACCCAGCGCGCCGCCGCCCTCGCCCTCCAGCGCAGCCTCACCAACAGCGAGCTTCCCGCCGTCACCGGCCTCGAACTCACCGGCCGCTACCTCCCCGCGAGCGCGCACGACGTCGGCGGCGACTGGTTCGACGTGATCGAACTGCCCGGCGGCCGCACCGGACTCGTCATCGGCGACGTGATGGGGCACGGCATCCACGCCGCCGCCGTCATGGGCCAACTCCGCACCGCCGTCAGGACCCTGGCCCGCCACGACATCCCGCCCACCGAGATGCTGCGCTCCCTCGACGCCGTCGTCGCCGACCTCGGCGAGGACACGATGGCGACCTGCCTGTACGCCGTGCACTCCCCGGCCACCGGCACCTGGACGATCGCCCGCGCCGGCCACCTGCCGCCGGCCGTGGTCACGCCCGAGGGCGCGGTCTCCTTCCTCCAGGGTCCGCCCGGCACCCCGCTCGGCACCGGCGCCCACGACTTCGGCACGGAGGAGCTCCCGCTGCCGCCCGGCGGACTGCTCGTGCTCTACACGGACGGGCTCATCGAGGCCCGGGACCGCGACCTCGACGAGGGGATGCGCCAGCTCGGCCGGGCCCTCGGCCGTGCCGACGGCCCGCTGGACGAGGTCTGCGACGGGGTCCTGGCCCGGCTCCTCGTGGACCCGGCGCGGGACGACGTGGCCCTCGTCCTCGCCCGGACGACGGCCGGGTCGGCGGCGACCCCGCCCACCGGCTGAGCCTCAGGCGTTCCGGATCCGGTAGAGGTCGCGGAGCAGCGCGATCTCGGCGCCGTGGTGCAGGAGTTCCTGGTTCACCCACCAGACGATCTCCAGGAACGGCTCCTCGGCGTCGCCGCCGTGCGGATAGGTGCAGTGCCCGACCGTGTCCAGCTCCTTGTCGCCGACGGAGAGCAGCGCCCCGCGCCACGCCTCCGCGTCCGCGTCGAAGGCGGCGATCGCCGACGCCGCGTCACCGGCCGCCCGGTAGTCGTCGCGGGTCAGCGAGCGGGTGCCGACGGTGTGGTCGGCGCGCAGGGCGAGCAGCTCGCTCAGATGGGTCAGCCGCCAGGCGAGCGTGGTGAACGGCGGCGGCACGGGATGCGGGTACGGGGCGGTCTCCCGGCCCCACTCGCCGGCCCCGCTCAGCAGCGTGCCGCCCTCCCCGGTCCAGCCCTCCTGCCGCCGCACCGACCAGCAGCCGGGCCCCGGCTCCCACAGGTACTCGGCGTCGGTCATCGGCCCCACCGGCACGTCCGTGCCGTTGCCGCTGTTCACCACCGGCCCGGCCAGACGGTCCGTCAGCCGCTGCCGGGCGAAGTCGAACTGGGCGAGAAGCGGGGCGAGTCGGTCGGGTATCGCCATGGGAAACTCCGGTGCGCGGGGAGACGGGACGCCCGTACCCTGCCACGTCCCCCCGCCTCCCGCACCCGAGTTACTCCCCGCGGCGCGGTTCTCCCGGCCGCTGCCGCGAGGTTGACTGCCCGGCCCTACCGGGCCCCGCCGCGCTGCTCCCCGCCGCGGCCCATCGACTCCACGAGCGGCAGCATCCGGTGGGCGACGCGCTCGCGCAGGGCGATCTCGGTGCGGGTGCGGACCACCCCCGGCAGCTGGATGAGCCGCTGGATGACGTCCTCCAGGTGGCCCGCGTCCCGGGCCACCACGCGCGTCAGCAGGTCGCCCCCGCCGGTGATCGAGAACGCCTCGACGATCTCCGGCACCGCGGCCAGCGCGTCGCCCACCTCGTCGAGGTGGCCCTGCGTGACCTCCACGTGCACGAAGGCGAGCACCGGGTGGCCGAGCGCGGCGGGGGAGAGGACCGGTCCGGTGGCGGTGATCACCCCGTCCCGTTCGAGCCGGTCGATGCGGGCCTGCACGGTGCCCCGGGCCACGCCCAGGATGCGCGCGTACTCCCGCACGCTGGTGCGCGGCTGCTCGATCAGGAGCCGCAGGATGCGGGTGTCGAGTGCGTCCACCGCCATGACGTGCCGGCCTCTCCGTGCCCGCCGGGAGGGATCCGCCCGACGTGATGGTCCGCCGGCGGACCGATCCGCCGGAATGATCCCGACTGTACCCAGCGGCCCGCCGACCGCCCCCGAGGGGCGCGCTCCCGGCCGGCCCCGCGCGGACCCGCGGCATCCGCCCCGCGCGCGTGCGGCCGTCCGGCCCCGCCC
>NZ_BNBS01000127.1 GCF_014656075.1 Streptomyces hydrogenans
GGCGCCGCGGGTCCGGCGGCCCGCGCCGCGGCCAGGGCGTGCCGGGCCATCGCCAGGGCCGCGCCCAGCCGCTCCGGGCCGTCGACGGGCCCGCTCACCCCGGCGTGCGGCACGGTCCCGGGCCGGCGGGCGGGCAGCAGCGGCCACGCCTCGCCGAGCAGGGCCCGTACGTCGTACCCGGCGTCGGGCTCGCGGGCGACGACCGCGATCGCCTCCCCGTCGCTCGCCTCCGCGACCGCGTGGACGGCGGAGGGCAGGTGCGCCAGCGCCTCCGCGAGCGCCGCGGCCGCGTCCCCCGCCTCGCCCCGCGGCGTCAGACCCGCCACGACGACGGTGTACGCGCCCGCCCCGCCGACCCCGCAGGCGTCGAGGGCGGCGCGCAGCCGGCCGGCGTCGACGACGAAGGGGTCGCGGACGGCGGCGAGTTCGGCGGCGGCGGTCGCGCGGACGGCGCGCCGCCGGTCGTCGAGACGGCGGTGCCGGCCGAGGAGGCCGGCTATCTCCTGGTCGAGTCGGTCGGGACCGAGGAGGTGGTCGACGTGCATACGTGGCTCCTTGCGCGGTCGCGGCACGGGTCCGCGCTCCACATTCACGAGGTGAATGCGGGTCGGGACATCGTAAATGCTCGGCGCGGGGAGGTGAACGGCTCGTGCTCGCTCCTCCGGCGACGGACCTCGCGGACGGGCGGCCCTCCCGCGTCGCGCACGAGTGCCACCCCGCCGGCCACGGCCGGATCCGGCCCGGCCGACGGGGTGTCCGTCCCGGCGTGCGGGAGGGCGACGGAGCCGACGGTCGCCGTCCCGCGAGCGCGTCCTAGCCGATCGTCCAGTGCTGGCGGGCGGTCCCGGTGTCCGGCTGCTGGGTGACCTGGGATCCGTTGCCCGACGACGCGGTGGTCAGGAGGAGGCCGCTGCCGACGGAGGCGAGCGTGGAGGTGCCGTCGGGGAGCGCGGTCAGGGTCCACCGCTGGTTGGTGCCGCCGTGGCAGGTCCACTGGATGACCCGGGCGCCGGCGGCGGTGGAGCCGTTCGCGATGTCGGCGCACTTGCCGGAGGAGAGGTTGCGCAGCTCGTAGGCGCCGTCGGTGCGGCGGGTCAGGGTCCACTTCTGGTTGGCGCCGCCGTTCGGGGACCAGGTGACCAGCCCGGTGCCGTCGGCGGTGCTGCTGTCGGGGACGTCCAGGGCCTTGCCGCCGGTGGTGAGGGTGACGGTGCGCGGGGCGTCGCCGACCGGGGTGAGGGTGAGGGCCTGTTCGGCGGCGGTGCGGCCCGCGCCGACCGGACTGCCGGTGGTGTCCGTCCAGCTGCGGGCCGGGGTGGTCTCGGCCGGGCGGGCGGGTGCCGCCGAGAGTCCGAGGACGAGGCCGCTGTGCCGGTTGACCAGCTTGACGGTGCCGGTGGGGGCGTTGTCGGCGGCGGACGCGCCGCGGACCACCCACCAGTCCTGTCCGGTGCCGGAGGCCGCCGCGGTGACCGTGGGTTTCGTGCCCCAGGCGCGCGTGGCGGCGCCGCCCGAGGCGACGCCGAGCAGGCCGCCGGTGGCGGCGTTGGCGATGCGGTAGGAGCCGTCGCCCTTCGCGGTGAAGGTCCAGTGCTCCAGCGCCGAGCCGGTGGCGGCCGCCGTGGAGGTGGTGGCGGAGCCGCCGGACACCTGGGCGAGGACGCGTCCGGCGGCGGCGATCCGGTAGGCGCGGCCGGTGTCGACGGGCGCCGCGGGCTCGTTCGTGCCGATGCTCAGGTTCACGTACTCGCCGCTCGCGCCGCCGGAGCAGCCGAAGGAGCAGTAGGCGCGGAAGTCCTTGCCGACGATGCCGGAGCCGGTCCTGCCGGCACTGTCGAGGAACCAGCGGTACCAGGACGCCGTCCGGTAGGTGCCGGTGTCGCCGAGCCGGAACCACTTCTGGGTGGTGAGGTCGGTGGTGGCGTACAGCTCCTGCGGGGCGTTGCCGCTCTGGTCGACGGCCTGCGGCTCGCCGACGTACAGGCCGAGGTGGGCGTTGTAGGTGATGTCCATGACGAAGAGCGGGGAGGTGGCGGGGGTCAGGCCGGCCGCGACCTGCTGGGCCACGGAGCCGCTGTTCGCCGGGTCGTACTCCTTCGCCGTCGGCACGTAGCCGGTGGTGCTGCCGGTGCCGACCGGGACCATGGTGGACTCGCGGCCGCCGACGCCGGGCTGGGTCCAGGCGCCGTCGTACCACTTGCGCCAGGTGCCGGGGGCCATCTTCCCGGAGATCGGGGCGCGGGCCACGTGGCCGTAGAACGCGGCCCAGCCGCCGCCCTTGTTGACGATCCGGGAGCCGTAGAAGGCGTAGAAGTAGCCGGAGGCGGTGTCCGCGAAGAGCCGCGGGTCGCCGGTGCCGTAGTGGTAGGTCTGCCCGGGGAAGGCGGCGGTGTCGCCGCGGTCCGTGCTGTACGGCGAGGTGATGACGTGGTCCTTGACGGTCCACGTGCGGCCCTGGTCCTTCGAGACGGCGTAGTCGATGCCGTCGTAGTGGATGCCGTCGGCGAAGGGCTGCGGGGTGAACTCGTTGTGGACGAGGCCGTACCAGTCGCCGGTGTCCGGGTCGACCCACATGCCGGTCAGGTCGCAGTAGTTGCGGTGGGCGTAGCCGCTGCCGGCCGGGGCGGGGGTGGACTTCACGCCGGTGGGGCTGTTGTTGCAGCGCCAGGTGGTGTCGTCGTTGCGGTCGGCGGGGTTCGCCGGGTTCACCGCGTCGCTGATCGCGGCGGAGCGGTTGGCGGAGTCGAAGTCGGTGCCGGTGTAGAAGGTCCACTCGCGGGGGTCGTTCGCCCCGTAGAGCGCGTGGGCCTGCTGGTAGTAGAAGGTGCCGTCCTTGTCGATGTACGGACTGGCGGGGGTGTCGTCGGGGCGGTTCCACGTGCCCTTGGCGCCGACGGTGACGGTGTAGGTGGCGGTGGTGCCGGTCTGCGCGGTGGCGGCGGGGGACGCGGCGGTCGGCGGGGCGGCGGCGAGGGCCGAACCGCCGGTGACGGCGAGGGCCGCCGCGGCGAGGGTGCTCACGAATCTGCTGCGCGGAAGGTGCACGGGTACTCCCTGGGTGGCGGAGCCGGGCGCTGGTGGCACGGACCCTAGAGCGCATTTGACCGGTAAAACAAGAGGGGAGACTCCGCCGAATCGCCTGCCTTCCAAGGGAGTTGACCGTCCCGGCGGGCTCCGGAGGCCGCTGCGCGCGCCTTGACCGCAGGTGGGGGCCCGGTTACGTTGCGAGCCGGGCGGGACAGGCGGGCGGGGCGGGTACGACGGGGGCGTCATGGTCACCATGCAGGACGTGGCGGAGCGGGCGGGCGTCACCAAGCAGACCGTCTCGAACGTCGTCACCGGGCGGGTGGCGGTGCGCCCGGCCACGGAGGCGCGGGTCCGCGCCGCGATCGCCGAACTCGGCTACGTCCCCAACCTGGTGGCCCGTTCCCTGGCCACCGGCAGCAGCCGCACCGTCGGCCTCTTCGTGCCGACCGTCTCGGCGCCGTTCTACGCGGACGTGGTCGAGGAGGTCGAGGACGCCCTGGAGGAGCGCGGGTACCGGCTGCTGCTGTGCACCACCCGCCACGACGGGGAGCGGGCCCGGCGCCATCTGGCCGCGCTCGCCAGCCGGTCCGTGGACGCGCTGCTGATCGCCGGGGACCAGGACCTGACCGGCCATCTGCCGCTCCTCGCGGACGCCCGGTTCCCGGTGGTGCTGTGCGCCTGGGAGGCGGCCCTGCCGGACGGCTTCCCGGTCGTCACCGTCGACTACGAGCACGGCGGCCACCTGGCCGGCCGGCATCTGCGGGAGCTCGGGCACGAGCGGGCCCTCGTCCTCGCGAGCCCCGCGCACACCGTCCGCGCGGCCGGCTTCCTGCGGGCCTTCCGCGAGGACGGCGTCGAGCTGCCGGCCGACGCGGTGCGCACGGCGGCCGAACCCACCTTCCGCGGCGGCCTCGTGGCGGCCCTCGACGCCCTGCGGGCCCGCCCGGACACCACGGCGCTCTTCGCCACCCACGACGTCCTCGCGGTCGCCGCCGTGGAGGCCGCCCGGGCCCTCGGCCGCACCGTCCCCGACGACCTGTCCGTGGTCGCCCACGACGACACCCCCGCCGGGCTGCTCTCCGGCACGGCGCTCACCAGCGTCGTCCTGCCCAAGCGGGAGATGGCCCGCCGGGCCGTCGACCTCGCCCTCGGCGCCGCCGCCCCGCCCGGCACCCGCCCCCAGCTGCTGCTGCCCTCCCTCGTCCCCGGGGCCAGCACCGCGCGCGCGGCCGGCCCGTCCGGGGCGTGACGTCCCGGGGCCGGGCGGTGGTGCCACCGCCCGGCCCCGGGGAACCGGCGTCAGGCGCGCACGCCGTGCCGCCCGCCGTCCGGGCAGTCGTCGCCGTAGCCCTCGTCGCCGTAGCCCTCGTCGCCGTAGCCCTTCGGCTCGCACGGGTCGGGGCCGGGGTCCTCGCCGCGGTGGTTCTCCAGCGGGACGAAGACCGCCTCCTGGTCGGCGCTCACCACGTACGGCCCGCTGACCGGGTCCCGCGGGAGGTCATAGCCGTCGGGGACGGCCGTCTCCCGCAGGTAGTACGTGCCGTGGTCGAGGTCGCCGAAGCCGCACAGCCCCGTGAAGCCGGTCGTGCACGGCGCGCCGACCCGCGTGTCGGGGTCGGCCCCGCCGGTCTGGAGCCCGTCCCGCCCGTTGGTCTCCTCCCACAGCTCGAAGGTCGCGCCCCGCAGCGGCAGTCCGCTCTCCGCGTCGGTCTTGAGGAGCCGCACCGACCCGCTGCCCGGCGGAACGGGCGTGCGGGAGTTGCCGGCCGTGACGGACACGCCCGCCGACGCGTTCTCCTCGGTCAGCACCAGCGGCCCGAAGACCGGCTGCGCCGGCAGGTCGTAGCCGTCCGGCGCGTCGGTCTCCTGCCAGTAGTACGTCCCCGTCTCCACCGTCCGCGCGCAGACACCGTCCGCACCCGTCGTGCAGGGGCCGTCGACGGTGGTGTCGGGATCGGCCCCGCCCGTCTGGAGGCCGGGGACGCCGTTCGTCTCCTCCCACAGCCGGAAGGTCGCGCCGGGCAGTGGGGCGCCGCTCTCCGCGTCCGTCTTGGCCACCCGCACCTCACCGGTGACCACCGGCGTGCGGGAGTTGGCGGCGGTGACGGACACGCCCGCCGACGCGTTCTCCTCGGTCAGCACCAGCGGCCCGAAGACCGGCTGCGCCGGCAGGTCGTAGCCGTCCGGCGCGTCGGTCTCCTGCCAGTAGTACGTCCCCGTCTCCACCGTCCGGGAGCAGACGCCGTCCGCGCCGGTGGTGCAGGGGGAGCCGACGGTGGTGTCGGGGTTGATGCCGAGGGTCTGGAGGCCGGGGACGCCGTTGGTCTCCTCCCACAGCTGGAAGCCGGCGCCCGGCAGGGTGGCGCCGGTCTCGGCGTCCGTCTTGAGGACGCGGACCTCTCCGGTGACGTCCTGGGGGGTGTCGCAGTTCGGGAGGTCGCCGGTGAAGGGGTAGGCGTGGAACTCCTGGCCGCCGCCGCCCGAGGCGGCGGTGGTGTGGGTGAGGGAGCCGGTGGTGAAGAAGCGGCCGTTGATGCCCGGCAGGGTGACGGTCGTGCTCGACGCCTGGTCGCCGATGAGGAAGCTGCCCTGGAACTGGCCGGTGCCCGCGAGGTCGACGGTCTTCGCGTCGGGGAAGTTCCACAGCAGCCGCTCGCGGTAGGCGTTGAGCGGGTCGTCGGTGTCGGCGATGCCGCCGCTGTAGGTGTTCAGGGCGCGGTCGGCGCCGAGGACGTTCACGAGGATCGTCGCCCCGGCGGGAATCTTCTCGAAGACGATGCCCTGCTGTCCGCCGTTCGCGCCGACCATGTCGAAGTCGACGGTGAAGATCTGGAGCGCGGAGCTGCCGTCGCCGGTGAAGAGGGTCTGGCCGCCCTGGTTGACGGCGGTGCCGGTGGGGGTGCGCGGGGCGCCGTCCACGCGCGCGTAGCACCGGCTCGCGGCGGTCAGCTGGTCGCGCAGGCCGGTGAAGGGGGCGGTGGCATCGTCGTCCTGTTCGAGGGTGGACTCGACGTCGCCGGTGACGGTGCCCGCGTGGCGTACGACCCCGGCCTCGGCGAGGAGCCGCTGGCCCGTGGCGACGGTGATGTTCCCGCCGGTGGTGAGCCAGTCGGCGTCGACCGACGGCGGCACCTTGGAGCCGACGCCGACCTCGCCGACGTTGTAGACCCCGCCCTCGGCCTTGTTCATGTCGAAGGCGCCGAGGACCACGACCCGGCCCTCGGCCTCGGCGGCCCGGCCCCGGACCAGGAAGTCGTCGCCGACGTAGATGTTGACGGCGTCGTCCCGGCCCTTGATCGGATCGTTGTCGATCTGCGGGAAGGGGCTGGGGCAGGGCGGGTCGCCCGGGTCGCAGGGGCCGAGGCCGCCGGGCAGTCCGGCGGCGGCTGCGGGGGCCGCCGCCGGTCCGAGCACCAGGGCGGGGGCGGACGCGAGCACCAGGGCGCAGGCGAGGCCCGTCGACCCGGCGCGCCACCATGGGCGCGCGGGGTGGCGAGTCGTGGGGTTCGTCATGCGGGGAGTCTCGGAGCGCCGGGGCAGGCCCACCACTCGCGCGGCCCCCGGTTGGGCCGGTCAGGGCGCGGGCTCACCCGTCAGGTGTCTCCGGCGCCGCCGTCGGGAGCAACGCCCGCCCGGTGGATCCGGTCGGTGCCGAGCCGGCGGGCGATCGCGGGCTCGCGGGCGAGTACGGCACCGAGGGTGAAGGCGAAGGTGAGGGCGGCGCAGACGACGATGAGCCAGGAGAGCAGGGTGAGGACCAGGCCGAGGGAGCCGTACTCGGCGAGGGCCCGGTTGAGCGCGCCGGGCATGTAGAGGCGGGCGGTGACGCCGAGGGCGGTGGAGGCGGCGGCGCCCAGCAGGGCTCCGGGCAGGAGGGGCAGCCAGGGCACGCGCTTGGCGAGCAGGAGGTGCTGGGTCCAGAGCCAGACGCCGAGGGCGACGACGAAGTAGAGCGGGAGGCCGAGCCAGGCCCCGGCGCCGAAGCCGTCGCGGATCGGCGCCTGGAGGAAGACGACGAGGAGCAGGGCGAGCAGCCAGACCGCCCACCGCCAGGCGGCGATCCGGGTGCCGGCCTTGGGCAGGCCCCAGGCGCGCTCGCAGACGCGGGCCATGGCGCGGCTGAAGCTGGTGGCGGAGACGAGGGCGATCAGGGCGCCGACGGCGCCGGTGGTCTCGCGCAGCCCTTGGGCGGTGGACTGGTCGAAGACCTGCTGGAGCTGCTGGTCGGAGGCGCCGGTGAGGCCGAAGATGGAGCGCAGGGACTCGCGGAGCTGGTCGCGGACGGAGGCGGGGGCGAAGGCGGCGACGGCGAACAGGAGCGGGACGGCGGCGAGGAACGCCTGGGCGGCGAGCCGGGTCCCGGCGTCGAGGAGGCTGCTGTCGACGATCCGTTCGGTCAGCTCGGTCACGACGGGGAAGCGCCGTTCGGCGCCGGCACGGAGGTTCCGCAGCCGTTCCTTCCACGCCATCGCGCCTCCCGCCCCGCCTCGCCGGTCGCCCCCCGCGCGTGCGGAAGGCCGTCGCCCGCGCGGACGCTCCCCGCCATGAGACGGCACCGGCGGGCCCCCGGCCACTCGGCGGCACCCGGACGGGGTGGTCACGGAGCCCAGTAGCGGGCGAGGGCGCCTTCCTTGTACGGGGCGGGGCTGACGCTCAGCTCTCCGGCGAAGGGCCGGTCCAGGACGAGCACGAGCAGCAGGCTGAAGCCGATCAGCGCGGCGACCGAGGCGACGAAGAGCACCTGGATCCGCAGCCGCCGCATCCCGTACAGGAAGGTCAGCGGGACGAGGACCAGCGCGCCGCCGAAGGCCAGCACCTGGAGCAGCGGTGGCAGTTCCTGCTCGGCCATGGTGATCCGGGCGCGGCGCTGGGCGGCGACGTCGTTGAGGTGGCCGACGGCCTCCTCGTAGAAGACCTCCTCGCGCGGGGACTTCGGGTCGTACGCCTGGAGGACCTCGAAGGCGGCCACCAGGCTGCGCTCGGTGGCGCCGTACCGGGGCCGGCCCTCCCGCATCAGGGGCCACTGCTGCTCGACGACGGTGTGGACGTAGTCGCTGAGGGCGGCGTCGAGGTCGGCGCGGACGGGCGGCGGGAAGGCGGCGGCGTCCCGGGCGATGAGGGCGACGTCGGTGGCCTCGGCGGCGACGATCGTCTGGGTGCTCTCCAGCTGGGTCCAGAGGGTGACGATGACGAAGGCGAGGATGATGCCGTAGATCGCGCCGAACATCCCGAGGGTCACGCCGACCATGTCGTTGTGCTCCCCGTCGGCGAGCGAGGGGTGGCGGCGGCGGAGCAGCACGCTGCCCGCGACGGCGAACGCGACGGTCCCGCCGACGAGGACGACGGCCAGGGTGAAGGAGCTGAGGTGGTTGAGCAGCCAGAGCGACATGGGCGCGGAGTCTAGGGACCCGGCGCACCCGCTCCGGACCGTCTCCCGGGCGCACGCCCCCGGCGCACGGCACGAGTGCACTCCATCGGGTGACCCCGCCGAACGCCCCGGGTGACCGGCGCGGGGGTACGGCGGTCACCGCCCGAACCCGGGCCGGCCGGCTCGGGTTCGGGCGGCCCGGGGTCAGCTCAGCCGGGTGAGCAGGTCGGCGAAGAGCTCCGGCCTGCTGACGTAGCCGACGTGCGAGGTGGGCAGGGTGTGGACGTCGAAGGGGTGGTCGGGGGTGAGGGCGTCGGCCGCCCGGATCATGTGGTCCTGCACGGCCGGGGTGAGGCTGTGGTCGGCCGCGAGGCGGACGTAGGTGTGGGGCACGCGGCGCCACGCCTCGGGGCGGATCACCGCGGCCGGTTCCATGACGCCGTGGTTCTCGTCCGCGTCGAGGGAGTCGAGGAACTGCCGGAAGAGGGGGTCGGGGGCGTCGGCCATGATGGCGGCCTTGAGCACGGCGAAGGTCTCGGGGTCGCCGTGGGCGCGGCGCCAGTCGAGGCGGACGACGCCGGGGTCGGCGCCCGGCGCCTCGTAGGGGACGGCGATCCGGGCGACCGCCGCGTCGAGCAGGCTCTCGTCGACGACGTCCCACGGCTCGGTGAGCATCGCCGGGTCGGCGAGGCAGAGCGCCGACAGGTAGACGGCGCGGTGGACGAGGTCCGGGGCGGCGTTGACGACGGCGGTGAGGGTGAGGCCGCCGAGGCTGTTGGCGGCGAGGACGACCGGGCCGTGCGCGGCGAGCCGGCGCAGCACGCCGACGACGTGCCGGACGTTGTCGGCGAGGGTGACGCCGTCCATCGGGGAGCTCTCGCGGGCCAGGGCGGCCGCGCGGTCCTGGTCGTTCCGGTGGTAGGCGGCGGGGCCGGTGGCGGAGTCGCCGTGACCGGGCAGGTCGACGGCGTAGGAGCGGTGGCCGCGCAGGGCCAGCTCGTTCTGGAGCGGGATCCAGGCACGGGCGTTGCTGGAGCCGCCGTGCACGAACACGAAGGTGGGGCGCGCGTCGATGCGCATGATGGGGGTTCCTCGTCATCCTGAGGCGTAACGGTGGACGCGTGGACCTCGGGACCGGCGGACGCCGGAGCGGCCCGTGGCACGACGGCGCACGGGCACGGGGCGGCGGGGCACGCGCCGGAGCGCGCGCCCGCTTGAGGGGCCGGAACCGCGGTCAGCGCGCGGAACGGAGCCGGATCGCCCGGAAGTTCTGGATGACGGAGCACATGCGGCCGAGCCTAGCCGCCCCCGCCGCCCCGGCCCACCGGTTTTCCCGCCGGTCCGGGACGGGGCGAGCCCGTCCGCCCCTCCGCGAGCCCGGCATGATGCGAAAGACGCTCCCTAGAGCGGGGTCGCCGCCTTGAGGACGGCGTAGAGGGTGACCGCCGAGTTGGCGGAGGAGAGGGCCGAGACGGCCACGCCGACGACGGCGCCCCAGAGGGCGAGGCCGACGGCGGTGCAGAGCGGGGGCCAGGCGCGGGGGGCCGGGGGCGGCGCCGCGACGGGGGCGGCGACCCGTCGGGGCACGGCTCCGGCGACGGCGAAGGCCGCCAGGGTGGCGGGGCCCGTGCCGCCGGAGGCCAGGGCCGCCCGGCCGATGGCCCGCGCCACCACGCGCCGGCTGCCGACCCGTACCGCCGCCTCCTCGTCCGCCCAGCGCTCGGCGGAGTAGGTGACGGCCGTGCGCAGCGGGCGGAGGAAGGGGTTGGCGGCGGCGGCGAGCCGGGCGACGAGCAGCAGCCGGTCGTGCCGGCCCGTCAGGTGGGCCCGCTCGTGGGCGAAGAGGGCCCGGCGTTCGGCGGGGCCCAGCCGGGCGAGCATGCCCCGGCTGACCACGATCCGGTCCCGGGCGCGGCGGGTGGCGGCGGGGAGGGCGTAGGCGTACGGCGCCGGGTCCGGCAGGACCGCGACCGGGGTGTCCGGCAGGCCGGCGAGGGCGCGGGCGGCGCGCCGGCGGACGCTCCGGTGGCGCAGCAGCGCCCGGGCGCAGACGGCGAGGAGGGCGAGGAGCGCGGGGATCGCCGCCCGGCCCGCGATCTCGTCGTACGGCAGGGCGGCCCGCACCTCGGGGTCCGACCAGGCGTCCGGGAGCGGGTTGCCGGGCAGCTGGGCGGTGCCGACGACCATGAGGAGGGCGAGGCAGAGGGTGCTGCACACGGCGAGCACGGCGGCGACGGCGGTGAGCAGCCGGGTCGCGGTGCGCGGGTGGAGGTGGTGTTCGGCCAGCCGGGCGACGGGCCAGGCGGTCAGCGGCAGCACGAGCGGCAGGAAGACGAAGACTCCCACGGTGTCAGCCCTCCCCCGCCGGTCCGTCCGCTTCGGCTCCGTCCTCCGCCTCCGCCTCCGCGCGGGCGAGCAGTTCCCTCAGGAGCTGTTCGTCGGAGGCGGGCAGGGTGGTGACGAAGCGGGTGAGGACGGCCTCCCGGTCGCCCTCGCCGTCGAGGAGCCGGCGCATGCGGAGGGCGGCGAGCCCGGCCTCGTCGGCGACGGCGGTCCATTCGAAGGAGCGGCCGGCGCGTTCGCGGGCGACGGCCCCCTTGGCGTGGAGGCGGGTGAGGATGGTGATGACGGTGGTGTACGCGAGGGTGCCGCCGAGCCGTTCGCGCACCCGGCCCGCGGTGACCGGGCCCCCGGCGGCGCGCACCGCCGCGAGGACCTGCGTCTCCAGCTCGCCCTGGCCGCGCCGGCGCACCGGTCCGGCGGGCTCCGCCGCCTCGGCGTCCCGCTTCTTCATCCGTCGTCCGCCTTCCCGTTCCCGGCCGCTCGTCCGGGCCTCCCGGGTGCCGTTCATCGTTCGGGGGGCGACCCTACCCGCTTCTTCTACGTCCCTGTAGATTGGCGCGGGTCCGGCCCCGGTCGGGGCCGTCCGTCCCACCCCGTCCGTCTTCGCCCGTCACCGCCCGTCCCGCCAGGAGTGCCCCCATGTTCGGTCTGAGCGAGATCGCGATCCTGCTGGTCGTCGTCGCCCTGGTGGTCGGCGTGAAGAAGCTGCCGGAGCTGGCGCGCAACGCCGGCAAGGCGTCCCGGATCCTCAAGGCGGAGGCCCGTGAGATGAAGGCCGACGGGGCCCGCAAGGAGCCGGCGGCCACCTACACGGTCAGGGAGACCCCGGCCTCCGAGGACCGCTGACCCGGGACCTCGGCGGTCCGTGCCGTCGTCGACGGTGAGCGGGGGCGGCGGCCGGCGGCGGGCGGAACCGTGCGCTCGCCCGTGTCCGCCCTCCTCACCCCGGCGCATTTCCGCCCGGACGCCACGGAGGGGAACGGCCCGCGTCCGGAGGACGGGCCCGGGGCGTCAGGCGGCGGGTCCCCCCTCCGCGGGGAGCGGCTCGGCGACCGAGGCCAGGTAGCGGGCGTACTCGTCGAGCGCGGCGAGCGCCTGGACGTCGTCGCGGTCGATCAGCCAGGTGAGGGTGAGGCCGTCGAGGACGCCGAGGCCGTGGCGGGCGAGGACCGCCAGGTCCACGGTCCAGGTGAGGCCGGCCGCCCGGGCCATCGACTCCAGGTGGGCGCGGTTCACCTCCAGGTAGTGCCGGTACTGGCGGCGCGCCAGGTCCGCGAGGCCGGGCCGGCGGAGCGCGTACTGGGTGACCTCGTACGTGACCAGGTGCTCGGCCGGGCGGGCCAGCACCTGCTCCCAGTAGGCGTGGAGGATCGCCCGGACCTTCTCGAAGGGCGTGGCCCCCGGCGGGTGCGCGAGGCCGGCCGGCGGGAGGTTCCGTTCCATGATCCGCTCGATGACGGTCTGGAACAGCTCCTCCTTGGAGCGGAAGCAGTAGTGGAAGGCGCCGAGCGGCACCCCCGCCTCGGCGACCACGGCGCGGGTCGTGGTCTCGGCGACGCCGTCGCGGATCATGACCCGGATCGCCGCCTCCGCCAGCTGCTCGCGGCGCTCGGCGGCGGAGAGTCGGGGCATGGGGTGGGCTCCTCGGGACGGGGGCGGGGCGCGGGCCGGGTCACCGTACCGCGGCGGGCGGGCCGGGGGTCCGGCTACAGGAAGGCCATGCCCTCGCCGCGGTAGGTGGGGACGGCGTCGACGACCCGGTCGTGCTCGACGAGGTGGAGGGTGTCGACGCGCTCGCACAGCTCGCCCGCCTTGGCGTGCCGGAACCAGACGCGGTCGCCGATCCGCAGGGAGTCGGCGGCGGGTCCGGTGAGCGGGGTCTGCACCTCGCCCGCCCCCTCGGCGCCGAGCAGCCGCAGCCCGGCCGGGTGGACGGGGACGGGGAGCCGGTCGGGGCCTGGGGCGCCGGAGGCGGTCCAGCCGCCGCCGAGGACGGTGACGTGGCCGGGGGCGGGGCGGCGGACGACGGCCAGCGCGAAGTAGGCGGCGGGCAGCGGGCTGAAGCCCCGGTAGTGGTCGAAGAGGGCGGGGGCGTAGATCCCGGAGCCCGCGCCGAGTTCGGTGACGGCGGGTTCGGCGGAGGTGGTCTCCAGGCTGCCGGTGCCGCCGCCGTTGACGAACTCCAGCGGGGCCACCTCGCGGACGGCGCGGACGGCGGCGGCCCGGCGGGCGCGCAGTTCGCGGGCGGAGAGCCGCTGGACGACGCGGACGGCGGTGCGCATCGGGCGCGGCTGGGCCGGCTGGTCGTCGCCGACGCCGGCGATCTGCCCCTCGTACGCCATCACCCCGACGAGCCGCAGGCGCGGGCGGGCCACGACGGCGCGGGCCAGGTCCGCGGCGTGGCCGGGCGCGTGCAGGGGCGAGCGGCGCATGCCGAGGTGGACCCGGCCGCCGAGCAGCCGGAGGGAGGCGTCGAGGTCGAGGCAGACACGCACCGGCGGGCCGGAGGGGCCGATCGCCGCGGTGAGGAGGTCGAGCTGTTCGGGCGAGTCGACCATGACGGTGACCCGGGCGGCGGCGTCCTCGTCGGCGGCGAGGCGGCGCAGCGCGTCGGTGTCGGCGGTGGGGTAGCCGACGAGGACGTCGGCGGCGGGGTCGTGGGCGGCGAGCCAGAGGGCCTCGGGGAGGGTGAAGGCGAGGACGCCGGAGAAGCCGGGGTGGTCCAGGACCTCGCCGATGAGGGCGCGGCAGCGGAGCGACTTGCTGGCGAGGCGGATGGGCTTGCCGCCGGCGCGGCGGGCCATCTGGGCGGCGTTGGCGCGCAGGGCGCCGAGGTCGACGACGGCGAAGGGCGGCTGGAGTCCGGCGGTCGCCTTCTCCAGGTCGGCGAAGCCGGCGGGGCGCGGGGCGGGCGCGGCGGCTGCGGCGTCGGGGCGGGCGCTTGCCATGGTGGGCGGCCTTTCGTGACCTCGTCGGGGAAGCCGCGGGGCTTCTCCGGGACCGGTGGCGACGCCGTCACGGTCTCTTGGACGTCCGTCCAAGTCAAGACTCCGGGACCCTTGACTTGGACGGACGTCCAAGTCCACCCTTCCGGACAACGAGAACCGGCGGCGGCCCCCCACCGCCCGCCGACCCGAAGGGACCGCCCGGCATGAGCAGCAGCGAGCACGCCACGGACACCGTCTGGCGCAACTGGGCCGGGAACGAGGTGGCCCGCCCCCGGCGAGTGCTGCGCCCGGCGAGCACCGAGTCCGTCGCGGCGGCCGTCAAGGACGCGGTACGGGACGGGCTGCGGGTCAAGGCGGTCGGCTCGGGCCACTCCTTCAGCGGCGTCGCCGTCGCCCCGGACGTCCAGCTCCGCCTCGACCTGCTCGACGCGGTGGACGCGGTCGACCCGGAGACCGGACTCGTCACGGTCGGCGCGGGCATGCCGCTGTGGAAGCTGAACCCGCTGCTCGCCTCGCACGGCCTCGCGCTGGAGAACATGGGCGACATCGACCGGCAGACGGTCTCCGGCGCGATCTCCACCGGCACCCACGGCTCCGGCGTCCGCTTCGGCGGCATCGCCACCCAGGTGCGGGCGCTCGAACTCGTCCTCGCCGACGGCTCGGTGACGGCCTGTTCGCCCACCGAGCGGCCCGAGCTGTTCGCGGCGGCCCGGGTCGGGCTCGGGGCGCTCGGGATCATCACCAAGGTCACCCTCCAGACCGTCCCGCTCTACGCCCTGCACGCCCGGGACGCGTCCATGCCGGTCGCGGAGACCCTCGGCCGGATCGACGAACTGGTCGAGGAGAACGACCACTTCGAGTTCTTCTGGTTCCCCCACAGCGAGACCACGCTCACCCGCCGCTTCCGCCGGCTCCCGGGCGACACCCCGCTCTCCCCCATCGGCGCGTTCTCCCGGCGCCTCGACGAGGCCGTGAGCGGCCCGGGCTTCGAGGCGCTGAACCGGCTCGGCACCCGGGTGCCCCGCCTGGTGCCGCCGATCACCCGCTTCGCGGCGCGCGCGATGTCCTCCCGCAGCTGGACCGACCACGCGTACCGCATCTTCGCCTCGGTGCGCGACGTCCGTTTCCACGAGGGCGAGTTCGCGATCCCGCGCGCCCACGCGGCCGAGGCGCTGCGGGAGTTGCGGACGTGGGTCGACACCCACGGAGAGCCGGTGTCCTTCCCGCTGGAGGTCCGCTTCACCGCCGCCGACGACATCTGGCTCTCCACCGCCCAGGGCCGGGAGAGCTGCTACATCGCCTTCCACCAGTACCACCGGATGCCGTACCGCCGGTACTTCGACGCCTGCCAGAAGATCCTCGGTTCGTACGGCGGCCGGCCGCACTGGGGGAAGATGCACGACCTCGGCGCGGACGAGCTGCGCCCCCGCTACGAACGCTTCGACGACTTCGTGGCCCTCCGGGACTCCCTCGACCCGACCGGCGTGCTCTCCAACCCGTACCTCGACCGGGTCCTCGGCGCACCTCCCGCCGGGGGCTGATTCCCGGCCCCGGGCGGTGGCACACTGGCCCCCGGTCTGCCGAAGGAGTACCACCGTGTCCGTCATCCAGCGCCTGCGCACCGCCGTCCGCCGGACCTACCGGCGGACCGTGGACCTGAGCCATCCGGCGCGCTCGCCGCTCGGCAGCGCGGTCGTCAACTGCGTGGTGTACGCCGACGGGGTGCGCCGGACGGTGCGCGGCACGACCGCGGAGGACGCGCTGCGGCACGTGCGCCGCTCCGGGGACGGCTTCGTGTGGATCGGCCTGCACGAGCCGGCGGAGAAGGAGCTGACGGTGCTGGCCGAACTCTTCGGCCTGCACCCGCTGGCCGTCGAGGACGCCGTCCACGCCCATCAGCGGCCGAAGGTCGAGGAGTACGACGGCGTGCTGTTCGCCGTCCTGAAGACGGTCCGGTACGTCGAGCACGAGGAGCTGACCGCGACCAGCGAGGTGGTCGACACCGGCGAGCTGATGGCCTTCGTCGGCCCCGACTTCGTCATCACCATCCGGCACGGCGGGCACGGCTCCCTCGGGCCGCTGCGCGAGGCCCTGGAAGCGGTGCCCGAGCAGCTGGCCAAGGGCCCCTCGGCGGTGCTGCACGCGGTGGCGGACCACGTGGTGGACGACTACCTCGCCGTCGCGGACGCGGTGCAGACCGACCTCGACGCGATCGAGAACGCCGTCTTCTCCGACCAGGCGGACCGCGGCGACGCGGGGCGGATCTACCAGCTCAAGCGGGAGCTGCTGGAGCTGCGCCGGGCGGTCGCCCCGCTGGCCCGCCCCCTGACGGAGCTGGCCACCCGGCCCGTGCCGCTGATCGACCCGGAGATCCGGGCGTACTTCCGGGACGTCACGGACCACCTCGCCCGGGTGACCGAGCAGGTCGCCTCGTACGACACCCTGCTCGACTCGGTGCTCCAGGCGCACCTGGCACAGGTCACGGTGGCGCAGAACGAGGACATGCGGAAGATCACCGCCTGGGCCGCGATCGTCGCGGTGCCGACGATGGTGTGCGGGGTCTACGGCATGAACTTCGAGCACATGCCGGAGCTGCGCTGGACCTACGGCTATCCGGTGGTCCTCGGGGTGATCGCGGTGGCCTGCTACGTCATCCACCGGGGCTTCCGGCGCAACGGCTGGCTGTAGGAGAGGGCGGCACGAGGGGAGGGACGGGCCGGGTGTGACCCATCCGACGCCCGCACGGGGGATCTTGACGGTTCCCTGACGCGCACGCGCCGATCCGGACGCGCGCCGCTGCTTAGGCTGACCCGGCCCGCCGGTCCGGCGGGCCGGAACCCACCCCTCGCCAGGCAGCCCGGGAGCACCCATGTCCACCCCTCACGAGACGCGTACGAGCAGGCTGCGCGCGTGGATGCTGGAGGGGCTGTCCGACATGGGCAGGGGCAGACCCTCGCGCCCGAAGGAGACCGCGCCGGACGCCGGGCACCAGGGGCAGCCCTGGTGGCGGGTGATGTGCCTGACCGGTGTCGACTACTTCTCGACCCTCGGCTACCAGCCCGGCATCGCCGCCCTCGCGGCCGGCCTCCTCTCCCCCGTCGCCACGGTCGTGCTCGTGCTGGTCACGCTGGCGGGCGCGCTGCCGGTCTACCGGCGGGTGGCGGAGGAGTCCCCGCACGGCGAGGGCTCGATCGCGATGCTGTCGCGGCTGCTGTCCTTCTGGAAGGGCAAGCTCTTCGTCCTCACCCTGCTCGGCTTCGCCGCCACCGACTTCCTCATCACCATCACCCTGTCGGCGGCCGACGCCTCCACCCACCTCGTGGAGAACCCGCACCTGGAGTCGGCGCTCCACGACAAGCAGGTGATCATCACGATGATCCTGATCGCGCTGCTCGGCGCGGTCTTCCTCAAGGGCTTCCTGGAGGCGATCGGCGTCGCCGTCGCCCTCGTCGGGATCTATCTCGCCCTCAACGCGGTCGTCGTCGTGACCGGCCTGTGGCAGGTGATCACCGAAGGCCACGTCGTCACCGACTGGACGGCCGCCCTGACCCAGGAGCACGGCAACGTCTTCGTCATGATCGGCGTCGCGCTGGTCGTCTTCCCCAAGCTCGCGCTCGGCCTCTCCGGCTTCGAGACCGGCGTCGCCGTCATGCCGCACGTCAAGGGCGACCCCGAGGACACCGAGGAGCGGCCCGCCGGCCGGATCCGCGACACCAAGAAGCTGCTCACCACCGCCGCGCTGATCATGAGCGTCTTCCTGATCTGCACCAGCTTCATCACCACCGTGCTCATCCCGCACGAGGAGTTCGAGTCCGGCGGCAAGGCCAACGGCCGCGCGCTCGCCTATCTCGCCCACGAGTACCTCGGCAACGCCTTCGGCACCGTCTACGACGTGTCGACGATCGCGATCCTCTGGTTCGCGGGCGCCTCCGCCATGGCCGGACTGCTCAACCTGATGCCCCGCTACCTCCCCAAGTACGGCATGGCCCCGCACTGGGCCCGGGCCGTGCGCCCCATGGTCATCGTCTTCACCCTCGTCGCCTTCCTGGTGACCTGGCTCTTCGACGCCGACGTCGACGCCCAGGGCGGCGCGTACGCCACCGGCGTCCTCGTCCTGATCTGCTCGGCCTCCATCGCCGTGACCATCGCCGCCCGCAAGGCCCGGCAGCGCCGCTGGACCATCGGCTTCGGGATCATCTCGGCCGTCTTCCTCTACACCACCGTGCTCAACGTCATCGAGCGCCCGGACGGCGTGAAGATCGGCGCCTGCTTCATCGCCGGCATCATCCTCATCTCCTTCCTCTCCCGCCTCGGCCGCGCCTTCGAGCTGCGCGTCACCCACGTCGACCTGGACGAGACGGCCGAACTGTTCGTCCGGGACATCGCGCACCGCACGCCCCGGTTCGTCGCCAACGAGCCGGACCGGCGGGACCGGGCGGAGTACCGCGACAAGCTCGAACAGATCCGCACCGACAACGAGCTGCCCACCACCGACGACTTCGTCTTCGTCGAGGTGACCGTCACCGACCCGTCCGAGTTCGAGGCCGGGCTGACGGTGCGGGGCGAGGTGCTGCACGACCGCTACCGGGTCCTCACGGTCGAGTCCTCCTCCGTCCCCAACGCCCTGGCCGCGCTCCTCCTCCACGCCCGCGACCTCACCGGCACCCGCCCGCACATCTACTTCGAGTGGACCGAGGGCAACCCCTTCGCCAACTTCCTCCGCTTCTTCCTCCTCGGCGAGGGCGAGATCGCCCCCGTCACCCGCGAGGTGCTGCGCGAGGCGGAGCCGGACCGCGACCGCCGCCCGCACGTCCACGTCGGCTGAGGCGCGCCGACCGCGGGGCCGGCGCCGGCCCGCGGATATGAGAGGTTTGCTCCGTTCATCCGATCAGCGGGCGGAGAGGTACGGCACGGCATGGCGCGGTGGGACGGCACGGGGACGGCGGACCCGGAGCGGGAGATCCGGGCGGCGGACGACGAGGCCCGCTGGTTCCGGGCGCTGCTGGACGTCGGCTTCTTCCTGCTGCTCGGCTCCTCGCTGACCCGCTTCCTCATGCGGCACACCGGCGAGGGGATCGCCCCCTGGGTGGTCACCCTCGCGGCCGCCCTCGCCGCGCTGTACGTCGCCGGGCCCGCGCTCTCCGGCGACCGCACCCGCCGGCACCTGTGGCTCGGCGCCTGCGCGGCCGTCTGGATCGCGCTGGTCTTCCTCGCCCCCAGCTTCGCCTGGTGCTCGATCCCCCTCTTCTACCTCGGGCTGCGCCACCTCCGGCCACCGGCCGCGGCCGGGTTCATCGGGCTGCTCACGGTCGTCTCGGTCAGCGCCCAGCTGCGGCTGGCCGGCCGCTTCGAGTTCGACATCCTGCTCGGCCCGCCCGCCGTCGCGGCGATCTGCGTCGCCGTCTTCGTCCGCATGGACCAGCAGACCCGGCGGCAGCGCGAGCTGATCACCGACCTCGTCCGCACCCGCCGGGAACTCGCCGCCACCGAACGCCGCGAGGGCACCCTCGCCGAGCGGCAGCGGCTCTCCATGGAGATCCACGACAGCCTCGCGCAGGGCCTGTCCAGCCAGCAGATGCTGCTCCAGGCCGCCGACCGCACCTGGCGGTCGGACCCCGACACCGCGCACCGGCACGTGCGCGCCGCCACCGCGATCGCCGAGCACAACCTCACCGAGGCCCGCCGCTTCGTCCACGACCTCGCCCCGGCCGACCTCGCCGGGGGCGGCGGACTGGACGAGGCCCTGCGCACGCTCGCCCGGCGGGAGTCCACGGACGGCCTCGCCGTCCGCTGCCACGTCGAGGGCGTGCCCGCCCGGCGGCTGCCCGACCGGGTCCAGTCGGCGCTGCTGCGGATCGCGCAGGGCGCGCTGGCGAACGTACGGGAGCACGCGGACGCCCGTACCGCCGCGCTCACCCTCACCTACCTCGACGACCGGGTCGTCCTCGACGTCGCCGACGACGGCCGGGGCTTCGACCCGGCGGCCGCCCGCGACGGCGACGGCGTCCGCGGCCACGGCCTGCCGGCCATCCGCACCCGGACCCGTCAGCTCGGCGGCACCCTCACCGTCGAGTCGGCGCCCGGCGAGGGCACGGTCCTGTCGGCCGCCGTACCGCTCGAACCGGCCGCGCTCCCCCTCGACGGGGCCTGATCAGGCCGCGGGCGGGCCGCCCGGGTAGGCGACCCGGGCGGTGATGCGGGCGATCCGCCGGGCGGACTCCTCGGGAGTGGCGACCGGCTGGACGATGTGGCTCACGGTGAGCCGGACGATGGTCTCGACGGCGAGCCCCCGCGACTCCTCGTCCACGTCGGGCCACGCCTCGGTCGCGTAGGCGTCGAGCAGGGTCATCGCGGTGCCGAAGACGGGATCGGTGCGCGTGGTCAGGTAGGCGAGGAGGTCGGCGTCCATGCCGCCGCGCGCGGCCAGCAGCACGCTCTTGATCAGCGGGTTGTCGACGGCCTGCTGGAGCGTGTAGCCCACCCCGGCCCGGGCGGCCCGCTCCAGGTGCCCGCGGTGCGCGTCCAGCTCGCCCTGGATCCCGACGAGGAACCGTTCCAGCTCCCGCTGGACGAGCGCCCCGCCGATCGCCTCCTTCGACCCGAACTCGTTGTAGAGCGTCTGGCGGCTGATCCCCGCGGCCCGCGCGATGGCGGTCATCCGCAGCACGCCCCAGCCGTCGGCCGCGACGAGCGCGTAGGCGGCGTCGAGCACCTGCTCGCGCAGCAGGGACCGGACGCTCTCACGGAAACTGGTCATCGTGCCCCCACCTTAGACGGGGCTCACAGCCCCGAGCCTCCCCCGGCCTCCAGGTACTGGCCGGTGATCCAGCGGGCGTCGTCGGAGACGAGGAAGGCGACGACGTCCGCGATGTCCCCGGGGGTGCCGATCCGGCCGAGGACCGCGTGCGAGGCGAGCGCCGCGGCGGCCTCGGGGGTGGCGCGCAGCCGCGCGTTCATGTCGGTGGCGACGAAGCCGGGGGCGACCGTGTTGACGGTGATCCCGCGCGGCCCCAGCTCCTTGGCGAGGGCCAGCGTCATGGTGTCCACGGCGCCCTTGGTCATGGCGTAGGTGACGGACTCCGGGTAGGCGTGCCGGGAGGTCAGCGAGGAGATGTTGACGATCCGGCCGCCCTCCCGGAAGCGGTCCAGGCCGCGCTGCACGAGGAAGAGCGGCGCCTTCACGTTGACCGCGAAGAGCCGGTCGAAGACCTCGGGGGTGAGCTGGTGGAGCCGGCCGGAGCCGCTGGCGCCGGCGTTGTTGACCAGGATGTCGATCCCGGGTCCCGCGCCGGCCGCGTCGAGCCCCCGGTCGAGGGCGGCGTAGAAGGTGTCGACGGCGTCGGGACGGTCCAGCTCCGCGCGGAAGGCGAAGGCCCGGCCGCCGTCCTTCACGACGGACTCCACGGTCGCGGCGGCGGCGTCCCCGTCGCTGCCGTAGTGGACGGCGACGAGGGCGCCGTCGCGGCCGAGCCGCTCGGCGATCCCCCGCCCGATGCCCCGGCTCGCTCCGGTGACGATCGCGGTCCTGTCTGCCAGTCGGGCCATGGGGGGTACGTCCTGCCTCGTGCGGTGGGTCGGGGGGAAAGGGGGTGGTGGTGCGGTGCGGGCGGGGCTCAGGCGCGGGCGGCGAGCAGCTCCCGGTACCAGCCGAGGTGGCGGGGGAAGGCGGCGGTGAAGGCGGCGCCCGGGCCGCGCCCGAAGTCCGTCCAGGGGCGCTCGTCGGCGAACCAGTGGTCGACGCCGAAGAGCTCCAGGTGGTGGGCGGCGACGGGGTTCCCGGCGAGCAGCGCGCGGGCCTCGGCGAGCTCCACGGCGGGGCCCCGGGCGGCCCGTACCGCCTCCGGCAGCAGCGGTTCGACGGCGGCGAGGAGTTCGGCGTCGGAGACCGGGTCGGGATGGGCCACGTAGTACGCGCCGGGCCGGGCGGCCGGGGAGAGCGCGGCGCCCAGCAGGGCACCCGCCAGGCTCTCCGCCTCGACGAGCGAGTGGAGCGAGCCGCTGCCGGCGAGCGGCCCCGGCAGCGCGGCCAGCAGTGTCAGCAGCCCGGGCACGACCTGCCGGTCCCCCGTGCCGTAGACGAGGTGGGGGCGCAGCACGGTGCCGCCGGCGTCCAGGACGTGCCGCTCCCCGGCGGCCCGGGTCCGGCTGGTCGCCGAGCCCGGCGCGAGCGGGAGGGTGTCGGGGGCGGCGGCCCGGAAGGGGCCGCGGCCGTGCACGGAGGCGGTGCTGAGGGCGACGAGCCGCCGGACGCCGGCCCGGGCGGCGGCGTCGGCGAGGTCCCGGGTGCCGTGGTCGTTGACGGCCGTCAGGAGTTCCTCCTCGCCGCCGATCGCGGAGGCGCAGTGGACGACGGCGTCGATGCCGTCGCAGGCCCGGCGCAGGGCCTCGGTGTCGCGGAGGTCGCCGCGGACGGTCTCGACGACGGGTCCGGCGGTCCGGCCGGCGGGCCCCCCGCCGGTGGACGCGGTGTAGGCGGCGTCGGCCGCGTCCGGGCGCCGGACGAGCAGGCGCACGTGGGCGAGGTCGGGGTGGGCGACGGCCGCGGCGGCGACGTGGCCGCCGACGAAGCCGGTGGCGCCGGTGACGAGGAGACGGGTTCCCATGGGTTCTTCCGGTCGGTGCGGGTGGTCCCGCGGGGCGGTCAGCAGGCCCGGAGGGCGGCGGCGTAGGTGGCCGCCGGGACGCGCCGGGGTGCGGTGAGGGTGCAGTCGAGGACCGCTTCGCCGCCCTGGTGGGCGAGGACCTGGATGGTGACGGCGTCCCGGCCCAGGCCGGTGAGGACCTCGGCCTCGACCCAGCAGGGCTCGTCCAGCTCCACGTAGCGGTGGAAGCGGGCGTCGAGGCCGACGGGCAGCAGCCCGGCGTCGCCGGTGGCGGCCACGGCGGCCTGGCGGGCCGCCTCGAGGAGCAGCATCCCGGGGACGTGGTCGTTGGCGCGGCGGAAGAGGGTGGGGTGGGTGGTGTCCACCCGCAGCCGCCAGCGGTCCGGGGTGTCGCCGGGGGCGAGGACGACGTCCTTCTCGCGGTCGCGGCCGACGACGTGCGGGGGCAGGGCGGGCAGCAGCGGGACGGGGGCGCCGAGCGCGGCCAGGCGGTCGCCCCGCATCCTGCGGTAGGCGGGGGCGGAGGTGCAGTTGATGCCGCCGCCGCCGGAGGCGATCCGCCGGCCGTTCCGGCTGAGGACGAGGTCGGTGCGCATCTCGCGCAGCCCGCGCCCCCTGGTCCGTATGTCCGAGCAGAGGAGGTCGACGGTGATCTCCGTGGGTCTGCCGTCGCGGGTCAGTTCCTCGGCGGCGGCGCTGTAGGAGAGGTCCCACATGACGAACTGATCGTCGGCGGGTACCCCGAATTCCGCGTGGCTGACCAGCATGGTCGCCTGGCGCATGGTCTCGGCGACGAGCAGCGGGTCGTGCAGGTCGCCCGAATCCGGTACGAAGTACGGGTGGGCCTCCGGCCAGCGCGCCGTCACGGAGAATCGGTTCTCCGTGACGCGAGTCCAACCGGTGGGGAGGATGTCGGCGGGGTCGGCACGGTGAACGAACTCTCCGGGGACGGGAGTTGACAGCCCTTGAAAGTTCTGATCCATGACTCCCCTTGCATCACCCGTCGAGCTTCGCCGAGTTAGGCCGCGCGTAGAATACGTACAATCCGGTTTTCTTTTCAATGCTTCACGTCACAGGGTGAGCACGGACAGCGAGACAGCAGGAGGCACCTTGGCGCAGCAAGCGCGTGCGATCAGGACCCGGCGGATCATCCTCGATTCGGCGGCGGCGGTCTTCGCGGAGCGCGGTTACGAGCGGGCGACGATCGGGGAGATCCTGGCGCGCGCCGGGGTGACCAAGGGAGCACTCTATTTCCACTTTGCTTCCAAGGAAGAACTCGCCCTCGGCGTGCTGAGCGCCCAGCTGCTCGACGAGCCCCTCACCCCGCAGGACGTGAAGCTCCAGGAGCTGGTGGACCAGGGCTTCCTGCTCGCCCATCGCCTGCAGACCGACTCGCTCGTCCAGGCGAGCGTGGCGCTCGCCCTCGACAGCGGCGCCACCAGCGTCGACCGGGCGGCGCCGTTCCAGGCATGGGTGGACCAGGTCGCGGAGGCCCTGACCGTCGCCAAGGCGCGGGGCGAGATCCTGCCGCACGTCAAGGTGCTGGACACGGCGGAGCTCTTCTCCGGCGCGTTCGCGGGCATCCAGACCATGTCCCAGGTCGTTTGCGATCGCGATGACCTGACACACCGCGTGGTCGTCCTGTTGCAGCACGTGTTGCCCAGCATCAGCACCCCGGCGGTGCTGACCGGACTCGACATGTCCCAGGAGCGCGCGAAGCGCCTGGCGGCCGACTACGAGGAGTCCCGCCGGCGACACGAGGACGCCGACGGAACGGATGCGGAGCGTTAGAAAAAGCGACCGCTTGGTCCCCTTGAGCGCCCCGACGGCATTCCGCCGTCGGGGCGCTCTGGCGTCATGGCACTGAGTGTGTTTTGCTGAGGGTACTCAGTGCCATACGCGGTACCGTGGACGGTTCCGGGTGCCACAAGCCAGGTGCCACGAGAACGTCCGGTGCCACCAGCATTTCCAGGGAGCTCAAGACCATGGGCAAGGACTTCGACCTGTACCGGACCTCCGAGGA
>NZ_BNBS01000128.1 GCF_014656075.1 Streptomyces hydrogenans
CGCCGCCCCGGCGCCCGCGCCCGCCCCCGGCTACGGCGCCCCGCAGCCCGGCTACGGCGAGCAGCCGTCCTCGGCGCCGCCGACCCCGCAGCCCGTGCACACCCAGCCCACGATGGTCGCGCCGCTCGCCCCGGCCCCGGTGCCGCCTCCGGCCCCCGTCCCGGCCGCCGCCGGCCCGTACGGCCAGCCGCCGCAGGCCCCCTACGGGCAGATCCCCGGCCAGACCCCGCCGCCGGGCACCCCGTACGGCCAGCCGCCCCAGGCCCCGTACGGCCAGCAGCCGGGCTACGGCCAGCCGGCCCCCTACGGGCAGCAGCCCGGGATGCCGCCGGGCATGCCCCCGCAGGGCGTCCCCCAGGGCGCGCCCGCGGCCGGCGCCGGGCTCGCCGCCGCGCTCGCCCCGTTCAAGGAGACCGCCACCGGCGCCCGCTGGACCCCGCAGAACCAGCAGCTCATGCGGGTCGACCTGGCCATGGGCGGCACGCCCGTCCTCGCCCGCCAGGGCTCCATGGTCATGTACCAGGGCAAGGTCGACTTCTCCTACAAGGGAGCCGGCTTCGCGGGCCGGATCGTGGGCAACGCCACCGGCCAGGAGATGCAGCTGATGCGCTGCACCGGCCGCGGCCAGGTCTTCCTCGCGGAGAACGGCGCCCATCTGCACCCGATCGAGCTCCAGGGCGACGCCATCTGCGTCTCCGCGGAGAACGTGCTCGCCTTCGACGAGTCCCTCCAGTACGAGGTCCGCCGCATCGAGGGCCACGGCATCCCCGGCGGCGCCCTGTTCACCATGCAGTTCCAGGGCACCGGCACCGTGATCGTCAAGACCCACGGCGTCCCCGTGGTCCTGCCGGTCACCCCGACGACCTTCGCGGACTGCAACGCGGTCGTGGCCTGGTCGGCCGCCTCCCAGGTGATCCTCTCCAGCCAGGTCCGGCTCCGGCGCAACGCCTACCCCGGCCACAGCGGGGAGACCGTGAACCTCCAGTTCCGGGGCGCCCCCGGCAACTTCATCGTCGTTCAGCCGTACGAGGTCTGAGGGAGCCCGACACCATGAACCAGCAGCTCGCGGGCTATGCCCCGACCCCCATCGCGGCCCGCATGGAGAACCACGGCCGCACCATGCTCAAGGTCGCCATGGCCACCGGCCAGGACCTCTACGCCCGGTCCGGCTCGATGGTCGCCTACGAGGGCTTCATCAGCTACGAGCCCAACCCGCCCGCCGTCCGCCAGGTCGCCAAGGAATGGGCCACCGGCGAGGGCGCGCCGATCATGAAGTGCGTCGGCGACGGCCTGCTCTACCTCGCCGACTACGGCGCCGACGTCGTCGTGATCAACCTCCAGAACGACGCGATCTCGGTCAACGGCTCCAACCTCCTCGCCTTCGACGCCCACCTCCAGTGGGGCGTCGAGCGGGTCAAGGGCCTCGCCAAGTTCGCCGGTCAGGGCCTGTTCAACGTGGGGATCGCCGGCACCGGCTGGGTCGCGCTCACCTCGCGCGGCACCCCGATCGTCGTCGACTGCGGCCGCGGCGAGGACGAGACGTACGTCGACCCCGACGCGCTCGTCGCCTGGTCGCCGGCGCTCAAGGTCAAGGGCAAGCGCAGCTTCAAGGCGTCCTCCCTCATCGGGCGGGGCAGCGGCGAGGCATACCAGATGGCCTTCTCGGGCCAGGGCATCGTCGTCGTACAGCCGAGCGAGGACAGCAGCGACCGCCTGCGGGTCCGGGGCTGAGGGGGAGCGAGAACACATCATGCAGAGCCCGCTTTTCAACCACGCCGAGCAGCAGAGCCAGGAGCGGTACGTCATCCAGAACCCGCAGCTGCTGCGGGTGAGCCTCACCGGCCACGACGACGTCCTCGCCCGCAAGGGCGCCATGGTCGCCTACCAGGGCCTGGTCGACTTCGACGGCGAGTACCAGTCCAGCTCCCAGCGGCAGGCCCGCGCCCGCACCGGCGAGGGCCTCGACCTGATGCGCTGCTCCGGCCAGGGCACGGTCTACTTCGCCAACCTCGCCCAGTACATCCACGTCATCGAGGTCGAGCAGGAGGGCCTCACCGTGGACAGCTCCTACGTGCTGGCGCTCGACACGAGCCTCCACACCGAGGTCATCGCCGTCGACAGCCAGTACGGGGTCTCCGGCACCGGCAAGTACCAGCTGAACATCACCGGCCGCGGCAAGGTCGCCCTCATGACCTCCGGCCAGCCGCTGATGCTCCAGGTCACGCCCGACAAGTACGTCAGCGCCGACGCGGACGCGATCGTCGCCTGGTCCACCTCGCTGCGGGTCCAGATGCAGGCCCAGACGCACAACAGCAGCGTCCGCAGCCGCCGCGGCAACACCGGCGAGGGCTGGGAGCTCAGCTTCCTCGGCCAGGGCTTCGCCCTGGTCCAGCCGAGCGAGATCATGCCCCCGCAGAACGCGGTGATCGGACAGGGCGCCGCCGCCCAGTTCGGCGTCGGCCAGCACGGCGCCCACGGCCAGAACCAGAACAACGCCTGGAACTGACCGCGAACGCGCGAAGGCCCCCCGGGAGACCGGGGGGCCTTCGCACGTCCGCTCACAGGCGGGCCAGCGTGCCCTCCACCAGCCGCACCACCGAGGTGTCCGCGACCCCGGCCACCTCGTCGTACCCGAACCACCGCAGGTCCAGCGACTCCTCGCTGATCTGCGCGACCGCGTCCGCCGGGGCCAGCGCCGCGTACTGCACGTCGAGGTGCCAGTGGCAGGGCGCCGGGATCGGATGCCGGTCCAGCCGCACCGGCCCGCCGGGCAGCAGCGTCAGACCCGTGATCCCCGACTCCTCGGTGGCCTCGCGCAGCGCCGCCGCCGCGACCGTCGGATCGCCCTCCTCGCAGTGGCCGCCCATCTGGAGCCACATGCCGAGCTTCTTGTGGAGGGTGAGCAGCACCCGCCCGCGCGCGGGGTCGATCACCAGCGCGCTGCTGGTGAGGTGCCCCGCCCCGCACGGCTTGTACATGCCGTCCGGGTGGGCCGCCAGATGCTCCAGGTAGAGCTCGCGCAGCTCCGGCTGGCCCTCGTACCCCTTGAGGACGAGGACCGCGTCGTCGTGCAGGCTCACTTCCCGGAGTCCCCGTTCCCGTTGTCGTCGCCGTCCTCGGGCCGGTCGCCCTGGGCCGCCTCGCCGAGCATCTTGTCCAGCTCGGAGAAGTCCAGGTGCTCGCGGTGCACGAAGCCGTCCGGGTCGGCCAGGTCGGTCGCCGTCGGGAGCATGTCGGGGTGCTCCCACAGGCCGTCCCGGCCGTCGACGCCCCGCGCGTCGGTGAGCGAGGCCCACAGCCGGGAGGCGTCCCGCAGCCGGCGCGGACGCAGCTCCAGGCCGATCAGGGTGGCGAAGGTCTGCTCGGCCGGACCACCGGTGGCCCGGCGCCGGCGCAGCGTCTCGCGGAGCGCGTCCGCCGAGGTCAGCCGGGTCTTGGCGGCCTCGTGGACCACCGCGTCCACCCAGCCCTCGACCAGCGCGAGCGCCGTCTCCAGACGGGCCAGGGCCGCCTTCTGCTCGGGCGTGTCCTGCGGCTGGAACATGCCGGACTGGAGCGCTTCCTGGAGCTGCTCGGGGTGGGTCGGGTCGAGCTGGGAGACGGCCTCCTCCAGCTTCGAGGTGTCGACCTTGATCCCGCGCGCGTACGACTCGACGGCGCCGAACAGGTGCGCCCGCAGCCACGGCACGTGCGCGAAGAGGCGCTGGTGGGCCGCCTCGCGCAGGGCCAGGTAGAGCCGCACCTCGTCGGAGGGCACGCCCAGGTCCTTGCCGAAGGACGCCACGTTCAGCGGGAGCAGCGCGGCCCGGCCGGCCGGGCCGAGCGGCAGGCCGACGTCGGTCGAGCCGACGACCTCGCCCGCGAGCGCGCCGATGGCCTGGCCGATCTGCTGGCCGAACATGGCGCCGCCCATGGACCGCATCATGCCGATCAGCGGGCCCGCCATGGCCTGCATCTCCTGCGGCAGCACGTCGCCCATGGCGTTGCCGACCCGCTCGGCGACCGGGTCCACCAGCTCCTTCCACGCCGGGAGGGTCGCCTCGACCCACTCGGCACGGCTCCACGCCACCGCGACGTTCGCCCCGGAGGGCAGCGAGGTGGCCTGGTCGAGCCAGAGGTCGGCGAGGCGCACCGCCTCCTCGACCGCGGACTTCTCGGCCGGGCCCACGCTGGCGTCCTTCACCCCGTCGGCGGTGCCCTGGGCGACCACCTGGCGGGCGATCTGCTTGGCCATGTCCCAGTTCACGGGACCGCCCTCGTAGCTGAGCATCTGCCCGAGCTGCTGGAAGGCCGCGCCCAGGTCCGTCGGGTTCATCGACCCGAACATCGCCGCGAACGGATTGTCCGCGCCGCCCTGGCCGCCGCCCATGCCGGGCAGGCCGCCGAAACCGAACGGGTTGGCCCCGAACGGGTTGCCGCCGCCCTGGCCACCGGACCCCTGGCCACCTCCGGCGGGGTCCTTCTTCTTTCCTTCGTCGCCGTCCTCCGGCTCCTCCGGCGGAAGGCCGAATCCGAATGGGGTGTCACTCACAGGTTTCCTCGGCTCCTAGGGCCACCGGCTCCTGCCGGTGGCGACTGCCCGCTGCACAACACCAGCGTAGACATCCGGGTCGGATATGGGCTCAAGTCTCCGCCGGGCCGTGCCCTGCGGCAGGATGGACGCCACCTGGTACGTACGCGTCATCCCCGTACGTACTGAAGACAACCACTGGAGTCGGTCGGTGAGTTCCCCAGATCCGCAGGTTCGCGGAGCGCGAAACACCTCAACCCGGTCCGCGGCGCGCGGTCCCGTCGTCGCGGTCACCGGCGCCGCCACGGGCGTCGGAGCCCTGCTGACCAGGCGTCTCGCCGATTCGGAGGAGGTCCGGCAGGTCATCGCCCTGGACGAGCGGCGGGGCGAGGTGCCGGAAGCGACCTGGCATGTCCTCGACGTGCGGGATCCGGCCATCGCGGAGAAGCTGCGCGGCGCCGACGTCGTCGTGCACCTCGCCGTCGACCTCGACCTGGAGACCGACGCGGCCGCCCGGACGGCCTACAACGTGCGCGGCACGCAGACGGTCCTCACCGCGGCCGCCGCGGCCGGCGTCCACCGGGTCGTCCTGTGCACCTCGACGATGGTCTACGGCGCCCTGCCCGACAACGACATCCCGCTCTCCGAGGACGCCGAGCTGCGGGCCACCGCCGAGGCCACCGGCGTCGGCGACCTCCTTGAGATCGAGCGGCTCGGCCGCCGCGGCTCCCGCGCCCACCCGGGCCTCAACGTGACCGTGGTCCGTCCGGCCGTCCTCGTCGGCGGTACGGACACGGCGCTGACCCGCTACTTCGAGTCTCCCCGGCTGCTCGTCGTCGCCGGCTCCCGCCCCACCTGGCAGTTCTGCCACGTGGACGACCTGGTCAGCGCCCTGGAGTACGCGGCCCTGGAGAAGGTCGAGGGCGAGTTCGCGGTCGGCTGCGAGGGCTGGCTGGAGCAGGAGGAGGTCGAGGAGCTGTCGGGGATCCGCCGCATGGAGCTGCCCTCCGCGGTCGCCCTCGGCGCCGCCGCGCGGCTGCACCGGATCGGTCTCACCCCGTCCCCGGCCGGGGACCTCGCCTACACCATGCACCCCTGGGTGGTGAGCGTCGGCCGGCTCCACGACGCGGGCTGGCGGCCGAAGTGGACGAACGAGGAGGTCCTGGCGGCGCTCCTGGAGGAGGTCCAGGGCCGGCACACGGTCGCGGGCCGCCGACTGGGCCGCAAGGACGCCACGGCGGCGGGCGCGGCGGGCGCCACGGTGGCCCTGCTGGGCACCGCGGCCCTGGTGCGGCAGATGCGGAAGCGGCGAGGCCTGTAGGACCCTCCTACGGAGGGTCCCGGTCCACCGGTCGAAAGCGCTATTCCGGGATGTCGGCGGCGTGCGGCACCATGGACGGCATGACCACGACGCACGACCACCCCGGTGAGCAGGCAGCGGACGACCCGATCAAGCTGCTCGCGATCCGTGACACCCCGCTCTCGGTCGACGAGGTCTTCCGGGCCGTCGGCGACGCCGCCGCGGGCGGCACGACCCTGTTCGTGGGCACCGTGCGCAACCACGACGGCGGGGCCGACGTGGACGGGCTGGGCTACTCCTGCCACCCCAGCGCCGAGGCCGAGCTCCGCCGGGTCGCCGAGAAGGTCGTCGCGAACTACCCGGTCCGCGCCCTGGCCGCCGTCCACCGTGTCGGCGACCTGACGGTCGGCGACCTCGCGGTCGTCGTCGCCGTCTCCTGCCCCCACCGCGGCGAGGCCTTCGAAGCCTGCCGCAAGCTGATCGACGACCTCAAGCACGAGGTCCCCATCTGGAAGCACCAGACCTTCTCGGACGGCACCGAAGAGTGGGTCGGCGCCTGCTGAGCCTTCGCCCCGAGATGGGGGTCCCCCCGGACGGAGTCTGGGGGAGGGTCGGCGCCTGCTGAGCCCTCGCCCCGGGATGGGGGAGGGTCGGCGCCTGCCGAGCCTTCGCCTCCCCCGTATGGAGGACCCCCCGGACGCGGTCCGGGGGAGGGCGGACGCCCGCCCGATCGGGCGGGCACGGCCTCGACGGGGCGCAAGGCGACGCGCCGACACCGCGTAGCCGAACGCCCGATTTGCGTAACCGACCCCCAGGCCCGAGCGTTGGTGGCACAGATGAATAATCTGCTGATCAACTCACTGGGGATGGGAGGTCGGGATGGCAGCGCTGGCCTGGTTGCTGATTCCGCTTTTCGCAGTCGTCGGCGCGGCGATATGGGGAAGCTGGGTCCAGAGGAACAAGACCATAGGTGACGTGGCCGAGCTCGCCGGCTACGCCCGCTTCCGGGACGCCATGGAGCGTGCCCACCCCACCGCCCCCGATTCCGCTCCGTTCCGTCCGGTGACGGAGGCCGCTCCCGCGGAGTCCTGACGGCCCGGTGACGCCGCCCCGGCCGTGTCCCGTACGGACCCGCCCCAGGGGTGCGCGCACAGGCGAGTCCCGTACTGTCGTTCCATGCCACGCCGCACCGCGACGATGCTCGCCTCCACCCTGGTCCTGATCTGCCTGCTGATCGCCGGCGTCCTGATCCCGGTGCCGTACTCGGAGATGAGCCCCGGCCCCACGGTCAACACGCTCGGCGAGGCCCGCGGCGAACCGGTCCTCCAGATCTCCGGCCGCAAGACCTACCCGACCGACGGCCACCTCAACATGACCACGGTCAGGGTCACCAGCGCGGACTACAAGATGAACGCCGTCGAGGCGGTCTACGGCTGGCTGACCCACGACAACGTGGTGGTGCCGCACGACACCCTCTACCCGGACGGGAAGACGGAGGAGGAGTCGAGCCAGGAGAACGCGGAGGAGTTCAGCCAGTCGCAGGAGAGCGCGAAGGTCGCCGCCCTCGACGAGCTGGGCATCCCGTTCACCACCCGGGTCGTCGTCGCCTCCGTGGTGAAGGACTCCCCGGCCGAGGGCACCCTGCACGCCGGAGACGTGATCAAGGCCGTCGACGGCGCGGAGGTCACCGAGCCGGCCGACGTCGCCGAGCAGGTGACCAAGCGCGAGCCGGGCGAGAAGGTCGTGTTCACCATCGTCCCGGCCAAGGAGGCGGCCGCCGCCGAGAAGGCGCACAAGGAGGCCACCGTCACCCGGAAGGTGGCCATCACCACCGCGAAGTCCGAGGAGGGCGACCGGGCGATCGTCGGCATCCAGGCCGGCACCGACCACGTCTTCCCGTTCACCATCGACATCAAGCTGGCCGACGTCGGCGGCCCCAGCGCCGGCCTGATGTTCGCGCTCGGCATCGTCGACAAGCTCACCCCGGAGAGCCTCACCGGCGGCAAGTTCGTCGCGGGCACCGGCACCATCGACGACGACGGCAAGGTCGGCCCGATCGGCGGCATCCAGATGAAGCTGGTCGGCGCGCGGAACGCGGGCGCCGAGTACTTCCTCACCCCCGCCGACAACTGCGCCACCGCCGCCGGCGACACGCCCGACGGGCTCACCCTCGTCAAGGTCGACACCATCGCCGACGCGACGGCGTCCCTGGAGAAGCTCCGCAAGGGCGACACCGCGAACCTGCCGAGCTGCTCGAAGGGCTGAGCCGGTACGCGACCGGCCCAGCGCCCCGTACGACTCAGCCCTCGAAGGTCGCCGCCAGCGCGTCGGCGAGCCCCGGCACCAGGTCCGGGCCGGTCAGCACCTCGGTCGGCGAGTCCTTCTCGCGCAGCCGGATCGCCGCCTCCCGGGCGCCGGTCCGCAGCACGGCCACCGTCATCCGGACCTCCTGGCGGTCCGGGTGGCCGGCCACCCACTTGTTCAGCTTGGCGCCGCTCAGGTCCTTGGGGACCTGGGCCTCCGCCGACGGCGGCAGCATCAGCCGCTCCACCGTCAGGGCGCAGCCGGCGACCCCGTCCGGCCAGGCGATGGTGCCGAGGAACTCGTCGAGCGGCTTGCCCTTGGGGATCTCCTCCTGCTCGATCGGGGTGTAGGCGGTGGTGTCCTCGCCGAGCTTCAGCGAGGGGGCCTGGGCCCGCAGCCGAGCGGTGTCGACCAGGGCGAAGAGGCGGGCGGGCCGGTCCCAGCCGAGACCCGAGGCGTACTCGTCGATCTCGAGCACCGCGCGGGTGAGGGGACTGGAGGCCATCGGCGGGCCCGAGGGGGAAACGTTGGACATGACCAATATCCTGCCTCCTCTTCCCCCCGAGACGGGAACTAGGTAAAGCGTCGGTAAGTTGCATCTGTGGGCCCTACGATCGCGGGGCCCGCTTTCCGACGCATCAACACCGAGGGGCGCACGTTGGCTTTCCAGATGCCGGACCGTGGCGGAAGCCCGTCCGGGCCAAGGATCAGAGTCGGCCGGCCGTCCCGGCGGGCCCGCACCCTGCTGATGACACTGGGCGTGCTCGCCGTCCTGGCCATGGCGTTCGTGATGTTCGCCGGGTTCTGGACGGACTGGCTCTGGTACCGCTCGGTCCACTACTCGTCCGTGTTCACCACCACCCTGTGGACCAAGATCGGCCTGTTCGCGGTCTTCGGCCTGCTCATGGCCCTGGCCGTCGGCCTCAACATCTGGCTGGCGTACCGTCTGCGGCCGCCGCTGAGCGCGATGTCGCTGGAGCAGCAGAGCCTCGACCGGTACCGGATGGGCGTCGCCCCGTTCAAGAAGTGGGTGCTGCTCGCGGTCACCGCCCTGGTGGGCCTGATCGCCGGCGCCTCCGCCTCCGGTCAGTGGCGCACCTGGCTGATGTGGATCAACGGCGTGGACTTCGGTGAGAAGGACGTCCAGTTCGGCAAGGACGTCTCCTTCTACGCCTTCGACCTGCCCTGGTACCGCTTCCTCCTCGCCTTCGGCTTCGCCGCCGTGGTGCTCTCCCTGATCGCGGCGGCGATCACCCACTACCTGTACGGCGGACTGCGCGTCACCAGCCCCGGTGCCCGCGCCACCGCCGCCGCCACCGGCCACCTCTCGGTGCTGCTCGGCGTCTTCGTGGCGCTGAAGGCCGTGGCGTACTGGCTCGACCGGTACGGCCTGGCGGTGAAGTCCAGCGACTTCAAGGCCACCGGCAACTGGACGGGCCTGCGGTACGTCGACGCCAACGCCTACCTGCCGGCCAAGACGATCCTCTTCTGCATCGCCGTCATCTGCGCCGTGCTCTTCTTCGCCACCCTGTGGCGCCGCACCTGGCAGCTGCCGGTCATCGGCTTCGGCCTGATGGTGCTCTCCGCCGTGCTGATCGGCGGCCTGTACCCGGCGATCGTGCAGAAGTTCCAGGTCCAGCCGAACGAGCAGGCCAAGGAAGCCCCGTACATCCAGAACAACATCGACGCGACCCGCAAGGCGTACGCGATCGACGACACCAAGCTGGAGAACTACTCGGGCAAGTCGACGGTCAAGGCCAAGGACAAGCTGCGCGCGGACGCCGACACGGCGGCCGCCTACCGCGTCCTCGACCCGAACATCGTCTCGCCGACCTTCCAGCAGCTGGAGCAGAAGCGGAAGTACTACCAGTTCCCGACGACGCTCGACGTGGACCGCTACCAGGGCCAGGACGTCGTCATCGGTCTGCGCGAGCTGAACATCCGCGGCATCCCGAAGCGGAACTGGATCAACGACCACTTCACCTACACCCACGGCTACGGCGCCATCATGGCCCGCGGCACCCAGACCGACGCCAACGGTTCCCCGGTCTTCACCGAGTCGGGCCTGCCGACCACCGGTGACCTCGGGAAGTACCAGCAGAAGATCTACTACGGCGAGAAGACCGACCAGTACTCGATCGTGGGCGGCCCCCAGAAGGAGCTGGACTACGAGGAGAACGGCGAGAAGACCACCAGCTACGAGGGCAAGAGCGGGGTCAGCCTGGAGAGCGCCTTCAACCGCGCGGCCTACGCGGTGGCCTTCAGCGAGCCGCAGATCCTCTACTCCGGAGCCATCGGCGACGGCTCGCGGATCCTCTACAACCGCACGCCCAAGCAGCGCGTCGAGGCCGTCGCCCCCTGGCTGACCATCGACGGCGACGCCTACCCGGCGGTCGTCGACGGCAAGATCCAGTGGATCGTGGACGCCTACACGACCACCAACGGCTACCCGTACGCCTCGCGGACCACGCTCGGCGACACCACGGCCGACTCGCTGACCGTCGGCAACCAGCAGCGCGCGGTCGTCGCCCAGCAGAACCAGGTCAACTACATCCGCAACTCGGTGAAGGCCACCGTCGACGCCTACGACGGCACGGTCACCCTCTACCAGTGGGACACCGAGGACCCGGTCCTCAAGACCTGGATGAAGGCGTTCCCCGACACGGTGAAGCCCAAGTCCGAGGTGAAGGGCGACCTGCTGGAGCACCTTCGCTACCCGCAGGACATGTTCAAGGTCCAGCGCGAGCTGCTGACCCGCTACCACGTCACCGACCCGGCCCAGTTCTACAGCGGCTCGGACGCCTGGCAGGTGCCGGACGACCCGACCAACAAGGACAACGTGGCCGTGCCGCCGTACTACCTGAGCATGAAGATGCCCGGGGACGCGGAGCAGCGCTTCTCGCTGACCACGACGTTCACCCCCAACGGGCGTCCCAACCTGGGCGGCTTCATGGCGGTCGACGCCGACGCCACCAGCAAGGAGTACGGCCGGCTGAGACTGCTCCGGGTCACCGAGGACGTGCCCGGCCCGGCACAGGTCCAGAGCAAGCTCAACGGTCTGCCCGACGTGGCCACCTTCGTCCGCGACATGAAGGGCGCCGACTCGGACATCCAGTACGGCAACCTGCTCACGGTGCCGCTCGACGGCGGGTTCCTGTACGTCGAACCGGTCTACGCCCAGGGACGGAACGCGCTCTACCCGCTCCTGAAGAAGGTCGCGGTCTCGTACGTGGACGCCGACCAGCCGGACGGCGACACCACCAAGGACACCACGGTGTTCGAGAACAACCTCACGGACGCCCTCAACGCGGTCTTCGGGGTGGAGGGCACGACCCCGCCGACGACCCCGCCGGGCACCGAGCAGCCGCCGACCACCCCGCAGCCGCCGGCCTCGGCGGACGCGGCGCTGAAGCAGGCCATCGCCGACGCCCAGAAGGCGTACGACGCGGGCGAGGCGGCCCTCGCCAAGGGCGACTGGGCGGCCTACGGCAAGGCCCAGGAGGACCTCCAGGCCGCGCTCCAGAAGGCGGCCGAGGCGGGCGCCAAGATCCAGCCGCAGGGCGCTTCCGGCAGCTGACCTGCGGGCTTCACCCCGCGTCGTGATAGTGTTACTTCACCGACGCGGGGTGGAGCAGCTCGGTAGCTCGCTGGGCTCATAACCCAGAGGTCGCAGGTTCAAATCCTGTCCCCGCTACTGACACGAGGGCTCGGATCCATAAGGATCCGGGCCCTCGTCGCGTGTCGGGGTGACGAGGGGCACCGAAGAGCGGTACGGAAGGGGCGAGTTGAGGCGTGGCGTGTTTGACTTGTCTCTCTGTGGGCATGTCGACAAAACGCCTGAGGTGACCTCAAGGGCTGCGGTATACCGGGTGTGCGCGGGTTGTGGGTGGTGCGACGATGGTATTTATGGGGGACAGGGCAACTCTGTTGGAGACAGGGCGGTTTGTGCAGCGGCATGCCAGAAATGCCGCGGACGAGATCATCGAGGCCGTGCCGGCCGTCGATGCCACCGTCGACACCGCCGCCAGGACCGGGTCCCTCCCGGACTCCGGCCCGGACACCGAGACCGAGTCCGACGCCGAGACCGAGGGTCGGCACCGCAGGGCCGCCGAGCGCGGTGACACCGACGCCATGAGCGCCCTCGGCGCCCTCCTGCTGCGCCGCGGCGACCTCGACGCCGCCGAGCCCTTCCTGCGCGGCGCCACGGCCGAGGGAGACCGGGCCGCCGCCAACAACCTCGGCGTCCTCCTGCACCAGCGCGGCTACCCCGACGAGGCCGCCGGCTGGTGGCGGGTCGCCGCCGTCGTCGGCTCCGCCCCGGCCGCCCACGCCCTCGGCCGCCACCACGGCGAGCGCGGCGACGAGCACGCCGCCGAGTACTGGCTGCGCCAGGCCGCCGAGCAGGGCCACGCCCTGGGCGCCTACGCCCTCGCCGACCTCCTGGAGCACCGCAGCGACGTCGGGGCCGAGCGCTGGCTGCGCGCCGCCGCCGAGCAGGGCCACCGCGAGGCCGCCTACCGCCTCGCCCTGGCCCTGGAGCGGCGCGCCACCGAGACCCTCCGCGGCCCGCACGCCTACGGGCCCGCCGCCGCCGCGGGCCGGGTCGGCCACGCGTACGACACGGCCGGCCGGCTCCGCGCGGCCGACCCCGCGCGGACCGGAGAGGACCTCCCGCCGGCCGTCCTCCCGCCCCGGACCGGGGCCGCCGCGTCCGCCGGCCCGCTCGGCGAGGCCGAGCAGTGGTTCCGGCAGGCCGCCGCCCGGGGGCACCGCAGGGCCGCGCTGCACCTCGGCGCCCTCCTGGAACAGCGGGGCGAGCTGAAGGAGGCCGGGCGCTGGTACCTCAGCTCCGCCAAGGAGGGCGAGGCCAAGGCCGCCTGCGCCCTCGGCTTCCTGCTGCGCGACGCCGGGGACGAGGAGAGCGCCGCCGTCTGGTGGCTGCGCGCCGCCCAGGACGGCGACGGCAACGCCGCCAACGCGCTGGGCGCCCTGCACGCCGCCCGCGGCGAGCAGCAGACCGCCGAGCGCTGGTACCGCGCGGCCATGGACGCCGGGGACGTCAACGGCGCCTACAACCTCGGCCTGCTCTGCGCCGCCCAGGACCGCCTCCCGCAGGCCGAGCAGTGGTACCGCCGCGCCGCCTACGCGGGCCACCGCGAGGCCGCCAACGCCCTCGCCGTGCTGCTCCTCCAGGCCGGCGACGCGGGCGGCGCCGAGCCGTGGTTCTCCAAGGCCGCCGAGGCCGGCTCCGTGGACGCCGCCTTCAACCTCGGCATCCTGCACGCCGGCCGCGACGACGACCGCTCCGCGCTCGCCTGGTACGAGCGGGCCGCCGCCGCCGGGCACACCGAGGCCGCCCTCCAGGTCGGCATCGCCGCCCTGCGCGACGGCGACGAGCGGACCGCCGAGCGGCACCTGCGCTGCGCCGCGGGCGGCGGCAGCCCCGAGGCGGCCTTCCGGCTCGCCACCCTCCTCGACGCCCGCCGCCCCGAGCCCGGCCCGGTGGTCCTCGGCGCGCCCGTGGACCAGAAGACCGAGTGCGAGGAGTGGTACGAGCGGGCCGCCCAGCAGGGCCACCGGCGCGCCCAGGTCCGGGTCGGCATGCTCGCCGCCGGCCGGGGCGACCTCGCCGAGGCCGACCGCTGGTACCGCGAGGCCGCCGAGGCCGGCAGCCGCAACGGCGCCTTCAACCTCGGCCTGCTCCTCGCCCGCGAGGGCAGCGAGCGCGAGGCCGCCCTCTGGTGGACCCGGGCCGCCCGGGCCGGGCACGGCCGCGCCGCGCTCCGGCTCGCCCTGCTCGCCGCCGTCCGGGGCGAGCTGTCCGAGGGCCGCAAGTGGTGCGCCCGCGCCGTGGAGCTCGGCCCCGCCGAGGTCGCGGAGCGGGCGGCGCGGCTCAGTGAGGCGCTCCACCAGGAGCTCACGGCTTAGAAGCGATTTGCTCCTGTCCCACGGGTCCCGTAAGGTTGGGTTCACCGACGCGGGGTGGAGCAGCTCGGTAGCTCGCTGGGCTCATAACCCAGAGGTCGCAGGTTCAAATCCTGTCCCCGCTACTCAGTAGCACGAAGGCCCGGATCGTCTCCAGACGATCCGGGCCTTCGGCGTTCCCGGGAGCGCCGCGGTGGTACGGAAAAGGGCGCCCCCGCGGGGGCGCCCTCGGCTCGGCCGACTACGCCTTGGTCGCGCAGTTCGGGCAGAGGCCCCGGTAGGTGACCTCGACGTTCGAGATCGTGAAGCCGAAGCGCTCCCCGGCCGGCAGGTCCCGCAGCGGGTCGCCCGCCGGGTGGACGTCCCGGATCGCGCCGCAGCCGGCGCAGACCAGGTGCTGGTGCGGCCGGTGGGCGTTGGGGTCGTACCGCTTGGCCCGGCCGTCGGTGGCGACCTCGATGACCTCACCGAGCGTGACCATCTCGCCCAGCGTGTTGTAGACGGTCGCGCGGGAGATCTCGGGCAGGCGCTCGACGGCGCGGGCGTGCACCTCGTCGGCGGTGAGATGCACGTGGTCGCCGTCGAGGACCTCGGCGACGACGCGGCGCTGTGCGGTCATCCGCCAGCCGCGTCCGCGCAGTCGTTCCAACAGGTCGCTCATGAGGGCCAGGGTAACAGCGGGCGGAAACGGGGCGGAGCGGGCTTCCGGCCCGTGGACGCGCCGGTGGACACGCCCGACGACGTGCCGGTGGGCGGGCTCCCGGGCGCCCGGGAGCGGCTCCCGGGGCCGGTCCCGGCGGTGGGGTGCCTCAGTCGGCCACGCTGTGGGCCGGGAGCCAGCAGCGGATGATGTCGCGGACCGAGACCATGCCGACCGGTCCGAGGCCGTCGAGGACGACCAGGTGGCGGAAGCCGCCGCGGGTCATCGCCCCGGCCGCCTCCTCCAGGGTCCAGCCGGGCGCGGCGAAGACCACCTCGTGGGTGGTGTGGGAGCCGGCCGTCTCGCGGTCGGGGTCCTCGTCCCGGCCGAGGGAGTTCAGGATGTCGCGCTCGGTGAGGATCCCGATCCCGGTGTCGCCGTCGAGGACGACGGCCGCGCCGACGCGGCGGGCCGACATCAGCCGGGCGGCCTGTCGGAGGGTGTGGGCGGGACCGACGGTGAGGACCACCGTGCTCATGGCGTCACGGACGAGCATGGACGGAGCCACCTCCTCGGCGAACCGCCCGCGCGGGGCGGTTCACAAATGCACAAGTGGGGGACTCCCAGAGTCGCACCGGGGGAGGGGGCCGACAAGGGGGCGCGCGAGGCGCCCCCGGGGGCGGGCGGGGGCGCGTTCAGGCGCCCGGCGTCTCCTCGTACCCCAGGTGCCCCAGGAGCGCCTCGTGCAGCAGCCCGTTGGAGGCCGCCGCGTTCCCGCTGTGCGGGCCGGGCCGCCCGTCCAGGCCCGTGTACGAGCCGCCTGCCTCCTGCACCACGACCGCCACCGCCGCCATGTCCCACAGCGACAGCTCCGGCTCCGCGCACAGGTCCACCGTGCCCTCGGCGACCATCATGTACGGCCAGAAGTCGCCGTACGCCCGGGTCCGCCAGCACGCGCGCGTGAGGTCCAGGAAGGCGTCGAGCCGCCCCCGCTCCTCCCAGCCGCTCAGCGAGGAGTACGCGAACGAGGCGTCGGCCAGCGAGGCCACCTGGGACACCCCGATCCGGGTCCCCGACTCCGGGCCCGTGCCCGTGAAGGCGCCCAGGCCCTTCGCCGCCCACCAGCGGCGGCCCAGCGCGGGCGCCGACACCACGCCGACCACCGGCTGGAAGCCGGTCTCGCCCTCCTCCATCAGCGCGATCAGGGTCGCCCACACCGGCACCCCGCGCACGTAGTTCTTGGTGCCGTCGATCGGGTCGATCACCCAGCGGCGCGGGCCGGAGCCCTCGACGCCGTACTCCTCGCCCAGGATCGCGTCCGCGGGCCGCTCCTTCTGGAGCCCCGCCCGGATCAGCTCCTCGGCGGCCCGGTCCGCCTCGCTCACCGGGGTCATGTCCGGCTTGGTCTCGACCTTGAGGTCGAGCGCCCGGAAGCGGGCCATGGTGGCCGCGTCGGCGGCATCCGCGAGGGCATGGGCAAGACGCAGGTCATCGTGGTAATCGGCCATGCCCGGCACTCTAGCGTCGCCGGGAAGACGTCCGGTGAACCGTCTCACCCGTCCCGGCGGACGTCCCGCGTCCCGTGCGCGCCCCGGCGGGCCGCGCGCCCCCCGCGCCCTTGACAGCGCCCCCGTGCCTGCCGACGCTGGGGGACCACCGTCCGGCCCGGAGGCGCCCATGCCGACCGCCCGCGAGGCCCTCCTCGACGCCGCCCTCACCGCCCTGGCCCGCCACCCCTGGTCCGCCGTCCGGATGGCCGACCTCGCCGTCGCCGCCCGGGTCTCCCGGCAGACCCTCTACAACGAGTTCGGCAGCAAGGAAGGACTGGCCCGCGCCCTCGTCCGGCAGGAGGCCGACGCCTACCTCGACGGCGCCCGCCGGCTGCTCGCCGCCCCCGAACCGCCCGCGCGCACCCTCGCGGCCGTCGCCGAGTGGACCGTCGTCCGGGCCGGCGACCGCCCGCTGCTCAGCGCGCTGCTCACCGGCGACTGGGCCGAGGGCCGCCGCCGCCCTCGCCCTCACCGGCCGGGGGCCCCGCCCGCCCCCGTACCGGCGCAGCGCAGGGCCGACGCCGGACCGCCCGCGCCGGGGGAGCTGCTGGCCACGACCGCGCGTTGCGCGGGGGAGCGGTGGGAGGCCGGCTGCGAGCTGGCCCTGCGGCTCGCCGTCAGCCACGTGGTGGCCCCGGCGCTGCCGCCGGAGGGTCAGTGGGCGGAGCCGGACAGCTGGAGGCCGATGACCCCGGCGATGACCAGGCAGATCGAGACGATCTTGAGCGTGGAGACCACGTCACCGAGGAAGAGCATGCCGTAGACGGCGGTGCCGGCCGCCCCGATCCCCGTCCACACCGCGTACGCCGGCCCCACGTCGAGCTTGCGCAGCGCGAGCGTCAGCAGTCCGAAGCTGCCCAGGGCGAAACAGGCGAAGGCGATCGTCGGCCAGAGCCGGGTGAACCCGTGGGAGAGCTTCAGGCAGACCGCGAAGCCCGTCTCCAGGATCCCGGCGACCACCACCAGCAGCCACGCCATCGTTCCTGCCTCCCACCCGGTCGGATTCCACGCACTTGTGCGGATATGTCCATACCGGCCTGGGGGCGGACGTAAACACCCCCGGGTGGCCGTCAGTCGCCCTCGCGGCGCTCCCGGGTGGAGAGCAGCCGCCGCAGCGAGAACAGCCGCGCCGGATCCGCGTGCCCCTCCGCCACCCAGGCGTCCAGGGCGCACTCCGGCTCGTCGTGGCTGCACGCGCGCGGGCAGTTCTCGGTGCCCGGCTCCAGGTCGGGGAAGGCGTGGATGACCCGGGCGGGGTCGACGTGGTGCAGGCCGAAGGAGCGCACGCCCGGCGTGTCGATGACCCAGCCCTCGGCCGCCTCCAGCGGCAGCGCGAGGGCCGAGGTGGTGGTGTGCCGGCCGCGGCCGGTCACCGCGTTCACATGGCCGGTGATCCGCCGCTTCTCCTCCGGCACCAGCGCGTTGACCAGCGTCGTCTTGCCCACGCCGGAGTGGCCGACGAAGGCGGTGACCCGGCCGTCCAGGAAGGTCCGCACCCGGTCCGCGGCCCCGCCGTCGTACAGCTCCTCGCGGTTCACCACCACGTACGGGATGTCGAGGTCGCCGTAGAGCTCCAGGAGCTGCTCCGGGGGCGCCAGGTCCGACTTGGTCATCACCAGGAAGGGCTCCAGGCCGCCGTCGTACGCCGCCACCAGACAGCGGTCGATCAGCCGGGGGCGCGGCTCGGGGTCGGCGAGCGCGGTGACGATCGCGAGCTGGTCGGCGTTGGCCACGACCACCCGCTCGTACGGGTCGTCGTCGTCGGCCGTGCGGCGCAGCAGCGACTCCCGCTCACCGATCCGCACGATCCGGGCCAGCGTGTCCTTCTCGCCGGACAGATCGCCCACCAGGGAGACCCGGTCGCCGACGACGGCCGCCTTGCGGCCCAGCTCGCGGGCCTTCATCGCCATCACCGTCCGGTCCTCGACCAGACAGGTCAGCCGGCCGCGGTCCACCGTGAGGACCATGCCCTCGACGGCGTCCTCGTGCTTGGGCCGGATGGTGGTCCGGGGCCGGGTGCCCTTGCGGTTGGGCCGCTGGCGGATGTCGTCCTCGTCGGTGTGCTTGCCGTAGCGCCGCATCGTTCAGGCTCCGAGCATTTCGGTCCACATCCCCGGGAAGTCCGGCAAGGTCTTGGCCGTCGTCGCCACGTCCTCGATCTCCACGCCCGGCACGGCGAGGCCGATGATCGCGCCCGCGGTCGCCATCCGGTGGTCGTGGTACGTGTGGAACACCCCGCCGCGCAGCGGGCGCGGGCGGATGTGGAGGCCGTCCTCGGTCTCGGTGACGTCACCGCCCAGGCCGTTGATCTCCCGGGTGAGCGCCGCCAGCCGGTCGGTCTCGTGGAGCCGCAGGTGCGCCACCCCGCGCAGGGTCGAGGGGGAGTCGGCCAGGGCGGCGACCGCCGCGATGCCCGGGGTCAGCTCGCCGACCTCTCCGAGGTCCACGTCGATGCCGTGGATCCGGCCGGTGCCGGTGAAGGTGAGGCCGGCGTCGGTGAGCTCGCAGGCGCCGCCCATCTCCGTGAAGATGCGGCGCAGTTCGTCACCGGGCTGGGTGGTGCGGGCCGGCCAGTCCGGGACGGTCACCCGGCCGCCCGTGACGAGCGCGGCGGCCAGGAACGGCTGGGCGTTCGACAGGTCGGGCTCGATGACCAGGTCGCGGCCGCGCAGCGCCGTCGGGGTCACCCGCCACACGTCCGGCTCGCCGCCGTGCTCCGGCTCGTCGACCTTCGCGCCCACCGCGCGGAGCATGTCGACGGTCATCCGGATGTGCGGCATCGACGGCAGCCGGCCGCCCACGTGCCGGACCTCGACGCCCTGGTTGAAGCGGGCGCCGGAGAGCAGCAGGGCGCTGACGAACTGCGAGGACGAGGAGGCGTCGATCTCGACCGTCCCGCCCTCCAGGCCGCCGGCGCCGTGCACGGTCATCGGGAGGGCGCCGCGGCCCTCGTCGTCGATCCGGGCGCCGAGCGCGCGCAGCGCGTCGATCACGCCGTGCAGCGGGCGCTCGTGGGAGCGGGGGTCGCCGTCGAAGCGGACCGGGCCGTCGGCGAGGGCGGCGACCGGCGGCAGGAAGCGCATGACCGTGCCCGCGTTGCCGACGTCGACCGCGGCGGGGCCGCGCAGCGGGGCGGGGATGATCCGCCACGCCTCCCCGGTGCCGTCCGGGCCCACGCCCTCCTCGATCCGCACCCCGAGGGTGCGCAGGCCCTCGGCCATCAGGAGGGTGTCGCGGGAGCGGAGCGGGCGGCGCACCCAGCCGGGCTCGGCGGCGAGCGCGGCGAGCACCAGGGCGCGGTTGGTGACCGACTTCGAGCCGGGCACGGTCACGGTCGCGTCGACGGGGCCGCTCGCGTACGGGGCGGGCCAGAGGTCCGGGCCGGCGGGGGCGGAGTGCGACGGATCGGGGTGCGCGGGGGAAGCTGCGGTCATGCCCTCACTGTACGGGGGTGTCACAGACCGAGAAGCCAGGTGGCGCCGCCGATCAGGCAGCAGAGGGACACCGTGTGGAAGAAGACCAGCCACACCCCCGCGGGCACGTGGGTGAGCCGCGCGAGCTGGTCGGCGTCCGAGTCCGGGGCGCCGCCGTGACGGCGTTTCGACTGGAGCTCGAAGACCGGCCTGACCCCGCCCAGGAGCAGGAACCACACCACCGCGTACGCGAAGAGGGCCTGCACGTCCGGGGCGGCCAGCCAGGACACCAGGACGAAGAGCGCGCCGGTGAGGACGACGCTGAGGATCCCGTACGCGTTGCGGACCATCACCAGCATGGCGAGCAGCAGCGCGGTCGCCACCCACAGCAGCACGGCGACCCGGCCCGCGCCCAGCAGCGCCGCCCCGCCGAGGCCGAGCAGCGGGGCCGCCGTGTAGCCGGCGGCCAGGGTGAGGACGACGCCGAGGCCGGTCGGGCGGCCCCGGGTGACCGTGACGCCACTGGTGTCGGAGTGCAGCCGGATCGCCTCCAGGCGGCGGCGGGCGGCGAGTGCGACCAGGGCGTGACCGCCCTCGTGGGCGATGGTGATCGCGTTGCGTGCGAGCAGCCATGTCCGGCGGGGCACGGTGACGGCGAGCGCGGCGACGCCGGTGGCGATCACCAGCCACTCGGCGGGGGCGGCCTGCGGGGCGAAGAGGTCCATCCTTCGGTCCGCTCCTCTCGGGCTCGGGGATCGTGGCAGTGTGGCACGCATGTGCGGACGTTTTGCGGCCGGCCGAAGGCCGGAGGAGCTCGTCGACCTCTTCGGGATCGAGAAGTGGGAGCCGACGGAGACCCTGGACCAGGACTGGAACGTGGCCCCCACCAAGGAGGTCCACGTGGTCCTCGAACGCCCTCTGAAAGACGCGGAGAGCCGGCGGCCGGTTCGCCAGCTGCGCGCCCTGAGATGGGGACTGGTCCCGTCCTGGTCGAAGTCGCCGGAGGGCGCGGCCCGGATGATCAACGCCAGGTCCGAGACCCTGCACGAGAAGCCGTCCTTCAGGCGCGCCTTCCAGTCGCGCCGCTGCATCGTGCCCGCCGACGGCTATTACGAGTGGGTGACCGGCGCGGCCGAGCGCGACCTGGAGGTCGAGGGGAAGCGGAAGCGGGCCCGCAAGCAGCCGTACTTCGTGACCCCGGCCGACGGCTCGGTCATGGCCCTGGCCGGCCTGTACGAGTTCTGGCGCGACCCCGCGCTGCCGCCCGATCACCCGGCCGCCTGGTGGGCCACCTGCTCGGTGGTCACCACCGAGGCGGAGACCGCCCCGCTCGGCGTGGCACCCGCCGAGGGACCCGGCACGCTCGCGGAGATCCACCCCCGGATGCCGCTGATGCTCACCGAGGACCGCTGGGACGCCTGGCTGGACCCGGCCACCACCGGCCTCGACGAGCTGCGCGCCCTGCTCGCCCCGCCGCCGGAGGGCCTGATGCGCGCCTTCCCGGTCGCCACCGCCGTCAGCAACGTCCGCAACAACGGCCCCGAGCTGCTCGCCGAACTGGCCGGGCCGGAGATCGGCACGCTGTTCTGAACGCCGCCCGGCGCGGGCCCCGGGCGGCAGGATGGGGACGTGACGAAGATCGAGACCGTGCCCACCGACGCCGGTGAGGCCCGCATCACCTGGCACCCCGCTCCGAGGGCCCGCCGCGTCCTCGCCCTCGGCCACGGCGCCGGCGGCGGCATCGAGGCCCGAGACCTGGCCGCCCTCGCCGCCGCCCTGCCCGCCCGCGGCGTCACCGTCGCCCTGGTCGAGCAGCCCTGGCGGGTCGCTGGCAAGAAGGTCGCGCCCGCGCCGAAGACCCTCGACACCGGCTGGCGCGGCCTGTGGCCCGCCCTCGCGGAGCCCGGGCTCCCGGTCGTCGCCGGCGGCCGCAGCGCCGGCGCCCGGGTCGCCTGCCGGACCGGCGCGGAGCTCGGCGCCGCCGCCGTCCTGGCGCTGAGCTTCCCGCTCCACCCGCCGGGGAGGCCGGAGAGCTCCCGGGCCGCCGAACTCCTCGGGACCGGGCTGCCCACGCTGGTCGTCCAGGGCGGCAACGACCCCTTCGGCAAGCCCGCCGAGTTCCCGCCCGGAGGCACGTACGCACTCGTGGAGGTCCCGTACGGCGACCACGGCTTCGCCGTCCCCAAGCGGGCCCCGGTCAGCCGGGACGAGGCCCTCGCGCGGATCGTCGGGAGCGTCGCCGACTGGCTCGCCGCCTTGCGCTGAAACCCACCGGGGGCCCGGGAATGCCGGGGCCGGGGCGACTGTTGTGCAGAGCGTCGGTGTGAGAAGCGAGAGAGGGAGTCCGTCGCATGGGTTCGACCATCTGCCCGGAGCGGGTCAGGTCCGCGGAGCTCGACTGGACCGTGCTGCCCGCCCCCAAGGCCGCCCCCGTTCGGGCGGCGGGCGGAGCCGTTCCTCGTCTATCCTCCGAGACGAGCGGGTCCGGCACCGGCCCCGTCACCGCGCTGGAGGAGGTGGGTCCGGTCACTGGGACCGACACAGGGACCGACGACGGCCCCGAGGAGACGACCGAGGAGCGCAACGCGCGCTTCGAGCGGGACGCCCTCGGCTTCCTCGACCAGATGTACTCGGCCGCGCTGCGGATGACGCGCAACCCCGCGGACGCCGAGGACCTGGTGCAGGAGACCTACGCGAAGGCGTACGGCTCCTTCCACCAGTTCCGCGAGGGCACCAACCTCAAGGCGTGGCTGTACCGCATCCTCACCAACACCTTCATCAACTCGTACCGCAAGAAGCAGCGTGAGCCCCAGCGCAGCGCCGCCGAGGAGATCGAGGACTGGCAGCTCGCCCGCGCCGAGTCGCACATGTCGACCGGTCTGCGCTCCGCCGAGTCGCAGGCGCTCGACCACCTGCCCGACTCGGACGTGAAGGCGGCGCTCCAGGCGATCCCCGAGGAGTTCCGCATCGCGGTCTACCTCGCCGACGTCGAGGGCTTTGCCTACAAGGAGATCGCCGACATCATGGGGACCCCCATCGGTACGGTGATGTCCCGCCTGCACCGGGGCCGCCGCCAGCTCCGCGGCATGCTCGAGGACTACGCCCGCGAGCGAGGCCTCGTCCCCGCCGGCGCCGGAGAGTCGTCCAAGGATCTGAAAGGCGCGGACTCATGAGCTGCGGAGACCCGCACGAGACGGATTGCTCGGAAGTCCTGGACCATCTCTACGAGTTCCTCGACAGAGAGATGCCCGACGGCGAGTGCACCAAGTTCGAGGTGCACTTCGAGGAGTGCTCGCCGTGCCTGGAGAAGTACGGCCTGGAGCAGGCGGTGAAGAAGCTCGTCAAGCGCTGCTGCGGCAGCGATGACGTCCCCACCGACCTGCGCGCCAAGGTCATGGGCCGGATCGACCTCATCCGCGCCGGGCACCTGGTGCCCGAGCAGGACGTCGTCGCCCCCGAGACCCCGGTCTCCCCGGCCACGCAGACCCCGGCCACCCAGGAGTGACCGCACGGGTGTGCGGGACACCGCCCACGTACCCGTCAGCTTGTATCACCCGATGGTAGGAATCGACGGCGGCCCGCCATGAGCGGCCGCCGTCCTCGCTAGCGTGACCGCGTGACGGTCGTGAAGCCCCTCCCGCGAACGGCCCGCGCGTACATCGTCTGCGCCGCCCTCGGCGCCGGAGCGTGCGCCCTGCCCGCGCTCCTCCCCCCGTCGCCCACCCCCTGGGCGACCGCCGGCCTCCTCGCCGCCCTGTACGCGCTCTGCGAGCTGCCCGCCCGCTGCCGCCTCCTCGGGCGCGGCCTCGGCGGCTCCGTCCCCATGGGCACCGGCTCCTTCTACCCGGTCCTCCTCGCCGCCGCCCTGCTGCTGCCCCCGGCCGCCGCCGCGCTCACCGCGCTGCCCGGCGGCCTCCTCGCCCGGGTCGAGGAACCACCCGCCGGCTGGCGCCGCGCCTGGCGCGCCGCC
>NZ_BNBS01000129.1 GCF_014656075.1 Streptomyces hydrogenans
CGCCCCAGGTCCGCCCGCCGCGCCGCCCGCGCCGCGAGCGGCAGCGCCAGCACGTACAGCGCGAGCCGGGTCAGCGGCATCCCGGCCGGCCCGGTCGCCACACCGCCCCGCCCGGCGGCCCGTTCGGTCCGCAGCCGCTCCAGCCGGGTCATCCGGGGCGCGATCCGCTCCAGGAACACCGCCCGGTCCACCCCGTGCCTCGCCGCGAAGCCCTCCGCGACGGTGAACGGCAGCTCGTACAGCGCCGCCTGCTCGTACCCGGCCCGCCGGTACGCCTCCAGCGTCCGGTGCGCGTACCGCGTCCGGCGCCCCGGCGCGAAGAGGAAGTCGCCGGTCTCGGCGTCGGCGGCCGGCAGGTGCGCGTGCCGCAGGGCGGTCTTCACCCCGGCCCGGTACTTCACGGCGTCCAGCGCCGGATCCGGCCGCGCGGCCAGCCAGTCGCGGGTGATCGCGCGCGTGCGGCGGTTGTTCACCCCGGCGGCGCGCAGCGCCCGGAACAGCCGGTACACCCGCTGCGGCGCCATCCGCGCCAGCCGGGCCGCGACCAGCCGGCCCTCGCCCTCACCGGCCTCGCCCGGCGTCCGCAGCAGCTGCTCGACGACGAGCGCGGCGTTGTGGTCGTTGATGTCGAGAGCCAGGCACGCCGCGTACAGCGGCCGGTAGTTGACCCGTACGTACGCGTGGAGGAAGTCCAGCGACAGCCGCTGCTCGGCGGCGGACGAGCGGAACTCCCGCTGCCCCGTCGCGGTCACGGCCGCGTTGACGAACAGCAGCACGTCCTCGGCGGCGACCAGCTCGGACACGACGGCCCCCTTCTCGCGTGTCGGCGTGCCGGCCGGGGAGAGGAAGCGCGATCAGCGAAGACGTTGCTTTACGAGGCAGGTATCGGAAGTCGCACCGAAGTCCCGCGGCCGGCACCCGAGCACGCTAACACCGGCCCGGGGGAGGACGGCCAGGGGATATCGGGTGAGCGCGGGCGGCCCGGGCGGGCAGACTGGGGGCCATGGCGAACCCTTCCGCGCAGTCGCGCCCCCGCATCGGACTCCTCGGCACCGGCCCCTGGGCCGCCCGGACCCACGCGCCGGCCCTGGCCGCGCACGAGGGGGTGGAGTTCGCCGGGGTGTGGGGCCGGCGCCCGGAGGCGGCCGCCGAACTGGCCGCGGCCTCCGGCACCCGCGCCTACGACGACCTGGACGCGCTCCTCGCGGAGTGCGACGCCGTCGCGGTCGCGCTGCCGCCGGACGTCCAGGCGCCGATCGCCGCCCGCGCGGCCCGGGCCGGCTGCCACCTGCTGCTCGACAAGCCCCTTGCCACCACGGTCGAGGGCGCCCGCGAGGTCGTCGACGCGGCGGACGCGGCGGGCGTCGCCTCGGTCGTCTTCTGTACCCTCCGCTTCGCCCCGGAGACGGCCCGCTGGATCGAGGAGCAGCGGGCGACGGGCGGCTGGTACGTCGCCGAGGCCCGCTGGCTCGGCTCCCTCTACGGCCCCGGCTCGGACAGCCCCTACGCGGCCTCCCCGTGGCGCCGAGAGAAGGGCGGCCTGTGGGACGTGGGCCCGCACGTCCTCTCCGTCCTGCTCCCGGTCCTCGGCGAGGTGACCGCCCTGACGGCGGCGAAGGGCCCGGAGGACACCCACCACCTGGTCCTCCGCCACGCCTCGGGCGCGAGCAGCACGGTGACCCTGAGCCTGAGCGCCCCGCCGGAGGCGGCGGGCGCGGCGATCACCCTCCACGGCACGGCGGGCCGCGCCGCACTGCCCCCGTGGAACGGCGCGGTCGACGCGTACGCCCGCGCCGTCGACGCCCTCCTCGCCGCGGCGGCCACCGGCACCCCCCACCCCTGCGACGCCCGCTTCGCCCTGCGCCTCACCGAACTCCTCACCGAGGCGGAGACCCGTGCCACGGCCCCCTGACCCGGCGGCCGCCGGGGGCACGGGCGGTACCGACGCGGGAGCCCCCGTCCTGCGGATGCTGGGCCCCGCCGACCGGCGGCTCTGGGGCGAGGCCCGGCTCGCCGCCCTGACCGTCTCGCCCGAGGCGTTCAGGATGGACCTCGCGGACTGGCGGGCCGGCGGCGAGGAGCGCTGGCGGGCCCGCCTGGACGACCCGACGGCCCTCGCCCTCGTCGCCCTCCTCGGCGACCGCCCGGTGGGCCTGGCCGGCGGCCTGGTCTCCCCGGACGGCGTCCCCGAGCTGCGCTCCCTCTGGGTCGCGCCCGCGGCCCGCGGCAGGGGACTGGCGACCCGGCTGGTCACGGCCGTGGAGGAGTGGGCCGGGGAGAGGGGCGCGCCACTGATCCGCCTGGCCGTCCTCACCGGCAACACCCCGGCCAGGACCCTCTACGAACGCCTCGGCTACCGCCGCTCCGGCGCCCGCCCCGGCGAGCACCTCATGACCAGGACCCTGGGGGAGCGGGGAGCCTAGGGCCTGTCCGACCCTTCCCGTCGGGTCCGGCCCGTCCGGCACGCACGCTCGCCGCACGGCCGAAACGCCCGAGTAGCGCTGCTACGAGGCCGTCCCTGCCGCACGCCGATCGCACGCACCGGACGACCCGGCCTGATCCGACGCCCATGGCCAGACAGGCCCTAGCCCCGCCCGAGGGCGTCCCGCACGGCCTCCTCCGAGCGTCCGACGACGGCACTGCCGTCGTCGGCGGTGATGATCGGCCGCTGGATGAGCTTCGGGTGCGCGGACAGCGCCTCGATCCACCGCTCGCGGTCGGCCGGCTCCCGGCCCCACTCCTTCACCCCGAGCTCCTTGGCGACCGCCTCCCCGGTCCGGGTGATGTCCCACGGCTCCAGCCCGAGCCGCTCCAGGACGTCCCGGATCTCCGCCGCGGACGGCACGTCCTCCAGGTACTTCCGGACGGTGTAATCGGCCCCCTCCGCGTCGAGCAGGGTCAGGGCGGACCGGCACTTGGAACAGGCGGGATTGATCCAGATCTCCATCCCCCGAATCTACCCCGGAACCCCGTCCGACCAGGGCCGATTGTCAGTGCCCGGCCGTAAAATGGGAGGTGAAGGCAAGGGCCCCGGGGAGGGCCCCCGCCACCGTTCGCCAGGAGGTAGCCCATGGCAGCAGCCGTGATCCGCAGGCCGTCCATCGAACCCTTCACGCCCCTCCGGAAGAAGGCCCTCCCGGCCGGGCGGCCGCGCGAGTGGTACGTCACCCACAACCGCCGCCTCAAGGCGATGCGCCTCGCCATCGCCCTCCTCGACTCCGGCGTCTACATCCCGTCGAAGGCGACGAACGCCACCATCCGCGCCACCGCGGAGCGCATAGGCATCCACCCGCCCTCCGACGTCACCTGCCGTCTGGTGCGCACCTTCATCCGTCACAACCTCTGACGCGGACACACGGCGAAGGCCGCCGCCCCGGGGGTTCCGGGACGGCGGCCTTCTGCGTGGGCGTGTGTGCGCCGCGCGGTTTAGAGGTCGTAGTAGAGCTCGAACTCGTGCGGGTGCGGGCGCAGCTGGATCGGGGCGATCTCGTGCGTGCGCTTGTAGTCGATCCAGGTCTCGATCAGGTCGGAGGTGAAGACACCGCCGGCCTGGAGGTACTCGTTGTCCTCCTCCAGGGCCTTGAGGACGGCCTCCAGGTTGGTCGGGACCTGCGGGACGCTCGCGTGCTCCTCGGGAGCCAGCTCGTAGAGGTCCTTGTCGATCGGCTCCATGGGCTCGATCTTGTTCTTGACGCCGTCGAGGCCCGCGAGGAGCAGCGCCGAGAAGGCGAGGTACGGGTTCGAGGACGGGTCCGGCGCGCGGAACTCGACGCGCTTGGCCTTCGGGTTCGAGCCCGTGATCGGGATGCGCATGGCGGCGGAGCGGTTGCGCTGCGAGTAGACCAGGTTGACCGGCGCCTCGAAGCCCGGGACCAGGCGGTGGTAGGAGTTCACCGTCGGGTTGGTGAAGGCGAGCAGCGACGGGGCGTGCTTGAGGATGCCGCCGATGTAGTAGCGGGCGGTGTCCGACAGGCCCGCGTAACCGGCCTCGTCGTAGAACAGCGGGTCGCCGTTGGACCACAGCGACTGGTGGACGTGCATGCCCGAGCCGTTGTCGCCGAAGATCGGCTTCGGCATGAAGGTCGCGGACTTGCCGTTCCGCCAGGCGACGTTCTTGATGATGTACTTGAACAGCATCAGGTCGTCGGCCGAGGCGAGCAGGGTGTTGAACTTGTAGTTGATCTCGGCCTGACCGGCGGTGCCGACCTCGTGGTGCTGGCGCTCGACCTGGAGGCCGACCCGCTCCAGCTCCAGGGACATCTCGGCGCGCAGGTCGGCGAAGTGGTCGACCGGCGGGGCCGGGAAGTAGCCGCCCTTGTAGCGGACCTTGTAGCCGCGGTTGTTCTCCTCCGCACCGGTGTTCCAGGCGCCGGCCTCGGAGTCGATGTGGTAGAAGCCCTGGTTCGCGGAGGTCTCGAAGCGGACCGAGTCGAACACGTAGAACTCGGCCTCGGGGCCGAAGTACGCGGTGTCGGCGATGCCGGTGGAGGCGAGGTACGCCTCCGCCTTCTTCGCGATGTTCCGCGGGTCACGGCTGTAGGCCTCGCCCGTGATCGGGTCGTGGATGAAGAAGTTGATGTTGAGCGTCTTGTCGCGGCGGAACGGGTCCAGGCGGGCCGTGGAGAGGTCCGCGCGCAGCGACATGTCGGACTCGTGGATGGCCTGGAAGCCGCGGATCGACGAGCCGTCGAAGGCCAGCTCCTCGGACGGGTCGAAGGCCGTCGCAGGGATCGAGAAGTGCTGCATCACGCCGGGAAGGTCGCAGAAGCGGACGTCGACCATCTTGACGTCCTCGTCCTTGATGAACTTCGCGACCTCGTCGGCGTTCTGGAACCCGTGCTTGGACATCCAACTCCTCCTACTCCCGGCCCGGGGAGGGGCGGGGTTGCAGCTCGGTGATGCGGCCAGTGCGGTGGCGCACGCTCGTACCCGACCCTAGGCAGTCGGGATTTCTCAAGCATGACCCATTTGTTTCGTGGAAGTTAACCGGGACGGTTGTGGACGGCTCGTGTCGCGCCCCATTCGCACCCGGACCGAAGTGATCGAAAACGGGCGCAGTACCGTGGTCGGGTGGACAACAGGCAAGCACTCGGATCGTGGCTCTCCGGCCCCCGTGCCGCAGCGGAGCAAGCAGGTGTGGACTTCGGCTACCGGGGGCAGCAGCTGGGCCTCCCCGAGGAGGGGCCCGGCTCCATCGCCCGGCCCGGGGCGCGGCTGGGCGCGCTCGCCGTGGACTGGGGCCTGTGCATGCTGATCGCATACGGTCTCCTCACCGACGGCTACAACCAGGCGACCGGCAACTGGGCCCTGCTCATCCTGTTCGTCCTGATCGCCCTGACCGTCGGCACCGTCGGCGCCACCCCGGGGAAGCTCCTCTTCCGCCTGCGGGTCGTCTCCGTCGCGGGCGGCCGCCTCTCGCCGCCCCGCGCCGTGCTCCGCGCCGCCCTCACCTGCCTGGCGATCCCCGCGCTCATCTGGGACCGCGACGGCCGCGGCCTCCACGACCGCCTCTCCGGCGCCGTCCAGATCCGGGTCTGAGCCCCGGCCCGCACGCCGAAATGGCGGTGCCCCGGACCGCACAGGTCCGGGGCACCGCCATTTCCGTCCGTGGCGCGCGTCAGCGCGTCTTTCCGCCGCGCGGCATCTTCATGCCCTTGGGCATCGGGCCCTTCGGGAGGGGCATATTGGACATAAGGTCACCCATCGCCCGCAGTCGGTCGTTGGCCGCCGTCACCTGGGGGCCACTGAGCAGCCGGGGCAGCTTCAGCATCTTGGTGCGGACCTTCTTGAGCGGGACCTGGCCCTGCTCCTCGTCGTTGCCGACGACGATGTCCGTCACGGGCACGTCGACCAGGATGCGGGCCATCTTCTTCTTCTCGGCCACGAGGAGCGGCTTCAGCCGGTTCGGGTTGCCCTCGCCGACCAGCACGATGCCCTGGCGGCCGACCGCCCGGTGCACCACGTCCTGGCTGCGGTTCATCGCGACCGCGGGGGTCACCGTCCAGCCGCGCCCGATGTTCTGCAGCACCGCCGCGGCCGCGCCCGGCTGTCCCTCCATCTGCCCGAAGGCGGCCCGCTCGGCACGCCGTCCGAAGACGATCGCCATCGCCAGGAGCGCCAGGACGAAGCCCAGGATGCCCAGGTAGACCGGGTGTCCGATCAGGAAGCCGATACCGAGGAGGACACCGAGTACGACGATGCCCACGCCGGCCACGACGAGCCCGACCTTGGGGTCGGCCTTCCGGGTCATCTTGTACGTGAGGGCGATCTGCTTCAGTCGCCCGGGGTTCGCGGCGTCAGCGCCGCCCGTGTTTGCCTTCCTCGCCATGCCTTGAAGTCTACGTGGCCCGGGACGTCCGGCCAGACGCGGCCTCCAGGACGTGCTGGGCCTCGATGCGGTCCTTGGCGCGGCGGCGGTCCTCCAGGACGGAGGTCCAGGCGTTGCGGCGGGCGGTGCGCTGCCCGGAGCCCAGGAGCAGGGCCTCGACGGCCCTGAGGGCGCCGGTGACGGACGGAAGGGCACTGACGCGGACATGCGTCGAGGCGGCCGGCATGAGGGGTCCTCTCTCGCGTGCGGATGAGACGAGGTGGGGGAGCGAGCTGGTGGTGGCGGTGCGTGGAACCATGCTCACAGAACGGTGTTACCAGGGCATGACCCGACGGTCAAACACTGATGAAACGCTGATGCCGGACCCCCGTACGGCGGAGCGGCCCGTACGGCCCCGCTGAACTGCGGGGCCGTACGGGCCGCTCTTCCGGCACGCCTCGCTACCGGTGACCGCCTGTGCGGCGACTCACACGACCGGCAGACCGGCCGCGGCGGCGCCGCGCTTCTCCGAGCCCCTGGTCGCGCTCCGCCTCGCCACCGCTCCGGCCGCGTGCCCGTCCTCGTTCCTCGGACGGACCCGCAACCTACGCTCCGGCTCGGCTGCGCTGCTCCATCGCCTGCTGGTACAGGCGCCCCGCGCGGTAGGAGGAGCGGACCAGCGGGCCCGACATCACGCCGGAGAAGCCGATCTCGTCGGCCTCCTCCTTCAGCTCCACGAACTCCTGCGGCTTCACCCAGCGCTCCACCGGGTGGTGCCGGAGCGAGGGGCGGAGGTACTGGGTGATCGTGATGAGCTCGCAACCCGCGTCGTGCAGCTGCTGGAGCGCCTCGCTGATCTCCTCGCGGGTCTCGCCCATGCCGAGGATCAGGTTGGACTTCGTGACCAGACCGTAGTCACGGGCCCGGGTGATGACGTCCAGCGAGCGCTCGTAGCGGAAGCCGGGGCGGATCCGCTTGAAGATCCGCGGCACCGTCTCCACGTTGTGCGCGAAGACCTCGGGGCGGGAGTCGAAGACCTCCGCCAGAAGCTCCGGCACCGCGTTGAAGTCGGGGGCCAGCAGCTCGACCTTGGTGCGGCCGGCGGCGCGCTCGGCGGTCTGCTGGTGGATCTGGCGCACGGTCTCGGCGTACAGCCAGGCGCCGCCGTCCTCCAGGTCGTCGCGGGCGACGCCGGTGATGGTGGCGTAGTTCAGGTCCATCGTGACGACGGACTCGCCCACGCGGCGCGGCTCGTCCCGGTCCAGCGCCTCCGGCTTGCCGGTGTCGATCTGGCAGAAGTCGCAGCGCCGGGTGCACTGGTCACCGCCGATGAGGAAGGTGGCCTCGCGGTCCTCCCAGCACTCGAAGATGTTGGGACAGCCCGCCTCCTGGCAGACCGTGTGCAGGCCCTCGCTCTTCACGAGGCTCTGCATCTTGGTGTACTCGGGCCCCATCTTCGCGCGGGTCTTGATCCACTCGGGCTTGCGCTCGATGGGGGTCTGGGCGTTCCGGACCTCCAGGCGCAGCATCTTGCGTCCGTCGGGTGCGACTGCGGACACATCGGCTCCTGTAGCTTCGATTCTTCGGCGCACACCAGGGTACGCCCGTTGCTTCCATGCCTTGCTACGTCTGGCCAACCCGTGGCCAGAGCCAGGCATTCCTCAGGCCGTGGCCTCTGCCGTCTCGCGCGCGATCTCCCGCGGCTTCGGCTCCGCGTTCTCCAGCACGTCCCGCAGGTGCCGCTCCACCACCGGGAGGACCTCCTCGATGGTGACGTCGCGGCCCAGCTCGTTGGCGAGCGAGGCCACGCCGGCGTCGCGGATGCCGCACGGGATGATCCGGTCGAACCAGGCGTTGTCCGGGTTCACGTTGAAGGAGAAGCCGTGCATCGTGACGCCCTTGGCGACCCGGATGCCGATGGCGGCCAGCTTCCGGTCCTCGCGGCGCTGGCCGGCGTTGGAGGGGGCGTACTCGGGTCCGTGCAGCCGCGGGTCGAACTCCTCGTCCGTCAGCCGCGGGTCGAAGTCCAGCGAGAGCCCGCCGAGGGACGGCCGGCGCTCGACCGGGTCGCCGAGGACCCAGACACCGCTGCGGCCCTCGACCCGGGTGGTCGCCACGCCGAACTCGGCGGCGGTGCGGATCAGGGCCTCCTCCAGGCGGCGCACGTGCGCGACGACGTCCACCGGGCGGGGCAGCTTGAGGATCGGGTAGCCGACCAGCTGGCCGGGGCCGTGCCAGGTGATCTTGCCGCCGCGGTCGACGTCGATGACCGGGGTCCCGTCGAGCGGCCGCTCGTTCTCCGCCGTGCGCCGGCCCGCGGTGTAGACCGGCGGGTGCTCCAGGAGCAGGCAGGTGTCGATGGTCTCGTCGGCGAACCGCGCGGCGTGCACCTCGCGCTGCTTGTCCCAGGCCGCCTGGTACTCGACGGCGTCCTCGCCGAAGCCCAGGCGGACGAATTGCAGCTCACTCACGGCCATGCCTCCTCCTGGGTGCCCGCGGCCGGGTTCCGGGGATCGTCCCGGGGCGGGAGCCGGCCCGGCACCCTGCGTCTTACGCGCCCCTGCCACTGTACGGCGGCGGCGCGCGGTTCCTTCGGGCAGGTGGAGGGCCCGGAAGGGGCCGGCCGGGGTCAGCTCGGCGCGACAACGAGGGTTCCGGTTCCTCACACGATCGGATGAATGTGGGGCGAAGGCGACGGTACGGGCCGGGATCACCGCTACATTCACGCCGTTCCATGAGGGTCGAAACGGGCTGCCACCTGCGCCCGGAAGGCAGGAGACCGCACAGCCGATGACGGAACGACCACCGCAGCGCGTCCCGAACCGCCAGCTCGCCGCGCTCATCGCCGAGGCCGGGTTCTCCAACGCCGGACTCGCCAGGAGGGTGGACCAGCTGGGCCTGGAGCACGGGCTGGACCTGCGGTACGACAAGACCTCCGTGACCCGGTGGCTGCGCGGGCAGCAGCCGCGCGGCACCACCCCGGCCCTCATCGCCGAGGTCTTCACCCGCCGCCTCGGCCGCCGGCTCACCGCCCAGGACCTCGGGCTCGACGCCTGCGCGCCGGTCTACGCGGGCCTGGAGTTCGCCGCCACCCCCGAGGAGGCCGTCGACATCGTCAGCGGCCTCTGGCGCAAGGACTCCGGCAGCCACGCCGAACTCCGCAAGATCGCCTTCACCCCGGCCGGCCTGGTCGTCCCCAGCCGCGACTGGCTCATCGGCCGCGCCGACGACCGGGTCGCCCGCGGCGAGCAGCCGCCCGTGCCGGTGGTCCGCCCGGCCGTCACCGGCGGACCGGTCCGCCCGATCGGCCAGGACCCCCGGGTGCCCCCGCAGGGCCGCTTCTCCGTCCCCCGCCAGCGCGGTACGGAGCGGGGCCCCGGCCAGCGCGTCACCGGCGGCGACATCGCCGCCCTCCGCTCCGTCGGCGACCTCTTCCGCACCCTCGACCACGCCTACGGCGGAGGCCACGCCCGCCAGGCCCTGGTCCGCTACCTGGAGCACGAGGCCGAGCCCATGCTCCGCGGCACCTACGGCGAGTCCACCGGCCGGCGCCTCTTCGCCGCCGCCGCCGACCTCACCCGGCTCGCCGGCTGGACCTCGTACGACATCGCCGCCCACGGCCTCGCCCAGCGCTACTTCGTCCAGGCGCTGCGCCTCGCCCAGGCCGCGGGCGACCGGGCCTACGGCTCGTACGTGCTCCTCACCATGAGCTGCCAGGCCGTCTACCTCGGCCACGGACGGGAGGCCGTGCAGCTGGCCCGGGTCGCCCAGCAGGGCGTCGGCACCGGCGCCCCGCCCGTCGTCCAGGGCATGCTGCACGCCGTCGAGGCCCGCGGCCACGCCGTCCTGGCCGAGGCCCGCGCGTGCAGCGCCGCCCTCGTCCGGGCCGAGCGGGCCCTGGAGGCCGCCCGGCCCGGCGACGAGGTGCCCTACTGGGCGCGCTCCTTCGACGAGGCCCAGCTCGCCGACGAGCTCGGCCACTGCCACCGCGACCTCCAGCAGTACCGTCCCGCCGCCCAGCACGCCGAGCGGGCCCTCCAGCTCCGCGCCCCCGGCTACGCCCGCAGCCGCCTCTTCTGCCGGGTCGTCCTCGCCACCGCCCGGCTCGCCCTCGGCGAGCTGGACCAGGCGTGCGCGCTCGGCGCCGAGGCCGCCCAGCAGGCCGCCGAGATGCGGTCGGCCCGCGCGATCGAGTACGTCCGCGACTTCGAGCGCCGCCTGGAGCCCTACCGCGACGCCCCGCCCGTCCGCACCTACCGTGACCGGGTGGCCGCCCTCGGCTGACCCGCCCCGGGGCCGTCAGGCCGCCGCCTCCTCCTCCGCCTCCTCCGGCGCGGCGGGGCGCAGGCCCAGATCGGCCAGGACGGCGCGGGCGGCCCGCTCGCCGGAGGCCAGCGTGGAGCGCAGGGTGCCCGCCGCCCGGTGGTCGCCGCACACGTACAGGCCCGCGAGCAGCCGCACCGAGCGGCACGGGTCGTGCGCCGGGGGCGTGGCCAGGACCGCGTCCCGGGTGTGGTGCAGGGCCAGCAGCTCCCATTCGTCGGTGGAGGTGCCGTACAGCGCCGCCAGGTGCTTGCGGACCCGCCGTTCCGTGTCGTCCGGGGGCGTCCCGAGGACCGTCGAGGTGATCAGCGGCCGGCCGTCCGGCGCCCGCGTCGGGTCCACCGCGCTCATCACCGCCGTGTGCGCCACCGGCCCGCCCGGGTCCGACTCCAGGAGCAGCGCCGGGTCCGCCGTGGGCGCGGCCGGCGCCGTGTGGTGCAGCACCGTCACCGGGTGGTAGGCCGGGACCCGCAGGCCCGGCAGGAGTTCCGCCGCCGAGCGCGCCCCGGTCGCCAGGAGCACCGCCCGGCAGCCGACGGTCCCGTGCTCCGCCGTGACCACCCGCGCCGCCGACACCCGGGTGACCCGGACGCCGGTCCGCAGCGTGCCCGGCGGCCGCGCCGCCGCCAGCCGCTCCGGCAGCGCCCCCGAGCCGCCCTCCGGCACCGACACCCGGCCCCGCGCGAAGGCCCGCAGCGCCAGGTCCGCCCGCCGGCTCGACACCGCCAGGTCGGGGTCGGCCAGCAGCGCGGCGAGGAGCGGGCGCAGCACCGTCTGCACGGTCCTGGCGGGCAGTCGGCCCGACAGCGCCTCGCGCGCGGTCCGCTCCGGCCGGGCGAGCAGCCGCTGCGTCGGGGTCGCCGCCAGCCGCACCAGCGAGGCGCCGAGCCGCGCCTGGTCCAGCGAGGCCGCCGGATGCCGGGGGGCGCTCGCGAGGGCGCGCGCCACGGTGAACGCGCCCCTGCGGGCCCTCGGGTGCGGGGCGCCCCAGCGCGCGTACCGTCCGTCGGAGTGGATCAGCACCCCGGGCGCGAACGGGCGCGGCACCACCCCGTCCAGGCCCGGCAGGGCCCGCAGCTCCTCCGCGGAGAGGGTGAGCAGCCTCCCCACCCGGTCGAGCCGGAAGCCGTCCGTCACGGCGGTGGCGTGCCGCCCGCCGGGGTGCGGCTCGGCCTCCAGGACGGCGACCGAGAGCCCCGCCCCGGTCAGCCGCCGGGCCGCCGTGAGCCCCGCGAGTCCCGCGCCCACGACGACGACGTCGACCTCCCCGAGGTCGTCGCCGCCCCCGGCGGCCCGCCGGGGCCGCGGGACGGCCGTGCCCTGTGCGGCCTCCGGCACGGAGGTGCCCTCCGGGACGTCGTCCGCGTGCTGTGCCTGCTGTGCGCTGCGTGCGGTACTGAGCACGTGCCCTCCCCAGGTCTGCGCCGCCTGTTGGTGGCCTATGCCCCCAACAAGCCCCCGGAATGCCCGAGTTCGCGATCCGTGTCGACTGGTGGGCACCGAGGGTAGGCAGCGCTCCCACGACAGCGGGCCCGCGCGCGGCGGGCTTGCCGGAGCACGGGGGAGCGCAGGGAGCGCGCGGGCCCCGCTCAGTGGGGTGCGGCGGCCCGGATCGCCTCGTCGATGGTGGGGAAGGCGAAGGTGAAGCCGGAGGCGAGCAGCCGCTCCGGGACCACCCGCTGGCTGCCGAGGACGTCCGCCGCGAAGTCGCCGAGGACCAGCCGCAGCGCGGGCGCCGGGACCGGGAAGGGCGTCGGGCGGCGCAGCACCCGGCCCATCGCCGCGGTCACCTCGCGGTTGGTGACCGGCTCGGGGGCGGTGAGGTTCACCGGGCCGGACAGCGAGGGGGTGTCGATCAGATGGCGCAGCGCGGCGACCTCGTCGTGCAGCGCGATGAAGGACCAGTACTGGTGCCCGTCGCCCATCCGGCCGCCCAGCCCGGCCCGGAAGACGGGGAAGAGCCGTCCCCACGCGCCGCCCTGACGGGCCACCACCAGACCGGTGCGGGCGTACGTCACCCGGATCCCGGCCTCCTCGGCGGGCGCCGCGGCGGCCTCCCACTCCACGCACACCGAGGGCAGGAAGCCGGTGCCGGCCGGGGCGCTCTCGTCCACCGCGCCGCTGCCGGTGTCGCCGTACCAGCCGAGGGCGGTGCCGCAGACCAGCGCCTCCGGCGGCTCGGCGAGCCCGGCGAGGGTCCGGGCGATCGCGGTGGTGCCCAGCACCCGGCTGTCCCGGATCTCCTTCTTGTACGCCTCGGTCCACCGGCGCTCGCCGACGCCCGCGCCCGCCAGGTGCACGACCGCGTCGACGCCCGTGAGCCCGGCGCCGTCCACGTACAGCCGCTTCGGGTCCCACTCGACCTCGTCGGCGGTCCGGGCGGGCCGGCGGACGAGCCGGAGCACGTCGTGCCCGTCGGCGCGCAGGGAGCGGACGAGGGCGGCCCCGATGAGGCCGGAGGCCCCGGTGACGGCGACGCGCTTGCGGTGGGCGGAAGGCTGCATGCCCCCATCCTGCCCGCTCCCGCCCGCGCCGTGCGTCCGGTGCGACCCCGCCGGTCGCCGCGGGTCCGCCCCGCGGCGGCGGAGGCGTGGCAGAGTGGCCGTCATGACCGTGCCGGAGACCTTCGTGATCCGAGGCGCCCGGGCGGGCGACGCCGAGCCGCTGGGGCGGCTGGACCGGGCGGCCTGGTCGCCGCTCCACGCGGTGCTGCCCGAGCCCTCGGAGCCGTACCCGCCGTTCTTCGACGAGCGCCACCGGCCCGCCGACCACCTGGTCGCCGAGCGGGCCGGGCTCCTCCTCGGGTACGTGAGGGTGGGGCGGCCGACGCCGCTCGACTGCAACGCCCACGTCCGGCAGGTCCAGGGCCTCGCCGTCGCCGACGAGGCCCGGGGCCAGGGGGTGGGCCGCGCCCTGCTGCGGGCCGCCCTGGCGAAGGCCCGCGCCGACGGGGCCACCCGGATCACCCTGCGGGTCCTCGGGCACAACGTCCCCGCCCGCGCGCTCTACGAGGCGGAGGGCTTCGTGGTCGAGGGCGTGCTCCCGGGCGAGTTCGTCCTGGGCGGCCGGCCCGTCGACGACGTCCTGATGGGCCGCCCGCTCAGTTAGCGGCGCTCCACAGCGCCACCCCGCCCATCAGCTCGCGCAGGCAGCGCAGGGCGAGCGCGGCGGGGGAGCCGGGGCCCTCGGCGGGGGCGTCGGACTCGGCCCAGCTCTCCAGGGCGATCCGGATCGCGTCGGTGGCCGCGGCGGCGGCCAGGCGCACCTCCAGCGGGTCGGCCCCCGGGCCCGCGAGACCGGCCAGGACCTCGCGCAGCCGCTCCTCCGACTCCTGGTTGACCCGGTACCAGACGGCCCGCAGCGCCGGGTCCTCGGCGGAGGCGCGCAGCAGCCCCCGGGTCCAGCGCAGCCCCTCCTCCTCGGCCTCGTCCACCGGCGTGAGGGAGGCGGCGATCGAGCCCTCCAGTGCGACCGGCAGCGGCACGCCGGGACCGGTGGCGGCGAGCGACTCCCGCCAGCGGTCGGCGCCGCCCGCGAGGAGCGGGGCGACGGCGTCCTGCTTGGAGCGGAAGTAGCGGTAGAAGGTCCGCAGCGCGACCCCGGCCCGTAGGGCGATGGACTCCGCGGTGGTGCCGTCGGGCCCGTGCTCGGTGAACAGCTCGGCCGCCGCGCGGGCGATGTCCAGCTGGGTGGCGGCCTTGCGGCGCTGGGTCAGGGAGGGCGTCGCGGTCGTCGGCTCGGGTGCGTTGCTCACCGTACGAGGGTACGCCCACCACCCTCCGGAGTGCACGAAATGCAGGTGTGGCAAAACGTGCCATCCAGGCGTACGGTTGCCATCAAGCAAGGAAGCTTGACATCGAGAGGTCGCCGCCATGAACCAGCTCACCCGTTACGAAGGACGCCGCGCACTCGTCACCGGCGGCGGCTCCGGCATCGGCCAGGCCACCGTCCTGCGCATGCTCGCCGAGGGCGGCCGCGTCGTCGCCGCCGACATCAGCGAGGACGGCCTGAAGGACACCGTCGCCAAGGCCGGCGGCGCCGCCGACCGCCTCACCACCGTCGTCGTGAACGTCGCCGACGAGGAGTCCGTACGCACCGGCGTCGCCGCCGCCGTCACCGCCCTCGGCGGCCTGGACGTGCTGGTCAACGCGGCCGGCGTGCTCCGCTCCTCGCACACCCACGAGACCAGCCTCGACTCCTTCGAGCAGGTGCTCCGGATCAACCTGACCGGCACCTTCCTCATGATCCGCGAGGCGATCCCGGCGCTCCTGGAGGGCGACGGCTCCGCCGTCGTCAACTTCTCCTCCACCTCCGCGCTCTTCGCCCACCCCTACATGGCGGCCTACGCGGCCAGCAAGGGCGGCATCCAGTCCATGACCCACGCGCTGGCCGCCGAGTACGCCAAGCAGGGCATCCGCTTCACCGCCGTCCAGCCCGGCTCCATCTCCTCCGGCATGACCGACGGCTCCGGCGCCAGCAAGCAGTCCACGGGCCCCGGCCTGCCCGCCGACGCCGACATGTCGCTCTTCATGAAGCTCGCCCCCGCCCTCGGCCAGGGCTTCGCCGGCCCCGAGACCGTCGCCGGCGTCGTCGCCATGCTCGCCAGCGAGGACGGCCGCTTCATCACCGGCACCGAGGTCCGCATCGACGGCGGGACCCACTTCTGATGTCCGCCGCCCCCTCCGGCGCCCCGTCCGCCGCCGAGGTCTTCGCCGGGCGCGTCGCCGTCGTCACCGGAGCCTCCTCCGGCATCGGCGCCGGCCTCGCCCGGCAGGCCGCGAAGCTCGGCATGAAGGTGGTCCTCGCCGACATCGCCGCCGACCGGCTCGCCGCCTTCGCCGAGGAGCTCCGGGCCACCGGCGCCGAGGTCGAGTCCGTCGTCACCGACGTCGCCGACCCCGGCTCCGTCGAGGCCCTCGCCGACACCGCGTACACCCGCTTCGGCACCGTCGACCTCCTGGTCAACAACGCCGGGATCATGGCCATGGGCTACTCCTGGGAGATCCCCGCCGAACGCTGGGACGCCATGCTCCGGGTCAACATCGGCGGCTACGTCAACGGCATCCGCGCCTTCGTCCCCCGCATGCTGGAACGCGGCGAGCGGGCCTGGGTCGTCAACGTCTCCTCCATCGGCGGCCTGCTGCCGAGCCCGCTCATGGCCCCGTACAGCGTCACCAAGTTCGGCACCCTCGCCCTCAGCGAGTCGCTGCACTACGAGATGCTGATGAAGGGCGCCCCGATCCAGGTGTCCGTCGTGACGCCCGGCTCGGTCAAGAGCGAGATCTTCAAGGCCGCCCGCCCCGGCGAGACCGCGCCCCCGGAGATCGCCGCCTTCAACGAGCGGCTCCAGACGCTCGCCGACGAGCACGGACTCACCCCCGAGGAGCACGCCGAGCGCGTCCTCGACATGGTCGCCGAAGGGAAGTACTGGGCGATCCCGCAGCCCGAACAGCTCTTCCCGGCGCTCCAGCCGCGCACGGACATGATCCTGGCGCGGGAGAACCCCCGCCTCCCCACGGCCTGACTCCCGGCCCCGTACCGCCGAAGCCCCCGTACCGCCGAAGCCCCCGTACCGCCGAAGGCCCCGGAACCCCCGCCGGGGCCTTCGGCCTACCCCGCCCCGAAGCGCTCCCACAGCCGGGGCAGCCGGGTCGCCAGGGCCGACGCGTCCGCCAGGTCCAGCGGCGCGCCCTCCGGCTCCCCGTCCGGCATCACGATGCCCAGCTCCGGGGTCTCCGTCCCGGTCAGCGTCTCGTAGGCCTCGTCCGCCGCGAAACCGATCTCCTCGCCGTCCCCGTCCAGCTCGGGATCGAACTCCTCCAGGAGCTCCGCGAGTCCGTCCGGATCGGCGACACCGCCCTCGTACACCTCCCGGCCCTGCCCGATCAGCCAGCAGCGGAAGGCGTCGAAGCCCTCCTCGCCCGTGCCGGCCCCGTCGAGCAGCACCGCCGCCGCGCCCCACACGTCCCAGTGGTAGGCGCGGTTGAACCGGGCCTCGAAGTGGCGCGCGTAGTCGAGCACCGTGTCCGGATCCAGCCGGGTCAGCCGCTCCACGAGCAGATCCGCCTGCTCCTCGGGGTCGCCCTCGGCGTCCGCGCGGGCGGCGTCGATGATCTCCCAGAACTCGGTCTCGTCCATCACGGGACCAGCATCCTGTGTCCGGGGCGGCGACGCACCCGGAAATCCGGAATCAATCCAGACAGAAGATGACGGTCTTTCCTGCGAGCCTGAGCCCCATGACGACCGACAAGACCCTCTCACCCCCGCCGCTGCGCGGACGGATCTGCCTCGTCGCCGGGGCGACCCGGGGCGCCGGCCGGGCCATCGCCGTCCAGCTCGGCGCCGCCGGAGCCACCGTCTACGTCACCGGCCGCACCACCCGCGCGCAGGTCAGCGAGGTCGGCCGCACCACCGAGACCATCGAGGAGACCGCCGAACTGGTGACCGCCGCCGGCGGCGAGGGCGTCGCCGTCCCCACCGACCACCTCGACCCCGAGCGGGTCCGCGCCCTCGTCGACCGGATCGACCGCGAGCACGGCCGACTCGACGTCCTCGTCAACGACGTCTGGGGCGGCGAACACCTCATCGGCGCCTCCTTCGGGAAGAAGACCTGGGAGATCCCCCTCGACGACGGCCTGCGGATGCTCGAACTCGGCGTCCGCACCCACCTCGTCACCTCGCACACCGCCCTGCCGCTGCTCACCCGCCACCCCGGCGGCCTCGTCGTCGAGGTCACCGACGGCACCACCGAGTACAACGCCACCCGCTACCGCGAGAACCTCTTCTACGACCTCGCCAAGAACGCCCCCGTCCGGATGGCCTTCGGACTCGCGAAGGAGCTCGCCGACAGCGGCGGCACCGCCGTCTCCGTCAGCCCCGGCTGGCTCCGCTCCGAGCAGATGCTGGAAGCCTTCGGCGTCACCGAGGCCACCTGGCGCGACGCCCTGGAGAAGACCCCCGACTTCGGCGTCTCCGAGTCGCCCGTCTACGTCGGCCGGGCCGTCGCCGCCCTCGCCGCCGACCCCGACCGGAACCGCTGGACCGGCCGGTCGCTCTCCAGCGGACAGCTGGCCGGGGAGTACGGCTTCACCGACGCCGACGGCTCCCGTCCCGACGCCTGGGGCTTCCTCGTCGCCAGGGAGACCGACGACCAGGCGTCCCCGGACTCCTACCGGTAGAGCTCCGCCAGGCCCCGGGCCGCCTCCGCGAACCGCGCGCGGAGCGTCTCCGGGGCCAGCACCTCCACCTCGGCCCCCAGCGCCAGCAGCTGGGAGAAGGCCACCTCCTCGCCCTCCACCCGCAGCACCGCCCGCACCCGGCCGTCCTCCGCCGGCCCGGCCGCCGCCAGCGCCTCCCGCGCCGCCGCCCGGTCCGTCACGTACGGCAGCCGGGCCGCCCCCGCCTCCGTCAGCCGCAGCTCCACCGAGGCCCGCAGCAGCGAGCGCGCGAACTCGGCCGCCCGCTCCGCCCAGAAGGCGTCCAGCGCGAACCCCGGATCGCGCGCGAAGCGCTCCCCGCCCACCGCCACGGCCGTGAACCGGTCCACCCGGTAGGTGCGGTACGCGCTCCCGGTGTGGGCGCACACGTACCAGACCCCCGCCTTCAGCACGAGTCCGTACGGCGCGAGCTCCCGCTCCACCTCCTCGCCGTCCCGCCGGCGGTAGCGCGCGGAGATCCACCGGTCGTCCCAGACCGCCTCCGCGACCGCGGGCAGCAGCTCCGGCGTCTCCGGCTCCTGGTACCAGCCCGGCGCGTCCAGGTGGAAGCGGCGGGCCGCCGCGTGCGGGGCGTCCGCCAGCGAGGGCAGCAGCGCCGCCGAGACCTTCAGCCGGGCGGCCGAGGCCGCGTCCTGGAGCCCCATGTCCCGCAGCGCGCCCGGCAGCCCGGAGAGGAACAGCGCCTCCGCCTCGTCCCGGGCCAGCCCGGTCAGCCGGGTGCGGTACCCGCCGACCAGCCGGTACCCGCCGGTCCGTCCCCGGTCCGCATACACGGGAACCCCCGCCTCCGAGAGGGCGAGGGCATCACGCGTCACGGTCCGCTCCGACACCTCCAGCTCGGCGGCGAGTTCGGCCGCCGTCATGGACGGGCGGTTCTGGAGGAGCAGGACCATCTTGATCAGCCGGGCGGCGCGCATGATCCCATCATGCGCGCCGCCACCGACAGCCGGACCGGCCGGCCCCGGGCCTTACAGGCCGTAGCGCTCGCGCGCCTCCTTCACGGCCGTGGCCGGGACCTCGCCGCGGCGGGCCAGCCGCGCCAGGGAGGCGGCCACGATCGACTGCGCGTCGACACCGAAGTGGCGGCGGGCCGCGGCGCGGGTGTCCGAGAGGCCGAAGCCGTCGGCGCCCAGCGACGAGTAGTCCTGCTCGACCCACTGCGCGATCTGGTCCGGGACCTGGCGCATGTAGTCGGAGACCGCCAGGACCGGCGACTCGACGCCCGCGAGGGCCTGGCGGACGTACGGCACCCGCTCCTCGCCGCGCAGGAGGGCGGCGTCCGCCTCCAGCGCGTCGCGGCGCAGCTCGGTCCAGGAGGTGGCGGACCACACGTCGGCGGCCACGCCCCACTCGTCGGCGAGCAGCTTCTGCGCCTCCAGGGCCCAGTGGATCGCGGTGCCCGAGCCGAGCAGCTGGATCCGCGGCGCGTTGACGGGCAGGGTCAGCCCGGCCGACTCGGCGGTGTTGAAGCGGTACAGGCCCTTGACGATGCCCTCGTCGACGCCCGCGTGGCCCGGCTTGGCCGGCTGCGGCATCGGCTCGTTGTAGACCGTCAGGTAGTAGAAGACGTCCTGGTCCTCGTCCGGGGCGGCCTCGCCGTACATCCGGCGCAGACCCTCCTTGACGATGGCCGCGACCTCGTAGGCGAACGCCGGGTCGTAGGTCAGGGCGGCCGGGTTGGTGGCCGCGATGACGGGGGAGTGGCCGTCGGCGTGCTGGAGGCCCTCACCGGTCAGGGTGGTGCGGCCGGCGGTGGCGCCGACGAGGAAGCCGCGGCCGAGCTGGTCGCCGAGCTGCCACATCTGGTCGGCGGTCCGCTGCCAGCCGAACATCGAGTAGAAGATGTAGAACGGGATCATCGTCTCGCCGTGCGTGGAGTACGCGGTCGACGCGGCGATGAAGTCGGCCATCGAGCCGGCCTCGGTGATGCCCTCGTTCAGGATCTGGCCGTTGACGGCCTCCTTGTAGTACATCAGCTGGTCGCGGTCGACCGGCTCGTACGTCTGGCCCTTCGGCGAGTAGATGCCGAGCGAGGGGAAGAGCGACTCCATGCCGAAGGTGCGGGCCTCGTCCGGGACGATCGGGACCCAGCGCTTGCCGGTCTCCTTGTCGCGGACCAGGTCCTTCACGAGACGCACGAAGGCCATCGTGGTGGCGATGGACTGCGAGCCGGAGCCCTTGTCGAAGGAGGCGAACGCCTTCTCGGACGGGGCCGGGAGCGGGGCGACCGGGTGGACGCGGCGGGCCGGGGCGGGACCGCCGAGCGCCGCGCGGCGCTCCTTGAGGTAGCGGACCTCGGCGGAGTCGGCGCCCGGGTGGCCGTAGGGGACCACGCCGTCGACGAACTGGGCGTCGGAGATCGGCAGCTCAAGAAGGTCACGCATGTTCTTGAACTCGTCGGTCGTCAGCTTCTTCATCTGGTGGTTCGCGTTCTTCGACGCGAAGCCCTCACCGAGGGTGAAGCCCTTGACGGTCTGCGCCAGGATCACGGTCGGGGCGCCCTTGAACTCCAGGGCGGCCTTGTACGCGGCGTACACCTTGCGCGGCTCGTGGCCACCGCGCGAGAGGTGGAAGCACTCCAGGATCTTGTCGTCCGAGAGCAGCTGGGCCATCGCGACCAGCGCCGGGTCCTTGCCGAAGAAGTCCTGGCGGATGTAGGCGGCGTCGCGGGTCTGGTACGTCTGGACCTGTGCGTCCGGCACCTCGCGGAGGCGGCGGACCAGGGCGCCGGTGGTGTCGAGCGCGAAGAGCTCGTCCCAGGCGTTGCCCCAGAGGGACTTCACGACGTTCCAGCCGGCGCCGCGGAACTGGGCCTCCAGCTCCTGCACGATCTTGAAGTTGGCGCGGACCGGGCCGTCGAGGCGCTGCAGGTTGCAGTTGATGACGAAGGTCAGGTTGTCCAGACCCTCGCGGGCCGCCAGCGCGAGGGCGGCGGTCGACTCGGGCTCGTCCATCTCGCCGTCGCCGAGGAAGGCCCACACGTGCGAGGCGGAGACGTCCTTGATGGCGCGGTTGGTCAGGTAGCGGTTGAAGCGCGCCTGGTAGATCGCGGAGAGCGGGCCCAGACCCATGGAGACGGTGGGGAACTCCCACAGCCAGGGGAGGCGGCGCGGGTGCGGGTAGGAGGGCAGGCCGTTGCCGCCCGACTCCTGCCGGAAGTTGTCGAGGTGCGACTCGTCCAGGCGGCCGTCGAGGAAGGCGCGGGCGTAGATGCCGGGGGAGGCGTGGCCCTGGATGTAGAGCTGGTCGCCGGAGCCGTCCCCCTCCTTGCCCTTGAAGAAGTGGTTGAAGCCGGTCTCGTAGAGCCAGGCGGCGGAGGCGAAGGTGGCGATGTGGCCGCCGACGCCGTGCTTGGAGCCGCGGGTGACCATCGCGGCCGCGTTCCAGCGGTTCCACGCGGTGATCTTGCGCTCCATCTCCTCGTCGCCGTCGATGACGGGCTCGGAGGAGGTGGGGATGGTGTTGAGGTAGTCCGTCTCCAGCAGCTTGGGCAGGGCCAGGCCCGCGCCCTCGGCGTGCTGGAGCGTGCGGCGCATCAGGTAGGCGGCCCGGTGGGGGCCGGCGGCCTTGGTGACGGCGTCCAGGGAGGCCGCCCACTCGGCGGTCTCCTCGGTGTCACGGTCCGGGAGCTGGTCGAGCTCGCTCGGAATCTTGCCTACGGGATCGGTCATGATCGCCGCCTTCCGGACAGATGGGGGTGGAGATAAAAACGGGGGCCTTGTCTGGCAGGACAGGGCGAAGGGCCGGGTAGCGGCCCGCCGAAGACTCTAAACCGCCGATCGATGATCGATCAAAGGGTTGAAGCCGGAAACCTCTTCAGATCGAGAAAGTCGGCACAGGGTGCCGCGAAAAGGGGCACCCGGTGCCGACTTTTCGAACGGTCCGAAAACGGCGGAAGCCCCGCCGAAGCGGGGCTCTGACCTGCGAAAACGTTCAGGCGCGGGGTGCGCAGCCGAGGACGTGGGCCTTCACCATGGCCCCGATGTTCGGATCGCCCCGGCGGAAGGCCTCCACGAGCTCCTGGTGCTCCTCCGCGTACGACTTCTGCACCGTGCCCAGCCAGCGGATCGACAGGGCGGTGAAGACCTCGATGCCCAGCCCCTCCCAGGTGTGCAGCAGCACGCTGTTGCCGGCGGCCTTCACCAGCTCGCGGTGGAAGGCCACCGTGTGCCGGACCTGCGCCGTGCCGTCCGAGGTCGCGTCCGCCTCGTACAGCGCCGCCACGTGCGGCTCCAGGGTCGAGCAGTCGGCCGAGAGGCGGGGCGCGGCCAGCTCGGCCGCGATCTGCTCCAGGCCGGCCCGGACCGGATAGCTCTCCTCCAGGTCCGCGGCCGTGAGATTGCGCACCCGGACGCCCTTGTTCGGCGCCGACTCGATCAGCCGGAGCGACTCCAGCTCGCGCAGCGCCTCGCGGACGGGGGTCTGGGAGACCTCCAGCTCGGTCGCGATCCGGCGCTCCACGATCCGCTCGCCCGGCTTCCAGCGGCCGCTGACGATCCCCTCCACGATGTGCTCGCGGATCTGCTCGCGCAGCGAGTGGACGACGGGGACGGTCATGGAACGGCTCCTCCGGGAGTTTCGTGACCCTTAGACAATACGGCGGTGCCCCCGCCCGGACACACATCCGGACGGGGACACCGCTGGTGAGGCTCGTTACGTTGCCTCCGGGGCGCGAAGCCCCATCGAGCCCTACAGGCCGAGGTCCACCTCGAACTCGCCGGCCTCCAGGATCGCCTTGACGGCCGTCAGGTAGCGGGCGGCGTCGGCGCCGTCCACCAGACGGTGGTCGTAGGAGAGCGACAGGTAGGTCATGTCACGGATGCCGATGACGGTGCCCTCGGCGGTCTCGATGACGGCCGGACGCTTCACCGTGGCGCCGATGCCCAGGATGGCGACCTGGTTCGGCGGGACGATGACGGTGTCGAACAGCGCACCGCGCGAACCGGTGTTGGAGATGGTGAAGGTCGCGCCGGCGAGGTCGTCCGGCGTGATCTTCGAGGCGCGCACGGCGGCCGCCAGCTCCGCGGTCTTCTTGGAGATGCCGGCGATGTTGAGGTCGCCCGCACCCTTGATGACCGGGGTCATCAGACCCTTCTCGGAGTCCACCGCGATACCGATGTTCTCGGTGTCGAAGTAGGTGATCGTGCCCTCGTCCTCGTTGATCCGGGCGTTGATGACCGGGTGGGCCTTCAGCGCCTGGGCCGCCGCCTTCACGAAGAACGGCATCGGGGAGAGCTTGACGCCCTCACGGGCGGCGAAGGCGTCCTTCGCACGGCCGCGCAGCTTCATCAGCTTGGTGATGTCGACCTCGACGACCGAGGTCAGCTGGGCCTGCGTGTGCAGCGCCTTCATCATGTTGTCGCCGATGACCTTGCGCATGCGGGTCATCTTGACGGTCTGGCCGCGGAGCGGGGAGACCTCCAGGGCCGGGGCCTTCGACGCGGCGGCCGGAGCGGCGGCGACGGGGGCCGGGGCGGCCTTCTTGGCCTCGGCGGCCGCGAGGACGTCCTGCTTGCGGATGCGACCGCCGACGCCGGAGCCCTTGACGGCCGCCAGGTCGACACCGTTCTCGGTGGCGAGCTTGCGGACCAGCGGGGTCACGTAGGCGCCGTCCTCCGCCGGGGCGGGGGCGGCGACCGGGGCGGCGGGGACCGGGGTGACGACCGCCGGGGCGATCGACGGCGCGGCCGGGGCCTGCGCCGGGGC
>NZ_BNBS01000130.1 GCF_014656075.1 Streptomyces hydrogenans
GCCCCGCACCATCTGGTGCGGGGCTTTTCTGCGTTCCCGGGGCATTCCGCAGCCCAGGGGCATTTTCTTCCCGGGGGTCTTCCCCGCGACCGCCTCCTACGCCGGCTTCACCAGCTGGGCGTCGTACGCCAGGATGACCGCCTGGACGCGGTCCCTCGCGCCCGTCTTCGCGAGGATGCGGCCCACATGGGTCTTCACGGTGGATTCGGCGAGGTGGAGGCGCTCGGCGATCTCCGTGTTCGTCCAGCCCTGGCCGATGACCGTGAGGATCTCGCGCTCGCGCTCCGTCAGGGACGCCAGACGGGGATCGTCCTGCCGGACCGGGGCGGGGGCCGCCGGGCTCACGGGCAGGTGCTGGATGTAGGTGTCCAGGAGGCGGCGGGTCAGGCTCGGAGCCACCACCGCGTCGCCGACCGCCACCGCGCGGACGCCCGCGAGGAGCTCCTCCGGCTGGGCGTCCTTCACCAGGAAGCCGCTCGCGCCGGCCCGGAGGCCGTCGTACGCGTACTCGTCCAGGTCGAACGTGGTGATGATGAGGACGCGGGTGCGGGCGCCCGCGGCGATGATGCGGCGGGTCGCCTCGATGCCGTCCAGGCCCGGCATGCGGATGTCCATCAGGACCACGTCCGGGTGGTGTTCGGCGACCTGGCGGACGGCCTCGGCGCCGTTCGCCGCCTCCCCGACGACCGTCATGTCCTCCTGGCTCTCCAGGAGCATGCGGAAACCGAAGCGCTGCATCGGCTGGTCGTCGGCGATCAGAACCGTCGTCACGGGTGGGAATCCTCCGGAGCGGAAACGGGGGCGGAAGCCGTGGGGATGCGGAGCCGGACCTGCCAGCCCGCACCCGACGGCAGGGGACCGCAGTCGAGTGTGCCGTCATAGAGGGCCGCGCGCTCGCGCATTCCGGTGAGTCCCTGGCCCTGCCCGGCGGTGGCGGACGGCGTGCCCGTGTCGGAGACGGTGACCAGCACCGCGTTCTCCTCCGCCACCAGACGGACCGCGGCCGTGGCGCCGGGGCCCGCGTGCTTGAGGGTGTTCGTCAGGGACTCCTGGACCACGCGGTAGACCGTCAGTTGGGCGCCGGGAGGCAGTGGCGGCAGCGGTGCGGGCAGCTCCGACACGACCGGCAGGCCGGCCTTGCGTACGCCCTCCAGCAGGGAGTCCAGGTCCGCCAGGGTCGGCTGGGGGGCGCGGGCGGCGGACGGGGCGTCCTCGGGGGCCGACAGGACGCCCAGGAGCCGGCGGAGCTCGTCCAGGGCCTGGCGGCTCGTCGTGCCGATGGCGTCCAGGGCCTGCGCGGCCCGCTCGGGGCTCTTCGCCGCCGCGTACCGGCCGCCGTCCGCGAGGCCCGTGATGACCGACAGGTTGTGGCCGATGATGTCGTGCATCTCCCGCGCGATCCGGGCCCGTTCGGACGCGGCGGCCAGCCGGACCTCCTGGTCGCGCTCGACCTCCAGGCGGCGGGCCCGGTCCACCAGGCCCGCCGTGTGGTCGCGGCGGGAGCGGACGGTGATGCCGAGCAGGGCGACGCCGAGGTACGCCCACAGGGCCGAGGTGACGTGGATGTGCCACGTCTCGCCGTCGAAGCGGAGCGCGCCCGTGACGACCGGGACCATGAGCAGGACGAAGGCCCACAGCAGCCGGCGCGGCGGACGGGTCAGGGCGATGTGGAACAGCGGGAGCATCTGGAGGTAGGCGGCCTGGAGGAAGGCGCCGGACGCCTCGCTGACGAACGCCGCCGCCGCCATCACGGCGAGGACCGTCGTCGGCCGGCGGCGGCGCGCGTACAGGGGGAGGCTCAGGGCGAGGCTGAGGACGACGACCAGTCCCGCGGGGACGGACGGGTCCCTGGCCACGTTCCGCCAGCCGCCCGACGCGTCCACCAGGGCCGCCACCGTCCAGCAGGCCGTCAGCGCGCCGTCCCACAGCCAGGGGTGGGCCGCGTCCGCCGCCCGCACCCGGGTGATGAGCTGGTGCGCCCAGCGGCTGGGGGCCGTCGTCTCCGTCGTCATCGGGCCATCATCCTCATACGTCCCTGCGGCGGAGCAACACCGCGGGCACCGCGAGAGCCGCCGCAGCCCACAGCGCCAGGGCCAGGAGCGCGGCCCCCGCCGACGGCGCGCCGGGCAGCGGGGAGGCGGAGCCGAGGACCCCGGCCGCCTGGGTGGGGAAGTAGCGCAGGGCGGTGTCGACGGCGTCGTACGGGAGCATCCCGACGACCTCAGGGAGGACCAGGACGCCGCCGATGAACGCGCCGAGCGCACCCGGCACCGAGCGGAGCGCGGCGCCCAGCCCCAGGGCGAGCAGCGAGAGCAGGGCGAGGCCGGCGGCGTTGCCGGCGAGGGCCGCGAGGACGCCGTCGTCGGTGAGGGAGGCGGCATGGTCGGTGTCGTCGAGGAAGACCTGGGCCGTGAGGAAGGCCGCCACGTTGGTGAGGAGGCCCAGGACGAGGACGGTGGCGCCGAGGACCGCTGCCTTCGCCCCCAGCACCGGCAGCCGGGCGGGGACGGCGGTGAAGGTGGCGCGGGCCAGCCCGGAGGAGTACTCGCCGGCGGTGACGAGGATGCCGAGGACGGCGAGGCAGATGCCGCCCAGCTGCGAGCCGTACAGCGTCAGGACGACGACGTCCACGTCGGAGTCCCCGCCGCCCGAGGTGTACGTGCCGCCCATGAGGACGGCGACGCCGAGGACGAGGGCCACCGCGGACAGGACCGTGATCCAGGTGGACCGGACCGTCCACAGCTTGTGCCACTCGGAGCGCAGCACGCCCGACGGCGTGACCCGGTGGGGGAAGGTCGCGGTGGTCATGCTGCTGCTCCCTGGTACTCGACGGAGTCGTGGGTGAGGTCCATGAACGCCTGCTCCAGGGACGCCGTCTCCGGGGTGAGGGCGTGGAGTTCGACGGTGTGGGCGGCGGCGATCCGGCCGATCGCGGGGGCGTCGAGACCGGTGACCCGGAGGGTGTCCGGGGCCTCGGCGGTGGCGCGGGCGTCCGGCGGGAGGAGGGTGCGCAGGCGGTCGGCGTCGGGGGTGACGACGAGGACGGAGGCCGCGCCCGCGTCCCGGACGAGGTCCGTGACGGTCGTGTCCGCGAGCAGCCGGCCCCGGCCGATGACGACGAGCCGGTCGGCGGTCAGCGCCATCTCGCTCATCAGGTGCGAGGAGACCAGGACCGTACGGCCCTCGGCGGCGAGCGAGGTGAGGAGGGTGCGGACCCAGCGGACGCCCTCCGGGTCCAGGCCGTTGACGGGCTCGTCGAGGACGACGGCGGCCGGGTCGCCGAGGAGGGCGGCGGCGATGCCGAGACGCTGGCCCATGCCGAGGGAGAAGCCCTTCACCCGGCGTCCGGCGACGTCCGCGAGGCCCGTGACGCCGAGGACGTGCTCGACGCGGGACCGGGGGATGCCGTGGGTGTGGGCCAGCGCCGTCAGATGGTGGAAGGCGGTGCGGCCCGGATGGAACGAGCGGGCGTCGAGGAGCGCGCCGACCTGGGTGAGGGGTGCCGGGTGAGAGGCGTAGGAGCGGCCGCCGACGGTGGCGGTGCCGTGGGTGGGGGCGTCGAGGCCGAGGATCATGCGCAGGGTGGTGGACTTGCCGGCGCCGTTGGGGCCCAGGAAGCCGGTGACGGTGCCGGGGCGCACGGTGAAGGAGAGGTCCCGTACGACGGTGCGGCCGCCGTACCGCTTGGTGAGTCGCTCTGCTCGGATCATGGCTCCGACGCTACGGAGCGGACGGGGCGCGGGCGTCCGACCGTGGTCGGCAGCCGGGCGGGCGGTGTCGTACCGGGGTACCACGGCCCGCCCGGAGCACGGCGCTGAGCTGCGAATTCCCTTGTGGAGCAGGACGGTGGCGGGTGAGGATGCCGCATGAGCTTCGAGATCCGTCCCGTCCGGGCCGACGAGTGGGAGCAGGTGCGCGAGCTGCGGCTCGCCGCGCTGCTGGACCCCGTCGCGCACCTCGCCTTCCTGGAGACCCACGAGGACGCGGTGACGCGTTCCGACGACTTCTGGCGGGAGCGGACGGCCGCCGGTGCGGCGACCGGGGACGGGCGGGTGCGGCAGTTCGTCGCCGAGGCGCCGGACGGACGCTGGCTGGGCTCGGTGACGGCCCTGGTCGAACGGCCTTCGGACGAGGTGCGGTTCGGGGAGCCGGCGAAGGTCGACCAGACGCACCTGGTCGGTGTGTACGTGCGTCCCGAGGCGCGCGGGACCGGCGTGGTCGACGCGCTGTTCCGAGCGGCCGTGGACTGGTCGTGGACCGTCGACGGGATCCGGCGGGTGCGGCTCTACGTGCACGAGGAGAACGCGCGGGCCGCCGCCTTCTACCGGCGGTACGGCTTCGCCGCCTCGGGCGAGCGGGTGCCGATGCCCGGTGACTCGGGCGCGTACGAGGACGAGTACGAGCTGCTGCCGCCCGGGAACGCCCGGAACGGCGAGTACCTGCTCCGGCCGGTCCGCTCCGCGGAGTGGGATCGGGTCCGCGAGCTGCGGCTCGCGGCGCTGCGGGACCCGGTGGCGTCCCTCGCCTTCGTGGAGTCGTACGAGGAGGCCGAGGCGCTGCCGGACTCCTTCTGGCAGGAGCGGGCCGAGGGCGGTTCGGAGGACCGGGGCACGTGGATCCGGCAGTTCGTCGCCGAGGCGCCGGACGGGAGCTGGGCGGGCACGGCGACGGTGCTGGTGGAGCGGCCGGAGGACGGTCGCGCGATCTTCGGCGAGGTGACGGAGGCTCAGGCCACCGTCGTGGGCGTGTACGTACGACCGGAGGCGCGGGGCGCGGGGCTGGTGGACGCGCTGCTGCGGGTCGCCGCGGGCTGGTCCTGGTCCCAGGAGCCGCCGCTGTCCCGGGTCCGGTTGTTCGTGCACGAGGAGAACGGGCGGGCGGCGGCCGCCTACCGCCGCTTCGGCTTCGTCCCGACCGGCGGTCGCGCGGACACGCTGAAGTCGGGCGCGCCGAGGGACGTGGAGCACGAGCTGCGGCGGTCCTAGCCCCCGCTAGGGCTGGAGCGCGTGCTCGGGCCAGCGGGTGCGGGACTGTTCGGGGGAGCGCATCAGGGCCAGGGTGGGGAGGCCCAGGCGGGGGCCGTCGGCGAGGAGTCGGGGGAGCTGCGGGAGGGGGGCCACCGCGGCGACGTCCTCGAGGACCAGGGTGAGTGGTGGGTCGAGCCGACCGTCGGATGACCGTGCGGCCATGCGGCGGCCGTGCTCGACCACGTGCGACGCGAGCGCGGTGAGGAGGGGCATCGCGCCCGGGTGGGTGCGCGGATCCTCGATCGGTTCACCCACCACGTAGAGGGTGCCCCCTTCGGCCAGGAAAGATGCCAGGGCCAGCGAATCCGTTCGATTCGGGGTGCACGCCTCGCGGATGTGGACCGAGGAGAAGGCCGAGAAGGCACGGGCCGTCAGTTCCTGGGCCAGGCGCCGGCTGTCGGGGTGGGCGGTGAGTGCCGCTTCGAGCAGGCCGGCCAGGCCGGAGGCGGCCTTCGGGTGGCCGCGGAGGACGCGTACCGGCTCGTGGGCGTCGGTGCCCTGGGCCCAGCGGTGGACCTGGCGGAAGGGGCGGCCGTCCACGGCGGCGGCGTGCAGCCAGCAGCGCAGGAGCGTTTCCGCCGTGGTGGCGGTGGCGGCGTCGATCCGGGCGTGCGGGCGGACCGGGGCGAGCAGGGCGGTGGCGCGGGCCTGGGCGGTGTCGGGGTCGGCGCAGCCCTCCACGGGGGACCAGTGGAGGCGGGCCGGGGTGTCGCAGAGGTGGCCGGGGTCGTAGACGAGGACCGGTCCGAGCTTGCCGCGCACGTCCTTGGTGTCGGCCCACACGGTGGGGTCGGAGGTGACGACCAGGACCGGGCCCTCGGCGTCGGAGACGGCCTGGACGGCCAGGGGGCGGCGGGTGTCCGGCGGTCCGTAGACGGTGCCGGGGGGCTGGGGCGGGAGCGGGGCCGGTCGCGGTTCCGGCGGTGCCGCGGGCCGCGGTTCGGGGTGCGGTGCCGGGTCCCGTTCCGGTGGCCCGGGGGCGGTCTTCTGTATCGGTACGGGGGCGGGTTCGGGTTCCGGTTCCCGCGCGGGGGCCGAGGCCGGGTCGCGTACCGGGGTGGGCCGGGGGTGCGCGCCCGCCCTGCGGTGGGCGCGGACGGCGCGCCAGCGGGCGAAGGTGCCGAGGAGGAAGACGGCGAGGACGGCGAGGATCATCGCCTGGCCGATCACCAGGCCCCAGAAGAGGCCGTAGCCGGACAGCCGGCCGGGCGGGGTGGCCGGCCAGGCGGCCGGGAGGTCGGTGGGGGCGGTCGCCAGGGCGCGGAGGGCCGGCGGGGTGTTGGTGAGGGTCACCCCGTCCGGCCAGGCGCCGTGGGCGAGGAACGCGGACAGGCCGGTCGCGGACCAGACGAGCAGGGCCAGGCCGAGGATCAGGGCGAACAGCCCGACCAGGAACCCGTCCGAGACGCCGCCGCCCTGCCCCTGCCGTGGCTCCGTCACGTCACGCCACCGTCGACTGCGCGCTGTCGTCCAGCTGCCGTTCCCTCAGCAGCGCGCGCTGCTCGGTCTCCCACTCCAGTTCGGGGTCGGCGGGGCCGGAGGACTCGGTCATGGCGCGGTCGGTGTAGACGAGCGGGCGTTCCCGCTCGGTGATGAGGTGCTTGACCACCTGCACGTTGCCGTTGACGTCCCAGACGGCGATGCCGGGGGTCAGGGTCGGGATGATCTCGACCGCCCAGCGGGGCAGGCCGAGGACCCCGCCGGTATGGCGGGCCTCGTCGGCCTTCTGGGCGTAGACGGTCCGGGTGGAGGCCATCTTGAGGATCGCCGCGGCCTCCTTGGCGGCGGCGCCGTCGACGACGTCGGAGAGGTGGTGGACGACCGCGACGAAGGACAGGCCGAGGCGGCGGCCGAACTTGAGCAGGCGCTGGAACAGCTGGGCCACGAAGGGGCTGTTGATGATGTGCCAGGCCTCCTCGACGAGGAAGATGCGCTTCTTCCGGTCGGGGCGGATCCAGGTGTGTTCCAGCCACACGCCGACGATCGCCATGAGGATGGGCATGGCGATGGAGTTGCGGTCGATGTGGGAGAGGTCGAAGACGATCAGGGGCGCGTCGAGGTCGATGCCGACCGTGGTCGGGCCGTCGAACATGCCGCGCAGGTCGCCGTCGACGAGCCGGTCGAGCACCAGGGCGACGTCCAGGCCCCAGGCCCGTACGTCGTCTATGTCGACGTTCATCGCCTCCGCCGACTCGGCCTCGGGATGGCGCAGGCGCTCGACGATGTCGGTGAGGATCGGCTGCCGTTCGGTGATGTGCTCGTTGACGTGGGCGTGGGCGACCTTGAGGGCGAAGCCGGAGCGCTCGTCGAGGCCGTGGCCCATCGCCACCTCGATGATGGTGCGCAGCAGGGCGAGCTGGCCGGTGGTGGTGATGGCGGGGTCGAGCGGGTTGAGGCGGATCCCGGCGTCGTTGGCGACCATGGGGTCCAGGCGGATGGGGGTTATCCCCAGCTCCTGGGCGATGAGGTTCCACTCGCCGACGCCGTCCTCGCCCTGGGCGTCGAGGACGACGACCTGCCGGTCGCGGAAGCGGAGCTGGCGGAGCACGTACGTCTTCTCCAGCGCCGACTTGCCGTTGCCGGACTCGCCGAGGACGAGCCAGTGGGGGGCCGGGAGCTGCTGCCCGTACAGCTGGAAGGGGTCGTACACGTAGCCCTTGCCGCTGTAGACCTCGCGGCCGATGATCACGCCGGAGTCGCCGAGGCCGGGGGCGGCGGTCGGCAGGTAGACGGCCTGGGCCTGTCCGGTGGAGGTGCGCACGGGCAGGCGGGTGGTCTCCACCTTCCCGAGGACGAAGGAGGTGAAGGCTTCGGTGAGGACGGACAGCGGATCTCGCATCGGTCGGTGCCCCTTCGGCCCTATCGGCGGATGCCGGTCGCGAACGGCAGGGTGTTCACAAAGGCCCGGTGGTGCTCGCGGTCGCACCACTCCAGCTTGAGGTACGACTTGCCGGCGGAGGCCCTGATCGTGCGCTTGTCCCGGGCCAGGGCCTCGGGCGAGCGCGCCGATACGGTGATGTACCCGACGAGGTTGACGCCTGCCGCGCCGCTGGCGAGATCTTCACCCCGCTGGTCGAGTCGGCCGTGGGCGGCGATGTCGCGCGGGTCGACGGTGCGGTTCATCTTGGCCTGGCGGGACGCCTCGGCCTCGTCGTTGGTCTTCTCGGTGAGCATGCGCTCGATCGCGACCTCGGTGGGCTCCAGGTCCATGGTGACGGCGACGGTGCGGATGACGTCGGGGGTGTGGACGAGGAGCGGGGCGAGGAAGTTCACGCCGACCGGGGTCATCGGCCACTCCTTGACCCAGGCGGTGGCGTGGCACCAGGGGGCGCGGGTGGAGGACTCGCGGGTCTTGGCCTGGAGGTAGGTGGCCTCCATGGCGTCGAGTTCGGCGGGCCAAGCGTTTCGTTTCGTCATGGCCTGGATGTGGTCGATCGGGTGGTCCGGGTCGTACATGGAGTGGACCAGGGAGGCGAGCCGGGACTGGCCGAGGGGCTGGCGGACCCGGATGTCGGCCTCGGTGAGGCGGGCGCAGATGTCGGTGAGCTCGCGGGCCATGACGACGGCGAGGCCGCCGTCGCGGTCGAGGCGGCGGGCGCCGGTGGCGTGCCGGGTGGCGTGGGCCATGGCGTTGGCCTCGGCGGCCAGGTCGCGGGTGTAGTGCATGCAGGCGACGAGGTAGGCGCGGTGCTGCTCGCTGGAGGTGGAGACCATGGACTGGAGCTGGTCGTACGACTCCTGGAGCCAGCCGGGGGCCGCCGGGTCGCCGCGCTGGGCGACGTCCTTGGCGTGGGCGTCGGGGTCGGCGGGGAGGGTGCGGGCGAGCATCTGGAGGCGGGTGACGAAGCCGTCGCCGTTGGCCACGTGCTTGAGGAGGGTGCCGAACCGGTCGACCAGGGCCTCCTGGTCCTCGGAGTCGCGCAGGCCGACGCCGGGGCCCTCGATCTCGATGGCGGCGGTGACGGTGCGGCGGTCGGCGTGCAGCAGGACGGCGATCTCGTCGGGGCCGAAGGGGGCGGCGAGCCAGCTGACGCGGCCGATGCCGGGCGGCGGGCCGACCTCGACCTCGCGGCCGTCGAGGCGGGTGCCTGCCTCGACGGCGGCGGAGCGGTAGGCGGTGCCGCGCTTGAGCATCCGCTTGTAGCTGCGGTTGATCTCGAACCACTTGTAGAACGTGCGCTGCTTGTACGGGAGGTACACGGCGGCGATGGCGAGCATCGGCAGGCCGGCGAGGAGCGCGATCCGCAGGGGGAGGAGGGGGACGAGGAGTCCGCTCATCATGCCGAGGAAGGCGCCGACGACGATCAGGGCGATCTCGCCGGTCTCGCGGTTCTTGCCGACGATCGCGTTCGGCCGGGCGCGGCCGATGAGATACGTGCGGCGGGGCGTGACCGGCTGGGACTGGGTCGTCAACGCCCTGCACCTCCAGAGTTCTTGCGGTTGCTGTGCGGGGTGCCCGCGGTGGGGCCGCTGTTACGGGGCGGGGGCGTGGCGCCGCCGCTCTTGGGGGTTCGGCTGCTGTGGGCGGCGACGCCGCCGGACAGCTGGTTCGCGGGGCGGGGGGCGGCGGAGGAGGACGGGCCGCCGCCGGAGCCGCTGTCGCGGGTGCTGTGGGTCTTGATGCCCTGGGAGACGAGGGAGGCGGGGGAGGAGATGACGGCGGCGGCCGCGTTCTCGCCGGCGCGGTGCAGGCGGTTGTTGCGGGAGGCGACGATCTCGTCGCCGAAGCCGGGGACGAAGCGGTAGATCATCGCGGAGGAGAAGATGGCGAGGAGGATGATCGCGAGGCCGGAGACGACGGCCGAGAAGGAGTCGGGGCCGGTGCCGGAGGAGAGGGCGCCGGCGAGGCCGAGGACGATCACGATGACCGGCTTGACCAGGATGACGGCGATCATGATGCCTGCCCAGCGGCGGACGTGGCCCCACATGTTCTTGTCGACGAGGCCGGAGTAGACGACGACGCCGAGGAGGGCGCCGACGTAGAGGAGCACGGCGCGGAGGAAGAGCTCCAGGTAGAGGACGCCGGCGGCGAGGACCGTGACCAGGCTGACGATGATCAGCATGATCGGTCCGCCGCTGATCGAGTCGCCCTTCTGGAGGGCCTGCTTGAACGCGCCGAAGAACACGTCGGTCTGCTGGCCGGTGCCGGAGGCGATGACCTCGGTGATGGCGTCGGTGGCGTTGACGACGGTGTACAGGATCAGCGGGGTGAAGGCGGAGGCGAGGACGGTCAGCCAGAGGAACCCGACGGCCTCGGAGAGCGCGGTGGTCAGCGGCACGCCGCGCATGGCGCGCTTGGCGACGGCGAGCAGCCACAGGAGGACGGTGAGGAAGGTGGCGGCGGCGAACACGACGGCGTACCGGCCGAGGAACTCGGTGTTCGTGAAGTCGACCTCGGCGGTCTCCTTCACGGCCTTCGAGAGGTAGTCGATGACGGCCACGGCGGCGTCGGCACAGCCACGGGCGAGGGAGGTGAGGGGGTCGAGGGCGCCGGCGGGCGCGTCGCCCGTGCCTCCGCCGGTGCCGCCGGTCCCGCCGCCGGACTGGCCGCGTTCGCAGATCTGGCGTGCCTGGCCGAAGAGGAGGCTGCAGTCGCTGTTCGTGGGTGTGGGCGACGGGGTGGGCGCCGTCGGGGTGGGCGTCGGTGCCGCGTGGGCGGGGGAGGCCAGGAGGACGGGGAGGGTGAGGAGCGTGGTGGCGAGCGTCGCCTTCACGCGGCCCGCCCGGCTGCTGCTAGCGGGCATAGGTGAACCCTCCGTACTGCTCGACGGCGGCGGCGATCTCCTCGGCGACGGAGGCGCGGCTGTCCCCGTTCACCGGTGTCGGGCCCTCGCGTTCGTCGTTCGAGGTGAGCCGCCAGCCCTCGGCGGTCCAGCCGAGCTTCTGGGTGCTGGTGAACCAGGCGGACGTGACCGGCTTGGTGGAGCCCTTGCCCGCGAGGCCGGTGAGGTTCACGTACCAGACCTCGACGGTGGCCCCGTCCTCGGAGTAGTCGGTCACCTCGGTGCCGATCGGCACGGTGCGGGCGACGAAGGTGAGGTCGGTGGGGGCGGTGCCGTTCGGTTCGAGGCCGGTGTTCGCCATGAAGGCGGGGGAGTACAGGGTGTCGAGGCGCTTCAGCAGGTCGTCGACGACCTCGGGGGCGTACACCGCGCGCACCAGCGCCTCGCGGGGTCCCCGCTGGTACATGTCCGTGGACCCCAGCGCCACCGCGTAGTTGGCGGCTGCCGACTGTGCGCCCTGTTCGTCGTGGGCGTAGCCGGTGGGGACGGTGCCGTTGGTGCCGGTGACCGGGCGGGTGCCGGTGGGGGCGGTGGCGGCGGCCTTGCCGGGGGAGGTGGTGGAGGGGGACGCGTCCGACGGGTCGCCGCCGCGGTTGGCGAGGGCGATGGCGGCGACGAGCAGCACGACGACGCCCACGCCCATGAGCAGGGAGCGGGAGCCGCGGGCGGGGCGTCGGGTGCCGCCGTGGACGTCACCGGTGTTGCCCTCGGGCAGGCGGGTACGGGTCTGGCCCGAGCCGCCGTAGCCGTCGTGCTCGTCGCCGGGACTCATGCCGGGTACGCCCCCTCGTTCGTTCGTGGATGGGACCGCGGGTGACGCGCGGTCAGATCGCCATTCCGTAGACGATGGTGAAGAGCGTCCCGAGGGATCCGATGATGAAGACGCCGGTGAGGCCGGCGACGATCAGGCCCTTGCCCTGTTCCGCGCTGAAGGTGTCGCGGAGCGCGGTCGCGCCGATGCGCTGTTTGGCCGCACCCCAGATGGCGATGCCGAGGCAGAGCAGGATGGCCACGGCCATCACGACCTCGATCATGATCTTCGCTTCGGCGCCCAGGCTCCCGAAAGGACCCCAGTTCGGGGCGATTCCACCGATGATGGTGGTGATGTCGCCCTTCTCGGCCGCCAGGTACATATAACTCACCGCCCCTGTCGGGTCGTTGGTCACCCCTGCCGGACGGCATGGGGCATCGCCACTATCTTCGCTGATGAAACCGCCCACGTGCGACGGCTTGGCCGCTCTCTTTACCCGATTCCCGCACACGTGACCGGTCCGACCGTCTTGACCTGCGGTGGTGCGGCCGGATTCCATGCGAAGAAGCGTATGGTCACTCTGTGTATCACGGAGGGTGACTCCGGGCAATGATTGTCGTTGTTGCACTCTTGGGGCCGCGTCGGGCAGGCGCCATCCCCAGGAGGGGCCGCCCCGCCTAGACTGGCGTCCCGGGGCGTACTGCCAGGAACCGAGGGGTGGTTGACGGTGCGTAGGGCGGGCAAGGCGTGGCTGCTGACCGGCGGGGCGTTCGGGCTCTGTGCCGGGTTCCTGGCCCTGCTCCTGGTCGGTACGTACGCGGCGGCCGCCGGTTTCCTCGGCGGCGCGGGTTCGGCGGCGACGGGCACGGTGGCGTTGGCCAAGGGTTCGGTGCCGGCGAGGTACCAGGGGCTCGTGCAGCGCTGGGGCAACCTCTGCCCGGCCATCAACCCGGCGCTCCTCGCGGCGCAGCTGTACCAGGAGAGCGGCTGGAACCCGCGGGCGGTGTCGCCGGCGGACGCGCGGGGCATCGCGCAGTTCATCCCGGGCACCTGGGCGAGCCACGGGGTCGACGGGGACGGGGACGGCGACCGGGACATCTGGGACCCGCAGGACGCGATCCCGTCGGCGGCCTCGTACGACTGCGCGCTGGCGGGGTACGTGAAGGACGTACCGGGCGATCCGGCGAGCAACATGCTGGCGGCGTACAACGCCGGGGCCTACGCGGTCATCAAGTACGGGGGCGTCCCTCCGTACAGCGAGACGCGGAACTACGTGAAGATCATCCGGTCGCTGGAGAAGAGCTTCGCCCGGCCGCAGGGCCGGCTGGCCCCCTCGCAGCAGGCGGCGGGCGCGATCCACTACGCGCAGGGCAAGCTGGGCACCCCCTATCTGTGGGGCGGCACCGGCACGGCGGCGCAGGGCGGGCGGTTCGACTGCTCGGGCCTGACGCAGGCGGCGTACGACGCGGTGGGGATCGAGCTGCCGCGGGTGGCCAACGACCAGTACAACGCGGGACCGCATCCGAGCCGGGACGAACTGCTCCCCGGGGACCTGGTCTTCTTCTCCGACGACCTGACGAACTCGCGCGCGATCCGACATGTCGGCATCTATGTGGGCGGCGGCTACATGATCGACGCGCCGCGGACCGGGGCGGTGATCCGCTTCGACCGGATCGACACACCGGACTACTTCGGGGCGACCCGGGTCACCGAGGACGGCGCCGCCGCCCTCCCGACCCGTCCTCCCGGGACCTGGGCCTGAACTGACGGCCCGCCTGGCCGGAACTCTCCGTCAGGCGGAGGCCCTGAGCTGCGGGGGAGCGTCACTCTTCGATAACGTCCTCATGATCCACCGGGGACGGCGGAACGAGAGCCTCAGGAGGTTCGTTCCCCCTCCGACGACTCTGACCACGTCTGAACCACGGGGGTTGGACACCAGACACGAGAGAGCAAGGGGCCGCGGCAGATGGCTGAACTCGCATCGGACGGTTCGAGTCCCGATGTCAGTCTGCTGTACGACATCAACGGGCTGGCGAAGGACGCTCCCCCGTGGTTCGACCGGGTCATGGAGTTCACCGGCGAGTACGGGATCATGCTCGCGATGGTCCTCGTCGTGCTCTGGTGCTGGTGGAGCGTCCGCCGGCGCGGCTCGCTCACGGACTCCGTCTCGGCCGTCGCCGGGATCGTCTGGGCCCCCCTCGCGGCGGGCCTCGCCCTCCTCGTCAACATCCCCATCCGCGGCTTCGTGGAGCGCCCCCGCCCCTTCGTCGACCACGACGGCCTGGAGGTCCTGGTCGACGGGAAGACGGACTACTCCTTCGTCAGCGACCACGCCACGATGGCGATGGCGATCGCCGTCGCCCTCTTCGTCGCCCACCGCCGCTTCGGCCTGATCGCGATCGGCCTCGCCCTCGCCGAGGGCTTCGCCCGGGTCTACATGGGCGTCCACTACCCCACCGACGTGATCGGCGGCCTCGCCCTCGGCACCGCCGTGGCGCTGCTCCTCGCCCCGCTGACGCTGGCGCTGCTCACCCCGCTGGTCTCCGCCGTCGCCCGCTCGCGCCGAGGCGGCCGGCTGGTCCGCTCCCGCCGGGCCGAGGAACCCGCCACCCCCCGCCCCGAGACGGTCGGCATCCCCGAACCCCGCCTCGGCGGCCCCGCCGAGGACGGCCACGGCGAGAAGGGCCTCGCGGCCTAGGGCCGTGCCGCGCGGGTCTCCCCGGCGTCGGCGGTCTTCGTGGTGGTCAGGTGCTCTTCGGCGTCGGCGCGGGCGCGGTCGCGGGAGCGACGGGCCGGGCCGGTCCAGCCGCAGGTGCAGCGGGCCAGGGCGAAGGAGCCGCGCTCCGTCGTCGTCGTGTGGTGCGGACCGGTCGCGCTCTGCTCATGCACGCCCCCACCGTACTGCGCGTGACGGCTCGCCCGTGCCGTCGTTAACCGCATCGGGAATCCAGTCTTCTGGGGGTTGACGGGCGATGGTGGTGCATCGGTACGGGCGTCCGCGCGGGCTCGGCGGCGGGGCGCTCGCCGTCACCGCGTCCCTGGTCGCCGCGGCGGTCACCGGGTGTGCCGCCGCCGAGGAGCCGGCGCCTCCGCCGGACCCGGCCGGCGCCGTGCGGGGCGCCGCCGACGCCCTGGTCAGGGCGGGCAGCGCCAAGGCGTCGACGGCGATGGAGATGGCGGCCGGCGGGACCCGCGTCACCATCCGCGGCGAGGGCGGCTACGACTTCCGCCGCCGCACCGGCCACCTCCAGGTGGTGCTCCCGAAGGACGCGGCCGGCGCCGGCGAGCACCGGCCGATCACCGAGCTCCTCACCCCCGGCGCCCTGTACATGAAGAACCGCGGCGCGGGCGTCCCCGCCGACAAGTGGGTGCGGGTCGACACCACCGCCCTCGACGACGGCAACCTCGTCACCGGCGGGGCCACCGACCCGGGCGCGGCGGCCGAGCTGCTGCGCGGGGCGCGGCACGTGACGTACGTGGGGGAGGTCGAGCTGGCGGGCGTGAAGGTCCGCCACTACCGGGGCGTTGCGGACATCGGCGCGGCGGCGAGGCTCGCCGCGCCGCCGCTGCGGGGCTCGCTCGCCGCGGCGGCGAAAGGGTTCACCACGGACGCGGTGCCCTTCGACGCGTACCTCGACGGCGCCGGCCGGCTGCGGAAGGTCCGCCACCAGTTCAGCTTCAGCAATCAGGGGCGGACCGTCGCGGTGTCCTCGACGACGCTGCTGTACGGCTTCGGGGCCCGGGTCCTCGTGACGCTGCCGGACGGGCGGGACATCTACGCGGGCAAGGTCGAGGTCTGAGGCGCCGGGCGGGCCGCGCGTGGTTCGGACCATCGCCAAATGGTCCGTCCGTGTCATGCGCGGTCCGTGGCCCGATCCCTACGCTGGGACACCGACTCCGGCAGGAAGAGGTGAAGGCGCGTGGCTCCGCCCGGTACCGCAACCGCGACCGCTGACCCCGACGGCGTCGCCCTTGCCGAGATAGAGCTGTGCGGCGAGCTGATGATCGCCGCCTCGGCCGCGGACGGGGAACGGCTCAGCGCCGACCTGATCGACGAGGTGCTGCGGGTCGAACCGGCCGGGCGCTGATCCGCCGGCTCAGGTGCGGAGCATCCGGCCGATCGCCTTGGTGGCCTCCTCGACCCTGGCGTCGAGGTCGCCGCCGTGGGCCGCGGCGTCCGCCACGCAGTGCCGCAGGTGTTCCTCCAGGAGCTGGAGGGCGAAGGACTGCAGCGCCTTCGTGGAGGCCGAGACCTGGGTGAGTATGTCGATGCAGTAGACGTCCTCGTCGACCATCCGCTGCAGACCGCGGATCTGGCCCTCGATGCGGCGCAGCCGCTTGAGGTGCTCGTCCTTCTGCTTGTGGTAGCCGTGCACCCCGTGGGCGTGGTCGGCCGGCTCGACGGATTCGACGGCCTCGGGGGTGACCTGGTCCGCCTCGGTGGTCGTCATCGCGTCCTCCCGTTGTCCAGATAAGGGGGTGTATACCCCTCGTGGGTATATGGTACCGATCCCCGCCGATAGGGCACGGGGGTCTCGTGCAGATCACTGTGCCTGATGGGCGACACTGAGAGGACGCCGGTTAGCCGTGGCTGGATGATGCGCCTAGCATCAGCCTGACCGAAACCCAGCACCCCGAGGACCTCACGTGCGATTTCGTCTGACCCCCAGGGAGACGAGCTTCTACGACATGTTCGCCGCGTCCGCGGACAACATCGTCACGGGCTCGAAGCTCCTGATGGAACTGCTCGGGGCGGAGCCTTCCGCCCGGGCCGAGATCGCGGAGCGGATGCGGGCAGCGGAGCACGCCGGCGACGACGCCACCCATGCGATCTTCCATCAGCTGAACTCCTCGTTCATCACGCCGTTCGACCGTGAGGACATCTACTCCCTCGCCTCGTCCCTCGACGACATCATGGACTTCATGGAGGAGGCCGTCGACCTGGTCGTCCTCTACAACGTCGAGGAACTGCCCAAGGGCGTCGAGCAGCAGATCGAGGTCCTGGCCCGGGCTGCGGAGCTGACCGCCGAGGCGATGCCGAACCTGCGGACGATGGCGAACCTCACGGAGTACTGGATCGAGGTCAACCGGCTGGAGAACCAGGCCGACCAGATCCACCGCAAGCTGCTCGCCCACCTCTTCAACGGCAAGTACGACGCCATCGAGGTGCTCAAGCTCAAGCAGATCGTCGACGTGCTGGAAGAGGCGGCCGACGCGTTCGAGCACGTGGCCAACACGGTGGAGACCATCGCGGTCAAGGAGTCCTGAGGCTTCGTGGACACCTTCGCCCTGATCGTGACCATCGGTGTCGCGCTCGGCTTCACGTATACGAACGGCTTCCACGACTCGGCCAACGCGATCGCCACCTCGGTGTCGACGCGGGCGCTGACGCCGCGGGCGGCCCTCGCGATGGCGGCGGTCATGAACCTCGCCGGTGCCTTCATGGGCAGCGGCGTCGCCAAGACGGTCAGTGAGGGCCTGATCGAGACGCCGCACGGCGACAAGGGGATGGGCATCCTCTTCGCCGCGCTGGTCGGCGCGATCATCTGGAACCTGGTCACCTGGTACTTCGGCCTCCCCTCGTCCTCCTCGCACGCGCTGTTCGGCGGCATGGTGGGCGCGGCGCTGGCCGGTGGCACGGAGGTCATCTGGGGAGGCGTCCTCGACAAGGTCGTCATCCCGATGTTCATCTCGCCGGTCGTCGGCCTCGTCGCCGGTTACCTGGTGATGTGCGCGATCATGTGGATGTTCCGCCGGGCCAACCCGCACAAGGCCAAGCGCGGCTTCCGTATCGCGCAGACCGTCTCGGCGGCCGGCATGGCGCTCGGCCACGGCCTCCAGGACGCCCAGAAGACGATGGGCATCGTGGTGATGGCCCTGGTCATCGCCGATGTCCAGCAGCAGGGCGACGAGATCCCGGTCTGGGTCAAGATCGCCTGTGCCGTGATGCTCTCGCTCGGTACGTACGCGGGCGGCTGGCGCATCATGCGGACCCTCGGCCGCAAGATCATCGAGCTGGACCCGCCGCAGGGTTTCGCGGCGGAGACAACCGGCGCGTCGATCATGTTCGGCTCGGCGTTCCTGTTCCACGCGCCGATCTCCACCACGCACGTCATCACCTCGGCGATCATGGGCGTCGGCGCGACGAAGCGGGTCAACGCGGTCCGCTGGGGCGTCGCCAAGAACATCATCCTCGGCTGGTTCATCACCATGCCGGCGGCGGCTATCGTCGCGGCGCTGAGCTACTACGTGGTGCAGCTGTTCTTCGGCTGACGGGCGGCTCCGCCCGGCTCTGCCGGGGGTCCGGGGGTTGTCCCCCGGGGTATGGAGTATCACCGTGCCGGCGGCGGCGATCGTCGCGGCGCTGAGCTACTACGTGGTGCAGCTGTTCTTCGGCCGGCGGGCGGCTCCGCCCGGCTCTGCCGGGGGTCCGGGGGTCGTGCCCCGGGGTATGGAGTATCACCGTGCCGGCGGCGGCTATCGTCGCGGCGCCGAGCCACTACGTGGTGCGGCCGTTCTTCGGCCGGCGGGTGTGGAGGAACGTGGTCGGGCCCGGCTCCCCTGGGGGAGCCGGGCCCTTTCGTCTTGCGGTGGCACCGCCATGCAGCACCGCAGACGGGGTTGCCCGGCACCGTGCGCGAGGTGGGCCGGGGGCGATGTGGTCGCCCCCGGCCGGGACGCACGGGCGGGACGTCCTGGTTATCCGAAGCGGCCGGAGATGTAGTCCTCGGTCGCCTGGACGCTCGGGTTGGAGAAGATGCGCTCGGTGTCGTCCAGCTCGATGAGCTTGCCGGGCTGGCCGACCGCCGCCAGGTTGAAGAAGGCGGTGCGGTCCGAGACGCGGGCGGCCTGCTGCATGTTGTGCGTCACGATGACGATCGTGAAGCGCTCCTTCAGCTCGCCGATCAGGTCCTCGATCGCGAGGGTCGAGATCGGGTCGAGGGCCGAGCAGGGCTCGTCCATGAGGAGCACGTCCGGCTCGACCGCGATGGCGCGGGCGATGCACAGGCGCTGCTGCTGACCGCCGGAGAGGCCGGAGCCCGGCTTGTTGAGGCGGTCCTTGACCTCGTTCCACAGGTTCGCGCCCTTGAGGGAGCGCTCCACGATCTCGGCGAGTTCGGCCTTCTTGTACGAGCCGTTGAGCCGCAGGCCCGCCGCCACGTTGTCGAAGATCGACATGGTGGGGAAGGGGTTGGGGCGCTGGAACACCATGCCGACGGTGCGGCGGACCGCGACCGGGTCGACGCCGGAGCCGTACAGGTTCTCGTCGTCCAGCATCACCTTGCCCTCGACGCGGCCGCCGGGGGTGACCTCGTGCATGCGGTTCAGGGTGCGCAGGAAGGTGGACTTGCCGCAGCCGGAGGGGCCGATGAAGGCCGTCACGGAGCGGGGCTCGACGGTCATGGAGATGTCGTCGATCGCCTTGTGGTTGCCGTAGTAGGCGGAGAGGCCGCTGACGTCGATTCGCTTGGCCATAACTAGTTCACTTCCGTTCGGCTCAGCGGCCGGTCTTCGGGGCCTTCCAGCGGGCGATGCCGCGGGCCACCAGGTTGAGGATCATGACGAAGGCGATCAGGACGAGCGCTGCGGCCCAGGCGCGGGCCACGGCGGCGTCGGTGCCGACCGCGTACTGCTCGTACACGTAGAGCGGCAGGGAGGACTGGGCGCCTTCGAAGGGGTTCGGGTTGATGAGCTTCGTACCGAACACGAGGAGCAGGACGGGGGCCGTCTCACCGGTGATGCGGGCGACCGCGAGCATGACGCCCGTGGTGATGCCGCCGATCGCGGTCGGGAGGACCACCTTCAGGATCGTGCGCCACTTGGGGACGCCGAGGGCGAGGCTGGCCTCGCGGAGCTCGTTGGGGACGAGCTTGAGCATCTCCTCGGTGGAGCGGACGACGACCGGCATCATCAGGATGGCGAGGGCCATCGCGCCGGCGAACCCGGAGGGTCCGAAGTCCAGCATCAGGGTCCAGGTGGACAGGATGAAGAGGCCGGCGACGATCGACGGGATGCCCGTCATGACGTCGACGAAGAAGGTGACCGCCTTGGCGAGCTTCCCGTTGCCGTACTCGACCAGGTAGACCGCGGTGAGCAGGCCGATCGGGGCGGCGATCACGGTCGCGATGCCGACCTGCTCGATGGTGCCGAGGAGGGCGTGGTAGACGCCGCCGCCGGCCTCGACGTCGAGGACGCCGTTCATCGAGTGGGTGAGGAAGTACACGTCGAGGACTTCCATGCCCTTGCTGATCGTCACCCAGGCCAGCGAGAGCAGCGGGACGACGGCGAGGACGAAGCAGACCCAGACGAGGCTGGTGGCGATGCGGTCCTTGGCCTGGCGGGAGCCCTCGACCTTGGTGGTGATCGCGTAGGTGGCGAGGACGAAGACCAGGGCGGCGACCAGGCCCCACTGGACCTTGCTGTGCCAGCCGGCGGCGAGGCCGATGCCGACGCCGGCGGCGATGGAGCCGGCCGCGACGGCGAGCGGGGTCCAGCGCGGGAGGCGGGCGTGGGAGAGCGGGCCGCGGGGCTTGGCGAACGCGACCGGGCGTTCCTGGACGGCGTGGCTCATGCGTTGGCCCCCGAGTACTCCTTGCGGCGGGCGATGATCCACCGGGCCGCGCCGTTGACCAGCAGGGTGATGACGAAGAGGACGAGACCGGAGGCGATCAGCGCGTCGCGGCCGAACTCGTTGGCCTCGTTGAACTTCGCGGCGATGTTCTGGGCGAAGGTGCCGCCGCCCGGGTCGAGCAGGTGGCCCGAGAGGACGAAGCTGGGGGAGAGGACCACGGCGACGGCCATGGTCTCGCCGAGCGCGCGGCCGAGGCCGAGCATCGAGGCGGAGATGATGCCGGAGCGGCCGAAGGGCAGCACCGCCATGCGGACGACCTCCCAGCGCGTGGCGCCGAGGGCGAGCGCGGCCTCCTCGTGCATCTTCGGGGCCTGGAGGAAGACCTCGCGGGTCACGTTGGTGATGATCGGAAGGATCATGATCGCCAGCAGGATGCCCACGGTGAAGAGGTTGCGGGCGACGCCGTCGGCGGACTTGTCGAAGATGTACGTCCAGCCGAGGTACTGGTCGAGCCACTGGTTCAGGCCGTCCAGGTACGGGACGAGGAAGATCGCGCCCCAGAGGCCGTAGATGATGCTGGGCACGGCGGCGAGCAGGTCGACGACGTACGCGAGCGGCTTGGCCAGCTTGCGCGGGGCGTAGTGCGAGATGAAGAGCGCGATGCCGATCGCGACGGGCACGGCGATGGCCATGGCGATGACCGAGGAGACGACCGTGCCGAAGGCGAGGACGGCGATGCCGAAGACCGGCGGGTCGCCGGCCGGGTTCCACTCGAAGGTGGTGAAGAAGTTGGTGCTGTCCTTCGAGACGGCGAGGACCGTGCGGTAGGTCAGGAAGGCCGCGATGGCGGCCATGATGACGAGCAGGGTGATGCCGGAGCCCTTGGAGAGGCCGCTGAAGATGCGGTCTCCGGGGCGGGCCGCGCTCTTGGCGCGCCGGCTCCTGTTCTTTATGGCGGGTGGTGTCGTGGTAACCATCGGTTTCTCCGGTCTGCGGAGCCGTACGTCCGTACGGGCTCCTGGCGGCGGTGCACCGGATGCCGGGGGCGGCCCTCCACGGGAGGTGGGGGGCCGCCCCCGGCCGGGGGTCAGGACAGGGTCGGGACGATCGCGCGGACCTTGGCGGCGATCTCGGCCGGCATCGGGGCGTAGTCGGCGGAGGTGAGCACCTTCTGGCCCTCCTCGCTGATGGCGTAGTTGAGGAACGCCTTCAGGGTCGGCAGGGTCTCCGCCTTGTTGCCCTTGTCGCAGGCGATCTCGTAGGTGACGAGGACCAGCGGGTAGGCGCCCTCGGCCTTGGTGGCGTAGTCGAGGGAGAGGGCCACGTCGTTGCCGGTGCCCTTGACCTTGGCGGCGGCGATGGCCTTGGAGGCGTTCTCCGAGGTGGCGGCGACCGGGGCGGAGGCGCCGGTGTTGACGCTGACCGTGGAGATCTTGTTGGCGGTGGCGTGCGAGAGCTCGAAGTAGCCGATGGAGCCCTCGGCGCCCTTGACGGCCTGGGCGACGCCGGAGGAGCCGTTGGCCGCCTGGCCGCCGGGGGCGGGCCACGACTTGGTCTTCGGGTCGTACTTCCAGTCTGCCGCGGCGGCGGTCGAGAGGTACTTGCCCAGGTTCTGGGTGGTGCCGGACTCGTCCGAGCGGTGGAACGCCTGGATGGTGGAGTCGGGGAGCTTCGCGCCCGGGTTCAGCTTGGTGATCGCCGGGTCGTTCCACTTGGTGATCTTGGTGTCGAAGATCTTGGCGATGGTGGAGGCGTCCAGGACGAGGTTGTCCACGCCCTCCAGCTTGTAGCCGATGGCGATGGGGCCGCCGACCATGGGCAGGTTGACGCCGGTGCCGCCCTTGCAGATCTTCTTGGACTCGGCGACCTCTTCGTCCTTCAGGGCGGAGTCGGAGCCCGCGAAGGCGACCTGGCCCTGGTTGAACTTGGTGATGCCACCACCGGAGCCGATGCCCTGGTAGTTGACCTCGACGCCCTCACAGGCGGCCTGGAAGTTCTTGACCCACAGGTCCATCGCGTTTTCCTGCGCGCTGGAGCCCGCGGCGAGCAGCTGGCCCTTGGCGCCGTCGCACTTGATGTTCGACGCGGCGGCCGACGTCTGCTTGCCACCGCTCTTGGTGGGCTCGTTGTTGTCGTCCGAGCCACACGCCGAGAGGACCAGCGCGCCGGAGACGACGAGGGCACCGATCGCGGAGGCGCGAAGCCCGTTGTTGCGCGAAAGCTTCACTTTCGGGTGTTCCTTCCAGAAGCCGCCGTGTTCCGGACCGGGTGTCCGTCGCGTGGAGGGCGGCGCGTGTCGGGTTGTCGGGTGCATCGTCAGGCTCCGTGCACCGCGTAAGGCCGAAATTAGGCAGATCAGGTGAAGCGGCCAGCCGTGGAGAGTGAACGCGAGGTGAACCGTGCCGTAAGCCACGGTGCGGCCCGGCACGCGGTGCCCGCCCGGACCGCCCGCGCGGCACCGCGTGGCGGGGCAGGCCGGGAGGCCTGTCGGCCGCGTACCGGCGGACAGGGGAGCCGCGACAGGTCCTAGCAGGCGTCGCGCGGCTGTCGCCCCGGGGTCGGGGCGGTCGACAGGAAGCGGTCGAGCAGCTCGCGGTCGCGTGGCCGGGTCAGGCGGGTGCGGGCCGCCGCGGGCGCCAGCCAGAGCAGCCGGTCCACCTCCCGGTCGGGCACGAAGGTCCCGCCGAGGGCGCGGCCCGCCCAGTAGTCGACCTCCTTGGGGCGGCCCTCCACCGGGTAGCGCACGGTGGGCAGCCGGGCGCCCAGAGCGCAGCGCTGCCCGGTCTCCTCCAGGACCTCCCGCAGCGCGCACGCCTCGGCGCTCTCGTCGCGCTTCCGCTTCCCCTTCGGGTGCGACCAGTCGTCCCATTTCGGCCGGTGGACGAGCGCGATCTCGATGCCGTGGCCGGCCGGCGACGGGCGCCACAGGACGCAGCCCGCCGCCAGGACCGGCTCCGGGGAGGTCATGGCACCAGGGCGGCGGCCGTGCGCCAGGCGCGCTGGAAGGCGAAGCGGGCGGCTTCCACCTCGTGGCGCTGGTCGGCGTGGAGGACGCCGAGGGCGTAGGCGGAGGCGGGGACGATGCGCGGGGTGCGGGCCGCGACGGCGGCGGCCGGGGCGGCGTCGGCGGCGTCGCGGTGCCGGTCGAGGGC
>NZ_BNBS01000131.1 GCF_014656075.1 Streptomyces hydrogenans
CGGGCGATGAGGCGCTGTTGGGCAGCATGGCGGTTGTCGCGCGGCGATGGCGGTCACGGCTCCGTGTTTCGCCCGTTCCGGGGCGGCTGGGGCGCCAGCTTCTGGCCGTGCCAGCGGCGTGCGCGCCGGTCTTCGGGATGGGGCGCACGCGTGTGCCGTGGGGTGTGCGGCCTCAAATATTTGCGAAAGCCACCCCCACATCCCGGCTAACGACTCCCTGGGTTACGACGCCCGCGTCCTCACCGAACTCGGGTACAGCCCCTCCGTCATCTCCCAGGGCGCCGGCGTCGGTGAAGCGGACCACGGTGATACCGACGGCCCCGGCGCCGGTGACGTTCTCGGGTTTGTCGTCGATGAAGACGGCGGCAGCCGTGGAGGCGGCCGAGTAGGCGATGCGCGGGGCCCTGGCGCTGGCGCACGCGGCGCACTGCGCACCCGGTGCGCACCGCTGACCGCACCACCGCACCGGGTAGGACCGCACCGGTGCGGTGGTGCGCCCATCCCGTGCGCACCCTGATGTGCACCCCGTCCATCCAGTGCGCCTCCACTCCGCGGTGGGACGCGGTGGGAGTAATAGTCAATACCTGTGGATCACGGCTGTCCGTTGAGGCCGAGCTTCCTCTTGCCGTAGGGGGAGAAGATCGACGCCCAGCCGGTCCAGCCAGCGTGGACCTGGGCGATCTGGGAGGGCAGAGGCATGACGGGAAGCAGGTTTCTGCCTTTGGCCCAGTTGGTGAGGAGACCCTCGGTGGTGTCCACGGCGGAGACGACCATGGTGACCTTCGCGTTGCCGTTGACCCAGGTGTCCCACAACGCCCACCCTTCGGGGCGTGCTTCCACTCCCAGTCGAGCACAGGCATGCGGGTAGGTCTCGTCGGTGCCGATAGGCATGGCCTCGGGGCGGATGATGGCCACGGCGGCGAGGGGAACCTGTGGGCGCTCTGCCTCCTCCTCCAAGCACCCGTCCAGGGGGAAGTGGTAGTGCAGCAGCGCCCGTCCCAGAGCGTTGACACTGCGTTGGAGCGGTCCCTCACCTTCGGTGTCGCTGGCGTACCAATGCTCGCCGGCAGCTGCGGAGGTGACCGCCTTGGCGAGCCGTTCGATCTCCCGCAGGTAGTCGAGTTCGGAAAGCTCTGGCCTGGTCATAGGGGGAAGTGTCGCATCGCTGCACCAGATCTGTGCAGCTGTTTTTCGCTCACGCGGCCTGCTCCTGGCGCTCGACCAGGACGCCGTTCTCGAACCGGGCCCCGGTGCGGACAAGGGGCACCAGGTGGGCACCAGTGATCGCGCGCCAGCGGGCCTGGGCGGACTCGACGAGCTTGAACACCATCGCCAGCGCCGCTGCTGGGCTGCCGGCGCCGCGGGTGACCTTGGTGCGGAGCTTGACGGTGGAGAACGTGGACTCGATCGGGGTGGTGGTTCGCAGATGGATCCAGTGCTCGGCCGGGAAGTTGTAGAACGCCAGTAGTTCCTCCCGGTCGTCGGTGATCTTCGCGACGGCCTTGGGCCACTTGGTGCCGTAGATCTTCGTGAATGCCTCGATCGCCTTCTCGGCGTGGGTGCGGTCCTCGGCGTTGTAGATCTCCTGCATCGCCTTCGTTGCGCCAGGCTGCGCGGACTTCGGCAGAGCGTTGGTGACGTTGCGGGCCTTGTGAACCCAGCACCTTTGATGCCGGGTGGCAGGGAACACTTCGGCGAGTGCCTTCCTCAGGCCCATCGCGCCGTCGCCGACGACCAGCTCGGGGTCGCGCATGCCGCGGCGGCGGCAGTCGCGCAGCAGGTCGGCCCATGACTCGGTGGACTCACGCAGCCCCTCCGCGAGGGCGATCAGCTCCTTTGTGCCGTCCAGCCGGACCCCGAGCAGGACCAGCACGCACGAGTGCGCCTGCCCGAGCCGGACCTTCGGATGGACGCCGTCGGCCCACACGTAGACGAAGTCGCGGTCTGACAGGTCCCGACCTTGGAAGGCGGCGTGATCGTCCTGCCACTGCCGGGTCAGCCGGGTCACCGTCGCGGCCGACAACCCGGCCGTGCCGCCGAGGAACTGTTCCAGGGCGGGCACGAAGTCGCCGGACGACAGGCCGTGCAGATAGAGCAGCGGCAGCACCTCGGAGATCTTCGGCGACTTGCGGCACCACGGCGGCAGGATCTTCGAGGAGAATCGCTGCCGCTCGCCCGTGGCCTCGTCCACACGGCGGTCGTTCACGCGTGGCGCGGTGACCTCGACGGGCCCGGCCGCAGTCACCACGGTGCGGGGCCGATGGTGGCCGTTGCGGACCACCAGGCGTCGGCCGCTCCCGTCCGTCTCAGCAGCCAACTCGACTATGTACTGGTTGACTTCCGCCTCCAGTGCGGCGGCGAGCATACGGCGGGCGCCTTCGCGGACGATCTCGTCGATCAGGAAGCCGGAGGGGGTGGAGCCGTCGTCGGTGACTACGCTGAGCACGGGCGTGCCTTCCCGACCCGCGCTGCGAACGCGGGCCTACTCGGTGACCATCACGGGATCATTCGGGAAGGTACGCCCCCGTGTCCCTCCCAGGACCGATACACAGGTTCTGAGCATTGCTCTGGCTGCCCTCGGACGCCTCCTATCACTGTGCCTACGCCGCGACGTGGGTCGGCACGAAGCTGCGCTGGGGCCTTGCCACCGATGAGGCCAAGCGGCAGGCGCTCCTCGGACTTGCCGAGAACTGCCCCGCGGCCCTCATCAGCTACGAGCCCGCGTACGCCTGACCGGCACAGTGTTCCTCGGCCCCTCCAGCTGGGCAGTCCTGCTCGAAGCCCGTCACGCCGGCCAGCCATAGTCCGCTGAGGGGCCGGGTCCCTTGTGGCGCGGTCAACTCGGCGGGCCGACCGGCCCTTGGGTTTACGCCAGGCAGATCTTCAGAACGGGGGTTCTTCGCTCCAAGCGGTGGTGGTCGAGGGCTGTGGCGGACGCGGCTTGTCCTGATGCAGGACGGCCACGGCCTCTTCGATGCGGCCGAGGTCGATGAGGTACTCGGCCAGGTCGTGGCGGTTTGCGAGAGCGTGCGGGCGCAGGACGGCGACGGCCTCCTCGGTGCGTCCGGTGCTGGCGAGCAGCTCGGCCATGTGTGGTGCCGCGTATGAGGTCATGCCCTCGGGGTGGGCGCGGGCCTGTGCGATCGCTTCGTCGACGCCGTCACGGGCGGCGATCAGCGGCAGCCGCATCCAGTAAAGGTCCCAGTACTCCTCGCCTCCGCGGGCGTCGGCGAGAGCGTCGAGGTGCGCCAGGCCGTCCTCGGGGCGGCTCTGGTCGAGATACAGGTCGGCCAGAATATGGAGGATCCAGTCGTCCCCGTTGTGGGCGTCGGCCTGGAGGCGCATCACGTCGATCGCCTCGGTCCCCCGGCCGTGCCGGGCCAGGAGCTGCGCGAGCTCGACAGCCTGGTTGGGATTGTGGGCTCCGGATCGGTCGGGCTGCCGGTATGTCGCGATCGCTCCCTCCACGTCGCCGAGCTCCTCCAGCAACCTTGCGAGCTGTCGTACGGCGTGCCCCGAGTCATCACTCGCCGCGGCTGCCCGGAGCTCGTCGAGCCGGCCGTGCCGTGCCAGCAGCGCGGCCAGTTGCTTACGGTTGAGCAGCGTGTTGCCGTCGGGGCGCAGCAGGGCGATCGCCTCGTCGATGCGGCCCTGGCGCTCGCGGATCGTGGCGAGCAGCCCGATTGCCGTGTCGCGATCGAGGCCTCGGCAGCACCACGGAAAGTCGGAACAGCGGTGCTCGGTCCGGGCGGCGAGCAGCGCGGCGGCTTCCTCGTCGCGGCCGGCCGGGGCTGCGACGTCGACCAGCGCCGCGGCGAGGGACGGCTCGCTGATGTGTGGGCGCAGCAGGGTGAACGCCTCCTCGGCACGGCCGTGCCGGGCGAGGAGGCGCGTGTAGGACTCCAGCGCCATCGGGTGTCTGGCCTCCATGCGGACCCGGGTGATCTCGATCGCCTCGTCGGCGCGACCCCAGCCCTCCAGCAGTTCGGCGGCGGCTTCGACGGCCGTCCACCAGCCGGTCGCCAGGTACGGAGCGAGCACCTCCAGCGCGTCGGACTGGCGGCCCTGCTCACCCAGCGACCGCGCCCAGGCCAGTGCGCAGAACCACTCCCCGCGTCCGGCCTGCAGCTCCACCACGTCGACATGGCCAAGTTCGAGCAGCCGCGCAACCAGCTCCGGCGGGAGGCAGCCGGACTGCGTCCGGGCCCGGTAATCAAGATCAGCAGCGTCCACGGCTACGCACCCTAGCGCTCGCCCCTGAACACCTTGCCGACCCCACCAGCGGCTTCGAATACAGCACAGCTGGCATGACGCCCCCTGCCAGCTGGTTCGAGTGCGTGGGACGCGAAGCGGCGTGAGGCGTACGCGAACGACCGGGACGTCTCCACCTCTCTGGTCGCGGTCACCGCACGCACCAACCGGGCCAAGGCCGACAAGGATCTGGCCGAGTGGAAGCCTCCGCTGCCCGACGCACACTGCCGGCACATCAGCGAGTGGACGGGCACGAAGCTGCGCTGGGGCCTGTCCGCGGACCAGGCCGAGGCCGACGCGCTGAAGGTGTACGCGGAGACGTGCGAGACCACCGTCGTGCACTACACCTCAGCACCGTAGCCGGCCCCGAAAACGCACAGTGCCCCTGCCGCCAAGCTCGCCCGTCTCGACGGCGCCACCTATCGCGCCGCCCTCACCCGCGCCGCCGTCGCCTTCACCGCCGTTATCACCCTCCCTGCCGCGATCACCGGTGCCTTCGCGGCGGTCCTGAAGTAACCCGGTGAAGAAGCCGAGGCGGCATACCGGCACCGCCGCTCAGCGAGACGGCGAAGGATGTTCGGGGGTTGGGAGGCAACGGAGCGGAAATCGGCGCTCAAAGGAGGTGGGCGCTTCTTGCTGAGTCGGGTGTCCGCGTGGATGGCGCGCCTGGCGCCGCATCCCCGGGTCACCGCGGGCAACGACGGCCGCGCAACCCGCGGCCTTGGCTTACGTTCTCGATTCGGCGACCGCCTGCACCGCTGTGACCTGCGAGGGTCATCGTTTGGGTCACTTGCCAACGGTCCGGCCGACCCCCGCAGGGCAGGACAGGGCTTGTGTGACCGAGAATCGGAGTTGGCGGGTGGCGCTCTCCTTGGTGCAGGCCGCCAGCAGGTGGAGGGAGCTGGTTGGCGGGGCGGGATCCCTCTTGGTCACGATGGGTGACTGATCGTGGCAGCCCGAATACTCAGTGACGGGACCGAGGGCTCGGCCTCCGGGGTCAGTTGCCGGTCAGGCCCCATGCGTCGAGCCCGCCGTAGATATGGGCCCTCAGGCAGTGGGGGGCGTTGAAACCTGAGGCGTCGCCGCGGTAGAGGGCGATGAGCGAGTCCCTGCCCCGCCACCAGGTGTCAGCGAGTCCCTGGACTTCGGGTACCGGCTCGAATCCGTCGAGGTTCAGGTCCTCGACGGCGCTGCCTTTGAGCTTCGTGATGGTCTTGGCCCAGTAGCCCGCGTGGCTGGCCAGTGCCAGGGCTTCCACCCATCCCTCTGTGCTGGCGTGCAGCGGCGTCCAGCGGTCGGCGTCGATCCCGAACTCACCTCCTGGCCCGATCATGAACCCGTGGGCCATGGAGACGCGAGAGCCGCCGGCCGAGAATCGCCATCCGTCCGCGGCCGAGCCCTTGGGGACACTAGCTTCCAGAACGCGTGGGCCGCCTTCGTATTCGGGGGCCGGGGGCAGAGCGAGACCGCCCCAGCGTTCCTGAAAGACGACAGCCCGGTCGATCTCGGCATCCGGAATCCCTTGCTTGAGCCATGCCTCCCGGAAAAGCTTGAGGTCGCGGTGGGGAACACGCAGCCCGTGTCCCTCGACGAAGAAGCGAGCTCGCCGGCTCAAGCCTTCAGGCGCCTGAGGAATCAGCGACACTCGGGAGTCTGCTGTCACGGTTGCTGCCTCTCGTGCGGAGCGGTCGGCGCGGCCGGGCGCGGCGGTGTCGACGGCTGTGGAGCGCGGGACCAACGGACAGGGTCGTCATCGGGGCCGCCGGTGAGCCAGGAACCGTCGCCCAGGAGCACCAGCTCGTACGGATTGCTGGCCTCCATGGTGAACTCGCCGCTGAGGGTACCCGTGCTGACGTCGACCATGTGGTGCCGGAACCACTTCTCCTGGCCTTGAATCTCACCGCCCGGGGTGACGATGGCCGGGTCCTCGCTAAGGTAGCCGCCGCTCTATTCCACGAAGGACTCCTCCGGGTCTTACCCGAAGGCTTCGACTGGGAGAGTGAAGAGTACGTCCCCGTCAAGGTGGTCGTGGAAGGCGACGTCCGTCTGCCCGTGGTCCACGGTCATGAACTGGTGCCCGGACGGAGCCAGGTCGATCAGGCAGCGGTCCTGCCATGGGTACGTCACGAACTCCGGCTCGCTGTCCGCCCCGACCGTGCCCCGGAGAATAACGGAGCCGTCCTGGCCCTCACCGATGTCGAGGTAGATGCTGCCGTCCACGGGATGCACGTGGTGGAAGGCGCCGTGCCCGACCGTCTCAAGCTCGCGGCGGCAGAGAACCACACCGCTGTCGGCGTCGTGCACGACCCACTGGTCCCCGCCCCCGCGGCCCGCCATCGCGTCCGGCCGGTAGACCCACACCGTCCGGCCATCCATAGACAGCGCACAGCCAGGCCGGTGGCCATGGCGTACGTCAGAGTGCGGTTCGAAGCCCGCGGCCCACATGAGGTCGCCGGCGCGCGTGAGGCAGACCACCCCGTTCAGCGTCGTGTACACGACCCGCTCCAAATCCTGCCCGACCACCGACGCTACGACCTCCTCGCCATCCCCCGGCTGGAAAACCGCTGCGGGTTCCAACGTCCCGTAGACGCTGACGCCCACGACGTAGGCGTGGAACCGCCCGTCGCGGAGACGCGTGATGACTTTCGGCGGCGCCTCAGGGATCATCCGCTGAGGCTAACGACCAGCTCAGGAACCTCAAGAGCCGGAGCGGTGTGCGCCCGAGCTGGGTAGGCACCGGCTACTGAACTTGATCGGGTGATGTCGGGAGGATCGTCTGACAGCGGTCTGCTGGCGCCGGTAGCTCCTGGGGAGTGAGATACGCGCAGGGCGGTGGGCTGACCGACGCCGAGAGAGCCGTGCGGGAGCGGATCCGGTTGCAGGCTGTCGTCCGCTTCGAGGCCGGGGAGACCAACCGCGAGGTCGCCGCCGCGCTGCGGGTGAGCGAACGGTCGGTGGAGCGGTGGCGCCGGGCCTGGCGCGAGCGCGGCGAGGCCGGGGTCCTGTCGCAGGGCTCTCCGGGACGGTCCCGGCTCAGCGAAACACAGATCGCCAGGCTGGATCGGGAGTTGGAGCGTGGTTCGCTGGTCCACTGCTGGGCGGACCAGCGATGGACGCTGGCGCGGATCCAGACGTTGATCGGCCGGATCTTCCACGTCTCCTACACCGTCGAGGGCACGTGGTGTTTGTTGAAGCGGCATGGCTGGAGCCGACAGCAGCCGGCCCGGCGCGTCATTGAGCGGGACGACGACGCGGTCGAGGTGTGGAGGAAGGAGACCTGGCCGTGGGTAAGAGGACCGCGGCGGAGCGCGGTGCCTGGATCGTCTTCGAGGACGAGGCCGGGCAGTCGATGACTCCGCCGCGTGCCAGGACCTGGGGCCGGATCGGACAGACCCCGGTCGTGAGGGTGCGGGGCCGGGGCTCCGGGCGGGTGTCGATGGCGGGCATGGCCTGCTTCAAGCCGGGCCGGCGATCCCGGCTCATCTATACGATCCGCGAATATCGGGGACGCAAGGACGAGCCGAAGGGCTTTGGCCGGCGCGACTTCCCCGACCTGGTCGTCCGCGCCCATATCCAGCTCGGGGGCCGATCCTGCTGGTCTGGGACAACGTCCGCCTCCACCTGACGATCGGCATGAAGGAATTCATCGCGGCGAACGCCGAGTGGCTGACCGTGTTCCAGCTCCCGGCCTACGCTCCTGACCTCCATCCGACCAAGGGCATCTGGGCGCTGGTGAAGCACGACCTGGGCAACCTGGCCGCCGCGGACCTCGGCGAGATCACCAGGGCCGTGAAACATCGGCTCAAGAAGCTCCAGTACCACCCTGACCTCCTCGACGGCTGCATCGCTGCCACCGGCCTGAGCCTGGACGGCTGACCGACGTCGGCGACCGGTTCCGGATCACGCATCCCAGCCCGCATAGGCCGTGTTTTGAAACTGGTGCACGATGGGGTCGACCGCGTTCCGATCGAAAGAAGCCTCGTGGTTGACCCCGTGCTGAAGCACTCCTTGCACCATCTCCGCTCTGTGCAGTCGCAGCGGCCGCCCGCAGCGGATTCCGTCGAGTTCGCTGACTGGCGGGAGGAAGTCGCTGGTGCCTTGGACGCGTTGGCCTGTGTGCTGGTCTTCGAGGAAGATCGAGTCAGGGCCAGAGCGGAGGCAGCCGCTGCTCGGGAGCACGCCATAGAGATTCGACGCCGGTGCGGGGTCGGGGCTAGCGAGCGCTGATGTTGCGGGTGGCCATCCAGACGGTGAGGTCGCGGGCGATTTCGTTGATGCTGGTCGAGGCGGTGACCTCGTGCTCGTTTCGGGTGGTGTCGCGGCGGACGATCTCATAGCCGCCTTCGTCCAGCACGGCCACGGACGCAAACCAGACGGGGTCGTCCTCGTCGGGCTGAACGACGACGAAGGTATTGTCGGAGTCGTTGAGGTCGCTGGTCATGATGAACAGGGCGTCTTCGGACGGGTCATCGACGCGGTCGCCGTTCTCGCTGTCGGCGCCGTAGTACTGAGCACCCGTCTGCTTCGTCTCCCCTTGCTCCGCTCGCTTTGGTCGCGGTCAGGATGGTATGCGGGAGCGACGGCTCCGCCGGTCACAGCCATTCACCGATCGTGGCGATCAGGACGGTGGCCTCGAAGCGGGCCGCGAGTTTGTCGAACCTGGTGGCCACTGCCCGGTTTCGCTTGAGCCGGTTGATTCCGCACTCAACCGCATGCCGGGCCTTGTAGTCCTCGCGGTCGAAGGCCGGCGGCCTCCCACCGGCCTTTCCGCGTCGCTTGCGGTTCCTGGCCTGGGCGGCCGTCTCCGGGATCGTGCACCGGATCCCGCGCTTTCGCAGGTAGGCCCGGTTGGCGCGAGATGAGTACGCCTTGTCGCCCCTCACCCGCAGTGAACGCACGCGGGGACGGCCCGGCTCGACGCGAGGGACCCGGATGCCTTCGAGGACGGCCGTGAACTGCGGGCTGTCGCCGCGCTGCCCGGCGGTGACCAGCAGGGCCAGCGGCCGCTGGCCCTGCTCGCAGGCCAGGCGGATCCTTGTGGTGAAGCCTCCCCTGGACCGGCCCAGCCCGTGGTCGTCGGGCTCGGTGCCGATCCCGCCCGGCGGTTCCTTTTGGTCCTGGCCGTTGAGGCGGGCGCATGCGGCGTGTTGATGGGCACGGCAGATCGTGGAGTCGACGTTCACTTCCCACGTGATGAGCCCGGCAACGTCGGCCCGGGCCTGCAGCCTGGTCAGTACCACCGGTCAGGTGCCGTCCCGCTGCAAGCGGCGGAAGAGTCCGTAGACCGTCTGCCAGGGTCCGTACTCCTGCGGGAGATCCCGCCACGGAGCACCGGTCCGACCCCGCCACCGGATCCCGTCGTTCAGCTTGCGTCGGCCTGTCGAGGGCCTGCCCATGACTGTCACCGGCAGCAACGGCTCCAGCACGGTCCACTGCTCGTCAGAAAGATCCCCTCGTCCCACATCTAGATCATCGCGATGCGCGACGAGGAGCGGAGCCCACTTCCAAAGCACTGCCTAGACGACGAAGACAGCCTCCGCATCGTACGGGCGGGCGCTGCAGCGACTCACCGGGTTTCGCCCAGGCACTCGGGGCTCCATCAGCCGGTGACGGCCCGCTCCCCGGGCACGTGGGAATGGTTCCTCGGTGGAGATCAGCCCTGCTGCGACCCTCCCCTGCTTCCTGTACCCGCGACGATGGCCCCCGGGCCAGCTCCGTCTCCACGTTGGCTCCGGCGGGCTGCGGGCGGCACACCAGTGTGCGTGCCGAGGTTCTCTGCCTGGACGGTGACGCTACCAGCGGCGTCTTGCGTCGGAGTCGTCACAGGTTCTGTCGATGGACAGCGCAGCGCGACCGACGGGCTATGGCGCCCCGGACACCCAGTTGCCATGCAGTCCGAGCGGGACCCGTACCGGAAGGTGGATGCGGGCGATCGGCTCGCCGCCGAAGTCCTGAGCCGCAAGGATCACCAGGTCGGTCGCGCCTCGCGACGGGTTGAAGACGTACGCCATCACATACCCGTCGTCCTCTGCCTTCGGCGATTCGGCCGTGACGAACACGCCTTCGCTCACAGCCGCGTCGCGCCCGAATTCGTGCGCCTCGACCGCCCCTCGCCGCAGGTCGTGTTTGAGGAGGGCGTTGCTGAAACCTTCGTCAGGGCGATCGTCGTCGGGGCCGGCAGGCGGAGCATAGAGTTCGACGGCTGCCGTGTATCCGTAGCGGTAGGGGCGCCCACTGTACAGGGGATTGAGGCGCGGGAACTCTTGGATCCGGTCGTCGAGGCGTTCCTCCTTGACCGTTTCGGCCGCCAGATCGATCGTCCATCGGTCGAGCGTGGGCCGGCTGGCGCCGATGTCCCGGAGGCTGATGCCCGGCGGGTGCCGTACGACGTCGATCACGAGCTCGTTCTCCCTTCGCTCGTGAGCGTTGAGCGTGTGGCCGACCAGGTGTGGCTCGAGCTCGAACCACCGCACCGCGCCGCCCTCGCGTGGCATCACCCCGACCCGGGCGGCTCGTCGTTCGTCCCAGGTGTACGGCACGCCCGTCGCCAGGTGCGCCGGGCTGAACACCACCGGCGAGTCGTAGAGCAGCACGAACCGCTCGGTCAGAGCGAAGTCGTGCATGTATGGGTTTCCGGGCACGTGCACGGTGGTGGTGCGCCGCACGGTGCCCGCGGCGTCCATCACGATGTGCTGCACGTACTCGGATCCGTAGAGGAAGGCGAGCGAGTGCAACTCACCCGCGTGCGGGTCGAACAGCGAGTGCGCGTTGGCGCTATAGCCTTCTGATGTGGCTCCCAGCGCGCAGGGGCCGACCGTGTCCAGCTCGTAGGTGAGTTCATAGGGTCGGATGCCGCCTTCGATGAGGGCGTAAGTGCGGCCGTCGATGCCTGCGATCTGGACGTTCGGGGAGATGTCCATGCGTTCGTCGATGGGCGTGCCGCGGCGCGGTTCGTCGAGGCGGTCGGCAACCATGCCGGAGCGGACCCAGCGGTTGCGGTACCACTCGGCGCGCCCGTCGCGGATCCGGACGCCGTGCACCATACCCGCGCCGAGGGTCCATATGTGTGCCGTGGGGTCCTCGATGCCGATGGGGTTGGGGCCGTTGCGCAGGTAGCGGCCGTCGAGGTGCGCCGGGATCCGCCCGGTGACGGGAAGGTCGTAGGCGGTGACCTCCTCGGTCACGGGGGCGAAGTTGCCTAACAGATAGCGGTTGCGGGTCATGGTGTCGGCCTTTCTATGGCGGACGGCGGTGCGCAGGTGGGTGAAACTCGTGTGCTGAACGCTCGCCCCAGCGCGGCCAGCAGCGCCTCGTAGCGTGGCCCGGCCTCGGCCGGGGCGAAGTGCCCGGCGAGTTCGAGGCTCACAGCACCGTGCGCTGCCGCCCAGAAGAGCTTGGAGGACTCGTGGGCGTCACCGGGCCGGAGAATCCCCGCCTCCATGCAGGCGTGCACAGCGCTGGCAGAAGCGCCGAACGCCGTCTCTGCGACGGCCAGGGCCTCGGCACTCGGCTGGAACCCGGGCACCGGCCGCTCGAACATCAGCCGGTAATAGCCAGGTGCGGCAAGGGCGCTCTCGCGGTAGACCCGCCCCAGCTCGATCAGATACGCCAATGGGTCCTCCCCGCGAGGGACTTGTTCCTGAGTGCGGCGCAGTCGTACGAAGCCCTCCCGGTACAGCGCGTCCACCAGGCCCTCCTTCCCGCCGAACATGGTGTAGAGGACCTTGGTCGAGGAGCCGACGTCGGAGGCGAGGCGGCGCATCGTCAGCGCGGCGGGGCCTTCGGCGACGAGCAGGGAGATGGCGCAGTCGAGAAAAGCGGCGCGTACGGCGTCCTGGCCGACGCGCTGCGCCTCCTGGTAGGGCGAGCTCATGGGTAACAATGTAGAACAAGGGAAACGCTGTTACCAGAGTTTGTTCGCGCCGTGTTTGAACCGGCTGTGCACCCGGTCGGCGTCGAAAAGAAATACTGGCCGGGAAGCCCGCTTCCTGCGCGGATGGTCCCTCGTCCGCTGACTCACGGGCGGGCGTGATTGCGACGGGGCGCGAGCATTCCGCTGGTTTCGCGTGGCGCCCCACAGGGTGCAGCGAGCACCTGAGGCTGATCCTTTGGAGTGGACACCCTGTCAATGGATCTTGATGGTCCAGGGAGGGATGTCCAGGTGGGGCGCAGGTCTCCGTATCCGGAGGAGTTCAGGAAGGACGCGGTCGCGCTCTACCGTGCCGCCGCCGGGAAGGGGACCTACGCGGCGGTGGCCGCGGATCTCGGCATCACCGCGGAGTCACTGCGGACGTGGGTACGCAAGGACGAGCCCCAGGCCGTGCCCGGACGCCGTGACACGGCTGGCGAGGCGGAGGAGCCGGCCCGGCTGCGGGCGGAGAACGCCCGGCTGCTGAAAGCCGAGAAAGAGTCGCACCTCGAGCGCGAGACCCTTCGCCGGGCGGCCGCGTATTTCGCTCAGGAGGCGAAGTGAGCCCTCGCCGCTGGGACTTCATCTCCGACAACCGCGCCGACTTCGGCGTCAAGCGGATCTGCCGAGTGCTCGGGGTGTCCCGCGCCGGCTTCTACCGCAATCTGGCCACCGGGCAGGCCCGCGCCGAGCGCCAGGGCACAGAAGAAGCGGACCGTGGCCGAGATCCGCGCCGAGCGCGATGGCGCCTATGGTGCCCCGCGCGTCCATGCCGAACTGCGGGCGAGAGGACGGCTGATCAACCGCAAACGCGTGACCCGGCTGATGCGGGCCCACCACATCGTCGGCCGGCACCTGCGGAAGAAGAAGCGGACGACGATCGCGGACAAGGCCTCGCCGCCCATGCCGGACCTGGTGATGCGCGACTTCACGGCGGACGCCCTGAACACCAGTGCCGTATCAGGCAACGTTCGCCCTGTTCTGATGGGTGGGTTGTCGCCTGGTAACGTCGCTCTCTTCAGCTGGGCAGCCTGCTGGAGTCTTGATGGGATGCACGGTGACTTCTCCAGATGGCGATGTCCTTGCAACTGCGGTGGCAAGGGTCGCGACGACCTTCGCCGGCATCACGGCCCAAGCGGATGAGACTGGGTGCGGCCGGTGCTTCGATGAAGTCGAGGCCGAGCTGCTGCGGACTCCTGACGTCCCGCTCCCGAAGGACCTTGTCGGCCGGGTCGCGCAGAAAGATCCTTTCCACTGGGACGACCAGCCCGCGATCATCCGTCGTGTTCTGCCGCAGCTCGTCGTGGTGCTCGCCGAAGACGCGGTCGAGCCCGCTCTCATGGCTCGTGGACTGGCCGCGGCGGGCTGGTCGCGGTGGCCCTGCGAGCAGGCTGGGGCGGTGGCCGGTTTCCTGGAGGCATGGTGGACACAGGTCCTGCGGATGGAATCGCCACCGACCCCGGCGTGCGAGGTCTTCGAGAGCTGTGTGACCGCGAGTTCCTCAGTCGCCCCGTGGCTCGCCCGCTGGGAGGCGGAGAGGGACACGGTCGCCCGCCACCATCTGATTGAGAGCGTCGGCTGGTGGTGGGAGGAGTTGGCATCCGACGACTCGCCGTTCACCTGGTGGTGGGGCACCGCAGCGGAGGAACAGGCCGCCTGGCACGAGGTTAAGACATGGCTGGCCGCTCAGACCCAGGTAACCGTGGTGCCGGACGGACTGTGGCCTGACCGGCAGTAGTGACCCCCGACGAGGCCGGGTTCAGGCGACATTCGCTCTGGCCACGGCCTTGCGGAGGTGCTGGTCATGCCGCGGATGGCAAGGTCGAGCTGTACGTGGCGATCCGGCGTGACCACTGTCGCGGCACGTCGATGCGGGAGCTTGAACGCAAACACTGCATGACGTGGCGGACGGTGAGGCTTCCACCGCGGGCCACCGCAGTGGACCGCTACAAGCTGGTGGCTGCGTCATGAGGCGCTGAAGGGGCTCTGGCTTCGATCTCCCGCAGCAGTCTCCCGTCATCGTCATAGAGCTCAAGACCGAAGCTCAGGCCGAACCGGGTCAGCAGCGCTGCCAGTTCCTCGAACCGTTGAGGATCGACAACTCCGTTCAGGAGCGTGTCCCCGTCGGTCGGGTCGACCTCGATACGGCACCAGCTGGTCTCGACCTCATACGACGCCCACGACGAACCGGATTGGGAACTCCAGCCGGCCCCGATGAACCGCTCGGCCACCCACGATGCACTCGGGGCTCCTGCCAGGCCGCCACACACGTTGTTGTTGATCTCAAGCCAGGCGGGATCGAGCGGCTGTCCCTCATCGGATATGTCCACAGCTGGATTATGAGGCAGACCCCGCAGCCCGTGATCGCACACGCTATCGACATCAAAACTTGTCCATGCTGATCACTGCGTCCCGGATCACACGCCTCCCGGACTCCTCGACAAACGACTCCCCAAGAAGACGTCATAGCCAGACCGGGCCGGGGGCGTCAGGGGAGTTTGGGCGGCCCGACGGTACTGCCCCCTGGATGACCTCCGGGGCGCCGGGCCTGGCCCGCGCACGCCATATCGGCACGGGCTGAAGCAGACCCTACCGGCGCGGTACGAGCACGGTGGGGCCGGTACCAGAATCCCCGGGACTATCCCCGACCGGGCGGCCCGCGCGCGGCACGGGCATGGGGCGGTCGGGAGCGGCGGTCCACTCCCCCGCAGCGGCGAGGCCGGCGGCGGTGCGGGCCCAGCGGTCGGGCGGAAGCCGGTCGGGGACGTCGGGGCCAGGACCGAGAGGACGGCGAGGCGGGGCGGTGCTCACCCGGCCAGTCTCCCCCGCGCTGACGGTGCGCCGGAACTTTCCGGCGGGCGGACCGCTGCCGCCCCCCGCGCGCGGCGAGAAGGGAAAGAAGGACACCTCTCCTGGTCTCCAGAAGAGGTGTCGGCGTCGGAACCGGCTGACCCACCGGCCCTGACCAGCACGGACGCGGGGAGCAGCCCGGAGAGCACGCAACCGGTGAGGCAACTGGTGAGGCAACCGGTGGCGCAACCAAGTGCCGGGCCGCCCTGGCGGACGCCGGGGAGCTGGGCGGGGACGGCGGAAACGGCCGGCGGGCTGCGGCCGGGGGGCGGTACGTCACCGAGATGACGTACGCGCGGGGCCGTTGACGTACGCGGCGGGCGCGGCCGGGGTCGTGGTCCTGGTGCTCAATGACACCCCTGCACGACGAGGTGCAGCTGGTGGCTTACGGAGTGACCCGAACGATGACCCTCGCAGGTCTGGCTTTGTTCGCGAGTTCCGGTTCTGGCACAACTTCCGTGAAGCCACGTAGACCGGGCTCGTGCCGGCCTCCGGACGAGCCGCTGATCTGCCGGTCCCTCAAGGCTGCCGGTCCTCGCGCCCGAGGACCGGCACTGCTTCTGTGAAGCCGAAGCCTGGACAGCGGTTCCGGGGGCATCACCGCTGTGCTCACTGGGGAGCGAGCGTGCCCTGTTCCGTCTCGTAGAAGGAGAGCCCCCGGCGGATGTCCTCGCGGGTGTACTGCATCGGCGGGAAGCCCTCGACGGTCATCTCGTAGTTCTCTGCCTCACCGGGCACCTTGAAGGAGAAGGAGAAGTTGCACGTCTTGAGCGTGGAGCCACCGGCGTGACCTGCGCCGAGCTTCTGGGTACCCAGCGTCTTGCCCTCGCTGTCGGTCACGCGGACTTCTGCGCCGGCTTTGACCTTGGAACCCGTCGGGGGCGCGCACGGCTTGCCGATGTCGGGGCCCTTGCCATCGGTGGACAGCAGCACAGTGATTGCCCCGCTGATGGCGAGACGATCGGCGGACGGCGTGGCCGTGGGCGCCGCCTCCTTCGGATCTTCCATCGTGCCGGAACACCCGACGAGACCGATCATTCCCAGTACCAGGCCACAGGCCCACAACGTTCTCATGCTTCCACCCCTTGTGACCTGCGGCGAACTGTTCCACGCAGGTAGCGTGCACCCTACACAGCCACGATCGGCGTGGTCTCACGGAAGTTGTGCCAGAACCCGAGAACGGGAGGCACCCGGCCTGCGGAACGGGCCGGGCGGCCGGCGCGGGGCAGGGGCGGCGCTGGAGCCGGGCGTGGTCCCGGTGGGCGAGGAGCGGCCCGGCTGGCGGGGCGGAGGAGTGGCCCAAGTACTGACCCTTGCAGGTCACGGCGGTGCGGACTGCGGCTTGGTGAGGCTGGTGGTAAGCGTGGCGGTAAGCGGCTACCAAGATCGTTCTTGCCCAATTGTGCAAGTGCCCGGCTTCCCTTGCGGGGCCCCGGGTCAGCCGGTGATGTCGAGGAGCTAGCCGTCGAGGGGGCCACCGGTCAGCTCCGCGTAGGTGCGGCCGGGCGGGGGTCGGGGGTCTTCGCCCCGATCGGTGCCGTAGACGTGGCAGTCGTCGTCACTGATGCCCGCATCGTCTCCCGCAGGGAGCCGTCCGAGCGGAGAAACGGGCCCAGGCAGCGGTCGTTGACCGAGGCATGGAAACGATGACGAGCGAGTTGCAGCGTCTGGTGCGGGCCGGGGAGGAGCGGCAGATGGCGTGGGCGGTCCACATCCACGGCCTGCCGGCCGGACCCGAGCGGGAGGAGGAGCTGGCGGCGTGGGCGGGCGTCTTCCGGTCGCAGGGCGGCACGGCCGAGGACGTCGAGCGGATGGCAACGTGCGTGTGCGGGCGGTGCGCCTCGCTCCGAGGTGCGGCGACGGCGTGGGAGGGCTGGTGGCGTGGCGCAGCCGGGCGTCAGGGCTGAAGCACGCCGGAGGGGCGGCTCCCGGTCGGGGTGCCGCCCGACACCCTTCCGCCCCGGCTGTGATTCACGTCACTGCCTGCGGCTCGGTGCAGCACTCGGTCCCGTTCCGCCGTCATGGGGGCAGTGATAGGGACGGGACGAGGAGAGGAGGTCGGCGGGTGAGGTTTCGCAGGAGCGGTCCGGGCAACGGATTCACGGAGTTCGTCGCACAGCGGTCGGGAGCGTTGTTCCGCACCGCGTATGCGCTGACCGGTGACGTGCACGTGGCCGAGGATCTGGTGCAGGAGGCGCTGGAGCGGGCGTGCCGACAGTGGCGGAAGGTCGCGGTGGCGGACTCGCCGGAGGCGTACGTGCGCAAAGTGCTGGTCAACCTGGCCAACGACCGCTGGCGGCGGCTGTCGCGCCGGGACGAGCGCCCCGGGCTGTCGGGGGTGCCCGAGACGGCCGACCCCCGGGACCGGTTCGGGCAGGTGGATCTGCGCGCGGAACTGATCGAGGCACTGCTCGGGCTGCCGATGGGCATGCGCAGCGTGGTGGTCCTGTACTACCTGCACGATCTGGACGCCCGGCAGGTCGCCGGCGTCCTGGACATCTCTTCGAGTGCGGTGAGGTCCCAGCTCGCCCGCGGCCTGGCCAAGCTGCGCGATTCCGTATCGGGCGCCCATGCGCCGCACACGCCGTCGGCCGCTTTCGGAGGTACGAAGTGAGGAACACGTCGTCCGGGCCTGCCCCGTTCGAGCCGGGCCTCGAAGCCGAGCTGCGTGCCGCGGTGGCCTCCTTCGCCGACGGGCCGACGGCGCCGGTCGTCGACGCGGCCGCGATCGAGCGAGCCGTCAGCCGCAGCCGCACCCGCCGGGCGCTCCTCGGCACCGCTGCGGCGTGCTGCGTGCTGGCGTGCGCCACGGTGGGGTTCTTCGCGCTGAAGCCCGTGCCGCCCGCGCCTGGCGCCTCCCCGTCCCCACTGGTGAACGGGGCGTGCACCCCGCTCGCCACCGGCACCCCCAAGAGCGGAAGCGCCGATGCGACTCGGACACCGGAGCAGGAGCAGACCGCGGAAGCGGGCATCGCGCTGCCGGACCTGGCCGGCATGCCGGTCGAACAGGCCGGAAGCCTGCTGCGCGGACTCGGACTGAGCTGCACGATCATGCGACACACGGACTGGAACGCTCCCGCCGGGCAGGTGATCAGCAGTCAGCCCCGCGGCGGCGCAGAACCGGTGGCACCGGGCTCGTCCGTCCTCCTGCTGGTCTCGACGGGCAAACCCGGCGGAACCTGAGCGACCGGGCCCTTCGGCCCGCGCACCGGCCGAGTGACCCAGGGGCCGGTGCCGGGCAGTCCGTCGACCGCGGCGCACCGGCTGGACGCCCGCCCCTCCGGGCCGCTGCTGGAACCGTGCCGCGCCGGCGCACCTTGGGCTTGGCACGCTTGGACTTCACCGGGGCCCGTCGGTCGCCAGGTTGAGGTCCCCCGTTTCCCGGCAACGCGAAGAGGGGCGACGTCCGGGCGATCCTGGAGAGCCTGCGCCGGAACGGCCAGTACCAGGCGCTCGTCGCCCGGGAACTGCCCGGCTCCCCCCTCGTGGTCCTCGCCGGGAACCACACCGCCCAGGCCCTGAACGCCCACGGGGCCGGCGACTGCGGGCACGAGAGCTGCGGGGTGTGCCGAAACGATCCGTCCTGGACGCCGGCCGCGCGCTGCGAGGTCGTCGTCTGCGACAAGGACGCCGCCCGCCGCATCAACATCGTGGACAACCGCGCGGCCGACCTGGGCACCTACGACTTCGAGGCCCTGGCCGATCCTCGCAGGCCTGGATGACCTGGAGGGCACCGGCTACACCCCGCGCGGCGTCGAGGACATCACCGCGCTGCTCACCGCCCCGCCGGACGAGGTGACCGACCTAGGGCCTGTTGTGAAAGTCCTGGTCACGTGAGGTTCGGCGTCCATGAGGGGCGTCGTTGTCAGTGATGCTGTGCATGATCGGCGCGTCAGCTTTTCGCGAAGGTAGGAAGTGCCATGCCGATTACAAACCAGCAGGTAGCGGGACACGCGTTCCTGCGGCAGATGTACGACGACTCGTACTTCCCTGATCACGTGGTCGACCGGGGGAAGGCGATCCTGCTGCGGCTGTGCGAGCGCATCGAGGCCGAGCGGCCGTCGGACCTGGAGAGCTTGTATGCACTCACCCAGGCTGCGACGGAGGAGTTCAACCTGCTGGACAGGGAGTTCGTGGCGGCCGGAAGCGGGATCGAGACGGTGGCGCGGGAGTGGGTCTGTGACGAGTTCTGCTTCGTCGCGTCGGCATATGAGTTCACGGAAGCGGATGCAGAGGAGCTGACCGCCGGCCGGGACTGGTGAACCAGGAGGGGAGGCTACCTCCGGTCAAAGCCACTCGTTGATGGCTGCGATCAGTACGGTCGCCTCGTATCGGACGGCGAGTTTGTCGTAGCGCGTGGCGACGGCGCGGTGTCTCTTGAGGCGGTTGATCCCGCACTCGACCGCGTGGCGCTCGCGGTAGTCGGCCGGGGCGAAATGCGGCGGCCGACCGCCGCGGGAGCCGCGCTTTCGGCGGTTGCGGGCTTGGTCGGCCTTGTCCGGGATGGTGCATCGGATTCCGCGTCGGCGCAGGTAGGAGCGGTTCTGGCGGGAGGCGTACGCCTTGTCAGCCCTCACGCGGTCGGGCCGGACGCGTGGCCGGCCCGGTCCGATGCGGGGCACGCGGACCTTCTCCAGCACCGGTTCGAACTGCGGCGAGTCCCCGCGCTGCCCGGCCGTGACCACGATCGACATGGGCTTCTGCCCCTGCTCGACGGCCAGGTGCAGCTTGGTGGTGAACCCGCCGCGTGAGCGCCCCAGCCCATGATCACGGGGCTCGGTGGAGATGCCGCCTGGTGGCTCCTTCTGCAGGTCACCCCGCTTGCGGGACCCGGCCGTGTGCTGATGAGCGCGGCACACCGTGGAGTCGACGCTCAGGTCCCAGACAATCGCGCCTTTCGCGTCGGCCAGGGACTGGAGCCGAGTGAGGATCCGCTGCCAGGTGCCGTTCCGCTGCCACCGGCGGAACAGGTCGTAGACCCGGTTCCACGGGCCGTACTCGACAGGGATGTCACGCCACGGAACGCCAGTCCGGACCCGAAACCGTATGCCGTCGATCAGCCGACGTCGGGGCCAGACGGGCGGCCGCCCCGCCCTGGCGCCCCTTGGCAACAGCGGCTCCAGCGCCGCCCACTGCTCATCCGTGAGATCTCCCCGACCCATGAACCGTGATCATTCACAGCCCAAGATCCACTTTCGATACACGGCCTAGGAGGGCTTTGGCCTCGTCCCACAGCCGGCCGCCGTGTCGGTCGAACTGGAGGGTGACCAGCCGGTCGACGGCCTGACGCGTCCGCTTCTCGGAGACCCGTAATGGTGGAGTGGGGTATTGGAACTGTCCGAATGCCTCAGCCCTGGCGGACCCATGAGGTGAACTCGTCGGCGAGACCAGGCGGGTTGGCGGCCTCGGTCTGCCGGGCGATCGCCTCGTAGTACTCCAACTCGTGGACGATCACCGGCACGGTTCGGCCGACAGATCTTTCGATGACGCCGGTCGTATGGAGGGTTCGGGCAAGCTGGCAGCAGGTCTGGCTGAAGCGGGCCGCGATCTGCTCGGCAAGTGGCCCGATGACTGAATTCCAGTCGACGAGGTCGGTCGGCTCGGCGTACCAAAGTCCGAGTTCGGTGATCCACTCCTGGCGAGCTGTGGCCCCGGCGGGGTCGCTGGTCAGGTTGCCGACCACAGTCAGCTCGTTCTGGATCCAGAAAGCGTAGTTCCAACGGGCTTCTGCCTGATCAGAGGCGTCCTGGATGCTGCGGCGGGCCTGAGTTTCAGTGTTGTAGCCGATCGTCACAGTCGGCTGACGAGGGTCGTCTTCCTCGTTGTCGATGAGGAAAGAGACAGCGTAGATGTCGCGGGTGTCGGCGGCCGGGATGGATGCGAGGGCCCTCTCGACGAGATGCTGGAGGTGATCGTTGAACGTCATGGTTGGCGGGGTCCTGTCGGTCAGGGTCATGAGTCCCACTGGTCGCAGTACTCGATGTGGAAGCCAGGTGGGGCCATTTCAAACCGTTCCTACCCGGGGCCAGACGCAGCCGCCATGGCTGGGCCAAAGGAGACCGTCCTGGACACCCGTCGATCCCTGCGGCGGGGAGGTCAGCCGCTGATGCCGATGGAGGATACGTAGGCGTAGGCGCCGTAGTCGGAGTCAAGGTCGGTGATGACGTCGTCCCAGATCTCGTCGATGGTGTCGGCGTCCTTCTTCGCCCACGCGTCGACCAGGTCGCCCCAGATGTAGCGGACGGTGAGGGTGCGCTGGGAGAGGGCCGGGCGGCGGCGGGCTTCGGGGACGTGGGCCTGGTCGACGGGGTAGATCTCCATGCGCTGGCCGCGGCCACCGTTGTCGAGGTGGCGGGCGAGCCAGCCGGAGCGGATCAGGTTCTCCCGCCGCCGCTCCCAGTACGCGGAATCGATCCTGTCGCGGTTCGCGGCGGTGGGCGACACCTTGCCCTTGCTGCGCATCCACGTGCGCAGGGTGCGCGGGGAGACGCCCTGGTCGCGCAGGGCCTCGCGGCCGGCTTTGCTGTCGAGGTACCGCAGCCGGGCGGACAGGCCGCGCTTGGAGGTGACCGGCGAGGAGACTCCCGAGGTGTAGACGATCCGGTTGAGTTCCTGGATGAGGGCTTCACCGCCCCTCATTCCGCGTGCTTCGAACCGCTGGAACTCTCCCCACCGTGACCACAGGTCAGGGGAACCGGCCATTATTTCTTACCTCCCAGAACGTAGGTGTCCTTCACCTTGACCTGAGCGAGGTCCCGGCCCTCTGTGAAAACCTCGCGCCAGTCTCCCACGAGGTGGAGTTCGTCCGTTCCGGAAACCTGCACCACGTGGAGGCCGGCGGTGCGGGCCTTGTGGGCTTTCATCCACAGGTTGGCGAACGCCTTCGACCGGATGATGTGCATCCAGTCCGGGCGGCGGATCTCACGGTTCGCACTCGACTCCCCGATGGTGGAGACGAACTTCGAGTACATCGCCTTCACGTAGGCGACGGTGAGTTCGTCGCCCTCGGCGATCGCGCTCCGGCGGACCTCGGCCAGAGCGCGGCGCATCTTCTCCAGCAGGGCCTCCGTCGCCCCGGAGACCAGGGAGCGGTGGATGACGGGCGGATCGGCGAGGCCCTGGCGGGCGCAGTCGAGGAGCTGGCGCAGGGTGGACTCCGTGACCCACAGCTCTCCGGGTTCCTGGCGGGCGCCGAGGGGGTTGGGCAGGTCGGTGTGGTCCCAGTCGGCGGGGGTGATCAGGTGGACGCCGGCCTTCTTCGGGTCGTGCACGCCGCTGGTGTCCTCGCGCAGCTGCCCGATCGGCAGCCAGCACTTGAGCGCGGACAGGTAGGCGGCGTTCATGTCGAGCGCGGTCACCTCGAACCGCTCCCCGTTTTTGGCCGCTTTGAAGATCTCGGGGTTCCGCCATTTCGGGCGGCCCTCCCAGATCTCGTCGGCGCCCTTCTGGGATTTCTTGTGCAGGATGCCGGCGGTGGGCGGGAATTCGGAGTGCTCGTACCGCCCGCCGACCCTGGACGACTTCATCAGTGCCATCACGTCCGGAATCGCCATCTTGATCAACGCCGCCTCGGCGGCGGCGAGGTCACCGCCCTGCTCCGCGAGGACATCGTGGACGCGGTCGGTGATCTGCTCCATCACCGACCCCGACGCGTAGCCGACCGTCCCCGTCCGCCGCACAACCGCAGCCGAAGCCGACGCGGGAGACGGAGCCGGAGCGGCGGCCACGGGCGCCGTGACAGGCGCGGCCGGAGCGACCGGGGCGGGGGGAACGTCCACAGGCGCAGCAGCTGAAGCGGCTGAAGCGGGGGGAACATCAGCGGGCACAGCAGCTGGAGCGGCTGGAGAGGCCGGGGGGACGACGGCCGCCGGGCGAGGAGCGGGCGTGGCTGCGGCGGTGGTGGCTTCGGCGCACTCCTCGGCGCTCAGGTGCTGGGGGAAACCGT
>NZ_BNBS01000132.1 GCF_014656075.1 Streptomyces hydrogenans
GCGTGGCGCTCGCGGTAGTCGGCCGGGGCGAAAGGCGGTGGCCGGCCACCGCGGGAGCCAAGCTCTGGCCGCCGGTCGCGTGCCTGGTCGGCCCTGCCCGGGATGGCGCAGCGGATCCTGCGGCGCCGCAGGCAGCCGCAGTGCTCGCGGGAGGCGTACGCCCTACCCGCCCGGACCCGATCGGGACGGACGCGTGGCCGCCCCGCTCCGACGCGGGACACAGGCAGCACGTCAATGCCCCGGCCGCCTCGACGACCTGCGAGGGACCGCCCCCACAGGGGCACAGAGAGCACGTCTCCGTCGGGTCACCACGAGCAAGAATGCTGGACCCGACCAACCCCGCACGCGCGAGATGCAGTTGATCCACCACAGGCCGACACAGCCGATCTCGGGCTCATCCCCCGCGCATACGGGGAGCAGTACGAGCTCGACGAGACCGAGACCAATCAGGGGGGGCGGGGAACAGACGACATCCAGGCTGATCGCCGCCTTGCGGGAGGGACCGCATGATCGGGCAGTTCTACCCCTGCCTCCAGAAGCGCGAGCTCATCGCCGAAGAATTCGCCTTTCCCCCGCCATCACCGACTTCCCGAGCAGCGGTTGCACGATCAGCTGCCATGAGGGTGACCGGCCAGCTCAGGCGTTCCACCACTCGTCCGTGCCGCAGCCGACCTCGAAATGCCACCAACCTGCCTCCTGCCCTTGAGCCAGCAGGGCCTTGATCCCGGCGAAGTCCGCGCCGGACGGCACGGTGAAGGCCACCATGGGGAAGTCATCACTGAAAACCTCGCCACCGAGTCCGAATGCCGCGAGGCGCTGATGCACCGCCTGAGGGCTGCACCCCAGGGGGCCTGTGGGGACAGCCACCACGCGAATCGCGCAGTTGCCAGAAGCGCTGATCCGCTCGGCAGCCCAGTGAAGGCCGTCGGAGTCGGTCTGGAACCGCACGACGTCACCTTCGGACACTCCGTCCTGAAGGAAGGGAGCGTTCCGCACGCGAGCCGTGTCGACGTCAAGCCTCGTCGCCCACAGACCCTCGGTGTCCTGCGGAAGCCACCCCTCCCGGGGAACGAAACGGAACCAGACCTTGATCTCCTCGACCGCGCTCTCCATGGCCACATCCTGCGCCAACCGGCCATCGTGCTCTGCACCGGGTCCGAGCTGCTCGATCCTTCCCACTACGCGAGACAGGCGCCTGGCCGAACATTTCCCGGAACAGAGTGGAGGCCCTGTGCGCACACTCCCACGTGATGCCCCTGAGCCTGTCGGCAACGGAAGCGGAAGAGTGCACCGACGGCTGTGCGACCGAGCTCACCGCGGACTGCCGGCCTGCCACCACACAGCCCCGGACGTCACGGCGACCAGGCCGATGAACACTCTCCACGAAGCCAAGACAGCGAAGAGCGATCCGACGCCCGCCAAACGGACACCACCGATGACCGACCTGAACCAGGCCCCATCCCCGCGGGCGCGGGAGAACAGGTGAGGACGTCGATCGTGCGGGCCTTGTAGTCGGGTCCATCCCCGTGCGAGCGGGGAACAGCGATTGGCGGCCGGCTCGGGGAAGGTGGGGTCGAAACGATCAGCGGCAGATCCAGTGACTGTCCCGGACCGGATGTCTACGCCGTTCTCCGGCCGGACGAGTCACCACGACGGCACAACCCTCGTACGAGACGCGGTCACCCGCCTGGAGGAGCAACGGTCCGTCCAGGACGACCTGAAAGTCGGCACCGAACAGGAACTCACTGACCAGCAGCATTCTCGGCGCCGGAGTAGCCCCGTCAAAGTTCACACGCACCGACCAAGCATCCCGGAAGAACCAGCACCCACCAACCCAAAAACATCCCCGCAAGCCTGGGGGCAGCACCGGCCCCACTGCGGGGACGAGCCGCTCGTGGGGCCATCCCCGCGAATGGGGGCAGCACTCGGCGGGGTCAATCGAGGTGTCCAGGGCGACGCAGTAGAAACCGTTGGCCGGGCTGGAGCTGGCGGTGACGTTCTTTCCCTTGGCGCCAGGGTGCCGTCGGCGTTGACGGGGGCAGCGGCCTGGGCGCAGGGGCCCAGGCCGCTGCGTGTGCCGGGCTGGCGGCGATGACGGGGACGAGGGTCGCGGTGAGCAGGGTACCGAGCAGGGCAGAGCGGATCTTCACCACAGATCCTTGCGATCGATCACGAACATGCGTGACCACTTCGTCTGATGTGCAGTGCCCGGGGGGGGAAGAGTTGAACGACTTGCCACCCGTACTGGCGGCACGCGGCGTGCCGGCCGGCACCGGGATCCGCTGGGCCGCCCCCGAGCGGGCGGCCGCCGGAGCGCGGCACGGGCGCGCGGTCGGAGACGGCGGTCCGCTCCCCTGCGGCGGCGGGGCCGGCGGCGGCCCTCGCCCATCGGTCGGTCGGGAGCCGGTCGGGCGTCGGGCCGGGCCGGGCCGAGGGGCGTGACGGTTCCCGCTGTATGCCCCAGGGCCGCTTCTCCCGCCCAGGGAAGTGACCGTCCGGGTCCCGGCGAACGGCTTCGGTGCCGGAGTCGGTTGTTCAGGCGCTTCGCCGGTTGCCGTCGGCGTCGCAGGGCAGTTCGGCTGCCGGGTGGTTGGCGGTGAAGTCGCGCTGGGCCTGGCGCTCGGCCTCGGCGATGGCGGTGGGTTCGATGTTGATGATGCCGCCGAAGGGTCGGTCGACGTCACGGATGATGACCAGGGCCGTGGTCAGCAGAGCGGTGATCACGACGAGGGTGATGATCTGGCCGCGGTTGTTCCTGCGGGGGAGGCAGATCCCGAGGGCCGCGACCGTGATGACGAGGGTGGCGAGCAGGAACCAGAAGATGGTGGAGGGAATGCTGGAGGTCGCCTGGGTGAGGCGCTCCTCGCGTTCGTCGGAGCGCTTGTTGTCGGCGGCCACCAGCATCCCGAAGGACGGCTTGCCTTCCAGCGTCTCGAAGGTCTCCCTGAACGAGGTCGACCACACGCTCGGTGCCGGCGAGCCGTTGCCGTCCGACATGGCGGGCCACTCCTGAACCCGCACCGCCCTGGCGTAACAGACCGCGTCCGCCTGGATCTTCCCCCGCTGCAGTACGGGGGCGTACTCGGCGGTCTCCACGAGCTGGTCCAGTGCGCGGGCCTCGCCACGGGCGGCGACCTCGGCCTTGCCGTAGGAGCCGTTGGCGGTGACCAGGACGAAGGAGAGCAGCAGGACGGTCATCGTCAGCAGCGGGCCCACCAGGTCCTTGACCGCCATGCCCTCGTCGTCGTCGGCGTTGACCAGTCTGGGCCTCAGCCAGCGGTTCGCGGCAAGGCCGGCGAGCAGCGCGATTACGGCAACGACGATGACGAGGACCACGGGGGCCACCTCCGGGGAGAGCACGGCTTCCCCGGGAAGAGCCGGGGCGGAATGGAGCCTCCCGGGCCTGCGGCGGGGACGGAAGGACGGAAACGTTCCCTCGCCTCCGCACGAGCGAAGCCTCTTCGACCATCCGGACCAGGCCGCCGACCTGACCTTTCTCATCATTCGGGGACCCGGGCGTGACCTTCGGGACACGGTCGCGTTCACCAGCCATGCGAAAGATCATCACCTGCGGCCTGCTGGCCACCGCGGCGCTGGCCGCCGCCACACCCGCCTTCGCCGACAACGACAGCAACTTCGGCAGCGGCGTCAACGCCGCGAACAACTGGAACTTCACCGCCGCCGACGTCTGTCTCCAGGAACTCGCCGTCGTCCACGCCCTGAGCGACTGGACCGGCAACCACAAGAACAACTGCAGCAACGGCAACGTCATCGACCACACCGCCGACGCCTTCCCGCTCATCCCCTGACCTGAGCATCCGCCACCGGACGCTCTGCCCGTTCGAGCGGGATGGGGCGAGGCCAGGCGGTAACGGCGCCAGCGAGATGCTGCCGCCGGCGGATGGCGTCTTCGACTTCCGCGAACTGCTCAACGGTCAATTGAACGGCTCCGAAAGCAGAACCCGTCGCCATCATGCGGGGCGCGCCCGTACAGGGGCGCAGAACTGGTTCAGCGGGTGGTGGGTCGCTTGGTTCCCCCAAGGCGGTTTCCTCCCTGCGGGCCCAGGGAGCAGGTAGCTCCCCGGGCGCGTCTCCGACCACGAGCAGGGGCCATCCACTGGGAACGGTGACAAGCGCTCCTTCGCCGCAAGGCGGTGGAGTGGCCGGAAGGGATGGCTGTCTGGTCAGGTGGTCCGGTTGCGGCACATATCGACGACTACGCCGAAGAACGCCGGGCTGCCGGACGGGCGGAGCTCTGTGAGGACACAGCCGAAGAGCGTCGGGGACTCCGGGTGGTGGCAGGTGGCACTGGTGGATAGTAGGTCGAGGACCTCCTCGGCCCTGGCCGCGGCCAGCAACACGTCGTCCCGGTCCGCTTCCTGAAAGAGTCGGTGCCAGGATTGGGCGTATGGGCCGGTGGGGGCGGGCCACTCCTCCGAGCCGGGCACGGACCCTTGGGCCGGGGGGTTCGGTTGGATCCAGTATGCGAGCTCGTCGCGCGCCGCGTCGATGCTGAGGTCGGGCCATTCCACGTCGAAACGCGCCATGCACAAGCGCATCGCCTCGGTCATCGCGGTGATCGAATGCTCCATGTGCCAGTCCTCGTCCGCAGCCCAGACCACGGCGCCACCCGCCGGGATCCTGCAGTCCGTGAACGGATCCCTGCCCCCACGGGCCGCCGCATAGCGCTCAGCATGCGCACGAACCGCGCCACCCACCACGCCCCCCCTCACCACCGATGCCCACCACCCATACCGTACCTCCGGCCTCGGCGTACTCTCGAGCCCGGCCCGCGCCCGATGCTTCGGCCTCGCCTCCCGCGATGCACTACTCCTCCACCGCACCGACTCTCGGTGCACGCCCCCGACGACTCCGGCATCAAGGTGACCGGCTACCCGGCAGGCTGGTCAGTGGCCGCAATCCGAGCCGCGATCACCGAGACAGATAAAACGCTCCTCTGGGTCTGGAGACAACCCACGGTGAGCGCCAAGGAGTGTGATCCCAGGCATGGTGAGCTCGGCGGCGAGCGACCACGATGACCTCTGCCGCACTCACCACCCACAACGCCCGCAGGGGCCCCGGCTGTGGAGAGCAGCAGGCGGAATCGGCCGGTGAACAGGTTCATCCCCGCGAGCGTGGAAAGCAGAAGATTTCGACGGCGCAGATCTCCGGGTCCTGAGGACCATCCCCGTGCGAGCGGGGAACAGTCGCCTTCTCCCCGTCATTGTTGTGTCCGCAGACGCAGAGCCTGGACGGACCAGTCGAACACCGGGGCCAGGCTCTCCGGCGCCGACCAGCCGTTGACCACTGCGAGGAGCTGGAGGTATCGCTCCCTGCGGGGGTCATTCACGCTCTCGAGCCGAGTCGCCAGCCGGCGGCGAAGCTCGACGTCGTCGGGGCGGCCGAGGAGGTGCGCGTAGTGCGCCGTGAACGCCGCGACGATCGGATCGGCCTGGGGTGAGGCCGGGTCGATGCCGGCGGCCAGGGCCGGGCCGACCTGGTCACGGAGGGATGCGGCGATGTCACGGCGCGGGCCCATCGTGTCGCTTCGGGCCTCCTCGGCCGCCTGGTCCTCGGCCATCCGCCGCACGACGGCGCGGAAATCCGGGTCCAGGGACATTTCGGCCAGCTCCACCCACGCCTGGACCTGCTCCGCCTCCGGGTTGTCGGGCAGTTCGGGGGTCATCGAGCGCATGACCCCCGCGAACGCGGGAGCGGCGTCAAGGCCGCCGAAGGCAGCGTCGAGGAAATCGCCGATCAGACGTCGGCGTTCCTCCTCGGAAAGCTGGGCCAGCCGGTGCATCAGTTCCGTCTCCTCAGGTGTGGACCCGCGCTCAGCCACCGCCGTCAGCACCGCACGCCGCAGTCCCAGGACACGGATCTGCACTGCCAGCGCTTCAGCGTGCGCCGCGGCGACCTCGGGGAGCGAGAGCTCACGGTCCACGACCCTGCGGATCGTGGGAAGGTCCAGTCCCAGCTCACGCAGGGTCCGCACAAGGTCCAAACGTGCGACCGCGTCGATGCTGTAAAGCCGGTAGCCGGCCGGGCTACGGCCCGTCGGCACCACAATTCCACGATCGGAGTAAAACCGAACAGTCTTAACTGTAAGACCGGTCCGCTTAGCAAGCTCACCGATCGAATAAAGCGTGTCACCGTCCATGCCCTCCACCTTCACGTCTCCCCCTACTGGAGACACAAGCCCCCCCTCACCTGCCACCAGCCGACCGCCCCACCCACGAGCCTTCGCAATTCCTCACCCCAGGGACAGGGTCCATCCCCGCGCGTACGGGGAGCAGGGCGGGAGGGGCAGGTCAGCGTCCACATTGAGATGCGCAGGACCGTGCAGGCGGCGCCCACGGCATGGAGAGGGGTCCAACCCCACGCGCACGGGGAGCAGATCAGGATCGCGCCCCGCAGTTCGTTGCTGACGGGACCATCTCCGCGTGTAGGGCGAGTAGGTGCTGGACTCGCTCTTCCGCAGGGCCAGCCAAGGTCCATCCCACCGGCCGCGGGAAGCAGACCTCGGAGAACGCGGCCACGTCGCTGGTCCGGGAGGCCGTCACCGCAGGCGCGGCAAGCACCGCACGCTGCTCGGGGCCGAGCCCGGACCGTGCCGCTCTTGCCTCACCTCACGCCGGCCCGGACGGAGCATCCAGTTCCTCAACCATCGCCGACGCGAAGACGGCACCCGCGAGCCACGCGTCTTTGTCCGGCCCCGACGCCGGCACGATCAACCGGCGTCGCACCCACGGGGCCTCTTCGCCCGGCAGACCGACGACCGCCGTAGCCCACACCCCCTCCTCGGACTCGGCGAACACCAGATCCCTCAAACACGCCCCGCGCGCATCGAGCTCCTGCCGCAGCCCGTCCACCACCTCAGAACGGAACTCCTCCAGATAACGGGCCGTCCCCTCAGAAGAATCCATGTCAGCACCCGCAACCGTAGGAGTAGGCAGTGATGACCCCGACCGGGCAGGGAGCATGCCTCGGCACCGTACAGCTCGCATGTCTGGGAGCGGGCCATCCCCACGCGGGCGGAGAGCAGTCGAAGGTCTCGCCGAGTCCGAAGCAAACCCAAGGAGGTGTCCCACAATGATCTTGGATCCGAGTGCGGAGCAGCCTGAAGAGCCGGCAAGGTGCTCAGCCGGGGGGTCGTGAGGCGCCCAGGGACAGGGCGAAGTCGGCGAGTGTGTGGAAGTCGTTCTCCCGTAGGCCGATCCGCGGGTTGACGTGGTGCAGGAGCCCGGCACCCTGGTGATGGGCGGTCACGTAGGCCTGATCCAGCCCGCTCTGCTCATCGTCCACCCAGGCGAAAGGTCGGCCGCCTGCGTAGTCCACCAGCGGCCCGGTCTTCCAGTGGACTCCATCAGGGCGTTCTTGGAGCAGGAGGTCGCCGAAGTCGACGAAGGGAAGTTCCGGAAGGCCGAGGACCGGTGCGATCCATCGGTTGGCGTCGTCCATCCATGTGGTGGCCCAGCACAGCTCGAAGCCGAGCTGGAGCAGGATGGGGCCGTGCTCTGGGTTGAGCCAGACTCGCAGGGGTCGACGGGGCGAGAAGCCTCTGTCGTCCTGAGGGACGTCGTTCCGAGGGACTCGGAGTGTGGTGTAGCCCTCGGGGCGCCTCTCCGGCTTGGCCGCGTAAGGGTTGAGCGGCCCGTCCACGTCGAGGAACAGCAGTGGTCGGTTCACGGTTCCCCCCGGTCTTGCGTACTGTGGACTGCCCCGATCAGCGTAACGGTGGGGTTGTCTCGGCATTGGGCCGGTCTACGTGATGATCACGATGTGGCGAGTGGGATCACGGCATCGGAGCCGTCGTGGATTACCCCGTTCGCGGGGCTGAACCCGCGCCGTTCGGGCAAACTGCTGAACACGCTGCGGAGTGAGGGAGCAGACGGCGTCCACCGAGGCCAACCGTGGAGTCTGCCGCTGGAGGATCGGGTGTTGCTGGTCACGGCCTACTGGCGCACCAATCTGACGTTGCGGCAAATCACTCTGCTGCTCGACGTCTCGAAGGCGACGACCGACCGAGTCATCAGCACCTCGGCCCCCTGCTCGCACTCCAGCCCTGCAAGTGGTTCGCCAAGGGCACCGTGCTCATCGCCGACGGCGCCCTGATCTCCACGCGCGAGCGCAGGAAACAGATCGGGGGCGGGTTGCCGTCCTGGCCGACTCGGGGCCCATCCCCGCGCCTACGGGGAGCAGGGCGCCGGTCAGGCCACGGTCACGTCCGGCTCTTCGCCCGCATGCTCACCGAGCGGCAGGAGGAACGACTCCCCCCAGTGACTCGACGCCGTCCGCCAGGACGATCTACCCAGCCTCCACACCCTCGCGGCCGGCATCGACCGCGACCGCGACGCCGCCATCGCCAGCCTGACGCTGCCTCCGAAACTCCGGAGTCGTGGAAGGCCGCCTCGCAGGCTTCGGCCTTGTCCGTAAACGGGTCCTGCTCGCCCGTAGTCGTGCTGTCAGTCTCTGATGCGAGGATCCGGGCGACCGTACGCAAGGAGATCAGCATGGGCACCTGGGACACCGGCCCCTTCGACAACGACACAGCCGCAGACTTCGCCAACGCACTCGACGCAGTCGAGCCCGAGGCACGGGAAGGCCTGATCCGAGGCGTCCTCGTCCAAACCATCGACGTAACCGGCTATCTCACGGACTGTTCACCAGGCCGCGACCGTAACTGCCTGGACGCCCTCCCCTTCGAGGGCCAGCGGGGCTGAGCCCGGTGGGAGCGCCGACCGGCTCTTGCGCACCGTTACGGGTAGTTGGAATGAACCGTAAATCATAGAGATCTTCATGAAGGCCGCACTAGGCTGGCTGCCACCACGAGATGACGCATCGTCACATAGATGTCTGCAACGCCCTGCTGCGCCCGGTGCGCCTCGGGCGGACGACACCCAGACGACCGACTCGACGAGAGGGGGCCGGACATGACGCGTTCCCGAAGGCCGGCACGGTTCAGCTTCTTACCGGGAGTTCTGGGCCTGGTGCTCCTGTTCACACAGAGTGGATGCGCAACCAGCTCCGGCGACTCCGCGCATGCCGCACCCACGAAGCCGGTGCCGGACGTCTGTGCTTTGGCGACCGAGAAGGAGGTCGGGGCGGTCCTCGGCCAGCCGACAAAGGGAAGGCGGGACGACGGTGTCCTGCCCGGCAGCGCGCAGTGCACCTACGTGAACGCCGCTGCCAAGGGCCGCATCGTCTTCATCGCCCTGCTGCCCTTCGAGGTCAGCCGGCAGACCAAGCCCGGCACTCTACCGGTGGCCGGAGTGGGCGACGTGGCGCTGTACGACGAAGCCTCGATCGGTGGCCATCTGTACGTGCGCAAGGGCTCGGTCAACTTCGCCGTCAACTACGCCTTTGATCCCCTTACCCCGGGAATCCCCGACCAGCACTCCAGTCAGATCCGCGACCACCTCGAAACGCTGGCCCGCGCGATCGTGTCAAGGCTGTGAGCGGCCGCGCCTGCGTCAGCCCCTCGATGGCGGAGAACCGCCCGCCCCACGGATCGGCGAGCTGGGCCACCCGGCCGCACGGGGTCTCCTCCAGCCGTCAAGGGCCTCCCGACGGCTTGGCGTACGGTCGCCGGGTCGGCGTCGGTGACGGCGAAGTGCACCTGCCAGTGCGGCCACCCCGGTGCCATGCCGCAGCGATGCCCGCCACCAGTTCGCCGTCGACCAGCAGGTCGACGGTGCCTCCGGTGCTGCGCGAGCGTCGGGAAGCGGAGGCTGTGCGGCGGCTGCCGCGTGACGCCGAACGCCCTCCCCGCAGCGCGGCCAGGCCCGTCGTGCCGGCGCAGGGCGCGGCCGTGAATCTGGCTCAGGTGCAGGCGGGTCAGGTCCAGGTGTACGAGTAGCTGACGCGGGCGCTGGAGCAGGAGGGAGAGCTGCGGCAGGGGCGGAGAACTCGGCGCGGGTGGTGTGGGTGCTGCTGGGCATGGTGAACACCCTTGAGGACCGCCTGCGACAGCTGAGTGGTGAGCGTGACCGGCTTACCACCCGGGTGGCCGGGGGTGAGTTGGAGGCGGCTCAGAAGAGGATTGGGCGGGCGGAGGAGCAGAAGGCGACCGCGGAGTCGGAGCCGGCCCGGGCGCGGGAGAAGCAGCGCCAGGCCGAGAAGCTCGACGAGCGGCTCCGGCGGGAGATCAAGGCCCTCGCCGACGCACTCGACCGCTTCCGCGGCGCGGGGGCCGGGACATCCGCATCACGCTCCTGCCGACGCCCCTCCACTGCCACCCCACCCCACCACCCGCTCACATCGCCATCGGGGCGGGGCCATCCCCGCTCGCGTGGGGGTGGCCCCGACTCCCAGATCGTCATCCCCAGCCCAGCCGCTGCTCCTCGCTCGCGCGGGGATGGCCCCGTACCTCCGTTCCGTCGAACGCCGGCGTCGCCTGCTTCTCGCGCGCTACGGGGCCGTGAGGTTGTCCAGCTGGGCGGCGAGATCGGGGTGGGCGGCGGCCAGGTGGGGGCGGGCGGCGGTCAGGGGGCCGATGAGGTCGGCGGGATCATCGTGGGCGAGAGCTGCGTGGAGCTCACCGAGCGGGCGGCGGGCGGAGGCGGGCAGGTCGGTGAGGGCGGTGATCTGCCCGGCGAGACGGCGCAGGTCGGCCGCGTTGCGGCGGGCCCGGGCGGCGGTCGTGCGGTCGGCTGCACGAGCCTGGCGGGTGGCCGTCACGCGCTGTTCGCCGGTGGTCCCGGCCGGGCCGGGGCGGCCGCGCAGGTAGCGGCGCTCGGCGGCCTGACGGCTGGCGACACCCAGAGGCGGGGCGAGATCGGCCCAGCTGGCGCCCGCGTCCCGGGCGGTTTCGATCAGGCCGGTCTCCCATCCGGCGAGCTGCTCGCGGACCTGCCGCAGCAGCGACAGCGAGGCCAGGGCCTGCTCCGGCCCCGGTCCCGCGTCGGGCCCGTCGGGAGTTTCCTGCCAGGCGGTGCGCAGGGCCTCGTCAATGGCGTGAAGTGCCGCCGCGGCGGCGAGGAACGACGCCGGGCTGTGGGCGTCGGCGCTGGGCGAGAACGGCTGGTCGGACGGGGTCACGGGCACCTCCCTCATCTTGTCATCGGGTCGACGACATCAGGTTTGTCATCCATTGGATGACATGTTACAACGGTCTCAGTGAGGCGCATTGGCAGTTACTGCCTGAACCTTCTGGAGGTGTTTTCACGATGTTGATGCGCACTGACCCCTTCCGTGAGCTGGACCGGCTGACGCAGCAGCTGATGGGCCCGGGCACCTGGTCGAGGCCGTCGGCGATGCCGATGGACGCCTACCGCGAGGGCGACGAGTACGTGGTGGCCTTCGACCTTCCCGGTGTCACCGCGGACGCGATCGACATCGACGTCGAACGGAACATGCTCACCGTCAAGGCCGAACGCCGGCCGGTGGCGAAGGCCGACGACGTGCAGATGGAACTGTCCGAGCGGCCGCTGGGCGCCTTCTCCCGCCAGATCGTGCTCGCCGACACGCTCGACACCGAGCGCATCAAGGCCGACTACGAAGCGGGCGTGCTCACCCTGCGCATCCCGATCGCCGAGCGCGCGAAGCCCCGCAAGATCTCCATCGGCGTCGGGACCGGACGCAAGGAGATCTCCGGCTGACACCGGCCGGACCGGTGCGGAGGGCGGGCACCCGATCTCCCCCCTCCATCCCGCCCTCCGCACCCCTACGGGCATCCGAAGAACCAGAAAGGGGTGGCGGCCGAGATGACTCTGCGACGCGAAGCGTTCCTCGACCACGTCAGGGAACGCGGCGAATACGGCACTGTGGACGAGGCCGAACGCGCGGCCCGTGTGGTCCTCGCACTGCTGGGTGCGCACCTGGTCGGCGAGGTCCGCGCCCAGCTCGCGGCCCGCCTGCCGGAGGGCTTCGCCCTGATCCTGCTCAACCCGCTGCAGAGTGCCGAACCGCTGCCTCCGGAGCGGTTCGTCCGGGCGACCGCGGCCTGGATCGAGGGCGCCACCGAGCGGACCGCGACCTGGGACGTCAGCGCCGTCCTGTCCACGGTCGCCGACACCGCGGGCGAGGACCTGCTGGGGCAGATCCTGCTCCAGCTCCCCGCGGGATACGACCTCCTCTTCGGCCGCCCCCAGCCCACCTGACCATCGGTGCCGCACACCGGCACCCACTCGACCCTGGCTTGACGAAAGGCATCCACCGCAGTGATCACCGACGTGCGTGTACCGCTTGAGCACCAGCAGTCGTACTCGACGGCATACGAGCAGATGCTGGAGAAGGTCCGCTACGAAGGCGCCTATCCCACCCGCGAACGAGCGGACGAAGCCGTCCGTCTGGTCCTCTCGGGGCTGGGACGGCAGCTGACCGGCGATGAACGCGTCGACCTGGCCGCCTGCCTGCCCCTGGAGGCCGCACGCGTCCTGACCGCGCAGATCCCCGACCCCCAGCCGGTGGGAGGCTGGGCCTTCGTCAAGGACCTCGCCGCCCGCTCCGGTGCCTCCCTGGCCACCGCCCGGTGGGACACCGGATCCGTCTTCGCCGCCCTCACCGCCCACGGCGGCACCGATCTCATCACCCGCATCCTCCACCAGCTCCCCGCCGGCTGGGCCCTTCTGTTCGGCCAGGCTGAACTCAACCCGGCCGTGTAGACGAGCACCCGCCCCCGGGGCCGCCGCAAGGGCCCGCCCCGGTCTCCGGCCGGCGCGCTTGGCGTAAGTCCCCGATCGGCACGATCGGGGACTTACGCCCGTCGGCCACCACCCGACCCGCCGGGCGGCCCTCGTCACGCCCCCGAACGAGCCGGGCACACGGATACGGGATCACAGAAATGACCGCAAAGTACGCGTCCGGCGAGCGTTCCCTGTCGGCCGGCCGCGGGCTCGATGAGCAGCGGCTCACGCCGCCGGGGTGTTCAGGCGTTGGCGTCACCGGTCCCGCGTGCGGGGAGGCCGTACGGAGACGGCGGACGTCTCGGCGGTGCGTTCCGCGGCCGGCGCGCTCACTCTCGCGTGTCGACGCGGGCGAGCCAGGTCGTGAGCAGTGATTCCAGCGTCCTGGCCTCCTCCTCCGTCAGCAGGTCCAGCAGTCGGCGCTCGTTGCGCATGTGATCGCCGAACGCCTGGTCGATCAGGTCGCGGACGGCCTCGGTGAGGGCGACGATCCGGCCCCGCTGGTCGCCGTCCGACCGACGGCGGGTGACGAGCCCGGCCTGCTCCAGGCGGTCGATCCGTTTCGTCATCGCGCCGGTGGTGACCATGGTGTGCGCGGCGAGTTCGCTCGGCGCCCGTTCGTAGGGCTCGCCGGCGCGCCGCAGCGCGCACAGGACGTCGAACTCCCCCTCGGTCAGGCCGTAGCGGTCGTAGACGCGACAGAGCTCCCCGGTCAGCCTGCCGGCCAGGCGGTGCAGGCGGCCGATCACCCCCTGCGGGGAGACGTCCACGTCAGGCCGCTCCCGGCGCCAGTCGGCCTGGATGCGAGCCACGTGGTCCAGAGGGTGCCGGTCGTCCATACCCCCATATTACCTTCCATGGAAGCTATATTAGCTTCCATGGAAGGTAATATGCGATGGCTTGCGGTGACCGCGATCGCGCCGGTCGCCTGGGGAACCAACTACTTCGTCACCCACGCGTTCCTGCCCGCGGGCCACCCCCTCTACGGAGCCGCCTATCGGGCACTGCCCGCCGGCCTGGTCCTGCTGGCCCTGTGCCGGCAGCGGCCGCGCGGCGCGTGGTGGTGGAGGTCCGCCGTGCTGGGCCTGCTCAACGTGAGCGTGTTCTTCGTGCTCGTCTACGTCGCTTCCCAGACACTGCCCACGAGCCTCGCCTCGACCGTCATGGCGGTGTCCCCGCTGACGATGATGCTGGTCGCCTGGCTCCTGATCGCCGAACGGCCCCGCGCCACCCACCTGGCCGGTGCCGGAGTCGGTCTCGCCGGGGTGTGCCTCATGCTGCTCACCGGTGCGCGGGAGGTGAACGCCGGAGGTGTGGCCGTGTCGGCCGCCGCCATGCTCGTGTCGTCGTTCGGCTACATCCTGGCCAGGCGGTGGAACGACGGCGCGGACGTGCTCGCCTCGACCGCCTGGCAGCTCACCACGGGCGGCCTGCTGCTGCTCCCGGCGGCGGCGATCGCGGAGGGGGCGCCCCCTCCGCTCTCCGCGTCGGCCCTCCTCGGGTTCGCCTACGTCGCGCTGGTCGCCACCGCGCTGGCTTTCACCGCCTGGTTCGCCGGGCTCCGGCACCTGCCGGCGGGAACCGTGGGTCTGCTCGGGCTGCTCAACCCCGTCACCGGGGTACTGCTGGGCGTGGCGATCGCATCGGAGTCGCTGACCCCGCAGCAGTGGGGCGGGCTGGCCCTGGTCCTGGCCGGGGTCGTCCTCGGCCGACCCGCCCGCGCGAGACGGCGTGGCCGCCGACGGACTCCGCCCGGCCCTGCCGCCGACGACCGGGCCGGGCGGGAGGCGCCTTCGCAAACCGCTCCCTGACGCGGCGCGGCCCGGACCCCTGAAGGTGTCGTTCCGGGCGGCTCAGTGTGAGGCCGCGCCCGGACTGTGCCACGAAGCCACGAACCGTAGCGGCGGTGCAGGGCGCGCCGCTACCGCTCGACGGGGCGCCCGCGCGGGCACGGCGGGGGCGCCCAGACGTGGGACAGGCGCGTCACGGTGGGGCCGGCCCCGTCGCCGCGGCGGGCGGTCAGCCCGCTGGCAGGGCTTCGACCACGCCGCCACGAGGCGCTCGATCGCCGGATCCTGGGGCGGGCGTCCGTGATCAGGCCGCTGATCTCCCCCAGGACAGGACGCGGCATCGGGAGGCCGTACCGACCTTCTCGGAGAAGGCGAGGGCGAACGCTTGAACAGCCGGCCCCCTATCGCGAAGACCTTGACCTTGGGGTGGTCGAGCAGCGCAGCGGCGATCGTCGGACTGTGGGTGATCACGGTGCACGCCAGGTCCGTCGGGAGCGCGTGGGCAACGGCCAGCGCCGTGGCGCCTCCGCCGAGGACCACGACGCCGCCGGGCCGTACGAGTCGGGCGGCCACCGGAGGCGACCCCGCGTTTGCCGTCGGGGCCACCGCCTGCCGGGTGCGGTAGTCCGCCACCGCCGACGACACCGGCAGCGCCCCGCCGTAGACGCGCTGGCAGAGCCCCTCACCCGCCAGGTCGCGCAGGCCCCGCCGCACGGTGTCCTCGGAAATCTTCAGACGCACGGCGACGTCCTTGGCAACGAACTCGCCCTCGCGGCCGAGGAGTTCCAGCAGGTAGTCATGCCGTTCAGCAGCCAACATTCACGTTCTCTTCCGTTCTTGCACGTTTCTGCATGTAGTGTGGCGCCCATGACCGACAAGCCTTTGCTCATCCTCATCGCCGGCCCTTACCGCTCCGGCACCGACGGCGACCCGCGGGCGATGGCCGCCAACCTCGCGCGCCTCGAAGCTGCGGCATGGCCCGTCTTCGCCGCCGGACACGTCCCCGTCATCGGGGAGTGGATCGCCCTACCCGTACTGCGCTCGGCCGGCGCCGGCCCCACCGATCCGCTCGCCGACGAGGTGCTGTACCCGACCGCCGAACGCCTGCTGGCCCACTGCGACGCCGTTCTGCGTCTGCCAGGCGACTCGGCGGGCGCCGACCAGGACGTCGCCACCGCACGCCGCCGGGGCCTGCCCGTCTATCACGACGTCACGGAGATCCCGGTCCTCGCCCCGCGAGGTGCGGCGTGACGCCGCGCCCCCGTGCGGACGTCCCGGACCATCGCGGCCCGACCGGCCTCGATCAGACGGAACAGGAGCTCGACTACAACCCGGACGTCGTAGTCCGCGACGTCGAACTCCCCCCTCAGGGCCGGTATGTCCTGCGCCGCACCGTCTTCGACCACCGTCGGCGCGGTGCTGAGGACCGGTCCGTCCGTCCCACCTCCCGTGCGTTTCCATGAAGCCCGCGTTCGCAACGCGCGGGGCTCGTTTCCGTCGGGGTGGCCGTGAGCTTGACTCCGGGCCGCTGGTACAGCCACCGGGCGTGATACAGCCGGTCGCCGGCGGTCGGGTTCGTGGAGGCATGTACCCACCCGACGCCCGCGGACCGCACGCTCGGGTGAGGATCACTGCCGCCGGGTTTCACACCGAGCGCAACCCTCGCGGGGCAACCTCACCGCTGCTTCAGCAATGGCGACAGAAGGTGTCGGGTTTACGGCCGAGGATGGACGTATGCGTGAAACCCCAGAAGAACTCGACAAGCTTCAGTCCCTCCTTGGCTCCTCCCTCTCCGGCTCGACCGCCCACCTTCGCTCGATCGTCGAGGGCCGCACCATCACGGCGGCGCAGCTCACCGGGGTCCTCACCGGCATGTGCACGCTCACCCTCTCCACGGTGACCGCGAAGGGCGAACCGCGGATCAGCGGAGTCGACGGGCACTTCCTGCATGGCCAGTGGCACTTCGGCACGGCGCGCAACGCTGCCAAGGCCCGTCATCTCGCCGCCCGTCCAGCCGCCAGCGTCGCGCACATGCGCGGCGAGGACCTCGGAGTGTTCACCCACGGCACGGTGGAGGAGATGAACCCCGAGGATGCCGAGGCCACGGCCGGTTGGCAGGAACTCCTTGCCTATTTGAAGGACTTCTACGGCGACGATGCCTTCGACTGGAACCGCGAGGTCGTCTACTACCGGCTGAACCCGCACTGGATGACCGTCTACGCCCCCGACCTCGACAAGCTCGCCAGCACGTAACGCCAGGCCTGTCGAAGATGCCTGCACCTGCGTGTACGTGGGTGCAGGGCCGGTCGACGGCACGCCTTCGCGTACCCCGAGCTCGCGGAAGCAGTGGGCGCAGCGGAAGCCGACCACGGACCGGGCGTCAGCTGTGGGGTATGTCCGGCCCGTGCTTGCGGAGCCTTGAGCCGATATGCACCCGGCGACCGCACACACTCTGAAACGATCAGTCAGTCGGTCTGTTCCTGGGGTGCCGGCGTCCCTGGACCGGCGGGTGGACGGTCCTCGTCCGGTGCGTGGGCGTTCTTGTGCGGCTCGTCGGCGGTGCCGTTCCCGTCGGATCCTTCGGGTCGGGGGCGTCTGCGTTCGGTGCTGTGGATGTCGGGTGCTTCGGGGCCCGGCGGGGGCAGGTCGGGTGTGACGGGGTGGGTTGCTTCCGGGACGGGATCGGGAAGCTCTGGCTCGGTAGCGCTGTCCATCGGGTTCTCCTCGCTCGGTTTCCCATGGGTTCCCCCTTCGGCTGCCCTACTGGACGGCCCGCACTCCTTCGCCGTCGGGGCGCCTGCCGTGGTTTCGCGTCGTGCGTCGTGGTCGCACGCACCATTACCCACGCGTATCGTGCAGCGCGTCCTGCAGCACCATGCCGAAGTCACCCGCATGGTCGCCACGGGCTACCCGCTCAGCGACATCGCACGGCGCCTTCAGCTCGACCGCAAGACGATTCACCGCTACCGCGACATCAGCCTCGACGACCTCCTCAGCAGCTCCCTCGACCGGCGCCCCGAGCAGGTGGACGCCTTCAAGCCGTACGTACAGCAGCAGTGCGCCGCAGGTGTCACGAGCGGCCGGACTCTGTTCCGGGCGATCCACGAGCGCGGATTCCGCGGCGGCTACTCGACCGGGTCCGCCAGGCTGAACGGTCCGGCCCCATTCCCGTCGCGAAGTGCGCCTCGTTCCTCCGCCAAGACCTCCGAGGTCGACGTAGTCGCTCGCCGTCTCGTCTCCCTGGGCCTGGTGCACCGCCGGCGGCAAAAGCCCACCCGAGCCGGACGACGCTGTGCCGCGGACGCGGCCTCGGCGGGACGGGTGCCCACGTACGCGCTTCACTGGCCCCCGCACTGGTTCCTGGCACCGCCCGCCGCGGGCCGCCCGACGCCCGCCCTGTACCTGGCGACCTCGGGCGCGCCCTGATCCGCATGAGTAAAGCCCTCGAGGACGGCCGCGGTCACGGCACGGTCAGCGGTGCGGATGGAGGTGGATTCTGCTGAGGCGGTGGTGGCGGTGACTGACAGCGATGACTGGTCCCGTCTGGGCGCCACGCCGGGGGTTGCTTGCCGTCGACCAGCTCCTGCTCGGTAGGCGTTGGCACGGCGGCTTGCTGCGCGACCGATGCAGGGGGCCCGGCTACGGGCTCTGAGCGGAATGGACCGAAGGCACCGGACGATGGCTTCGGGGGCCCTGCTCAGACCGACGCGCTGCTGTCCGTCTTGGATGCAGCCGAGGAGCGGTACACGACCGCTATGCCCTCGACGAGAACCCCATGAGTTTCTGATCCATAGCCACACCATATTCAAGGCGCCGCCGGGGCCGGCACGACGATCTGATGAGGAGCAGAACGTGGGAAGCCTGTTGAGGGGCCTTTCCGGGGTCCGCTGGAGAGAACTACGCGACGCGACCGGCGCCGCAGCCAGCAATGTCCCCCCTTTGCTGTCCCGGATCGCATACGGGGATGAGGAAACGGCCCGCATCGCCATCGATGACCTGGGCGATGCCATCTGTGCGCTGGGGTTCGTCGTCGGCGAGGCGACAGCTCCCACGGTGCCGTTCCTGCTTGAACTGGTCGGATCCCCCCACGTGGCCTGCAAGGCCGAGCTGCTGGACCTGCTGGGAAGCATCTACCGGGCCGCCCAGTGGCACTCCGCCGCTGCGGCATCGCAGGACCGCAAGCACGACGCGAGCTACCGGCGGCAACCCGGCTGGGAGGCGGCAGCAAGGTCAGCTGTGTACGCAGGCCGGTCAGTCATCGAGGGCGTTGCCTCCTCCGTACGGCCAGAGGAAGCCACGCCCGCTCGGAAGCTGTTGCAAGAGATGGACCACATCTCGCCGTTCCCGGAGCTATGAACGGCGAGAGGGGAGACAAGCTTGAGGCTGAGCCGATGTTGATCGTTTCGTTACCGCACGGTGGGCAACCATCCGCCCCGCGCGCCGGTCATCGGAACATGCCCTCGAGAAGTGTCCGCTCCGCCGCCGCCCTTGCCGCCATCTCCTTGCCGCTGACCGCCTGTTCGGCCGGCGGGCAGGACGCGGCCCCGCCACCCCCGTCAGCAACCGCCACCCACCCGGTCTTCGGGCAGAAGACAGACCGGCAGGTCTTCCTCGCCGTGCGCGAAACGCAGAAGGCAGGGACCGCGCGCTTCACCCAGAAGCTGACCTTCACCGGAACAGGGGGCAGCATCGTCCGGACCATGACTGGCAGTCTGGACTTCGCCGGTGACCGCGGGCGCACCGAGGCCGCCTGGGTCCTCCCCGCGAAGACCCCGGGAAAGGTGCGCACCGCCGTCCTCGGCTCCACCCCCGCACTCGAGGACGGCGAGACCTCCGGCACCTACCTGGTCGACCGTCAGCGGATTCGCTACCGGGCGGCCTCCTCCCCGTACTGGATCGATTACGCCCCCGAGGACACCTCGAAAGGCTCCGCCAGGTTCACGAACAACGATCCCCTGGAGTTCCTGCGCGGCAGCGAGTCCCCGGTCGGAGGCACCCTCCTGGAAGCGCTGACCGCCGGGAAAGCGACCTCGCACCGCGAGGCGCCGGCGGGCGGCCGTGCCTACCGGGCGGAGCTGTCCGACAGCGCGCTGCCGCTGCTCTTCCCTCCCGACCTGCACTCCCACATCGTCCTGCCCGGTCCGAGCGCGAGCCTGCGCCCGCCCGTCCCACTCACCGTCGAGGTGGACGCCCAGGGGCGAATCACGCGCGCCGCGATCACCGTGAAGGACGCGTTCCGCGAGGATGGCGACCTGGCGGGCTTCACCACGCTCACCATGGACCTCTCCCTCGGCGGGCACGGGTCCGACATGCCCTCCCCGGCCACCAGCGGCCGGGTACTGAAGGCGACGGACGCCGTGCGGGACATCGGCGAGGTCCGCAAGGGCGGCTGCATCGACTTCGCCACCGGACAACGCAGCAGCCGCCAGGTGGTGAAGGTCCCCTGCTCCGGCCCCCACGACGCCCGCGTCCTCGGCCAGCATCAGGTCGCCCCCGGCAAGGACGATGCCGCCACGCAGGCCCGCAGCTGGGCGGTCTGCGGTCCCGGCGTCTGGGCGTGGTGGGCGCCGCCGAAGGACGGCACAGGCTCCGATGTACGGACCACCTGCTACGAGGTCACCTGACAAACTCGTGCACAGTAGGCCGAGAAACGGCGAGCCCCGGATCGTCCAGCATGATCGGGTGGTGACCGGGGCCGGGGCCCTCCCTGCCTGTAAGGGGACCGGCAACCGCGCGGTTTGTTCTTGATCGCTGTGAGCCGATCGACCACGTCGTCACGGCCCTGCTGACCGCTGCGGTCATGGACGTGATCGGCGGCGTCGCCCATGCCGAACTCCTTGAGGAGCAAGTCCCGATCGTGACCGCCCTTCCAGGCGTCATCGCGACGATGACGGAACCGTGGCCTGCCGCCTACGGTTCAGCGGAGTTCCTCAGAGCGTGGGCTCGGCAGCCCGGCTTCCGGCTCCTGAAGTAGTCACAGACCAGCTGGTTCCAGACGCCCCGCACTCGGAACCAGATGCAATCCTGCATGCGTGAACGATCTCGGCGAGACACACCTGCGCACCTGGACGCTGCGCATGATGGCTCTCCTGGCCGCCGACCCCCCGGACCAACTCGCCTGGCTGGGCGAGCGTGAGCTGGAGACGAAGGACCTGGTCGAGGAAGCGGAGTTGCTCTGCCGCGTCTTTGAAGCCCATGCCGAGCACGAAGCCATCGAGCCCGAGGATCTGCGCAACCTTCGGGCCATCGACCGGCGCCTCGGCAAGGTCGACGCGACCTGCCGCGCCGGCCTCTGGGGAAACGCTCTGACCGCAGACCCGGCCTGGGACGACATACGTTCCCTCACCCGCCGGTTCCTCCACACGATGCTGGGCGACTGGCGTCAGCCACTGCCCCGCCCCGTCCACCCACCAGAAGACAACCACTGAGCGTTTGAGCTTCGATCCGACGGACGGCCTGGATCGGGAGGCACCAGAGCACCCCCAGAAGAGCACTGCCCTGGACATCTGCTGTCCGTTCCACCGGCAGGTGCAGGAAGCATAGGTGCGCCTGCTCGGAGAGGTGGAAGATCACGGAGGCCATCCTCACGTGCGCGGGGAGCAAGTGATGACGCTCTTCGAAATCGGCTGTGGCGGATCTTTCGTCATGCCTGCTGTCACGTGACGCTGATCAGCGGGACGGGAAGGATGCCAGAGCAAGATCCCACTGTTCAGCGGCGTGAAGCAGCGCATCCGTATCCGCCCGTACTTCCACGGCGTACTGGTAAATGCCCGTGCTCTCAGCACCCTGCTGCCATGGGGGTGCAGCCTCCAAGGACAGGTGAACGCGAATCACCGCCACGCCCTCACTTCGATCGGCGAGACTGAAGCCCAGGACCGGCTCGACGAACCAGGTGTCCGGAGACAACTCGCCTTCGGCATCCCGACCGGTCGTGGCCACTGTCTCAGCGGCCACCGCGCGCAGCCAGCCAGCCACCTCACGGGCCTCGTCGGTCAGCAGACATGGATCAGCGAACGACCAACTGCCCTCGGGAGTCCTCACCTTTCCACCGATGACCAGCCAGTTGTCGTCGTACGGGTCTCCCGGGGCTGCGGGGAACTGATAGCGCAGGGGCCGGAGCTCGACGCTGCTCGCATGATCACTCAAAAGCACGACCGCAGAATGTCACACACACGGTCGGGTGAGGAGGGAAGGCAAGGGCGAGGTGACTGACACCCGCGCGAGTCACCCGCGGGTCCGCGGCCTGGTTCAAGCCGAACCGGGATCGGGACGTCGCCTTCGGCTCTCTTCGTCGTTCAGGCGACGTCGAGGGCGATGCCGAGCGTCTGCCGGGTTTGGGTGACGTCGAGCAGGGAGGCGACCTGCCGGGTGAGGGGGCCCATGAGGATGTGCCGCTGCGGACGGCACCGGGTGTCGGCCAGCTCGTGGACGAATGCGGAGTCGCCGAACCTGACACCCGCCAGGTCCACCAGAACCAGCTCGACCTGCGGAGTGCGTACGGCGTCGAGGGCTTCGCGCAGGCACGGGACGGTGTCGGCGTCGAAGTCGCCGCTCAGCAGCAGCACAACCGTGGCGGAGCGGCCGCACGGGGCGAAGCGGACGAGGGCTCCGCCGCACGACGGGCGCCAGGCGGGCGCACCGTCGACGAGGTGCAGACGGGTACGGGTCGCGTCGTTCTGGGGTCGCTCGGGTATCACGTGAATGCGCCTCGGTCCGTGAGCAGAGCCCTCCGGCAGTGTGCTCCCGCTGACCTCCGCGGGATCCCAGGCGTCGAAGCCCGGTTTCGAGGCGACATCGCCGCCGGCGGGAAGGTGTGACGCCGGCGGTAACCCAGATCGGTCCAGTACTCCTCACCATCCTCCTTATCCGGCCCGAATGCACCCCCTGCAGGTCAAAGCCCTGTACGAGGGCCGAACTGTGGCGGCAGCGGGCGGTCAGGACGAGAAGCAGTCGGCGTGTGTGAGGGCGCGGCTGTGACCGGACCTCGGAAGGGCCCGGCCGCAGCGGCGCGAGGAGCCGTCAGAGGGAAGGGACGAAGGCGCGGCAGCACGGTGTCCTGGTGTGGGCGGGGCGGAGGGCGTGCAGGGTCCCGCCGATGGCGTTCTCCGCTCGGCAGGAGCAGGCCCTGAGCCCCACCGCCGTCCGGAACTGCCCGTACTCCGATCAGCCCGTCGTCATCGTCGCCCTGCTGGCCACCCCGGCAGCGGCCCGTCCCACCATCGCCGGCAGGGTTTCCGGGGTCGCCTCCCGCGGCGGACTCCGTGAGCACCGCGGGCAACGGCTTCGCCCGACCGTCGCCGATCGACAGGGCCCGGCGACCTTCTGTCGCCGGGCCCTCACAC
>NZ_BNBS01000133.1 GCF_014656075.1 Streptomyces hydrogenans
GGTGCCCCCGGTGGCGGACGGGCCGGGCGTCGGGTCGCCCGCCGCGCGGTCGGCGCCGGGAGGGGCGTACGCCGTCCCGCCCGGACCGGCCGGCTCGTACGCCGGTCCGCCGGTGTCGTCCGTGCCCTCCGCCTCCAGGATCCGGGCCGCGTGCCGGCCGAGGCGGGCCAGGACGTCGGCGGGCAGCCAGGGGTCGGCGACCGGCAGCGTCTCGGCGATCTCGGCCGCCGTCGGCCGGGCCGCCGGGTCCTTGGCGAGGCAGGCCCGGATCAGGCCGGTCAGCGCGGGAGCCACGTCCGTCAGGTCGGGGTCGTCGTTCGCGATCCGGAACATCAGCGCGTGGACGCCGCTGTCGGAGGTGCCGAAGGGGGAACGGCCGGTCGCCGCGTAGGCGAGGACCGAGCCCAGGCAGAAGACGTCGGACGCCGGTCCCACCTTCTCGCCGCGCACCTGCTCGGGCGACATGAAGCCGGGCGAGCCGACGACCGCGCCGGTGCTGGTGAGCCCGCCGTCGGTGACGGTGTCCACGGCCCGGGCGATGCCGAAGTCGATGATCCGGGGGCCGTCGACGGTCAGCAGCACGTTGGAGGGCTTGAGGTCGCGGTGGACGAGCCCGGCCCGGTGGATGTGGTCGAGCGCCTTCCCGAGGCCGGCGCCCAGCGCCCGGACGGTCGCGGGCGGCAGCGGTCCGTACTCGTCGCCGACGACGGTCCGCAGCGACGGGCCGGGCACGTAGCCGATGGCCACCCACGGGGAGGCGGCGGTGGTGTCGGAGCCGAGGACGGGCGCGGTGCCGGTGCCGCCGACCCGCTCCAGCGCCTCGACCTCCCGGGCGAAGCGCCGCCGGAACTCGTCCTGGGCGGCCAGCTCGGCGTGCACCACCTTGACGGCGACGGTCCGCCCGCCGGCCGAACGCGCGAGGAACACCCGGCCCATGCCGCCGACCCCGAGCCGGCCGATGAGTCGGAACGGGCCGATGCCGACCGGGTCTTCCGCGTTCAATGGCTCCACGTGGCAAGAGGATGCCAGACCGGGCGGAGGAGCCGGGGCACGCTCCGGGTCACGGTCCGGTGTCAGCCCGTGCCCGCCGCCTTCTCAGCCGTCCCCGCAGATCCGCAGCCCCTTCGGGGTCGCGCACGGCAGGTGCCCGCGGGCGCGCACGATGTCCTGGCCCCGGCCCCGCGCGAGGTAGGCGAGGAAGCTCGCGGTGAGGGAGTCGCTCGCCGGGTCGCCCCAGGTGTAGGCGTACTCGATCTCCCGGTAGGGGTACGGGGACGCGCCCAGCTCGTCCAGGACCGGGCCGCGACCGTCGAGGTCGACGCGGTGCAGGCCCTTCGCCGCCGCGACGGAGCCGAGTTCGGCGTAGCCGATCGCGCCGGGGAGGCGGGCGACGGTGGCCAGCACCTGGTCGGTGGAGTCGAGTTCGCAGCGGACGACCTTCGCCTCCCGGTCGTCGACGGTGGAGCAGTCGCGGGAGGAGTTGGCGGGCTCGTTGCGGCCGAGGACCCGGCGCTGGAAGACCTCCCTGGTACCGGAGTTGGCGTCCCGGCTGACCAGGAGGACCGGCAGGCCGGGGAGGTCCGCCGGCAGGCCCGGGCCCGTCAGCAGGTCCCAGCGGGCGACGTCGCCGCGGTAGAGGGAGCGGATCTGGTCCAGGGTGAGGTTCCGGACCGGGACGGCGTCGTGGGCGACGACGGTGAAGAGGGAGACGGCCACCATGTGCTCGCGCAGCCGGGGGTGGCCGGCCGGGCCGTGCCCGTCGGAGAGGGCGATGACGGCGGGGGAGCCCTCGGTGCGCGCGCCCGCCTCGGCGAGGTCCCGGACGCCGGAGGTGGAGCCGTCGGCGTCGACGGTGACGGTGGCTCCCGCGCAGTCCTTCTCGTATGCCTTCGCCACCTCCCGGACGACCGGCGCGAAGGCGGTGGAGCCGGTGACGGTGAGTCTGCCGCGGGCGCAGCCGATCGGGGGCGGGGTCTGTTCGCGGACGATGATCGCGGCGAGCGCGACCACGCAGGCGGTGAGGACGACGGTGACGGAGCGGGCGGTGGGGCTGAACCGGCCCGTCTGGTCGTCGGGGGTGGTGGAGCGGTTGCGGCGGATGGAGCCGCCGGCGACGGTGCCGTGCACCTTGATGTCGCGGTCGGCGACGGGGCCGGAGAGCTGGACGAGCAGCTTGAAGTACTGGCCGGGGTCGAGGGCGACCCGGGGGACGAGGACGGCGTTGCCGTCGCGGCCGAGCTTGGGGGCGCTGTCGAGGTCGTCGCGGACGGGGTTCCAGCCTGCCGGGACGGTGGCGACGACGCCCCGGACGGTCACCGAGGGGGTGCCGAAGGTGATGCGGAGGGCGTGCTCGGCGGGGGCGACGCCGTAGTCGTCGATGCCGATGTCGAGGTCGCGGTCGTTCTCGATGCGGAGCAGGACGAGGGTGGCGCCGGCGGCGGCGCTGCCCAGTACCTCGCCGGCGCGGACGGTCATCACGCCGCCGTCCTGGTCGTCGCCCTCCTTGTGCAGGGGCGTGTTCAGCTGCACGCGGTAGCCGAGGCGCTTGCGCTGTGGCTTGAAGCGGTCGATCCAGACGGCGCCGACCGAGACGAGGACGCCGAGCAGGGCGGTGGCGACGGCGACCACGTTCTCGGCGGTTATCCACTCCATGGGGACTCCATGGCCGGGACGGTACGGACGGGTGTGCGAGCCCGGGGGTGGCGTAGCGGCCCGACACCTGGATTTCGCCGCTCGTTCAGCCGGCCGGGAGGACGGTTCGGGGGTCGCCGCGGCGGGGGTCGTCCGGGTGGCCCGGCCGGGGTTGCCCGGGCCGGAGGAGCGTGGATGTAATGGCCGTGAGGGGGCCCTTCCGGAGGAGGAACCCCATGCGTGTCGTCGAAGTGACCGCCTACGGCGGACCCGAGGTCCTCAGGTCCGTGCGCCGTCCCGAGCCGGACCCCGCGGACGCCCCGGGGCGGGTCCGGGTGCGGCTGAGGGCCGCGGCGGTCAACCAGGCGGACCTCAAGATCCGGTCCGGCCGGTTCGCGGCCGCGCTCGGCGCGCTGGCCCCGCCCTTCGTGCTCGGCTACGACTTCGCCGGGACCCTGGTGGACCCGGCGCCGGGCCTCCCCGCGGGCACCCGGGTGGCCGGTTTCGTGCCCTGGGTGGCGGAGGGGGCCGGGGCGGGGACGTACGCGGAGACGATCCTGGTGGAGCCGGGCTGGCTGGCCCCGGTCCCGGACGAGGTGGACTTCACGGCGGCGGCCTCGCTGCCGCTCTCCGCGCTGACCGCCGCCCAGGCGCTGGACCTGATGGCGCTGCCGGACGGTGCGACGCTGCTGATCACCGGCGCGAGCGGGGTGGTGGGCCGGTTCGCGGTGCAGCTGGCGGCGCGGGCGGGCCACCGGGTGATCGCCCTCGGCGACGCCGACGACGCGCACGAGCTGCGGCTCCTCGGGGCCGACGGGGTGGTGCCGCGCGGGGCGCCGGAGGAGGTGATCACCGGGGTGCTGGGCCACGCGCCGGACCGGGTGGACGGCGTCTTCGACGCGGCCCTGATCGCCGACCCGCTGCTGCCCGCGGTCAAGGACGACGGGGTCTTCGTCTCCGCCTCCGGGGAGCGGGTGCCGGTGGCCGAGCGGGGCGTCCGGGTGGACGTGGTGGAGGGCCGTCCGGACGCCGCCCGGCTGAAGGAGCTCCTGGAACTGGTCGGCTCGGGCGGGCTCGCGACCCGGGTGGCCGACGTGCTGCCGCTGGAGGAGGCGGGGGAGGCGCACCGGCGCGCGGAGGCGGGCCGCCGGCCGGGCCGGATCGTGCTGATGATCTGACGGGCGCCCGGCGCCCGCTCCCGCCCCTCCCCGAACGCCCGCGACGTCCGCCCCTCCGTGCCCCCGGCACGGAGGGGCGGAGTCGTGCGGGTGCGTCGCCCTGGTGTGTTGAGGGGCGGAGTCGTGCCGTCGGCTCGAATCCGCCAGTTCTGGTCTAGACCTTGACAGGTACAGACCAGTGTCGCTTCGCTGTCCTTCCCCCCACCGGAAGGACGACAGCGCATGCGACGTCTTCTCGCCCTGATCGCCGCCCTCTGTACGGCAGTCGGGCTCGCGATCCTGCTCCCCGCCACCGCCGGCGCGGCCCCCGCCTGCGTCGGCGCCTGGAACTCGGGCCAGGTCTACACCGGCGGCATGACCGCCTCGTACAACGGCCACAACTGGTACGCGAAGTGGTGGACGCAGAACGAGCGTCCCGGCTCCAGCGACGTCTGGCGCGACGAGGGCGCCTGCGGCACGGGCGGCGGCGGCACCCCGGACCCCTCCGGATTCGTCGTCACCGAGGCCCAGTTCAACCAGATGTTCCCGAACCGGAACCCCTTCTACACGTACGCCGGGCTGGTCGCCGCCACCAAGAAGTACCCGGCCTTCGCCGGCACCGGCAGCGACACCGTGAAGAAGCAGGAGGCCGCGGCCTTCCTCGCCAACGTCTCCCACGAGACCGGCGGGCTGTACTACATCGTCGAGCAGAACACCGCCAACTACCCGCACTACTGCGACGCGAACCAGCCCTACGGCTGCCCCGCCGGCCAGGCCGCCTACTACGGCCGCGGCCCGATCCAGCTCTCCTGGAACTTCAACTACAAGGCCGCCGGCGACGCCCTCGGCATCGACCTCCTGAACAACCCCTGGCGCGTGGAGCGCGAGCCGGACGTCGCCATGATGACCGGCCTCTGGTACTGGAACACCCAGAACGGCCCCGGCACCATGACCGCCCACAACGCCATGGTCAACGGCGCCGGCTTCGGCCAGACGATCTGGGCGATCAACGGCAGCCTGGAGTGCAACGGCCGCAACCCGGCCCAGGTCCAGAGCCGCGTCACCAAGTACCAGCAGTTCACCCAGATCCTCGGCGTCCCCGCCGGATCCAACCTCTCCTGCTGACCCTCACCCGCCGCCCCCCCCACGGGGATCCTCAGCTCGCCCTGACCACCCAGGTCAGGGCGAGCGCCGGTGTGAACGAGGCGAGGAAGGCGGGCAACCGGTCGTAGCCCGCCACCTGGAACTCCAGCGCCGTCGGCAGCAGCAGCACGAGCCCGGCGAACAGGATCCCGAGCGCGGGCAGATGGACCGCCGGCCGGAAGCGGCGCAGCCGGTGCAGGTCGGACGCCTCCATCTGCGACTTCAGGATCACCCCGGCGATGATCACCCACGGCCACACCCAGACGGCGAGGGCGAAGCTGAGGAACAGCGCGCCCTCCTCCACCTGGTCGTGCTCGGTCACCGGCGCGTCCGGGGCCCCCGGCGCGTAGTACACCGCCACCTCCGCGCCCGGCGCGAGCGGCTCGGCCGCGGAGTACATCCCCTCCACGACGACCTCGCGGGGCCCGGCGGTGAAGGGCACCCGCACCACGACGTCGGTGAGGTAGTACGCGTCGTTGTCCTGGCCCGCGGGCACGAACTCCGGCTCCCCGGACAGCCGTACGGCCGGCACCTCGAACTCCCCGTACCCGGCGGCCGGCATCCGCTCCTCCCACTGCCCCCGGGCGGTGCTCGGCGTGAAGACCACCAGGAACGCGGCGACGGTGGCCGGCGCGATCCCGAAGCCGAAGACGTACGGCAGCGCCGGGTTGGGCCCACCGGACCCACCGGACCCACCGGACCCACGGCGCGCGCGGGGCTTGCACGGCCGGTCGCCGAAGTGGTCCGGCTCCTTCGGCTTCCGGTACGAGGCCACCACCCAGGCGACGGCGAAGAGCGCCGAGGCCCCCGCGAGCGCCAGCTCCGGCGTGAGCGGGGGGTACGGCGAGACCCCGGCCGGCGAACACCCCACCGCCGCGCCCGCGCTGACGACCATCCCCCACCCGCAGATCCTGGTGGCGGCACTACCCCCCGACGTGTACATGGCGCGCAGCACAGGCCGCCCGGACGGCCGGAAAGCTACCCCTCCCGCCCGGCCTCCGCCTCGACCGCCTCCAGCGCGGCCGACAGCCGCTCCAGCACCCGTACGGTCTCCTCGAAGGCCTCGGGGCCGCCGAGTTCGGCCGTCAGCCGGGCGGCCAGCTCCGCGTGGCCCGGGCCGATCCGGGCGATCGCCGCCCGGCCGGCCTCGGTGGGGGCGAGCAGCTTGGCGCGGCGGTGCGCCGGATTCGGGGCGTAGACGGCCAGGCCGTCACGGACCAGCAGGTCGGCGATCCGCTGGACGCTCTGCCGGGTGATGCCCATGACCCGGGCGATGCCCGCCACCGGCAGCGGCTCGGGCAGCACCGCCCCGAGCACCTGCCACCAGGCGGCGGTCAGCCCGGCGGGCTCGGCCAGCTTCTCCGCGACGGCGAGGAACTGTCCGTTGAGCCGGAAGACGCCGAGGGCGGTCCGGCTCAGGGCCTCCTGCTGGACCCGGCTCATCCGTTCAGCTCGGCGAAGGCCGCCGGGTCGGAGTCGTGGAAGAGCCGGTACCAGGCGTCCCGCTTCCCCTCGTACGCGCCGAGCCGGGCGAAGATCTCGCGGGCGAAGGCGACCGGCTCGGTCGGGCCCGCCGTGATCAGGTCCCCGTCGGTGACGGCGTCGGCCTCCACGTACCGCTCCGCGCCCGCGTAGCCGGTCGCGGCGAGGTAGAAGGAGACGGCACCGGTGTGCGCCCGGTCGTCGAGCAGCCCCTCCCGGGCGAGCCCGGCGGTGGCCCCGCAGATGGCGGCGACCGGCACCCCGGCGTCGAGGAAGGCCCGCGCGGCGGCGGTGAACGGGGCGAGTTCGTCGCCCTCGTCGTACTTCTCGGCCCCGGGCAGGATCAGCAGGGCGCTGTCCTCGGGGCGCAGCTCGTCCAGCGCGAGGTCGGGCACGATCCGGATCCCGGCGATCGTGGTGACGGGCTTCCCGGCGTCGGCGCCCACGGTCCGCACGGTGAACCCGGCGCGGGCGAGCCACGCGGTGGCGTGCCCCGTCTCCCAGTCGGCGAGGGTGTCGTACACGGCGAGGTGAACGGTCTTCGAGGTCATGACAGTAGACTGTCAAAACGACAGGATGCTGTCAAGAGGAGCGCCTCCGGAACCCCGCGACGAAATCCGCAGCCGCCCGCCCGGCAGAGCACAGTGTCGTGTCCGGCGCGTTCTCGGTGGACAAGATGGTGATGGCCGTCCCACCTGGGGTTCCTTACCCTTCGGTGCATGACCCCTCATGTCGTACCCGACCCCCAGGCCGGCGCCGCCGTCAAGGCCGCGGACCGCGCGCACGTCTTCCACAGCTGGTCCGCCCAGGGCCTGATCGACCCGCTCGCCGTGGCCGGCGCGGAGGGGTCGTACTTCTGGGACTACGACGGCAACCGCTACCTCGACTTCACCAGCGGCCTCGTCTACACCAACATCGGCTACCAGCACCCCAAGGTGGTCGCCGCCATCCAGGAGCAGGCCGCGAAGCTCGCGACCTTCGCGCCCGCCTTCGCCGTCGACGTCCGCTCCGAGGCCGCACGCCTCATCGCCGAGCGCACCCCCGGCGACCTGGACAAGATCTTCTTCACCAACGGCGGCGCCGAGGCCGTCGAGAACGCCGTCCGGATGGCCCGGCTGCACACCGGCCGCCACAAGGTGCTCTCCGCCTTCCGCTCGTACCACGGCGCCACCTCCACCGCGATCAACCTCACCGGCGACCCCCGCCGCTGGGCCTCCGACACCGGCTCGGCCGGCGTCGTGCGCTTCTGGGCGCCCTTCCTCTACCGCTCGCCGTTCTACGCCGAGACCGAGCAGCAGGAGTGCGAGCGCGCCCTCGCGCACCTGGAGGACACCATCGCCTTCGAGGGTCCCGGCACCATCGCCGCGATCATCCTGGAGACCGTCCCCGGCACCGCCGGCATCATGACCCCGCCGCCCGGCTACCTCACCGGCGTCCGCGAGATCTGCGACAAGTACGGCATCGTCTTCGTCCTCGACGAGGTCATGGCCGGCTTCGGCCGCACCGGCAAGTGGTTCGCCGCCGAGCACTTCGACGTCGTCCCCGACCTGCTGACCTTCGCCAAGGGCGTCAACTCCGGCTACGTGCCGCTCGGCGGCGTCGCCATCAGCGAGAAGATCGCGGCCACCTTCGAGACCCGCCCCTACCCGGGCGGCCTCACCTACTCCGGCCACCCGCTGGCCTGCGCCGCCGCCGTCGCCACCATCCAGGTGATGGAGGACGAGAAGGTCGTCGAGAACGCCGCCCGCATCGGCGAGACCGTCCTCGGCCCCGGCCTGCGCGAGCTCGCCGAGCGCCACCCGTCCGTCGGCGAGGTCCGCGGCATGGGCGTCTTCTGGGCGCTCGACCTGGTCAGGAACAAGGAGACGCGCGAGCCGCTCGTCCCGTACAACGCGGCCGGCGAGGCCAACGCCCCGATGGCCGCCTTCGGCGCCGCGGCGAAGAAGAACGGCCTGTGGCCCTTCGTCAACATGAACCGCACCCACGCCGTCCCCGCCTGCAACGTCACGGCCGACGAGGTCAAGGAGGGCCTGGCGGCCCTGGACGCGGCGCTCACCGTCGCCGACGAGCACACGGTCTGACGTCACCCGCTGACGGCACCGGCCGGCGTCACCCCGTGTGACCAGGGCCTCCTCCCGAGGGACCAGGTCTGGACTAGAGTCTTCCGGAACCTCATGGAGGGGGCCCCGCCCGCATGCCCGGCACGTCCGCGAACAGCGCCGTCACCCGCAGCACCCTCAGCCGGCAGATCGCGGACGCGCTCCGTGACGAGGTCCTCGCGGGGCGTCTCCAGCCCGGCCGGGAGTTCACCGTCAAGCAGATCGCCGAGCAGTACGGCGTCTCCGCCACCCCCGTCCGCGAGGCCCTCGTCGAGCTCTGCGCCCAGGGCCTGCTCGACTCCGACCAGCACCGCGGCTTCCGCGTCCACCGCTTCTCGGTGGCCGACTACCGGGAGATGGTCGAGGCCCGGATGCTCGTCGTCGACGGCATCTTCCGCCTGCACGCCCCCGGCACCCGCGCCGCCCTCCCCGAGCCGGACCCCGGCATCGGGGTCGTCCTGGTGTCGATACGCCGCCGGGGCGAGGCCGCCGTCCGCGCCGCCCGCGCCGGCGACCTCGACGTCCTCATCGGCTACGACCTGCGCTACTGGCACGAGCTGGGCCGGCTGGTCGCCCGCAACGGCCACATCGCCGACTTCCTGCACCGGCTCCGCGTCCAGGCGTGGGTCTTCTCCGTGCCCTACCTGCGGGCCGAGCGCGAACTCCACGGCTGGCTCTGGTCCGGACACGTGGAGCTGATCGACGCCGTCACCCGCGGCGACGCCGAGGCCGCCCTCGACGTCGTCCGCGCCTACAACGCCCACTCGCTGGAGTGGGCCGACCGCCTGGAGGCCCGGCCCACCCGGTGACCCGCCGCCGGATTGAGGCCCCGCTTCCCGGGGCAGGCCTCCCACGGGTGGGCGTCGTCGGCGCCGCCGACTACCCTGGCCCTCCCCGGAACTGACGGAGAGCGAGCCTCCCTTGGCCTGTGACCTGTGGCTGGTCCCCCTCGTCGACGTGCTGTGCCACAGCCCCGACAACCCCTTCGCCGAAGACCTCGCCGCCTACGACGCCGTGCTGAGCGCCTCCGGCCTGCCGACCGTGCCCGTGTACGCGTACATGCCGGGACTCTCCGGCGACGTGGCCCCGGTCGCCGGCTTCGACTACGAGGCCCTGCACTTCCTGCGCCGGGCCTACCTGCTGGCGATCTGCGGGCTGCCGGTCGAGCCCGTCGGCGAGCTCGGCGGGGACTACGAGCAGCTCCTGGAGATGTTCGAGGCGACCGCCCAGCAGTCCCACCTGGTCTGGCACTACGACCACGCGGGCGCCTACGTGCCGGTCGACTTCCCGGTGCCGCTCTCCAGCGACCGGCTCCTGGAGGGCGGCGGCCCGCTCGGCTCCTCCTACGGGCTGCTGCGGGAACTGGAGTTCGTCGCCCCGGCCCTCGGCATCGACCCGGCGAACCCGCCGGCCGCCCCGGCCCCGCCCGCCCGGCCCACCGAGCTGGAGGAGCCGGCCGCCCCGGTGCCGTACGACGACGGGCCCTTCGCCCGGGAGCGGCACGTCTGGCTCGGGCTGCACGCGGCGGCGACCCGCAGCCTCGCCCAGGGCTCGATGATCATGCTCAGCTGACCCCACGCGTCCCACGGCCGCCCCGGAGGAGCCTCAGCGGGCCTCCGGGGGCCGCTGGCGCGGCATGTTCGGCCGGGTGCCCGGCGGCAGCGGGAAGCGCCCGGACGGGTGCGCCGCCTCCGGCCGGGCCGGTACGACCCCGACCGACTGGAGCGCCAGCGGCGCCGGGCCCGAGCGGAACTCGACCATCCAGTCCGCCGTCTCCGCCCGGACCAGCTCCGTGACGTCCTCCGAGAAGCGGCGCAGCACCCCGAGACACCGCTCGGCGGCCTCGCTGGCGGTCCCCTCCGTCGGCCCGAGGACCTCCCGCACGCTCTCCGAGGCCCAGTCGAACTGGAGGGCCTGGAGCCGCCGCTGCACGGCCTGGGCGGTCGCCACGTCCCTTATCCAGCCGGAGGTCAGCCCGAAGTACCGGTCGCAGGCCATGCAGGCCGCGCCGAGCAGCAGCGAGAGGTAGCCCCAGCCGGCCGTGCCCTCGGCGACCCCGGTCAGGTCGAGCAGCGGCAGCGCGGCCCCGGCGATCACGCCGAGCGCGGTGCCGATCCGCAGGCCCCGGGCGCAGCGGCGCTTCCACACCCGGTCCGAGAGGTACCACTCGGCGGTGCGCAGGGCGCCGGTCTCCACCCACCGGTAGAGCTCGTCGAGGCGCTCCGCGGGCTCGCCCCAGTCGCCCAGGGGGAAGGGCTTCCCCGTCAGATCTCCGTGGACGTCTTCCCCGGGCTGCCCCGGCGGCTGCATCTCCGGCTGGTGGCTCACCGGGGGACTCCTCTGTTCAGCCCAGCGTTCGTGTCGCTCGTGTCCTTCTGTGACGTGCGGTGCACGTGGTGCCTGCCCTTCCTACCGCCGAATGGTGGGCGACGGGCCCGGAATCCCGGGATTTCCGCCCGCAAGAGGGTCTTGATCAGGTAGAGGAGCCCGCAGTTTCTCACTCGAAAGAGTTGTCACGGCAGGGCGGTCCGTGACCGCGTAGGCTCGGATCACCGGTACCAGACGTGACCGGCCGAGCTTCGAACACGAGGAGTGACCGTGATCCCCGGTGGCGGCCAGCCCAACATGCAGCAGATCCTCCAGCAGGCGCAGAAGATGCAGCAGGACCTCGCGCGCGCCCAGCAGGAGCTCGCCGCGACCGAGGTCGAGGGCCAGGCGGGCGGCGGTCTGGTGAAGGCCACCGTGACCGGCTCCGGCGAGCTGCGCGGCCTGGTCATCGACCCGAAGGCGGTCGACCCCGAGGACACCGAGACCCTGGCGGACCTGGTGGTCGCCGCGGTGCAGGCGGCGAACGACAACGCGCAGCAGCTCCAGCAGACCAAGCTGGGCCCGCTGGCGCAGGGCCTCGGAGGAATGCCGGGCCTGGGCTTCTAGCCGACACGTCCAGCCACTACCGTAAGAAGGCAAGAGCACACCCGGAAAGGGCGTTCCGTTGTACGAAGGCGTGGTCCAGGACCTGATCGACGAGCTGGGCAGGCTGCCCGGCGTCGGTCCCAAGAGCGCGCAGCGGATCGCCTTCCACATCCTCCAGGCGGAGCCGACGGACGTGCGCCGGCTCGCGCACGCGCTCCTGGAGGTCAAGGAGAAGGTCCGGTTCTGCGCGGTCTGCGGGAACGTGGCACAGCAGGAGCAGTGCAACATCTGCCGCGATCCGCGCCGGGACCTGACCGTCATCTGCGTGGTCGAGGAGCCGAAGGACGTCGTCGCGATCGAGCGGACCCGCGAGTTCCGGGGGCGATACCACGTCCTCGGCGGCGCGATCAGCCCGATCGAGGGCGTCGGCCCCGACGACCTGCGGATCCGGGAGCTGCTCGCCCGCCTCGCGGACGGCGCGGTCACCGAACTGATCCTGGCGACCGACCCCAACCTGGAGGGCGAGGCCACCGCCACGTACCTGGCCCGGATGATCAAGCCCATGGGGCTCAGGGTCACCCGGCTCGCGAGCGGCCTGCCGGTCGGCGGCGACCTGGAGTACGCCGACGAGGTCACGCTCGGCCGTGCCTTCGAGGGGCGGAGGCTGCTAGATGTATGACGACCGGGCGCGGGAGGACCGGGCCGGTGCCGGTGAGCACTCAGGGAGGCTCCTCGATGTCTGACCCCACGCTCCACTCCATCACGCAGAGTCCCGACGACTTCGCGGTCCAGATCGCGGACTCCGTCGAGAGCTTCATCGTCGCCACGACCGAGGTCGCCAAGGGCGACGAGCCGGACAGCGCGGTGCCCTTCCTGCTCCTGGAGATCTCCCAGCTGCTGCTCGCCGGCGGCCGGCTGGGCGCGCACGAGGACATCGTCCCGGACGAGCGGTACGAGACGGACACGGGCCCGGAGCCGGACGTGGACGACCTGCGGGAGCGGTTCGCGGCGATGCTGGACCCGGTGGACGTCTTCTCCGAGGTCTTCGACCCGTACGAGCCCCGCAAGGCGCCGGTCCCGGCCCGGATCTCGGACAACCTCGCGGACATCGTCGCGGACCTCCGCCACGGCCTCGCCCACTACCGGGCCGGCCGCACCTCCGAGGCGCTGTGGTGGTGGCAGTTCTCCTACTTCTCCAACTGGGGCCCCACCGCCTCCGCCACCCTCCGCGCCCTCCAGTCCCTGGTGGCCCACGTCCGCCTCGACCAGCCCCTGGCGGCCCTCGACGGCCTCGACACCGACGAGGACCTCACCGAGGACGACCTGGCGGAGGAGGCGGGCCGCGTGATGATCCAGGAGATCGCGGGGCCGCTGGGGATGAAGGGGCTCTAGTTCCCGGCTCCGTCGCGGCTCCGGGTCACGGTCCCGGATCGCGATGTGATCACTTTCTGAGCACGCCGTCTCAGGATGTGATAGCGGGCTGGTGTTTTTCGGTCGCTCGTTAGACTGAGCCGACCGCAGCGAGAGGCTGCGGCACCGACCGAGCGAGGAGCGCACGTGGGCCTTGTCGTGCAGAAGTACGGAGGCTCCTCCGTTGCCGATGCCGAAGGCATCAAGCGCGTCGCCAAGCGGATCGTGGAAGCCAAGAAGAACGGCCACCAGGTGGTCGTCGTGGTCTCCGCGATGGGCGACACGACGGACGAGCTGATCGATCTCGCGGAACAGGTGTCTCCGATGCCTGCCGGGCGTGAGTTCGACATGCTGCTGACCGCCGGAGAGCGGATCTCCATGGCCCTGCTGGCGATGGCGATCAAAAACCTGGGCCACGAGGCCCAGTCGTTCACCGGCAGCCAGGCGGGTGTCATCACCGACTCGGTGCACAACAAAGCGCGCATCATCGATGTCACGCCGGGCCGGATCCGCGTCGCCCTCGACGAGGGCAACATCGCCATCGTCGCCGGCTTCCAGGGCGTGTCCCAGGACAAGAAGGACATCACCACCCTGGGCCGCGGCGGCTCCGACACCACGGCCGTGGCGCTCGCCGCCGCGCTCGACGCCGAGGTGTGCGAGATCTACACCGACGTCGACGGCGTCTTCACCGCCGACCCGCGCGTGGTGAAGAAGGCGAAGAAGATCGACTGGATCTCCTTCGAGGACATGCTGGAGCTCGCCGCCTCCGGCTCCAAGGTGCTGCTGCACCGCTGCGTCGAGTACGCGCGCCGCTACAACATCCCGATCCACGTCCGCTCGTCCTTCTCCGGACTCCAGGGCACGTGGGTCAGCAACGAACCGACAGGGGACAAGGTGGAGCAGGCCATCATCTCCGGTGTCGCCCACGACACCTCCGAGGCGAAGATCACCGTCGTCGGCGTTCCGGACAAGCCGGGCGAGGCCGCGGCCATCTTCCGGGCCGTCGCGGACGCCGAGATCAACATCGACATGATCGTGCAGAACGTGTCGGCGGCCTCCACCGGTCTCACCGACATCTCCTTCACCCTCCCCAAGGCCGAGGGCCGCAAGGCCATCGACGCCCTGGAGAAGGCGAAGGGCTCGATCGGCTTCGACTCGCTGCGCTACGACGACCAGATCGGCAAGATCTCGCTCGTCGGCGCCGGCATGAAGACCAACCCGGGCGTGACCGCGGACTTCTTCCGCGCCCTGTCCGACGCGGGCGTCAACATCGAGCTGATCTCGACCTCCGAGATCCGCATCTCGGTCGTCACCCGCGCCGACGACGTCAACGAGGCCGTCCGCGCCGTCCACAGCGCCTTCGGCCTGGACAGCGACTCCGACGAGGCCGTCGTCTACGGCGGCACCGGGCGCTGACCCGACCGGTCCGACCCGTACCGCAACCGCGCCCGGCCGCTCCCAGCGGCCGGGCGCGGTCGTCGTATCCGATTGAGGTGGCTTCGGAGGATCTGTGAACATCCTGTGAGCAATTCGGCGACGGAACCCCCTTGAACTGCGGTGATGCGGTGTCGGACGATGCTCTTCCCCCTTCCTGCAACTAGTAGTTGGGTGGGGCGCGTCTCCGCGTTCACCCACGAACGTGAGCGGAGAGCGCGATGGAACGGGGCAATGGGGGAGAACAGTTACGCATGAGGACGAACGGGTCGCCGCTGAGAAAAGTGGCGCAGGCGTACAACCATTCCGGGGGAACACGGGTCCAACAGGCGTGGCAGACGTACTCGACATTCCCGCGCTCTCCCCGCTCCGCGGGGTCCGCACGGCCGTGCTCCCCCTGCGGGGCCCCGGCGCCGTCGGCGCGCCCGGACGCGACGCCGCGGTCCGTCCGCTCGGGCGCCCGCGCCCGCTCGACGGTCCTCCGGTGACCCCCTCCGTGACCACCGAATCCCGTGCGAGGGTCAGCGGCATCCCGACGCCGCGCAAGACCGCCGAAGGCACCGGCGCCGGCACCACCGTCGACCACCTCACCGAGACCTACCGCGCCCACTACCGGTCGCTGCTCGGTCTCGCCGCCCTCCTGCTCGACGACACGGCCTCCTGCGAGGACGTCGTCCAGGAGGCGTTCATCCGCGTCCACTCGGCCCGCCGGCGCGTCCGCGACCCCGAGAAGACCCTCGCCTACCTGCGCCAGACCGTGGTCAACCTCTCCCGGTCCGCGCTGCGCCGCCGCATCCTCGGCCTCAAGCTGCTGTCGAAGCCGATGCCGGACATGGCCAGCGCCGAGGAGGGGGCGTACGACCAGCTGGAGCGCGACGACCTCATCAAGGCGATGAAGGGCCTCCAGCGCCGCCAGCGCGAGGTCCTCGTCCTGCGCTACTTCGCCGACATGACGGAGGCCCAGGTCGCCGAGACCCTCGGCATCTCGCTCGGCTCCGTGAAGGCGTACGGTTCCCGGGGCATAGCCGCCCTGCGCGTCGTCATGGAGGCCAAGGCATGAGCGCCGAGCGCGAGGACGACCTGACCCCGGAGGCGCGGGACGGGCGCGGCGACGGCGAGGAGCGCCACGACCCCGACGAACGCAGCGGACGCGGCGCCGAACAGGCGCGCGTCGGACGTGACGACCTGAGTGGACGACTGATGATGGACTTCGAGCCCGGCCCCGGCGAGGACGACGGGGAGGACGAGCTCGCGCTGCGCCGGCTGTTCCACGGCGCCGTCTCGGGACTGGAACCGTCCAGTGCCTCCCTCGACCACCTGCGCCGTGCCGTGCCCGCCCGCCGCGCCCGCAAGCGGCAGGCGCTCGTCGGCGCCGCGGCCGCCGCGGTCCTCATCGGCACCGCCGTCCCCGCCTTCATCCACGTCGCCGGCTCCCCGGGGCTCACCGCCGCCAACCCGGCCCTCGCCGGGCACGGCGAGCAGGCCCAGGGGGGGACCGGCGCCGAGACCGAGGGTGACGACCCGGCCTCCACCAAGGCGCCCTCCGTCAAGGTCTCGCCCACCACCGGCCCCACCCAGGGCGCCACCGACAAGGGCGACGCCAAGCCCGACCCCGAGGGCAGCCGGCCGGGCTCCGGCTCGGGCGCCGGCTCCGCGGGCGGCTCCGCGCGGGCCTGCGACAGCGGGGCGCTCCAGTCGGGCGGCGGGTACAACAGCGGCCCCGACTCCACCGGCGTCATCTACGGCGGCTTCACCATCATCAACGGCTCCGGCTCGACCTGCGTGCTCAACGGCTCCGGCCTGGTCGGCGTCTCGGCGAGCGGCGCCGCCGACCCGGGCTCGATCTCCGTCGTCCGGCACACCTCCGGCGATCCGGCGGGCGGCCTGCCCGACCCCTCGGTGGAGAGCAAGCCGCTGGTGCTCAAGCCGGGCGGCTCGTACCAGCTGAAGTTCGCCTGGGTGCCGTCCGCGACCTGCTCGACCGACGGCGGCGGCACCCCGACGACGCCGACCGAGCCCACCGAGGTCCCGACCGAGCCGACCCCCACGCCGACCGAGCCCACCGAGGTCCCCACCGAGCCGAGCCCCACGCCCACCGGCGGCGGCGAGGGCGCCGACCCGGGCGGCACCGAGGCCGGCGGCACCGGCACGGGCTCCGGGAGCGGCACCGGCACGGACTCCGGCCTGGGCACCCAGCTCCTGCGCGCCGAACCGGCCTCCGGCAGCGTCGCGGTGACCTACACCCCGGAGCCCGGCGGCCCGAGCGTCACCACGGTCCTCGACGGAGCCTGCGCGGGCACCGTCTACCGGACCGGGATGATCAAGGGCTGAGCGGGCCGGCGAGCCCGCACGGGTACGGCGAAGGGGCCGGGGATCCATCTCCCCGGCCCCTTCGCCGTACCCGCTCGCCCCGTCAGTGGTCGGCCAGGCCGAGCGCCTCGTCGCGGGCCGCCTCGGCCTCCCGGCGCAGCAGCCGGAACCACATGAAGACGACGAAGCCGGCGAAGACGAACCACTCGGCGGTGTAGCCGAGGTTCTGGAAGGCCTTGGCGTCCAGGCCCGTGCCCGCGGCCGCGGCCGCCGGGACCGGCGTCAGACCGGCCGGCGAGTCGGTGAGCGTCATCCAGGCGTCGTACACGTCGTCGTCCACCACGTTCACCAGCGAGGCCGCGCTGATCATGCCCAGCTGCCCCTCGGGCAGCCCGCCGGCCGCGCGCACGCCCTTCGTGCCCTGGTTCTCCGACGCCTGGAGCGCGCCGACGACGGTGACCTCGCCGGACGGCGGGGCGGGGGCCTCGGCGCCCGCCGGGAGCCAGCCGCGGACCACCGGCAGCGAGCGGCCGTCGTCGGTCCGCAGCAGCGTCAGCACGTACGCGCCGGACTTCCCGTCCAGCTCGCGGTCCGGCACCAGGAACTGCTCCCCGTAACGGCCGCGGGCCTCTGTGGCGCGGCCGGAGGTCTCCTTGTCCACCGGCAGCAGCGAGGCCAGCGGCGCGGCCGCCGGCGTGCTCGTGGCCGACTTCCGCTCGGCATCCTGGTGCGAGTCGACGCGATCCTCGAACTTGCCCAGCTGCCAGGTCCCCATGAACACGCAGAACGGGATGGCCAGCAGGACGAAGAGATTGATCCCCCACCAGCGGGGGGTCCTCAGGAACCGGTACACGCCCCCCACGGTACGGGGGCCGGGCCGCGCCCCTTCCAGGAGGGGGCCCGGTGGGGCCACGGGGGAGGTCGGGTGCGTGGGGCTACGGGTGTCCGGTGAGGTCCGTGGGACGACAGGGGTCCGGAGGGCCGGTGGGCTTCGTGGGGCGACGGGGCCGGCGGGTCCGGTGGGGACGGACGGGCCGGGCTCCCGGTCCCGCGGCCGTCAGGCCCGGGCGTCCGGGCGGAGGCGGATCACCGCGCGGCCGCCCGACAGGTCCACCGTGGTCCGGCGCGGCGGGGCGCCGTCCTCCTCGTCGTCGCGGAGCAGCAGGGCGCTCTGCCGCTCCTTCAGCTCGCTCTGCTTGCCGGGCGAGAAGGTGGCGTGCAGCTGCTCGAAGCCGGTCGAGGAGACGGTGCCCCGGCGCTTGCCCCGGCCGCTCATGCGCAGGAACTGGTCGGCGAAGGCGATCACGGTCAGCAGGATGACCAGACCCGGCAGCGTCACGAACACGGCGAACCCCATGCTCCCAGGAGACCACGTCCGCGCGCGGCCCCGGAAGGCTCCGGCGCGCGCGGGTCAGGCGTCCGGCCGGATGTGGTGCAGCCGGCGGCCGTCCGGCCCCAGCACCTGCGCCCCGATCTTGTACGTGCGCAGGCTGACCGCCGTCCCCGTGATCCGCAGCGCCGGGGCGGCCCGGACGAGCCCCGCGGTGATCTCGTGCAGCTCCCCGACCGAGCCCAGCCACATCGCCACCGCCAGGTTGTGCGGCCCGGTCACCGAGGTGATCACCTGGGTCCGGCGCACCCGGGTCAGCGCCGCCAAGGTGCCCGGCTCGTCCGGCGGCGCGACCTGCGCCGTCACCATGGCCCACACCGGGCGGCCGGAGAAGCGGGGCGCCGGCTGGCAGTGGTGGTGGAGCGCGCCGCCCGCGGCCAGGACGTCCAGCCTGCGGCGTACCGTCGACTCGCTCGTGTCGCACTGCCGGGCCAGCTCGGCGGCGCTCCGGCGGGCGTCACCGGCCAGCTCCGCGACGAGCCGCCGGTCCAGCTCCGTCACCTGGGGGGCCACGCGCGCGCGTGCCCCGTCCCGCCGCTCCAGGGCGCTGAGGTCGGCGAGCAGCCGGGCCTGCGCGGGGGTGAGCTGCTCGATCCGGGAGCGGTAGGGGCGGTTGTGCATCCGGGTGACGACCTGGGTGCGGGCCCGCAGCACCCCGGGGAGCCGGCGCACCCGGCCGGTGACGTAGGCGTCGAGGGCCGGCAGGTCCGGTGCGATCAGCAGCAGGACGAGGTCGGCGCCGCCGGTGACCGCGTGCACCCCCAGGGTGCCCGGGTCGCCGGCCAGCTCGACCGCGGTGGCCTCGGTGGTGTCGGCGGTGCACTCCAGCTCGACCCAGGCGTACAGCGCGGACTCGGTGCCGCGCCGGGCGATGAGGAGCGAGGTCCAGGCGTAGCCGCCGGCGGTGAGGTGCTCCCAGCGGCGCGCGAGGGTGTCGGGCCCGGCCCCGAGGACGGTGGAGAGCTGGGTCCAGCTCGCCCGCGGCAGGATCTGGAGGGCGTGGATCAGTGACATATCCGTCTCCGCCAGGACGGATTCCCCGGTACGCATTTTCCTCCTTGGCCGATCCTCGGAAAACCTTGGTCGTGGCTCCGAGCGCACCCCAGGATGTGGACCAGGGCATATGCATTCAAGCCGCCTCGGTGCCCGGTGGCCACAAAATCGGCCAAACGTCACAGCGACGACACCCGACGGCGGCGGCAGCCGGAAGAACGGGGACGCACGGGGGATGGACGGCATGGGGCGCGGGGCGGTCGAGCCACCCGAGTACGAGGTGTTGTGGGGCGAAGCGGTCGGTTCCGGCCAACTCGCCGCCGCGGAGGCGGGGTACGCGTCCGCGGGTCCCGCCGAGCGGCTGCTGTGGGAGCGGCTCTCGGTCTTCGAGGGCGCCTTCGACCGGCGTGCGGTGGAGGAGGTCTGCGGTTACGGGGCGTTGGTCGCCGCCGACGTCGGCGCCGTCCTGGAGCGGCTGGCGCCGCTGGCGCTGCTGCCGGTGGACGACCTGTTCGACGGGGAGGACGGCGGGCCGCGCCACTGGATGCCGCACGCGATGCGGGCGGTGGGCGCGCGCCGGCTCACCGCCCGGGGCGACCGCTGGATCGTCGTCCTGCACCACCGGAGGTGGTGCGTGAAGGTCGCCCGGCGGGCCGCCGAGTGGTGGCAGCGCGGCCGGCAGCTGGACGCCCGCGACCTGGCCCTGCGCGAACTGCCCGACCTGGCCGCCGCCATGGACCCGACGACGGCGCAGGCCGAGCCCGGGGACGAGACCGGCGCGTCCCTGGAGATCGCGGTCTCGCTGTGGTTCCTGTGGGTGGCCTGCGGGCGGATCACCGAGGGGCGGACCCGGCTGCGGCACGCCCTGGCGCTGCATCAGGGCCCGCCGCCCGCCCGCGCGCTGTGGCTCGCCGCCTTCCTGGAGCTGGAGTCGGGCCGCCCCGAGGACGCCGACCCGCTCCTGGTCCAGGCGTGGGCGAGCGCGGTGCGGGACGGGGACGAGCGGTGCCTGGGGCTCCTGGCCCATCTGCGCGGCGCCGTCGCCCTCTACCAGGGCCGTGCCCGGGCGGCGGCGGGCGAGTTCCGGGAGGCGCTGGAACAGATCGGGGACGTGCCCGACTTCGGGCCGACCCGGGAGGCGTGTTGGGCGGCGCTGGCGCTCTGCTACAGCCGCACCGACCCGGAGGCCGCGCAGGAGGCGCTGGACCAGCTGGAGCTCGACGGGGCGGGGCGGCGGACCTGGGCGGGCCGCGACCTGTTCGCCGACGCGTGGGCGGACCACGCCCGGGCCGAACTCCTCGCCTGGGACGGGGAGCGGACCCGGGCCGCCGAGCACGCCCGGCGGGCGCTGCGCGAGCACCTGCGGCTCGGCTCCGCCGTCGGCGCCTCCTGCGCGGCCGAACTCCTCGCCCAGATGCGGCTGCTCGACGGACGACCGGATCTCGCGGCCCATATCCTCGGCGCCGTCGACCTGTTGCGCACCTCCGTCTTCGACACCTCCTACCGACCGGCGCGCTACTGCACGGTGGCGCGGGCCCGCAGCGACGACGCCCTGCGGGCGCTCCTGGACGATCCCGAGCTGCGGGAGGCGTACGAAGAGGGCGCGCGGAAGGGGCTGTTCGCGCTCTCCCGGGAGCGGTGAGGGGGTCCGCCCACTCGATCGGGGTGGGGCGGACGGGCCGCGGAGGAGTTGTCCACAGCTTCGTGCGCGGTCCTCCCCGGCGTGGGGTGCGGTGCCTACGATGACGGCATGATCGCTTTCGCGGTGTCCGCCCTGTTCCTCCTCCTCTTCGGGGTCGGTGTGCTGCGCGACCGCCGCCGCTTCGGGAACGCGGTGTACCTCGGTCTCGCCGTCACCTTCCTCGGCCTCGGCCTGCTCTCGGCCGTCGACGACCTGCCGCACGGTCTGACGGAGACGGTCCTCGTGCTGCTCCTGCTGGTCCTCGGCCTGGGCCCGGTGGTCCTCGCGGGGCTGCTGTGCGCCAACGGCGTCAAGATGGTCCGCAAGGAGGGCAGACGCCCCGCCAACCTGCTCTCGCTCCTCGCCGGCCTCGGCATCCTCGGGGTGCTCGGGCTGATGGCCGTGGCGGTCCTCACCCATTCGCGGGTCCTCGGCGTCATCGCCGTCACCCTGCTCCTCGTCCTCGGCTACGTCTCCTTCCTCTTCCTGTGCTTCGTGGGGTACGCGTTCCTGTACGGCCGCATGAGACTGCGCAGGGACGCCGGCTTCGTGGTGGTCCTCGGCTCCGGGCTGATCGGCGGCCGGCGGGTGCCGCCGCTCCTCGCCTCCCGGCTCGACCGGGGCCGGGAGGTGTACGGGCTGCTGGCCGCGCGCGGCCAGGACGGGCCGCCGCTCCTCGTCGCCTCCGGCGGCCAAGGTCCGGACGAGGAGCTGCCGGAGTCCCACGCCATGGCCGACTACCTGGTGGAGCGGGGCTTCCCCGAGGACCGGATCCGCCGTGAGGACCGCTCCCGCAGCACCGAGGAGAACCTGCTGTTCAGCAAGGAGCTGATGGACGCGGAGCGGCCGGGCGCGGGCTGCGTCATCGTCACCAACAACTTCCACGCCTTCCGGGCCGCGCTGATGGCCCGCAAGGCGGGGGTGGACGGGCAGGTGGTGGGCTCGCCGACCGCCGCCTACTTCTGGCCGAGCGCCATCATCCGCGAGTTCGCCGCCGTCTTCCTGGAGTACCGGGCGGTCAATGTCACGGTCTGCGCGGTGCTGGTGGGCCTCAGCTGCCTGGGGCTCGCGGTCACGGGGTGAGGCCCGGGCGGTCCGGACCCCGCCGCGGCGCCGGACGGGCGGGTCCGGCCGCACGTCCCTACCCTGGAGGGACGGAGGTGTCCGAGGGCGTCGGCGGAGGTGCCCGGACCCGCCGCGGAGGTGACCTCATGAGGCGACGCCACCACTTCCACATCGACTACCGGGGCCATTCGGTCTCGGTGACCGTGGAGACCGGCCTGCGGCAGGTGGTCGAGGTCCTCGTCGACGGCAAGGAGACGGGGTTCGCGACGACCCGGGACGACCGCCCGGTGACCGTCCCGATCGAGTTGCCGACCGACCCGCCGACACCGGCGAGCGTGCGCGCCACCCCGGGGCCGGGCGTGCCCCGCTGCCTGCTGCTGGTGGAGGACGAGACGGATCCGCACGTCATGGCGCCGCGGCTGTACTGAGGCCGGGCGAGGGACGGCGTGGCCGGGTCAGGAGAGCCAGGCCATGCCGATGAAGAGGAAGACGACGAAGGCGACGATCCCGGCGACGGCGGCCGTCTTGCGGGGCCGTCGGCGGGACAGCTCGGCGAGTGCGCCGCCGGTGGAGCCGGAGTTCCCGGACCGCTCGGGCGCCCGCCGCCGGGACCCGCCCGTCGCGGGGACGGCGGCCGTGGGCCCGGACGAGGGGCCGGAGGTGCGCGGGGCGGGCATGGCGGCCGGCCC
>NZ_BNBS01000134.1 GCF_014656075.1 Streptomyces hydrogenans
GGCACCCCGGGGAGGGGGCCGGGTCCGCCGCGGCCGTACGGCGGCCGGGTCAGCGGCGCCGGCGGGTGCGCTTCACCTTCAGCTCCTCGAAGCGCGGCAGGTCGCCGTCGCCGATCCGCCGCCACGCACGGGCGTACAGCTCGGCGACCGGCTCGGCCGGCACCAGGACCCCGAGGACGGGCCGGCCGCCGGCCGGCACGCCGAGGAGCTCCAGCTTCCACTGCTCCACGGGCAGCACGGGAGCCGTGTGCTCCACCCAGCCGCCCGGCAGGAAGAGCGAGCGTCCCGCGCGGGCGCGGACGGCGGACACCACCAGGTCGGTGGCGGCGAGTTCGGCCCGCGCCGCCTTCATCCTCGCCGGCTTCCAGCCCGTCCACCGCGCCGTGTTCCGGTCGGTCGGGTCGGGCAGCGCCAGCAGCATCAGGTAGAGGGCGGCGGCGTCGGCCCCCAGGCCGTGCGCCTCCGCGGCCTCCGCCACGAGCCCGGGCACCGAGCGCGACGGGTCCTGCGGCCACCACGTGCCGTCCTCGGCCGTGCCGCCCGCCGCGGGCGCGCCCGGATCGGCGAGCAGCCGGGCGAACGCCGGGTCGTGGCAGCGGCGCAGCGCCGCCTCGACCGCCGTCGGCTGCTGGTCCGGCCCGCGCAGCGCCACCAGGTACGGGTCGGAGCCGGTCGAGTCCAGCAGCGACGTCCGCAGCGCCGGCAGCGGCTGGCCGTCGTGCGTGGCCATCAGCACCGCCCCGTACCGCTCGTGGTCCGGCGCCGTCTCCGTCGGGGCACCCGCGACTCGCCGGAACTCCGCCAGGCTCGTGTAGTGCCCGACCGCGACGAGCAGGTCCGGTGCGGCCAGCCGCTGCCGCACGGCCGTCAGCGCGCCGGGCAGCGCCGCCCGCAGCGGATCGCCCGCCGGAAGCCGGTGCGCCAGCCACGTCATGGTGCCCAGGGCACCCGTCAGGACGGAGCCGGTGAACGGGGCGCCGGCGGGCGCCGCCGGCTCCGGCCGGTCGTTCTGGATCCGCCACGCGACGTCCGTGCCCAGCTCGGGGGAGCCCGCCGGGTCCAGCAGCGCGGGCAGCGCCTGGGTCGCGGGCCAGCCGCCGCGCACCGCCCGGGCGGCCTCGGCCGTCAGCCAGTCGGGCACCTGGACCCGGCGGCCGACGCGCGCGTTCCACACCCCGGCCGCGGCCGCCACGTCCGGGCCGTCGGTCCAGAGGCCTGCCGGGTCGTCGGGCAGCAGCGCCGCCACGACCTCCTGGCGCACCTCGACCGACAGGCCCCGCAGCTCGTCCCGCGCGTGTCCGGCCTCGACGACCTTCAGGCCCAGGGTCTTGCGCAGTTCCGCGGGCAGGAAGTTGCTCTCGTGGCTGTCGACCCCGGGCATGCCGGCCACGACGAGCGCGGCGAGCGCGCCGGAGGCCCCGGTGAGCCGGCCGAACTCCTCGGCCGCCGCCGGCACGTCCGGCGCCGCGCCCCGCGCCGCGGCCCCGCGGCGGTCCGCGGCCGCCCATCCGGCGCCGCCCACCGGGTCGGCGACGGTCACCGAGGAGCGCACCGTGTAGGGCCCGGGGACCTCGAAGCGTCCGGTCGGGTCGTGCAGCAGGGCGCCGAACACCCGGCCGTCGGCGACGCCGCCGCTCTGTTCGGTGAAGCCGAGGGCCGCCCCGCCGCCGAGCGGGACCACACTGCGGTGCGAGAGGTTCCGGTTCTGCCCGTCGGGGGTGGTCAGGTGCGGCTCGGTCAGGTGCAGCTGGACCCGGCGCCAGCGGTCGGCCGATCCGGCCGCCGACAGCACGCCGAGGGCCTCGGCCCGCCCGAGCACGGTGAGGAGCGCGCTCGCCCACCCGGGCTCCGTGCCGGGTGCGACCGCCCGGTAGGCGATCACGGCGGGACGGTCGAAGAGCTGGGTGAACGGCAGCCCGGACCAGGGGAGCCCCGGCAGGTCGAAGTGGAGGCGGCCCGGCTCGGCCGCGGCGTCCGTGGCCGAGCAGACGGCCGCCAGCTCCTCCAGGTAGAGGTGGGTGGCGTCCGTCTCGGAGCCCCACCGGTAGGAGCCGGAGCCCACGACGCCGTTGAGCGCCTGGGCGAAGAGCCGGTCGACGGGTCCCTTCTCGCGCGTCACGACGGGCTCGGCCATCGGGTCGAGGCGGGCGGCGACCGCGTCCAGCGCCTTCTGCTGCCGGACGGCGAACCGCAGCTCGCGCACCACGCCGGCGACGAGTCCGGGCGCGGTGAGCTCGGGGAACGAGGTGCCCACGAGGGCCGTGAGGTCCTCCGCGCGCTCCGCGCCGACGGCGCCCTTCAGGAGGGTGCCGACGGTCTCCGCGTCGGCGCGGCGCAGCGCGGCCGACCCCCGCGGGTCGCGGGCGCGCAGCGCGTACAGGAAGGCGAGCGGCGGGAGCAGCGACGACGCGGTCCGGAACAGCTCGTTGCGCCCGCCCTCGCTGGTCGTCGTGATGACGCCGTCCGGGTCGGTGAGCGACAGCGTCCGCCATTCCCGGGTCAGCGCGCGGGGGCGCTCGTCGCCGGGGAACGTCAGGGCCGCGAGCGGCTGCTGGGCCCCCTCGGGCAGGACCACCTCGCGTCCGGCGAGGTCGTCCGCGTGCCAGCCGTTGTCCGGCAGCCGCACCACGCGCCAGCCCAGCAGGCCGCCGACGGGCGCGCCGACGGCGGAACCCTCGACGGTCGGGGCGGGTCGCAGCCACGACGAGAACTCCCCGAGCCTGGCGTCCGGGCCGTGCGGCCGCAGGGCGTCGGCGAGGAAGCCGGGCTGGGAGCGCCGCCCGTAGGTGCCCTCGGCGGGGTCGTACTCGACCCAGCCGCTGCCGTCCGGGCCGTGGCCGTTGCCGTTCTCGTACACCCAGTACGAGGTTCCGTCGGAGATCACCGGGACCTCCTCCGGCAGCCGGGAGTCGCCGACGTGCAGCACGCCGCGGCCGGTGGTGCGGCCGCCGCCGGGCAGCGGGAGGCTGACCTGGCCGGACCGCAGCGACCAGCGGTTGACGGTGTCGTCGATCGTGATCAGCCGGTCGGGCGCGGTGTGCCAGTACCCCTGGACCTGGCCGCTGCTGTACACGCTCCAGAACACCAGCAGCGCGCCGTCCACGTAGTGGAAGCCGTAGGCCCGGACCGAGGACGCGGCGGCGGACGGGAGGCGCAGGTCGTGGGTGAGGACCGTGGAGTCGGCGTCGATGACGCGGACCTGGGTGGCGTTGGCGACGATCAGGTGGGGCCACGCCTCGACGACGGTCAGCCCGTCCGTGTCGGACCGGCCCGGTGACAGCTCCGCCACCGCCCGCTCCCACTCCGGCCAGTGGAACTCGTCCCACAGGCCGCCGCGCAGGGTGCGCGCCAGCGTCTCGCCGAGGTCGGCGCCCGCGGCGGCGGCCACCTCGTCCGGCGCCAGCGCCAGCGCCTCGGACGGCAGCCACGACAGCGTGGACAGGGCGCGCGGCACGTCGGGGAGCCCGGCCGCCACCGACTTCCGGGCCACCGTCCGCAGCCAGCGGGCGAGCAGGGTCCGTCCGCCGTCCGACGCGGCCAGCCGGCGCATCACCTCGGCGCTGTGTCCGGCGCCGTTGAACGAGTCCGCGCCCCGGTCGAAGGCACGGTGGAACTCGTCGTCGGCGGCGAGGGCGGCCAGGTCTCGGGGCCGGTCGGACTGGTGCCAGTCCGTCAGGTCCAGCATGACGCCGTGCCGGCGGTCGTCCTCGTCCGGGCCGGTGACCGGGACGTCCAGCGCGAGCAGCAGGTCGAGGAGGTTGACGTCGTCGACGCCGATCCGCAGCGCGCGGCGCCCCTCGGGCCGGGCCGCCAGGTCGGCGCGCAGCCGTCCGGCCATCCGCTCGACCAGGTCCAGCAGGGCCGTCGGCGTCGGCCGCCGGCCCCAGCCGCGGTGCCGGGCGGCGTGGTAGCGCTCCAGCCAGCCGGCGGCGCCGTCCGCGCACCGCTCCTCGGCGGGCAGCTCCGCGTCGGTGAGGCCCGCGTCGGCGCCGGACGCCGCGAGGATCTCCAGCCACAGGTCGCTCATCTCGCCGTCGTCCGACGGCGGGGTCAGCGTGAGGAGCGTGCCGCGGATCGCCGGCACGCGCCGGGCGAGCGCGACGAGCGCGGTCCGCTGTCCCTTCCACCAGCCCGTGGCCGCCCGCAGGGTGGCCGGCAGCGGCAGCAGCTCGCCCAGGTGGTCCTGCTCGGCCTCCGCGGCGGGCAGGCCGGCCGCCCGGGCCAGCCGCCGCAGCTCGGTGGCGGCCTGCGCGGACGGGGCGAGCCCGCCCGCGGTGCGGCGCACGCAGAGGCGGCGGAACCGCTCGTACGCCTCCGCCGGCGCGAGGCGCGCCGACAGCTCCTTGCCGTAGCCCGCCAGCACCTTCACCGGCAGCGCGCCGGCCAGCGCGAACTCCAGGAACACGGCGTCGAGCCGGTCCTCGTCGACGGACAGCCCGTGCTGCGCCTCGCTGGTGCGGGCGCGGCCGAACAGCTGCCCGGCGTAGGTGGTGTTCTCGACGGCGAGGAAGACGCGCGCGGCCTGCTCGTAGAAGACGGGGAGGAAGTGCGGGACGGAGGCGGCGAGCCGCCCGGCGAGTTCGAGGCAGGCGTCGAGCGCCGCCTTGGGCTTGGTCTTCGCCTGCCGGGCGAGCCGGTCCAGCTCGGGCACGACGGCGAGGGCGTGGTGGCCGTCCTCCGGGTGGTGCACGAGCACCCACTCGGGGAAGCCCAGCTCCTGGCGCCGGCCCAGTCCCACCACGGCCGGTTCGGCGGCGGGTTCGAGGCCCAGGAAGCCCGCGGTCGGGTCCTCGGCGGCGCCGAGTTCGGCCGCGGTCAGCCGCACGACGACCCGGTCCTCGCCGAGCACCGGGTGGCGGTAGGTCCGGGCGGTCAGCTCCACGGCGGAGGGTCCGGCCCCCGCGGTGTCGGCCGGGAGCACGGCTCCGGCGTTCAGCAGCTGCGTGGCGTCGTTCGTCGCGGTCGTGCCGGTCACGCGTTCCCACCCTCTTCGATCGTGCGGCCGGCGTAGAGCGCGGCGGCCATGCGCATTCCCTCGGACCAGGCGACCGGCCCGACCCCGTCGAGCCGCACCGCGCGGCCCTCTTCGTCGTGCCAGCCGAGGCCGCCGGTCTCCGACTCCCCGTCCCAGTACGGCTCGCCGATCCACACCGACGCCTCGGTGTCGCGGCCCCCGTCGCGGACCTTGCAGGTGGCGTAGCCTCCGGAGACCCGGTAGCCGAGCCCGGTGGCCCGGGCGGCGAGCCCGAAGCGGGAGGCGAACTTGCCGCCCGCGTAGTCCCGGACCTCCGTCGCGTTCGCCGCGTGGGTCTCCGGGCGCGTCCAGGTGGCGCGGTGGATCTGCTCCACGCGCTGGGTGATGCCCAGCTCGGCCGCGAACTCCCGTACGTCGTCGAGGTCGGGGAGGAGCACCGGGTGCGGCACGGTGACCGTGCGCGGCGCCATCCGCACCGTCTCGCCGTCGAGGTCGACGACCTTGAGCCCGCCGTCCTCGGACACGTCCCTGAGGAAGCCGACCTCGTCCGGGTCGTCCCCGACGACGGCCATGTCGCGCAGCGTGGACCGCCACGCCTCGTCCGGCCACACCCGGGCGATCAGTGCCGTCGGCACCGGCAGGGAGGACACCATCCAGGCGTCCACCTGCGCCACGCACGCGTCCGCGTGGCGGTCCAGCCACTCGGACAGCCGCCGCAGCCGGTCCACTCCCGGGTCGTCCCGGAGCGCCTTCGGCACGGTCTTCAGCTCCCGCCCCCCGGTCCGGCGCGCGACCACGCGCCCGCCCTCCCCGAGGGTGACCTCGTACCCCTCACCCGCATCCAGCCACGCCATCAGCCGCGCCTCTCCACCCGTACGTCATCCGTCCACGCAGCCTGAACCAGGGGCTCGAACGCCCCTGAACCGCGATGTGCGAGCGACATTAGGCGGCGCCACTGACAACGCGTCCGCCAGCCCCGTCCCTACGGCGCCGACGGCGGCATGAGGTGACGGGCCAGCACCTCCAGGGCCCGCAGGACCTCGTCGAGACGCTGTGGATCGTCGGATCCCAGCGCCGCCACCAGGGCGTCCTCGATGCCCGCGGCGCGCACCCGCGCCACCCGCGAGGACTCGTCGGGGTTCTGACGCACCAGGACGCGGCGCCGGTCGGCCGGATCCGGCGCCGTGCGCACCGAGCCGGCCTCCTTCAACCGGGTGACCGCCGAGGAGACCTGACTCTGCGGCAGGCCGGTGCGGGCCGCGATCTCGCCGACCGCGGTGTCGGGGTGGGCGGCGATGTCGCTGGCCACGATCAGCACCAGCCGGGCGCTGCCCGCGTACCGCGCCGACCCGCCCGGCGGCTCGGGCAGGGCGTCCTCGCCGATCTTCATCAGGGTGCGTCCCAGCAGGAACAGCTCGACTCCGTTCACCCCGACAATGTACATCGAGATGGATGTATCCAATTCGATGGATTATTGTGGAGGGAGAACGCGGCGGAGCGACCACCGCGGACAAGGGGGACCACCATGCCCAGCGCCACCACGCCCAGGACCACCTCCACCTCCCTCACCACCGGCACGCTCGCCGTCCCCGGCGCCGTCCTGCACTACCGACTCCAGGGCACCGGCCCGCTGTTGCTCATCTCGCAGAGCGGTGAGGGCGACGCCGACCGCACCACCGACCTCGTCGCCCACCTCGCCGACTCCCACACCGTGCTCACCTACGACCGCCGCGGGCTGTCCCGCAGCCGGCTCGACACCCCCGGACGGGGCGCGACCCTCGCCGAACACGGCGACGACGTCCACCGCCTGCTGGCCGCGCTCACGACCGCACCCGCCCTGATGCTCGGATGCAGCCTCGGCGCCGTCATCGGCCTGCACGTGGCCGCGCGACACCCCGGACAGCTCCGCACCCTGATCGCCCACGAGCCCGTCGCCCCCCGCCTCCTGCCCGAGGCCGACCGCGCGCACCACGAGCGCGAACTCGCCTCCCTGCGGGAGCTCTACCTCGAAGGCGGCCTTGCGGCCGCGCTCCCGGAGATCGCCCGGACCCTCGGCATCGACCCCGGCAGCGCCGACGTCGAACCCGGTCTGACCCCGCAGCCGATGACCGAGCGGCGGATCGCCAACTTCGACTTCTTCATCCGCCACGACTTCACCGCGATCATCGAGGACACGCTCGACATCGCCCCGCTCAAGGACGGGGCCACGCGCGTCGTCCCCGCCGCCGGGACGACGACCCCCCGGACCGTCTTCGACCTCGCGTGCGCCTCGGCCCTCGCCGCCCACGTCGGAGCGGAGGTCGAGCCGTTCCCCGGCGGGCACAACGGGAACACGACCCACCCCCGGGCCTACGCCGCCCGCATCCGGGAGGTCCTGAACGACGCCCGATGAGAGGCGCGGCCCCCCGCCCCGCCCGACGACACCCCGCCCCGACCGCCGCCCTCGCGTCCCACCGCCCCGTGCGGCGAAGCCCCCGGCGGGCTCCCGCCCTTCCCGTACAGTGCGAGGGCGAGGGAGCGCCCGCACCGGTCACCGCACCGGCCGCGGACGCCCTCTCCTTCCACGGGGGCAGGCGCGAGCGCGGGGGTGGCCGGATGCTGGAGACCGCACGGTCGTGGGCCGAGGGCTGGGCCGTGTCCCGAGGGGCACCGCGACCGGAGGACGTGCCCTGGGGACTGCGGATCGCGGTCGGCCGGCCGACCCAGACGGTCCGTCACGTCCTCCTCGGCACGGACGCGGAGACCGCCCGGGCGCTGATCGGCACGATCACCGAACCGACCACGTGCGTCAAGGCGTTCCTCCCGCCCGCCGTCATGGACCCGTGGTTCTCCGCCGACTGGGAGCCCACCGAACCCTGCTTCCTCATGGCCGTCGACCTGCGCCCGACGCGCGCGGACGCGCCGGACGGCTACACCGTGACCGTCGACACCTCCGGCGGCGGCCTCGTCTCCGCACGTGTCCTCGCCCCCGACGGCGAACCCGCCGCGTACGGCCAGGCCGGCCTGACGGACACGGCCTGCGTCTTCGACCAGATCGTCACCGAACCGGCCCACCGACGCCGCGGCCTGGGGACCACGGTGATGGCCGCCCTCACCGCCGCCGCCCTCGAACACGGTGTGTCCGAGGGCGTCCTCGGAGCGACCGTCCAGGGCCGGGCGCTCTACGAGAGGCTCGGCTGGAAGGTCCTCGCCCCCCTGTCCGGCCAGGTCTACCGTCCCGTCACTTCCTGACCGCCCGCTTCCACGGCCCTCCGGGCGGCGCGCGACGGCCACCACATGGCCCGGCCGAGCAGCGCCCCGGCCGACGGGACCAGGAGGACCGACAGGACGAACGCGGACAGCAGGATGCCCAGGGCGGTGGCGAAGCCGAGCTGCCGGGTCGACGGGTCCGCGTTCACCGCGAGCGCGCCGAAGGAGGCCGCGAGGACCACGCCCGCCGTCGCGATCGCCGGGGCCGTGTGCCGTACCGCCCGCGCCACGGCCGCGCGGGCCGGGCCGCCCCGGGCCATCTCCTCGCGCAGCCGGTCGCTGACGAGGATGTTGTAGTCGGTGCCCAGGGCCACCACGAACAGGAACAGCACCAGGGGCAGCACGAAGTTCACGCCCGGGGCACCGCCCAGGTGCTGGAAGACCAGCGCGGCGGCGCCGAGCGTCGCCGCGAAGCACAGCCCGACCGCGAGCATCAGCACCACCGGGGCCGCCAGGCTGCGCAGCAGCACCACCAGGATCAGCGCGATCCGCGCCGCCGCCACCGGGGACACCGTCCGCAGGTCCCGGTCCACCGCCGTCTCCACGTCGGCGAACACCGCCGCCGTGCCCCCCACATGGGCGGTCAGCCCCGGCGGAGTCGCCTCCCGCACGGCCTCGCGCACCGGGCCCGCCACGAGCTCGCGGGCCCGCTCGGACCGGGCGTCCACCGTCAGGTACGCGTCCAGCCGGGCCGCCGTGCGGTCGGCGTCGAACACGGGCGCGGCCACCGAGCCCACCCCGTCCACCCCGGACAGCGCCCCGCGCAGGACCCGCAGCCCGTCCGCGTCCAGAGCGCGGCCGCCGTCCGCCGTCACGTACACCGTCGTCGGATCGGACACCCCGGGCGGCAGGGCGCCGGCGATCTCCCGTGCCGTGTCCGCCGCCGCCGTGCCGCGCGGGGTCCCCCCGGCGCCGAAGTCCATGCGGACCCCCGCCACGCCGACCGCGAGAGCGCCGAGCAGGGCGGCCGACGCCACGAACACCAGCAGCGGCCGACGCGCCACCAGCTCGCCCGTACGACCCGCCAGACCCGGGCTCCCGGGCTTCGCCAGGCTCTTCGATGGCCAGAACATCCGCCGCCCCGCGACCGCCAGGAGCGCCGGCATCAGGGTCAGGCTCGCCAGCAGCATCACCAGCACCGACACCGCCACCGAGGGACCCAGCACCCGGAACTGCCCGAACGTCGCCACGCCCAGCGTCGCGAAGGCCGCCACGATCGTCAGCGCCGCCGAGGTCACGGCCGTGCCGACCCGTCCGGCCACGTCCGCGGCCACCAGCCGGTGGTGCTCCTCCGGGCGCCGCCGCAGCTCCTCGCGGAACCGGAACAGGAGGAACAGGAAGTAGTCGACGCCGATGCCGACCAGCACGGTCCCGATCATGCTCGGGGTGCCCGGATCCAGCGCGAAGCCCGTCAGGAGTGCCGCCCCCACGACCGTGCCGGCGGCGGCGCCGCCCACCACGGACACCGCGAGCAGCGGCACGAAAGCGGCCAGGACACTGCGGAACACCAGGACGTTGACCAGCACGATCAGCCCCAGCATCACCAGACCGACGACCAGCCGCGTGGTCTTCTCCCCGTCGGCGCGGTCCACCAGCTCCGCCAGACCCCCGGTGAAGCCTGTACGCAGCCCGGCCTCGTCGAACTCCTCCTGGACACGGTCCTGGAAGGCCCGGTACAGCGCGTGCATGCCGGGATCCGTGGAATTGCCCCGCAGCCGCGCGCCGAGCAGGGCGAACGACCCGTCGGGCGCGGTCGCCGTCAGCTCCACCTCGGGAACCTGGGAGTAGTCCTTGGAGAGCCCCGGTATCTGTTCGTCCGCCCACGGCATCTCCACGCGCGCGTGGCTCAGCGCACGCGCGACGGCCACCTCCCGCTCGCGGTCGGCGTCGCCGAGCGGCCGGCCGTCGCGCCGTGCCACCAGCACCGTCACCGCCTCGGCGTCGGGCTCCGCGCCGAACTCCTCCCGGGCGACCCGCAGCGCCGCGGCGGCGTCGTACTCCCGGGGCAGGAAACCGGCACTGTCGGTGTGCGTCACGCGGAAGACGAGCACCTGGCCCAGGACCGAGGCCACGATGCCGACCACCGCCCACACGGCGATCACCCGCCAGGGTCTGCGGGTCGAGAAGCCGGTCAGGGCACGGATCACGGAGGACCTCCAGAACGAGTACGAGGAGAAGCGCGCGTCCGGCACCGTCGACGTCCGGGGCAGCGCACCGCACCGGGCGATCCCGGCACCCCTTCAGCACATCAGCGCCCTCCGGCCCGCACCTCGGAGCGAGGGACGAGAAGCACCCTGGGAGCAGGGCCCCGCACCACCCGCCGGCTAGGACCCTGCTCCTGGTCCCGGCTCCCTCCCGGTCCCGACGCGCGGGCCTCGCCGTACCGGCACCATGGGAGACTCGGAGGAAGAACCCGCACGTCAGCGGGCCGGCAGGACGGCCCGGGGCACGCGGGCGGCGTGGAGGGGGCGGGGAGCCAGGATGGGACGGCGCGCGCAGGAGACGCGCCCCGACGGGGCAGGGACCGGAACCGGCGAACGGCCCGGGTCCGGGTCCGGAGCGAGGCCGGGGAGCGGAAGCGGGCAGGACGGGCACGGACTCCGGGACCGGCTGCGGGCCGGCGGACGGAGACCCTGGAACCGGCCTGACGGACCGGCACCGGGCGACCGGGCTCACGGGCCGAGGAGCCGGACCCGACGGGAGGGGGCGAAGTTCCGGATCGGAGAAGGCGGGCCGATGCCGTGGAGCCGGCCCGACGGGCTCGTCGCCCTCGCCGCCACCGCCGTCGACCTCGTCGGCTACACCGTCACCACCCAGATGGACCGTGGCCACGTGCCGGTGGCCGGCTGTCCGGTCGTGGTGGCCGCCGCGCTGCTGCTCCTGGCCCGCCGCCGGGCCCCGCTGACCGTCCTCGCGGGCGTCCTCGCCGTCCACCTGGCGCTCCAATGGACCGGCTCGATGGGCCAGCAGTACGGCGCCGCGACCGTCGTCGCGCTCTACACCGCCCTGCGCCACCACCGTCCCGCCGTCGGAGCGGTGGCCGTGGCGGGCTCCGTCGCGGTCCTCCACTTCGGCCATCCGGCGGCGACCGAACCGGCCGCGGTCGCACTCGCCGCCAACGTCGCGGCCGCGCTGCTCGTGGCGGCGACGGCGACCGCCGTCGGGCGCTGGCAGCGCGGCACCGAGATCCGCCGGCAGCTGGACGCCGAGCGCGCCGTCTCGGACGAGCGGCGGCGCATCGCCCGCGAGCTGCACGACGTCGTCGCCCACCACATCACCACGATGCAGCTGCTCGCCGGCGGCGCCCGGGCCAACCTCGACCGGTCCCCGGAGACCGCCCGCGAGGCGCTCGTCACCCTGGAGGGCTCGGGCCGCGCCGCGCTGCGCGAGATGCGCCACCTGCTCGACGTGCTGCGGGCCGGCGACGAGAGCGACGAGGGCGAGGCCACCGCGCCGCAGCCCGGCATCGGTGACCTCGACCGGGTGGTCGAGGACAGCCGCCGCGCGGGTCTCCCCACCACCCTCACCACGGACGGCGACCCCGCGGCCCTCCCGCCCGGCGTGGCGCTGACCGCCTACCGGATCGTCCAGGAAGCCCTCACCAACACCCGCAAGCACGCGGGTCCCGGCGCGCACGTCGACGTACGGCTCGCCTTCGCCGCCCACGAGGTGCGCGTCGACGTCACCGACGAGGGGCCCCGCGAGGGACACCCCGCGGCACGCGGCTCCGGCTACGGGCTCATGGGCATGCGCGAACGCGTCGCCCTCCACGGCGGCACCCTGCGGGCCGGCCCGGAGGACGGGGGCTTCGCGGTCCGGGCCCGGCTCCCCCTGCCCGCCGAACGTCAGGAGACGCACGCGTGAACGCGCACGTGAGGGTCCTCATCGCCGACGACCAGCCCCTCGTCCGCCGCGGCCTCGCCCTGATGCTCGCGCCCGAACCCGGCTTCGAGGTGGTCGGCGAGGCCGGTGACGGCGCCGAGGCGGTGCGCCTCGCCCACGAGCACCGGCCCGACGTCGTCCTCATGGACATCCGCATGCCGGGCCTGGACGGCATCGCCGCCACCGCGCGCCTCACCGCCGAACTGCCCGCCTGCCGTGTGCTGGCCCTGAGCACCTTCGACATGGACGAGCACGTGATCGGCGCCCTGCGGGCGGGGGCGTACGGCTTCCTGCCCAAGGACATCTCGCCCGAGGAGCTCGTCGCCGCCCTGCGCGTCGTCCGCGAGGGCGAGGCGATCCTCGCGCCCCGGCTGCTGACCCGCCTCATCGCGACGCACGTCACGGCGCCGGAACGCCCGGTGCCGCCGCCCTCCCCGTCCGGCACCGACGGGCTCACCGGGCGCGAGCGCGAGGTCTGGCGGCTGATCGCCGGCGGCCTGGACAACACCGAGATAGCCGACCGCCTGGCCGTGAGCCCCTCCACTGTCAAGAACCACATCACCGGCCTCTTCGCCAAGCTCCGCGTCCGGGACCGTGCCCAGGCCGTCATCGTCGCCTACGAGACGGGCCTGGTGACGGCACGACAGGCCCCCTGAGGGGCCGGAGCGACACACGCGCGTCTGTGCGTGCGGCGCGAGCGCGCCGCGGATAGCCTCACCGAAGGCTTTTCCTGAACTTTCGTACGTGAATGAGCGAAGGCGGTCGTCTTGTCCCGTAATCGCCGGTTGATCCTGAGCCCGCCCTCCCGTGTGTGGGGCCTGCTGGCCGACGGCCTCCGGTACGGGGAGTGGGTCTCGGGGACGCAGCAGGTCGTCACCGCCGACCCGGGATGGCCCGAGGTCGGCTCCCGGCTCCGGGTCCGGGTGGGCGTCGGCCCCCTCACCCTGGAGGACACCTGTGTCGTCCGCATCTGCGAGCCCGGGCGCCGCCTCGAACTGGAGGCGAAGGCGGACCCCTTCGGCGCGGCCCGCATCGCCATGAACCTGATCCCCTGGGGCGCCCACACCCTCTTCCTCCTCGAATGGCACCCCCTCCGGGGACCGGGCACCCGGATGCACGGACTCCCCGTCGACTACCTCGTCTCCATCCGCAACGGCATGATGCTGACCAAGCTCGCCCGCATCGCGGTCGCCGAACGGCAGCGCGACGAGGCGTCCGCCGCCGCTCCGTCGGGAGCGGCCCCCGGCTAGGATGCGGGCCCGCGGGCCGCTCCCCGGCACCTGTACCTGAGAGGGGCGGGTCCATGGGCTTCGACGTCTGCGTGTGGCGCTTCGAGCACGGCGAACCGGTGCCGCTGGACCTGGAGGCCGCTCGGGAGGTCCTCGCCCCTCACGTGGTGGGACACGATCCCGAACCGAACCTCCTCCAGGTGAGCACGGGGGAGCGGGAGACGGCCGACGTCCACCTCGGCGACGCCGGCATCACCTTCCACCGCTTCGGCGGGGACGGCGTCATGGACCTCCTCGCCGTCCTGCTGCGCAGGCTCGACGCCGCGCTCGTGATCCCGGGCGGCCCCGTGGTCCTCCAGCGGGACGAGGACGCGCGGCACCTGCCCTCCGCCCTCCGGGACGAGTGGCCCGCGGTCGTCGCCCGCACGGGGGCGGAGATCACGGAGGCGATCAGGTCCTCCTGAGGGCCCGTCCCCCCTCCGCTCCCGCCCGCCCGAGGCGGCACCTCCGCGCGACCGCCCTCCGGCCTGCGGGTTTCGCCCTGCGGCCGGAGCACTAGGGTGCGGTGCGCAGGGGTGGGTGACGTTCAGGAGGGGGCAGCGGTGGTGGAGTTGGAGAAGGCGCCGCCGGTGACGTGGAGCACGCACCGGCGGAGTGGGTGGACCACGCTCACCGGCTGGGGGACGCTGCTCAGCGCCGCCGCGGCCGTCGGCTGCGCGCTGTGGGGGGTGGGGCCGTACCCCCCGTTGGTCGCCGAGACGGGCCTGGCCGCGCTCGCGGCCGTCCTCGCCGCGGCCTGGGTCGTCGCCTCCCGCCGGGCGCCGCTCCGCACCGGCCCTGCCCCGGACCCTGGCGCGGGCCTGCGCTGGCTGGTCGCGTGGCTGGTGCCGCTGGCCACGCTGGTCTGCTTCAACCTCGGGTTCATGGTGTCGCCGGAGTACGGGCGGGAGACCGAGCGCCTGGAGGCGGGCCGGTTCGGGAGCTACTCCGTGACCGTCGTCCGGCTCGCCGGGGACCCGGTCCGCGGGCACAACGCCTCGGACGAGCCGGTGTACTTCGAGACCGATCTGGTCCTGCGCCTGCGGTACGACAGCGGTCCGCGCGAGGTGACCGTGCCCGGGATGTACACCCGCGACGAGCCGCCGAAGGCTGGCGAGCGGATCGACGTCTCTTACGCCCCGGGCGATCCGCGCCCGGACTCGCCGGTCCTGGAGGACGGCCGGCGCTGGGGCACCGGCGTGATCGGTTCCCGGCTCCTGCTGGTCACCTTCCTCCCGGTCTTCTTCGCGGGATCCCTGCTGACCGGCTTGCTGCGGTACGAAATGCCGAGCGATTTCCGGCGGTTCGCGCCCTCCGTCCACCTCCCCGCCCTGGGCATCGCCTTCCTGGGCCTGTGCCTGCTGCTGCCGACCGCGTTGGGATGGGAGGCCGGCGGACTGGTCCGGCCCGCCGCCTTCCTCGCCTGTCTGACGCCGGGTGCCGCGCTGGCCTGGATCTGGCGCACGGCGTAGGGATCGCGCGGGGCGGGCCGGCGTCGTCGCCCCGGCGGTCGTTCACAGGTGGGCGTCGATCAGCTCCCGCACCTCGGTATGGGTCAGGGGTCCGGCGCCGTGCGCGACCGCTTCGCCGTCCTTCAGCAGGACGCAGGACGGGGCCCCGGTGATCCCGTGACGCCTGGCCGCGGCGGGGCAGCGCGTGAGGTCCGCGCGGACGACGGTGAGGCGGCCCGCGTACGCGTCGGCGACGGCGCGCACGGCGCGGTCCATGGCCCGGCAGGGCTCGATGGTCTTGGGCCATGTCCCGATGAAGTAGGCGAGGACCGGGCCTTCGGTCCGGTCGAGGACGAAGTCGAACTCCGCGTCCTCGCGGGGCTGGTGAACCCGCTGTCCCATGGGGTGGCTCCTGTCGTCGTGTGCCGTTTCGTCGCCTCCCCATCATCACCCGGAGAGCCGGCCGTGACCGCCGCCCGATGGGTGGGCCTGACCGGCAAAACTCCATGGCAAGTAGATAGTCTGCAACAAAACCATCTGCTACTGTCGTGCTTAGCCACTCCAGCCCGCCCGACCACCGAAAGGCCGATCCCATGAGCCGGAACGCCACCGCCGACGCCACCACCGAGGCCGCTCCCGCCACCACCCGGAACGACGGCCCGGCGCCCCGAGCCCTGGCCGACGCCGAGCTCTCCCGGCTGCTGAGCGGCCAGCAGTTCGGTGTGCTCGCCAGTGTGCGGAGCACCGGCCACCCCCACCTGTCGACGGTCCTCTACGCCTGGGACCCGGAGGAGCGCGTCCTGCGCGTCTCCTCCACCGCCGACCGCCTGAAGGTCCGCCAGCTGCGCCGCGACCCGCACGCCTCCCTCCACGTCAGCGGCCCCGACGTCTGGTCGTTCGCCGTGGCCGAGGGCGAGGCGGAGATCCTGGACCCGGCGGACGAGGCGGCCCCCGGCGAGAAGCCCCTGCCGGACCGGCGCGTGACCATCCTGCTCCGCGTCACCCGCCTCTACGGGACGGCCCTGGACATCCCCTCCCCGAGCTAGGGCACGAGCCGCCGACCGGACCGGGCCGCTCCCGCCCCTCGTCGGGGCGGACGGCCGGAGGGTACTGAACCGCCCCTGAACCGCCCGAGGCGCGTCGAAGCACTGCGGTGACCGCGCGGCCGATTCGCCTACGGGTGACCGCGCGGTCGACTCGCCCGCGCGTGACCACACGACCGATTCGCCCGCGGATGACAGCGCGGCCACCCGCCATCCGTCGCGCTCCACCCGTCGCCCGTCGCCCGTCGCCCGTCGCCCGTTCGCGTCAGTCGGCGGGGCGATCGCGTCGCCGAGCGCCGCCAGTGAGTCGGCGAGCTGCTCCCTCCACGCGGAGACGGGACGGCCGTCCTCGGACCGGAGGGCGACGAAGGCGCCGTCGTAGCCGGCCATGCCGAACGGCGCCAGGGTCTCCGCGATCTCGTCGGCGGTCTCCTCGCCCGTGCTCCGGAAGGGCGAGCGGATCGTGTGCGCCATGGAGGTGCGCCCCTCGTCCCGGACGGCGATCACGGTCTGCGGCGCCTCGGGTGCCTCCGCCGCCTCACGGATCGTCACCAGCACGAGGAGCAGGCGCGGGAACTCCTCACCGTCCTCCATGACCTCGCCGGTCCGGCGTAGGAGCCCCCGGCCGTGGCCCGGCCGCGACGCGAGAACCGCGTCGCGACCCGGGTCACGCGCGTGCGCAGGCCGCCCGGGCCACGCGCGCGTGCGGGAGGCGGGCGGTCAGGGGCGACGGCGGGCCAGGGTGGCGCCCAGGGCCGTGGCCGCCGCCCGCACGGCGTTGGCGTGGGACTCGGGACGGAAGCGCCCCACCGGGCCGGTCACGCTGACCGCCGCGACCGCCGTCAGCCCGTCGGGAGCGAGGACCGGCGCGGCCACGCACAGCAGCCCCGGCGTCGACTCCTCCCGCTCGTAGGCGACGCCCGTCTCCACCGCCCGCACCAGCTGGCCGCGCAGCAGCCCCGGCGCGATCACCGTGTGCGGGGTGCGGCGTTCCAGCGGGGCGGACAGCACCGCCGTCCGCTCGTCCTCCCCGGCGTACGCGAGCAGCACCTTGCCGATCGCCGTGCAGTGCAGGGGCATCCGGCCGCCGGCGCGGGACGGTGCCTTGGCCTGCCGGTGGCCGCCGATCTTGGCGACGTAGACGACCTCGTGCCCCTCGCGCACCCCGAGGTGCACCGTCTCGTGGGTGCGCTCGTACAGGTCCTGGAGGAACGGCATCGCCACCTCCAGCAGGGTGCGCTCGGCCGCCGCCCGCATGCCCAGCTCGAAGAGACCGCCCGAGAGCCGGTAGCCGTGCTCGGTCTTGTCCAGCAGCCGGTGACGCACCAGGTCCCCGGCGATCCGGTGGACGCTGCCCTTCGCCAGACCGGTGCGCCGCACCAGCTCGGCCAGCGGCAGCACCGAATCGGCCGGACCGAACGCCCGCAGGATCCCCAGTGCCTTGCCCAGGACGGTGTCGCTGTCCTCCATGCGAAAGAGCGTACCGCTCAGTGGAACGCCTTCATGGAACCGGCCGCTCCCCATGCTGCAGATTGGACGCCATGCCCCAGAACCACCGCACTGTCGGCACCGACAGCATCGCCGCCGCCGCGGCCCGGCTCCGCGAGGCCGCCGCCACCGGCACCGCCGCCGCCACCGTCCGCGACCTGATCGGCCGCGACGACGTCACCGCCGCGTACGCCGTGCAGCAGCTGCTCACCGCCGAGCGGATCCGGGCCGGCGCCACCGTCGTCGGCCGCAAGATCGGCCTCACCTCCGAGGCCGTCCAGCGGCAGCTCGGCGTCGACCAGCCCGACTTCGGCGTCCTCTTCGACGACATGGCGCACGCCGACGGCGCGACCGTCCCCGCCGACGCCGTCCTCCAGCCCCGCGTCGAGGCGGAGATCGCCTTCGTCCTCGGAGCGGACCTCGCCGAGGGCCCCCTCGACGACGCGCAGGTCCGCGCGGCCATCGACCACGCCGTCGCCGCGATCGAGATCTGCGGCAGCCGGGTGGCCGACTGGGACATCAGCTTCGGCGACACGGTCGCCGACAACGCCTCGGCCGGCGGCTACGTCCTCGGCACCCGGCGCGTCCCCCTCGCCGGCTTCGACCCCGTCGCCGCCGAGATGACCCTGACCGTCGACGGCGAGACCGTCTCCACCGGCAGCGGCACCGCCTGCCTCGGCGACCCCGTCAACGCCGTCGTCTGGCTCGCCCGCCAGGCCCGCGACCTGGGGGAACCGCTCCGCGCCGGCCAGGTCGTCCTCTCCGGCGCCCTCGGCCCGATGCGCCCCGTCGCACCGGGCGCCACCGTCCACGCCACCGTCACCGGCCTCGGCACGGTGTCGCTCACCTTCTCCGCGTAAGGAACGACCATGAGCAGGACCAAGGTCGCCGTCGTCGGCTCCGGCAACATCGGCACCGACCTGCTGATCAAGATCATGCGCACCGCGCAGCACCTGGAGATGGGCGTGATGGTCGGCATCGACCCCGCCTCCGACGGACTGGCCCGCGCCGCGCGCCTCGGCTTCGAGACCACCGGCGAAGGCGTCGACGGCCTGCTGAAGTCGCCGCTGATCGACGAGATCGGCATCGTCTTCGACGCCACCTCCGCCGGCGCCCACCGGGACAACGACGCGAAGCTGCGCCCGCTCGGCATCTGCGTCATCGACCTCACGCCGGCCGCGCTCGGCCCGTACGTCGTCCCGGCCGTCAACCTCGACGAACACCTCGACGCGCCCAACGTCAACATGATCACCTGCGGCGGCCAGGCCACCATCCCGGTCGTGGCGGCGATCAGCAGGGTCGTCCCGGTGGCGTACGCGGAGATCGTCGCCTCCATCGCCTCCAAGTCCGCCGGCCCCGGCACCCGAGCCAACATCGACGAGTTCACCGAGACGACCTCCGAGGCGATCGTCCGGGTCGGCGGCGCCCGCCGCGGCAAGGCGATCATCATCCTCAACCCGGCCGATCCGCCGGTCATCATGCGCGACACCGTCTTCTCCCTGGTCACCCTGGACGAGGGCGAGGACGCCGACGCCGCGAAGGGGCGGATCACCGAGTCGGTCCTGCGGATGGTCTCCGAGGTGTCGGCGTACGTCCCCGGCTACCGCCTGGTCCAGGACGTCCAGATCACCGAGGTCCCCGCCGACCGGCTCGCCGAGACCCTCCTCGCGGACGGCGCGACCACCCGGCCGACCCACCAGGTGTCCGTCTTCCTCAAGGTCGAGGGCGCGGGCATGTACCTCCCGGCGTACGCCGGGAACCTCGACATCATGACCTCGGCCGCCGTGCGGATGGCCGAGAAGATCGCCGAGAGCACCGCAGAGAAGGCCGCGCCCGTGAAGGAGGCCGCGAAGTGAGCACCCCGATCTTCGTGCAGGACGTCACCCTCCGCGACGGCATGCACGCCGTCCGGCACCGCATCACTCCCGACGACGTCAAGCGCATCGTCGTCGCCCTGGACGACGAGCGGGTCGACGGGATCGAGGTCGCCCACGGCGACGGCCTCGCCGGCGGCTCGGTCAACTACGGCCCCGGCTCCCACACCGACTGGGAGTGGATCGAGGCAGCCGCCTCGGTCCTGCGCAACGCCCGCCTCACCACCCTGCTGCTGCCCGGCGTGGGCACCGTCCACGAGCTGAGGCACGCCTACGACCTCGGCGTGCGCTCGGTGCGCGTGGCCACCCACTGCACCGAGGCCGACATCTCCGCGCAGCACATCGCCGCCGCCCGCGAGGAGGGCATGGACGTCTCCGGCTTCCTGATGCTCTCCCACATGGCCGAGCCCGAACAGCTGGCGCGACAGGCCAAGTTGATGGAGTCGTACGGCGCCCAGTGCGTCTACGTCACCGACTCCGGCGGCCGGCTGACGATGAACGACGTCGCCGCCCGGGTGCGCGCCTACCGCGACGTCCTCGACCCGGCCACCGAGATCGGCATCCACGCCCACGAGAACCTCTCGCTGTCCGTGGCCAACTCGGTCGTGGCCGTCGAGAACGGGGTCCGCCGCGTCGACGCCTCCCTCGCCGGGCACGGCGCGGGCGCGGGCAACTGTCCCATCGAGGCGTTCGTCGCCGTCGCGAACCTGTCGGGCTTCCGGCACGGCTGTGACCTGGCCCGGCTCCAGGACGCCGCCGACGACATCGTCCGTCCCCTCCAGGACCGTCCGGTCCGCGTCGACCGGGAGACCCTGACGCTGGGGTACGCGGGCGTGTACTCCAGTTTCCTGCGGCATGCGGAGACCGCCGCGCGGCGCTATGGGGTCGACGTGCGCGACATCCTCATGGAGTGCGGTCGGCGGCGCCTGGTCGGCGGCCAGGAGGACATGATCGTGGACATCGCCCTCGGCTTGGCGGCCGACCGCTGACGCTCCGAGAACGCGGGGCGATGCCTCCCCGCGCCCCGAACCACCCCTCGAAGGCACCACCTTGGGCGGTTGGGCCATCTCAGGGTCCTCGCAGTCGTCCAAGGGGGCATCGCATGGACCACCTCAGGGTCCTCGCGGCCGTCCGAGGGGGCATCGCATGGGGGACCGCAGGGTCCGGCCGGAGCGGACGACCGCTCCGGCCGCCGCGCGCCGGCTCCGGACCGGCCCCCTCCCGTCCCCGCGCCACGACCCGAAGGGCCGACCTCTCCACCGTGGGACAACTGACGGGGGAGGGCCCCGCGCACATCGCCCGTACCGGCTCATCGCCCGCCTCGGCGCGGGCGGCACGGGGCTGGTCCACCCGGGCCGCTCCGACCCGGGACGGACGGTCGCCGTCAAGGTCGTCCAGGCCGAACACGCCCAGCACGCCGAGTTCCGGCGGCGGTTCGCGCGCGAGGTGCTCGACGTCGGCGCCGCCGCGGTGCTCTCGTCCATGGGCTGTCCCTAGGGATCCCTAGGGATCCCACCTCCGCGAGGACGCGCGCGAGCGCTCCGGAGGACGGCCGAACTTTGGTATGGACCTGACAAGCGAGTCCCGCTAACGTCAGTGAGAGCGCTCTCAGAGAGCGCTCTCAGCGTTCGGTTTCCCCCACACCTGGAGGTCCCGTGAAACGCACCACCCCCCTGCGCGCCGCCATCGGCGCCCTGCTCCTGACGGTCGGTCTCGGCGCCGCCGCGGCGAACGCCGCCCCGCCGCCGGAGCCCGCGCCGAGGCCGTCGGCGTCCGCCGGACTGCTCGACGCGATGCGGCAGGACCTCGGCCTGACCGCGGCACAGGCCGAGGAGCGGCTGCGTGCCGAGAAGACGGCCGCCGCGGTGGAGACGGCCGCCCGGCAGCGCGCGGGAGAGGCCTACGGAGGCGCGTGGTTCGACCCGGCGGCCGGCCGGCTCGTCGTCGCCGTGACCGACCGCGCCGAGGAGGCGGAGGTGCGCGCGCTGGGCGCCGACACCCGGCTGGTCCGGCACAGCGCCGCGGCACTGGACCGCGCGAAGGCGCGCCTGGACGGGCTCCGCGCCCCCGCGGGCGTGGCCGGCTGGCACGTCGACCCGAAGAGCAACAGCGTCGTGGTCGACGTCGTCCGCGACCAGCGGCAGAGCCCCGCCGTACGGGCCTGCGTCGACCGGGCCCGGGCCGACGGCCTCGTCACGGTCGCCGAGACGGCCGAGGCGCCCCGCACGTACGCGGCGGGCACCGTGGGCGGCGACCCGTACTACACGGGCAACGTCCGCTGCTCGATCGGCTTCTCCGTCCACGGCGGCTTCGTGACGGCCGGTCACTGCGGGCGGGCCGGGGCGGCCGTGCGCGGCTGGGACGGTTCCGCGATGGGCACCTTCCAGGGCTCGTCGTTCCCCGGCGACGACTACGCGTACGTCTCCATCCACAGCGGCTGGTGGACCGCGCCCGTCGTCCTCGGCTGGGGCACCGTCCCCGACCAACTCGTCCGCGGCTCCGCCGAGGCGCCGGTCGGCGCGTCGATCTGCCGCTCCGGCTCCACCACCCGCTGGCACTGCGGCACCGTCCTGGCCAAGAACCAGACCGTCAACTACAGCCAGGGCGCCGTCTACCAGATGACCAAGACCAGCGTCTGCGCCGAGGGCGGCGACTCCGGGGGCTCGTTCCTCAGTGGCGACCAGGCCCAGGGCGTCACCTCCGCCGGCCGGGGCAACCGCTCCTCCGGCGGCGAGGCATGGTTCCGGCCGGTCG
>NZ_BNBS01000135.1 GCF_014656075.1 Streptomyces hydrogenans
TCCGTGCAGCTTCTCCGCGCGGGCCAGCAGCGCCGGCGAACCGCCGCGCCGGCCGTCGTGCGCCCGCAGGGCCGCCTCCAGGCCCGCGCGGCCGATCCAGGCGCCGCTGCCGCAGTCGCCCAGGAGATGACCCCAGCCGTCGGCCCGGCGCCAGCCGCGCAGGTCGGTGCCGAGGGCGATCAGACCGGTGCCGCCCGCGACGACCGCGCCGGGCCGCGCGCCGAGCGCCCCCGCGTAGGCGGTGACGGCGTCGGCGGCGAGCCGGCTCCCGCGGACCTTCCAGGCGTCGGCGAAGGCCCCCGGGAGGACGGCCCGCAGCTCCTCGCCCAGGGTGGCCATCCCGGCGGCGCCCACGGCGGCGGCGAGCACCGGCCGGTCGCCTCCGGCCCCGGCGCGCAGCGCGGCGACGGCCGGCAGCACCGACTCCAGGAAGTGGGCGGCGGAGATCCCGCCCGGTCCGGTCCGCACGGGGCCTGGTGCGGCCGCCCGGCCGAGCACCGTCCCGTCGGCGGCCCGGGCGAGGGCGACCCGGAGCCCCGACCCGCCCGAGTCGATCCCGACGACCAGCGCGTCCACCGGTCCGCCGCCGCGTCCGCTCTCGGAATCCACGCTGCAACCGTCCTCACCGGGTGGGGTCTGGGGCCCGCAGTCTAGGGCGGAGGGCGTTGTCGGTGTAGGCCGCTAGAGTGACGGACCGTGACTGCGAGACCGTTGAACGAACTGGTGGAGCCCGGCTGGGCCAAGGCCCTGGAGCCCGTCGCGGGCCGGGTGGCCGAGATGGGCGACTTCCTGCGGGGCGAGATCGCCGCGGGCCGGAGCTATCTGCCCTCGGGGCCGAACGTACTGCGCGCCTTCCAGCAGCCGTTCGACGACGTGCGGGTGCTGATCGTCGGTCAGGACCCCTATCCCACGCCGGGGATGGCGATCGGCCTGAGCTTCGCGGTGGCCCCGGAGGTGCGGCAGCTGCCGGCCAGTCTCCTCAACATCTTCTGGGAGATGCACACCGACCTGGGCCACCCCCGTCCCTCCAACGGCGACCTCACGCCGTGGACCCGGCAGGGCGTCCTGCTGCTCAACAGGACGCTGACCACCTCCCCGCGCAACGCGGGCGCCCACCGGAACAAGGGTTGGGAGGAGGTCACCGAGCAGGCCATCCGCGCGCTCGCCGCCCGCGGCAAGCCGCTGGTCTCCATCCTCTGGGGCCGTGACGCCCGCAACGCCCGTCCGCTGCTGGGCAGTCTCCCGGCCGTGGAGTCGGCGCACCCGTCGCCGCGCTCCGCGGACCGGGGCTTCTTCGGCTCCCGGCCCTTCAGCAGGGCGAACGAGATGCTGGTCGCCCAGGGCGCCGAGCCGGTGGACTGGCTGTTGCCCTGAGCGGGACACCGACGGGCGTGCGGCGGCGGGGAGTTCAGATCACCGCCGCCCGCACGCACAGGACGTCCGGCAGGTGGTCGGCGAGGAGCCGCCAGCTGTCGCCGTCGTCGTCGCTCGCGTAGACCTCGCCGTTGCGGTTGCCGAAGTAGACGCCCGCCGGGTCGGCGTCGTCGGTGCACAGGGCGTCGCGCAGCACCGTGCCGTAGTGGTCGCCCTCCGGGAGTCCCCGGGAGAGGGGCTCCCAGCTCGTGCCGGCGTCCGTGGTGCGGTAGACCCGGCAGCGGCGCTCGGCCGGGACGCGGTCGGAGTCGGCGGTGATGGGGAAGACGTAGGCGGTGCCGGGGCGGTGCGGGTGCGCGGCCACGGCGAAGCCGAAGTCGGAGGGGAGCGATCCGCCGATGTCCGTCCAGTTGGCGCCCGCGTCGTCGCTGCGGAAGACGCCCCAGTGGTTCTGGAGGTACAGCCGGTCCAGGTCGCCCGCGTCCTGCGCGATCTTGTGGACGCACTGGCCGAACTCCGGGTCCGGGTCGGGCAGGAAGACGGCGGAGACGCCGTGGTTGGAGGGGGCCCAGGAGGTGCCGCCGTCCCGGCTGCGGAAGACGCCGGCGGTGGAGACGGCGACGGTGACGGCGTCGGGGTCGCGGCGGTCGGTGACGACGGTGTGCACGGCCTCGCCGCCGCCGCCCGGCACCCACTGGGAGCGGGTCGGGTGCTCCCACAGCGGCCGGACCAGGGCGAAGGACTCGCCGCCGTCGTCGGAGCGGAAGAGGGCGGCGGGTTCGGTGCCCGCGTAGACGACGCCGGGGGAGTGGGCCGGGGCCGGGTGGAGCTGCCAGACGCGCTCCAGGGAGGCGCCGGTCTCCTGGGGGAACTTGACGGCGGGCGCGGGCGGTTCGGTCCAGCTCCGCCCCAGGTCGTCGGAGTGGAAGACGGACGGCCCCCAGTGGGAGCTGTCGCCGCCGACCAGCAGCCGGGGGGTGTCCGGCCGGGTGTCGATGGCCACCGAGTAGACGGCCTGGGCGGGGAAGTGGGGATCGTCGAACTCCCAGCGCCCGTCGTGCCTGCGGCCGATGAAGAGTCCCTTGCGGGTGCCTACGGTGAGAAGTACATCGGGCATGGGGCCCACCTCCAGGACGCCGTTGTCGCGGATACGGGCCAGTCTGCACCCCGCCACCGACAACGGCGCACGAGGACACCCCGTGACCGTCGGGCCACGGGGTGTCCTCGCGGGGCGGGTCAGATCGCCCAGGCGTACTGCGGCGGCGCGAAGGTGGAGGCGCCGAGTTCGCGCGCGGCCCGGCGGGGCCAGGACGCGTCCCGGAGCAGCTCGCGGCCGAGGAGGACCGCGTCGGCCTCGCCGTTGGCGAGGATCTTCTCGGCCTGCGCGGGCTCGGTGATGAGGCCGACGGCGGCGACCGGCAGCCCGGTCTCGGCCTTCACCCGGGCGGCGAAGGGCACCTGGTAGCCGGGGCCGACCGGGATCCGGGCGGGGCCGCCGTTGCCGCCGCTGGAGACGTCGAGGAGGTCGACGCCGTGCTCGCGCAGCAGGGCGGCGAAGCGGACGGTCTCGTCCGGGGTCCAGCCCGCCTCCTCCAGCCAGTCGGTGGCGGAGACGCGGAAGAAGACGGGCAGTTCCTCGGGCCAGACGGCGCGGACCGCGTCCACGACCTCCAGGGCGAGCCGGGTCCGGTTCTCGAAGGAGCCGCCGTAGGCGTCGGTGCGGTGGTTGCTGTGCGGGGAGAGGAACTCGCCGATGAGGTAGCCGTGGGCGCCGTGCACCTCGACGACCTCGAAGCCGGCGGCCAGCGCGCGGCGGGCCGCGGCCGCGAAGTGGTCCACGACCTCCCGGATGCCGTCCTCGGTCAGCTCGGCCGGCACGGTGTAGCCCTCGTCGAAGGGGACCGGGCTCGGCGCGACCGGCTGCCACGCCTCCTCCGCCGGGGCGGGGCCGCGGCCGAGCCAGGGGCGCTCGGTGGCGGCCTTGCGGCCGGCGTGGGCGATCTGGATGCCCGGCACCGTGCCGTGCGCCTTGAGGAAGCCGGCGATCCGGCGCAGCGCCTCGGTCTGGGTGTCGTTCCACAGTCCGAGGTCGGCGGGGCTGATCCGGCCCTCGGGGGCGACGGCGGTGGCCTCGACCAGGATCAGGCCGGCGCCGCCGGTGGCGCGGGACGCGTAGTGGGCGAAGTGCCAGTCGGTGGCGACACCGGCGTTCGGGCCGAAGACCTCCGCCGAGTACTGGCACATCGGCGCCATCCAGACGCGGTTCGGGACGGTCAGCGAGCGGAGGGTGTAGGGCTCGAAGAGGGCGGCGCTCATCGGGGACTCCGTTTCGGGACGGCCGGAAGTGCCGGACGGTGGGGCCCGGCGGGATACTCGTACGATACTCATCGTAGTACGGCGACTGTCAAACTACGAGGGTTCTCGTACAATGAAGCCGTCCCGGACCCGCCCCGGACGAGTCGGCCCGGGGGAGGACCGTCCCTGGGAGGGGGCGACTCCCGTGAGGGGCCCCGGGAAGAACCGTCCCCGGGGGGAACCGGCGCCCGGCCGGGGGATACCGTCATCCGGGAAGAGCCGCCCTTCGGGCGGAACCGTCCCTCGGGAGAAAGTGGAGCCGCCGCCATGTCGACCCCCGCCACCCCCCGTCTCCTGGAGCACCCCGCGCCCGGGGAGATCCGCCTGGAGCTCGTGCTGCACGCGCTCTCGGACGCCGTACGGCTGCGGATCGTGAGCGAACTGGCCGCCGCCGAGACCGAGTTGAGCTGCTCCCACTTCGTGCTCCCGGTCACCAAGTCGACCACCACCCACCACTTCCGGGTGCTGCGCGAGGCCGGCGTCATCCGCCAGGACTACCGCGGCACCGCCAAGCTCAACGGCCTGCGTAGGACCGACCTCGACGCCCTCTTCCCGGGCCTCCTCGACACGGTCCTGGCGGCGGCCGAGGCGCAGTCCGCCCGTCTGGAGCCGGCCGGCGCGTGATCCGCCCGCCGGCGTCCGCGTCGGGGGGCTCCGGCCGGCGGCCCGTCGGCCGCCGCGGGGCTCACAGCGACCGCATCCGGTTGATCTCGGCCGTCTGCTGCGCGATCACGTCGTTCGCCATCTCCTCCACCAGCACGTTGTTGCCCTGCGCCAGCACCTCGGCCGCCATGGTGACGGCGCCCTCGTGGTGCGTGACCATCAGCTTCAGGAAGAGCTCGTCGAAGGCCGCGCCCTTCGCCGCGCGCAGCTCCGCCAGCTGGGCCTCGGTCGCCATGCCCGGCATCGTGTGATGGTCGTGCGCGCCCTGGTCCCGGGGCCCGCCGTTCGACTCCAGCCACCCCTCCATGGCGCCGATCTCCGGCTGCTGCGCCGCCGCGATCCGCTCGGCCACCTTCCTGACCTGCGACGAGCCGGCGCGGGTGGGAGCCAGTGAGGTCATGGTCAGGGCCTGGCGATGGTGCACGACCATCATCTGCACGTACCGGAAGTCCGCGCCGTTCGGCCGCTCGTCGGGGAGCAGGCTCGCCGCCTCCTCGGGCGAGACCCGCCGGGCCGGCTCGCCGGGCTTGCCCGGCACCACCACCCCGCCCGTTCCGGCCGCCGCCGTGGGCTTCGGCGAAGCGGAGCCGGAGCCCGACTCGCAGGCGCCCAGGGCGAGTACGGCCAGGGCGGAGAGGGTCACGGCGGCGACGGCACGGCGACGACGGATCAGCAACGGTACCTCCAGGGGGATTTGCGGGCACAGGGGCCGTTCCTAGCACTTCTTGCGGGGGAGTTGCCCAGGTTCCTTCATTACATCTGTGTTGCCATCTGTTGGGATGTGCACGCCAAGGAACATACTGCCGGGGTCCAGCACCGTTCAGCATTGAACGGAAAACACGGAGGACGGAGTGACTTCGTTGCCTACCCCGCACAGTCCGCGGTCCCGGTTCAGACGCATCGGCGCGGCCACCGCCGCCGCCGGCCTGCTGGCCGCCCTGCTCGCCACCGGCACCGCCGCCGCCACCCCCGACCCGGGAGACGCGCCGGTCCAGACGCCCGTCTCGGCGGAGCGGGCGGCCGAGGCCCGGTCGGCGATCCGGAGCGGCGAGATACCCGGCGTCGACGAGATCGTCCGAACCGACAACATCGCACACCTGGCGAACGTGCCCAAGGACGCGCTCAAGAGCCTCAACACCGACCTGGCCTTCCAGGGCAGGTACGCCTTCGCCGGGAACTACGACGGCTTCCGGATCTTCGACATCAGCGACCCGAAGAGCCCGAAGACCGTCGCCCAGGTCCTCTGCCCTGGTTCCCAGAACGACATCTCGGTCTCCGGGAACCTCCTCTTCCTCTCCACCGACTCCTCCCGCAGCGACGACTCGTGCGCCAGCACGACGCAGCCCGCCTCGGTCAAGGAGTCCTGGGAGGGCATGAAGATCTTCGACATCAGCGACATCGCGAACCCGAAGTACGTCGCCTCCGTCGAGACCGCCTGCGGCTCCCACACCCACACGATCCTGCCGCAGCGCAAGGACGTGTACGTCTACGTCTCCTCCTACTCGCCCAACGCGGCCTTCCCCGACTGCCGGCCGCCGCACGACGGCATCTCGGTCATCAAGGTGCCCCGCAAGGCGCCCGAGCAGGCCCGCATCGTCAACTTCCCCGTCCTCTTCCCCGGTGAGGGCCCGGACGGCGGCGGCAACCCCGGCGGTCCCACCAACCCGGGCGTCTCCAAGACCACCGGCTGCCACGACATCACCGTGCTGCCCGGCAAGGACCTCGCGGCCGGCGCCTGCATGGGCGACGGCATCCTCTTCGACGTCTCCGACCCCGAGCACCCCCGGGTGATCGACCAGGTCCAGGACAACGTCAACTTCGCCTTCTGGCACTCCGCGACCTTCAACCAGAAGGCCAACAAGGTCGTCTTCACCGACGAGCTCGGCGGCGGTGGCGGCGCGACCTGCAACACGGTCGTCGGCCCGAACCGCGGCGCCAACGGCATCTACGACATCGTCGGCAAGGGCGACAAGCGCAAGCTCGTCTTCCGCAGCTACTACAAGATCCCGCGCCCCCAGGCCGACACCGAGAACTGCGTGGCCCACAACGGCTCGCTGATCCCGGTCAAGGGCAAGGACCTCATGGTCCAGGCCTGGTACCAGGGCGGCGTCTCGGTCTGGGACTTCACCGACTCCGCGCACCCGAAGGAGATCGGCTACTTCGACCGCGGCCCGGTCTCCGACACCGCGCTCACCACCGGCGGATCCTGGTCCGCCTACTACTACAACGGCCACATCTACTCGAACGAGATCGCCCGGGGCCTCGACGTCCTGAAGATCTCCGACCGGCGCACCGACCCCGCGAAGCGGATCCGCATGGACGAGCTCAACGTCCAGACGCAGCCGGACTATTTCGAGGACTTCGGCGACCGCGACTGACCGTCGCCCCATCCGGACAGGACGCGTCAGAGCATGCCGTCGGGCGGACCACCGTCCGGCGGCATGCCGCTGTCCCACGCGAGTCCGTACCGGTGGAACAGCTCCGCGCGCAGCCGCGCCATCGGCATCGGCGCGCCCGGCAGCAGCACCCCGACCACCGCGCCCATCAGCAGCGCCCGCAGCAGCGGGTAGTCCCGGTCCACGTCCTCGGAGCCGTACCGCTCCACCGTGTCCCGCAGCAGGAAGGCGAGCCGCTGCTGCTCCTCGCAGCGGACGAAGCCCTCGGCCTGGAGGATGCCGGCCATGTGGGTCCGCATCAGCGTCGGCCGGGTCACCGCGAGCCCCAGGATCGCGTCGATCGCCCGGGCCATCCGCTCCCGCCCGTCCTCGGTGCGCGGCGGGCGCTCCAGCGCCTCGGCGAGCGTGAGGTGCATCAGCCGGTGCACCGCCGACTGGAGCAGCTGGCGCTTGCCGGCGAAGTAGTACGAGACCAGGCCCCGCGCCACCCCGGCCTGCCGGGCGATGTCGCCGAGGGTGGTCGCCTCGTAGCCGTGGACCCCGACCAGCTCGACGGTCGCCTCCAGGATCCGCTCCCGCGAGCGTCGCCGAAGCTCTTCGTTGACCGATGGGCTACGCGGCGTCATGCTGGGCTCCTGCGTTGACTGGCTCGCGGCCAATATACTCAGCGTGGCCCGTCGGCCCGCCCCTGTGGCGAGACGGCGGGAGGGGCCGCCTTTCCTGGGCGACACGGGGGATCGTCCAGGGAGGGCGGCCTCGTCATGTCCCCTCCCCTCCATGGTCGCGCTCCGGCGCGGGAAGGGGGCGGACGACGAGGCTCCGGCGGTACGCCAGGATGGCGACGGCCACGCAGCACCAGCCCATCAGCCAGCCGGCCAGCACGTCCGACGGCCAGTGCACGCCGAGGTAGATCCGGGTCCAGCCGACCCCGAGGACCGAGACCACGGCGATCCCGGCCACCGTGCCCCAGCCCCGCCACGGCTCCCGGCCGACGAGCGCGAGCACCCACAGCAGCAGCCCGCAGACCACGGCGGCCGTCATCGCGTGCCCGGACGGGAAGGCGGCGAAGTGGGCGGAGTCCACCGGGTCGCGCCAGACCGGCCGCTCCCGGCCGACCAGCGCCTTCACCGCCTGCTGCACCCCGAGGGAGGCCAGCACCGTCCCCACCACCCACAGCGCCAGGCGTCGGCGTCCGTACCGGGCGAGGAGCAGGGCGACGGCGAAGGCCAGCGCGCGCAGCGTCCACGGGTCCCACACCCAGTCGCTCAGCACGCGGTTGAGGTGGGTGAAGCCGGGGCGGGCCAGGGCGTCGCGGTGCAGCGCCTCGTCGACCGCGCGGTCGAAGGAGAGCAGCGGGGACCAGTCGGCCACCACGAGCACGAGCAGGAGCAGGGAGAGGACTCCGGTGACCACGGCGGAAGTACGCATTCCACGATCCTGCCGGACCGGCCGCCGGGGACCGCCCCGCGCAACACCGGTCGGCGTGTGGGCTGCCGCACTCCGCGCCGCCACCGAGTCAGCCGAGCGCGGCCAGGCCGGGGGAGAACGCGACGAGCACCGGGACGACCGGCACGAGGGCGGCGGTCGCCGTCAGCCGCAGCCTGCGGCCGGCGGTCAGCCGGGGCGCGGCGGTGAGCAGCCGGTCGACCCGGCGGGGCAGCCCGGCCACCGGGCCGGTGCCGGGGGCGGCGGCGAACACCCCCCGCTCCTCGTTCAGCTCCACCAGGGCGAGCGCGATGGTGAGCCGGCCGAAGCGGCGCGAGGCCACGTCGTCCGCGGCCAGTTCGACCAGCCGGTGCATCTCCTCGCGGAAGGCGGCGAAGACCGGGATGCCGGGGAAGCCGGCGGCGAGCGCGCCGGAGCAGTGCAGCAGCCAGTCGTGCCGGGCGCGGGCGTGCCCCTGCTCGTGGGCGAGGAGCGCGTCGAGCTGGCGCCCCTTCAGCCGGCGCAGGGCGGCGGTGGTGACGACCAGCCGGGGGGTGGTCCCGGGCAGCAGCCAGGCGTCGGGGCGCTCGCCCTCCAGGACGACGAGCCGTCCGCCGTCCGGCTCCTCCCCGGGCAGCTGCGGGGCGCGGACCAGCAGGTCGTCGCGGCGCTTGCGGCGGCGGGCGCGGGCCAGGCCGACCTCCCGGCCGAGCATGGCCCCCGTCCACACCCCGCCGGCCGCGAGGACCACGGCGAGCACGGCCGACCAGGGGCCGCCGCCGGTGGAGAGTTCGTACGCGTCGATCACCGCGCGCGGCGCGGGGGCGAAGACCTGGCCGCGCACGGCCTGCGAGGCGGCGGCCGCGCTGAGGGTCATCGAGAGGGCGAAGCTGACCAGGACCGCGGCCACCACGCACTGCCAGACCCAGAGCGCCACGACCGGTTCTCGCTCCGCCCAGTCGCCCCGGGCGAGCAGCCGGGGGGCGGTGAGCGCGGTCAGGACGCCGAGCAGCAGCAGTGCGAGGGAGACCCACATGACGCCAGCCTATGAGCGGGTGCTCCCCGGGGGTATGGCCTCGCCCGGCAAGTGACGTACGCCACGGTTTCGGGGTCCGTCGGGCCGAACAGCCGCGCGGGACAAGGGACTCAGAGCGTGCTGAGCATCGCCAGCATGGCGAGCCCCATCGACAGCCGGCAGACCAGGGTGAGTTCCGGGCGGGTCGCCCACGCGGGCCCGCCGGCCACCGCCGCGCCGGGTCCCGCGGCGCCGGCCACGCGCACGGACGCCCCGCCGTTCGCGCCGGCCACGCGCGCGTGCGGGGCGACCGGGACGAGCCGGGCGCCGGTGCGGAGCACGTACACCGTGTAGTAGAGGAGCAGTCCGCCGGTGAGCAGGGGGACGCCGCCCGTCGCGGCGGCGCCCGCGCCCAGGCCGTGCGCCGTGTGCGCCCCCGGTGCGCCGCCGGCCGCCGCCGGAGCCATCGAGAGCGCCATGTAGACCATCGCGAGGGAGCCGACCGCGTGGTGCAGCCGGTGCCCGTCGCGGCGCGCCGCGAACAGGTCGGCCGCGGCCACCGCGCCGAACAGCGCCGCGTACACCGCCCAGCTCCAGGACGGCGGGCTCAGGACGGCCGCGGGCAGCGCCATCGCGGCCATGCCGAAGCCCATCACGGCCTCCGCGCGGGCGGCGCGCCGCTCCTCGCCGGCGCAGGCCCGCATCCGCAGCAGGCAGTAGGCCCCGCTCGCCGCGCAGAGCGCGACCAGCAGCCAGCCGGACAGGGCCGGTCCGTGCACGGCACACCTCCCCCTCGACTCGTCCCCCAGGACAGGGCTGCCCCTCCGGGCCGCCGCCCACGCGGGCGCACGGGCGCGCACGGGCGTACGAAGGGGAGTGCGGCGGCGCGCGTTAGGCTCGGGAGGATCGCGCACGTCGATCACCGCGTCCGAGGGGAGCTCCGCACGATGGACACCGCCACGCCCGTTCCCGAGACCGCCACGAGCCGGCAGGTCGGCGTCACGTACCGGCGGGCGGTGCTCGACGACGTCCCCGTGGTGGTGCCGCTCGTCCAGTCGGCCTACCGGGGCGACGCCAGCCGGGGAGGCTGGACCACCGAGGCGGACCTCCTGGACGGGCAGCGGACCGATCCGGAGGGCGTGGCCGCCGTGATCACCGCGCCCGGCAGCGTGCTGCTCCTGGTGGAGCGGGACGGCGAGACGGTCGCCTGCTGCCAGCTGGAGCACCGGGGCGAGGCCGCCTACTTCGGCATGTTCGCGGTCCGGCCCGAGCTGCAGGGCGCCGGCCTCGGCAAGCTGATCATCGCGGAGGCCGAGCGGCGGGTGCGCGAGGAGTGGGACGCCCGCGAGATGCACATGACGGTGATCACCGCCCGGGAGGAGCTGATCGCCTGGTACGAGCGGCGCGGCTACCGGCGCACCGGCGAGACGAGCCCCTTCCCGTACGGCGACGAGCGCTTCGGCCTGCCCCGGCGGGACGACCTCCGCTTCGAGCTCCTGGTGAAGCCGCTGGTCTGATCCTTCCGGCGGAAGCACACGTTCACCCCCCGGCCGACAGGAAAAAATGCGGTCGGGCGGGTGTCTCACGGGAGAATTTCCCTTGCTCCCCTTGCGGGGAAGAGCCATGCGTGGTTACGGTTTCTTGACGCAAGGTTCTCCTGTGGAGGAAGAGGCATGACGGAAATTCTTGTGCAGGACGTGACCGGCGAGGGGATAGCCACCGCCGCCCCCGTGATCGACCACCCTGCCTGGCCGGAGCTCAAGAGCGCCGTGGAGGAGATCCGCGTCTGGCAGCGGGCCGACGGCTCCGTCGACTTCGAGGCCGAGGGCGCGCCCGCCCGCTCCCTCGTCGAGCTCACCGTCGACCGCCTCGTCGCCTCCGTCGAGCAGCTCTCCCCGCTCGTGCCGCACGACGCCGCGTACCACCGCGCCCTCGTCGCCGACCTGCGCAAGTGGTCCGAGGGCGGCTTCGGCGTCCCGGACTTCCTGGACTCGCTGCTCGAGTTCCACCCGGCCGCCGGCCGCGCCGACGGGCTCCAGCACCTCGTGCTCTTCCCGATGTACACGCAGAACGGCAACCCGGACCGCAACTTCGAGGCCGTCGTGCTCCGCATGGTCTGGCCCGAGTGGCTCTCCGAGCTGGAGCGCACCCGCTACGACAACCCCGGCTTCTGCGGCATCACCTTCGAGGACTTCACCGCCGGGTACGACACCAACTCGGCCGTCCTCTTCCCGGAGACCGTCGCCGTCCGCGAGGTCCCCGAGCGCTTCACCTGGGGCGGCATCTTCTGCGACCGCGAGGCCGCCCGCTTCCGCAAGGTCACCGAGGCCGCCGTCGACACCCTGGGCGTCCGGCTCCCCGAGGACATCGCCGCCATGCTCGGCGACCAGGCCCGCTGCCAGCAGGCGTTCGCCCTGTGGGACCTGGTCCACGACCGCGCCCACAGCCGCGGCGACCTGCCCTTCGACCCCTTCATGATCAAGCAGCGCCAGCCGTTCTGGATGTACGGCCTGGAGGAGCTCCGCTGCGACCTCACCGCCTTCAAGGAGGCCGTGAAGCTGGAGGGCGAGGGCAACCCGCACGGCCGCGACGTGCAGTACGCGGTCCTCTTCGACCGGATGTTCCGCTTCCCGCTCACCGGCGACCGCAACCGGAACTACGACGGTCTGGGCGGCCAGCTCCTCTTCGCGTACCTCCACAAGAACGACGTGGTGCGCTGGACGGACAACATCCTCACCATCGACTGGGACCGCGCCCCCGAGGTCACCAACCGCCTCTGCGCCGACATCGAGACCCTCTACCGCGACGGCATCGACCGTCCGAAGCTGGTCCACTGGTTCAAGGCGTACGAGTTCGTCTCCGGCTACCTGGCCCCGCACCCGGGCTCGAAGTGGGCCAAGGGCCCCGACGCCCTGGACCTCTCCCTCCCGCCGCGCAAGCTCGTCGACGACGTGCTTCCCGACGAGTTTCCGCTCAGCATGTTCTTCGAGGCCCTCGCCAAGAAGATGAAGGGCGTCATCGCGGACACCAAGGGCATCACGGCCGCGGACATGCCCGACACCGAGCGGGTCGCCGCGTGAGCGAGTCCGGCCTGTCCGTCCCGAACACGGAGGAGGCGGCGCCCATGAACGCCGAATCGAACGGTGGACCCCTCGACGGGGCCGTCATCGCGGTGGCCGGCGCGGCCGGCCCCGCCGGCCGGGCGGCCCTGATCCGCCTCGCCGGCGCCGGCGCCACGGTGGTCGCCGCCGACGCCGATCCCGCCCGTCTCGCCGAAGCCGTCGAGGCCGCCCGCGGGACCCACGGCGCGAAGGTCGTCGGCGAGACCGTGGACCTCCTCGACCTCGCCGCCACGCGCGCGTGGGCCGACAAGACGGAGAAGGAGTTCGGCCGCGTCGACGGCGTCGTCCACCTCGTGGGCGGCTGGCGCGGCAGCCCCTCCTTCACCGAGACCGACCTCAAGGACTGGGACTTCCTGGAGAAGCTCCTGATCCGCACGGTCCAGCACACCTCCCTCGCCTTCCACGACGCCCTGCTCCGCAGCGGCGGCCGCGGCCGCTACGCCCTGATCAGCCAGGTCGGCGCCCACAAGCCGCAGGCCAACAACGCCGCGTACAACGCGGGCAAGGCCGCCGCCGAGGCGTGGACGCTGGCCATGGCGGACTCCTTCCGCAAGCTGGGGGGCGAGGACGGCCCGCAGGCCGCGGCTGCCATCCTGGTGATCAAGGCATTGGTGCACGACGCCATGCGCGCCGAACGCCCCAACGCGAAGTTCGCGGGCTTCACCGACGTGAAGGACCTGGCCGACGAGATCGCCGGTCTGTGGGAGCGGCCCGCCCAGGAAGTGAACGGACAGCGCCTGTGGCTGACCCCCGCACCGTGACCGCCGCCCTCGGACACCGGACCGACGCCCGTCGTCACCACGACCCGTCGGTCCGGGGCTTCGCGAGCGACAACTACGCCGGCGTCCACCCCGAGATCCTCGCCGCGATCGCCCTCGCCAACGACGGCCACCAGGTCGCCTACGGCGAGGACGACTACACGGACCACCTCCAGCGGATCGTGCACAGCCACTTCGGCCCGCTCGCGGAGGCCTTCCCGGTCTTCAACGGCACCGGGTCGAACGTGACCGCCCTCCAGGCGCTCACCGACCGCTGGGGCGCCGTGATCTGCGCCGAGTCCGCCCACATCAACGTGGACGAGGGCGGTGCGCCGGAGCGCATGGGCGGCCTCAAGCTGCTCACCGTGCCGACCCCGGACGGCAAGCTCACCCCCGAGCTGATCGACCGGCAGGCGTGGGGCTGGGAGGACGAGCACCGGGCGATGCCCCAGGTCGTCTCGATCACCCAGAACACCGAGCTGGGCACCGTCTACACCGTGGACGAGGTCCGTGCCATCGTCGAGCACGCCCACTCCAAGGGCATGAAGGTGCACCTCGACGGCGCCCGGATAGCCAACGCGGCCGCCTCCCTCGACGTGCCGATGCGCGCCTTCACCAACGCGGTGGGCGTCGACGTCGTCTCGTACGGCGGCACCAAGAACGGCATGCTCTTCGGCGAGGCCGTGATCGTCCTCAACCCGGACGCCGTCAGCCACATGAAGCACCTGCGCAAGCTGTCCATGCAGCTCGCCTCCAAGATGCGCTTCCTGTCGGTGCAGCTGGAGGCGCTGCTCGCCAAGGACCTCTGGCTGCGCAACGCCCGGCAGGCCAACGCGATGGCCCGCCGCCTCGCGGACGGCGTGGGCGCCCTGGACGGGGTGGAGATCCTCTACCCGGTGCAGGCCAACGCGGTCTTCGCGCGCCTCCCGCACGAGGTCAGCCGTCGGCTCCAGAAGCGGTTCCGCTTCTACTTCTGGGACGAGCAGGCCGGCGACGTGCGCTGGATGTGCTCCTTCGACACCACGGAGGACGACGTCGACGCCTTCCTCCAGGCCCTGAAGGAAGAGCTCGCCCGCGCGTAGAGAGACGGACAGAACTGAATAGGTATGCGGTCGAGTGGAAAAAGATTGACTCTGCTCGGCCGCCTTCCTATGCTCGCGGCTCATGGAGCTGACGCAAGAGAACCCTGATGTCGACGCGTATCTGGCGGTCGGTGAGGCGGTCGACCACGACCATCCCCTCGTGCGGGCCACCGCGGAACGCATCTCACTCACGCACCCCGAAGCATACTCATACGCCAAAGCGAGCTATGAGTTCGTCCGTGACACCATCCCGCACTCCCAGGACTCGGGTGATCCCCGCGTCACCTGGCGCGCCTCCGACGTCCTGGAGCAGGGCACCGGCATCTGCTACGCGAAGTCGGTCGCGTACGCCGCCCTGCTCCGCGCCCGGGGCATCCCCGCCGCGCTCTGCTACCAGCGTCTGGCGGACGACGACGGGACGAACCCGGTGATCCACGGGCTCGTCGCGGTGCGGCTGCCCGGCGAGGAGCGGTGGGCCCGGCAGGACGTGCGAGGAAACGTGCCGCCCGGCGTGGACGCGCAGTTCTCCATCGAGGAGGAGCGGCTGGCCTGGGTCGTGCGCCCCGAGATCGACGAGGTGGACTATCCGGTGCTCCACGCCGAACCCCACCCGGTCGTCCTCCACGCGCTCCGGGCCGCGACCGACCGGCCCCACCTGTGGCGGACCCTCCCCACGGAGCTCTGACCCCGGCGGCGGGGACCGCCCCGGACCGCGGGCGGGTACTGCTCGGCAGGGCGGTGGCGAGGAGCTCGCCGAGACGCCCTGAAGATCGGCCCCGGGGCGCGGACCACCGTCCGCGACCTCGGGTGACCGGCGGCCGGACCTACTTCCCGGCGGCCTTCAGCTGCTCCGGGGTCGGCGCCGTGCCGCCCAGGTGCGCGGGGATCCACCAGGTGTCCGCGGCGTCCTTCGGGCGCACCGGGTAGGCGCGCTGCGCGGCCTCCAGGAGCTCCTGGACGCGGTCGCGCAGCCGCCGGGTGATCGCCCCCGCGTACTGGTCGGCGGGAGCCTCCACCGGCTCGCCGACGCGGATCGTCACCGGGATGTGGGCGCGCTTGAAGTTCCGCGGCCGGCCCTTCGTCCAGATCCGCTGCGTCCCCCACAGGGCCATGGGGATCAGCGGCACCCCGGCCTCCTGGGCGAGCCGGGCCGCGCCCGACTTGAAGCTCTTCAGCGTGAAGGACTCCGAGATGGTCGCCTCGGGGAAGACGCCGACGATCTCGCCCGACCGCAGCGCCTCCAGGGCGTGCTTGTAGGCGTGCTCGCCCTGGGACCGGTCCACGGGGATGTGCTTCATCGCCCGCATCAGCGGCCCGGAGACCTTGTGCCGGAAGACGGATTCCTTCGCCATGAAGCGCACCAGCCGCTTCTGGGGCAGCGCGGCCAGACCGTCGAAGATGAAGTCCAGGTAGCTGATGTGGTTGCTGACCAGGACGGCGCCGCCGGTGCGCGGGATGTGCTCCGAACCCTGTGTGTCGATCTTGAGGTCGAGCGCCTTGAACATGGTGAGCGCGGCGCCGACCACCGGTCGGTACACGAGTTCTGCCATGGGAGAGGTACCCCTTCGTCTGTGCCTTTCGGGAGGGCTCTCCCGGCGAAGTTACGCGGCCGTAGGTTTTCGGCTTTGGGCAGATCGTGCCGCATGTGGGCCGCCGTGACCAGTCCATGCGGCTTCGCACGGGGAGATTCTCGTCACTCGCGGTGGTCGTGGCGGGAATCGGACGGTGCCGTGCGACGCTGCACGGGGAGAAGGACGCGGAAACGGCAGGTGGGGATGACGGTGACGGACACGACACGGCGGATCGGGCCGGAGCGCCTCGGCGGCGCGGAGCTGGGGGAGCGGGCGACGCTCGTCCAGTTCTCCACCGCCTTCTGCCAGCCCTGTCGGGCCACCCGCCGGGTGCTGGACGAGGTCGCCGCCATGGTGCCGGGCGTCGCGCACGTGGAGATCGACGCGGAGGAGCACCTGGGGCTGGTGCGCGACCTCGGGGTGACCCGTACGCCCACCGTCCTCGTCCTCGACGCGGCCGGCCGGATCGTGCGCCGGGCCGCCGGACAGCCCCGCAGGGCCGACGTCATCGCCGCCCTCGGTCACGCGCTGTGAGCGCGGTCCCGGCCGGTCCGGTGGTGACGACGTGCGGCCGGGGGTTCTGACACGGTGACACATCTCCCACATGCCGGTACGCACTTGACCTCGGCCGTCACCCGTCGTCACCCTGACGGAGTGACCGGTGACCTCCTTCTCTACGGCCGGGCCCATGTGGACCTGGGCCGCCATGCGAGCGCGCGCTGTCCGGGTGTCTGACACCCCCGGAACCCGCTCCAAGCCGCCCCGCACGAAGGACAACTCCATGACGGTTTCGCCCGAGCTCCGTACCGTTCCCACGATCGGCGCCCCCAGGTCCGCCTCGCCCGACCTGCTCCGCTCCGTCTTCCGCCGCCACGCCGCCGGCGTGGCCGTGATCACCGCCCACGGGGAGCGTCCCGTCGGCTTCACCGCCACCTCGCTCAACTCCGTCGCCGCCGACCCGCCGCTGATCTCCTTCGGCGTGGGCACCGGCTCCTCCAGCTGGCCCGTGGTCGCCGAGGCCGAGCACATCGGCGTCCACATACTCGGCGAGCACCAGGAGGAGCTGGCGGCCACCTTCGCGCGCAGCGGCGCCGACCGGTTCGCCGAGCCGACCCGCTGGAGCCGGGGTCCCGAGGGCGTGCCCGTCCTCGACGGCGTGCTGGCCTGGCTGGTGTGCCGCGTGGTGGCCCGGGTGCCCGCCGGCGACCACCGGATCGTCATCGCGCAGGCGGTCGCGGGCGACCCCGAGGGGGCGGGCCGGCCGCTGCTCTACCACCACGGGCGCTTCAACGCTCTGCGCGACTGAGAGTTCCCGTGACGGCCGTGTTCCGCGCGTTGGCCAGATCACATTGCTGAGCGCTTGCTTACTGGTCACGAACTGGGTGTACTGACGAGTAATATCTGGTCCGGGCGTCCGGCGCCCCGACCGGAAACCCGCCCTTCAGGCGCCTATGCTGCGAGCAACAAGGCAGCCCCGTTATGACGATGCAGTAGGAGAGCCGGCGTGAGCTTGAGGATCGTTGTCTGTGTGAAGTACGTGCCGGACGCCACTGGCGACCGGAAGTTCGCCGACGACCTGACGGTCGACCGCGAGGACGTCGACGGTCTCCTGTCGGAGCTCGACGAGTACGCGGTCGAGCAGGCGCTGCAGATCGCCGAGGAGGCGGACGACGCCGAGGTCACCGTCCTCACCGTCGGCCCCGAGGACGCGCGCGACGCGCTGCGCAAGGCGCTGTCCATGGGCGCCGACAAGGCCGTCCACGTCGACGACGAGGACATTCACGGCTCCGACGTCATGGCCACCTCGCTGGTGCTCGCCAAGGCGATCGAGAAGGTCGGCTACGACCTGGTCATCTCGGGCATGGCCTCCACCGACGGCACCATGGGTGTCCTGCCGGCGATCCTGGCCGAGCGCCTGGGCGTCCCGCAGGTCACCCTGCTGTCCGAGGTCAAGGTCGAGGGCGGCACCGTCACCGGCCGTCGTGACGGCGACACCGCCTCCGAGCAGCTGGAGGCGTCCCTCCCGGCCGTCGTCTCGGTGACGGACCAGTCGGGCGAGGCGCGCTACCCGTCCTTCAAGGGCATCATGGCCGCGAAGAAGAAGCCGGTCGAGGAGCTGGAGCTCGACGACCTGGACATCGACGCGGACGAGGTCGGCCTGGCCGGCTCCTGGACCGCCGTGGACTCCGCCGACGAGCGTCCGGCGCGCACCGCGGGCACGATCGTCAAGGACGAGGGCGAGGGCGGCAAGCAGCTCGCCGAGTACCTCGCGAGCCAGAAGTTCATCTAAGGCTCCCGCGAGCCGCGCTGTCCCCTCAGGCCGTCCCTTTTTCGTTCGCAGGAGATTGAAGTCCCATGGCTGAGATTCTCGTCTACGTCGACCACGTCGACGGAGCCGTCCGCAAGCCCACCCTGGAGCTGCTGACCCTCGCCCGCCGTCTCGGCGAGCCGGTCGCCGTCGCGCTGGGCAACGGCGCCGCCGACACCGCCGCCGTCCTCGCCGAGCACGGCGCCACCCGCGTCCTGACCGCCGAGGCCGCCGAGTTCGCCGACTACCTCGTCGTCCCGAAGGTCGACGCCCTCCAGGCCGCCTACGACGCCGTGTCCCCGGCCGCCGTGCTCGTCCCGTCCTCCGCCGAGAACAAGGAGATCGCGGCCCGCCTCGCGGTCCGCGTCGGCTCCGGCATCATCACCGACGCCGTGGACCTGGAGGCCGGTGACGAGGGTCCGGTCGCGACGCAGTCCGCGTTCGCCGCCTCCTTCACCACCAAGTCCCGGGTCTCCCAGGGCACCCCGGTCATCACGGTCAAGCCGAACTCGGCCCCCGTGGAGGCCGCCCCGGCCGCCGGCGCCGTCGAGGCCCTGGCCGTCTCCTTCTCGGAGAAGGCCACCGGCACCAAGGTCACCTCCCGCACCGCGCGCGAGTCGACCGGCCGCCCGGAGCTCACCGAGGCCGCGATCGTGGTCTCCGGCGGTCGCGGCGTCAACGGCGCCGAGAACTTCGCCGTCATCGAGGCGCTCGCCGACTCGCTCGGCGCGGCCGTCGGCGCCTCCCGCGCCGCCGTCGACGCCGGCTGGTACCCGCACTCCAACCAGGTCGGCCAGACCGGCAAGTCGGTCTCCCCGCAGCTGTACATCGCGGCGGGCATCTCCGGCGCGATCCAGCACCGCGCCGGCATGCAGACCTCGAAGACCATCGTCGCCATCAACAAGGACGCCGAGGCCCCGATCTTCGACCTCGTCGACTACGGCGTCGTGGGCGACCTCTTCGACGTCGTCCCGGTCCTGACCCAGGAGGTCCAGTCCCGCAAGGGCTGACGACCAGCGCTTCCGCGGGTCCAGGGGGCCGCACGGCGATTCTCGCCGTGCGGCCCCCGGCCGTTTCGGACAACCATTGACGCAGGCCCGGCGGACTATTAACTTCGCTATGCGGATTGTTGATTCCGTGAAGCGGAAAATAGGAGGGATCAGGGATGGGTCAGCAGGAGAAGGTGTCGACGAGCCTCGCGGGCGCGGTCAGCGAGGGCATCAGCTCCTCCCTCGCCGCGGTGGACGCCGAGCTCGACCGCCGCTACCCGGGCGACCCCGGCACCCGCCAGCCCGTCCACACCGTCTACGTCCCCGGCAACGTCTTCGACGCCGGCACCATCCGGTCCTGGGGCGACCAGGCCCTCGCCGCGCTCGACGAGCACGCGCCGGACGCCGCCTCCTTCGCCGCCGTCCTCGGCCTCTCCGACGAGCTCGCCGAGGACGTGTACACCCGCGTCCGCGCCAAGCTGGAGCGCGAGCCGATCGAGGACCTCCGGGTCGACTTCGAGGACGGCTACGCCGGCGCCGACGAGGACCAGGACGCCGCCAAGGCCGCCCGCCTGATCAACGAGGCGTACGCGAACGGCGGCGCCGCCCCGTACATGGGCATCCGGATGAAGTGCATGGAGGCCGCCGTCCGCGACCGCGGCATCCGCACCACCGACGTCTTCCTCACCGGCCTCCTGGAGAATGGCGGCCTGCCCGACGGCCTCGTCCTCACCCTCCCGAAGGTCACCTACCCCGAGCAGGTCACCGCCTTCGTCCGGCTCCTCGAAGCCTTCGAGAAGGCCCACGGCCTCGACGCCGGCCGCCTCGGCTTCGAGATCCAGATCGAGACCAGCCAGTCCATCCTGGCCGCCGACGGCACCGCCGCCGTCGCCCGCATGATCGACGCCGCCGAGGGCCGCGCCACCGGCCTCCACTACGGCACCTTCGACTACAGCGCCTGCCTCGGCGTCTCCGCCGCCTACCAGGCCAGCGACCACCCGGCAGCCGACCACGCCAAGGCGATCATGCAGGTCGCCGCCGCCGGCACCGGCGTACGCGTCTCCGACGGCTCCACCAACGTCCTCCCGGTCGGCTCCACCGCCCACGTCCACGAGGCGTGGAAGCTGCACTACGGCCTCACCCGCCGCGCCCTGGCCCGCGCCTACTACCAGGGCTGGGACATGCACCCGGGCCACATCCCCACCCGCTACGCCGCCGTCTTCGCCTTCTACCGCGAGGGCTTCGAGACCGCCGCCAAGCGCCTCTCCGCCTACGCCAACCACACCGGCGGCGACGTGATGGACGAGCCCGCCACCGCCAAGGCCCTCTCCTCCTACCTGCTGCGCGGCCTCCAGTGCGGCGCCCTCGACACCGCCGAGGTCGACGCCCTCACCGGCATGACCCGCGCGGACGTGGAGCGCTTCGCGGCCCCGCGCCGCGGCGACCTCACCGCCGGCGCCGGGCGCTGACCCTCCGCTGCGCGGATCCGTCACTTTTCCGCCAACTGCCCCGTACTCTTGTCGAGTTCAGCATGATCGACAGGGGAACGGGGCAGCGGTGTCTTCGGGGGAGAACGAGCGGCTCGCGGGCCGCTACAGAGTCGTGCGCCGGCTCGGGCGCGGTGGCATGGGCGTGGTCTGGCACGCGGTGGACGAGGTCCTGGGCCGCGAGGTGGCCGTCAAGGAGCTCCGTACGTACACGGACACGGCCGCCGGTGAACTCGCCGACCTGCGGCTGAGGATGACCCGCGAGGCCCGCGCGGCGGCCCGGGTCCGCCACCCCGGGGTGGTCGCCGTCCACGACGTCACCGAGCACGAGGGCCGGCCGGTCATCGTCATGGAGCTGGTCGACGGCCCCTCGCTCGACGACGTCCTCAAGGAGCGGGGCGCGCTGGAGCCGCGCGAGGCCGCACGGATCGGCGCCGCCGTCCTGGAGGCGCTGGCCGCCGCCCACGACGCCGGGGTGCTGCACCGGGACGTGAAGCCCGGCAACATCCTCCTCGACCGCTCGGGCCGCACCGTTCTCACCGACTTCGGCATCGCCGCCATGGAGGACCCGGGGGACGGCTCCGCCACCCGCCTCACCCGCAGCGGCGAGATCATCGGCTCCCTCGACTTCCTCGCCCCCGAGCGGGCCCGCGGCGCCGACCCGGCCCCGGCGGCGGACGTCTGGGCCGTCGGCGCCACCCTCTACGCGGCGGTCGAGGGCTCCTCACCCTTCCGCCGTACCTCGACCTGGTCGACGCTCGCCGCGATCGTCGCCGACCCGCTCCCCGACCCCCGCCGCTCCGGCCCGCTCGCCCCGGTCCTCCTCCGCCTCCTGGACAAGGACCCGGCCACCCGCCCGGACGCCAGGGAGGCGGCCCGGATGCTCGCGGCCCTCGTGGACCCGGCCGGGACGCCGGCGGCCACGGCCCCGGAGGCTCCCGGGCCCGTCGGGGCCTTCGGGCCGCCGGTGCCCCTGATCCCGGCCGGCCCGGCGGTCCCGGCCGTCCCGGCGGTCACGGCGCCGCCCGGCCGGGCCCGGCGGGGGAAGCCCGCCCGCCGGGCGAACGCGCTGGTCGTCGCGTCCGCCGCCGCCGTCCTGCTGGCCGGCGGAGGCATCACGTACGCCCTCATGGACCGCGACGACACCGCCCCGCGCGCCGCGGACTCCTCGTCCGGCACCGCCGCCGGCGGCACCGACGGCGCCTCGGGCACGGCCGGCGACCCCGGACGCGTCCTGGACCCCGGCACCAGCGCCACGCCGGCCTCCGCCCCGCCCGGCACCGGCCCCTCCTCGGCCGCCCC
>NZ_BNBS01000136.1 GCF_014656075.1 Streptomyces hydrogenans
TGCCGCGCTCGGAGCCGCCGCCCTGGCCGGGCTGCTGCCCAACGCCGGGGCGGCCGCCGCCGTCACCGTCTCCCGGGCGGGCGCCCGGCCCCCGGACCGGGCGGAGCTGGACGCGGCCCTCGGCGCGGCCACGGCATGACGGTCACGTCCGGGCGTGGCTCGTGATGTCCGCCGCGAACCGCTCGACCAGCTCCGGCGTCACCGTCGGGCGGGCCGTGGCGATCGCGGTCAGGTAGTCCGCGGTGCTCGCGCCCGGAGCCGGGGCGTCCCCGCCCCGGCCGCCGGCGCCGACGAGGTCGCGCTCGAAGGACGCCTGGGCCGCCACCCGGGCCGCGTGCTCGATGTCCGCCGGGGTGAACAGGTCGCTCGCCAGGACCAGTTCGTCGATGTCCACCTCCGGACGCCCGTCGGTGTAGCGGGACCAGATAGCGGCCCGGGCGGCCTTGTCCGGCGTACCGATCGGGATCAGGTAGTCGAAGCGGCCGGGCCGCAGGAAGGCCGGGTCGAGCGAGCGGACCGAGTTGGTCGCGCACACCAGCAGCCGCTCGTCGCCCTCCCGGAAGCCCGGGATCAGCTTGAGGAGTTCGTTGGTGACCCCGTGCAGTCCGCCCGGCGCCGCGGGCTCGGTGCGCACCGGGGCGATCTCCTCGACCTCGTCGATGAAGACGAGGACCCGGTCCAGCTCCGCGATCCGCGCGAAGGCCGTGCGGAGCGCCGCCGCGAGGTTCCCGCCGTCGGCCAGCCGCGACGGCAGGATCTCCACGAACGGCCAGCCCAGCCGGGAGGCGACCGCGCGGGCGAAGGTCGTCTTGCCGGTGCCGGGCGGGCCGAAGAGGCAGATCGCCCGGGGCGGCCGCACCCCGTGCCGGGTGGCCCGCTCGGGCTCGGCGAGCGGGAGCACCACCCGCCGCTCGATCAGGTCCTTCTCCCGCTCCATGCCGGCGACCTTCGCCCACAGGTCGCCCGGGAGCAGCCGGCCGCCCAGGTCGTCGAGGAGTCCGGCGGCCGGCCCGTGCAGCGGCTCGGTCTTCTCGAAGTACGCGACGGCCGGCTGGCGGGTGTAGCCGGCGTTGAGCAGCCCTTCGCCGAGCAGCTCCTCCTCCGGCAGGACGTACGCGATCCGGCCGACCCGGGCGGCGACGAGCTTGCGCTCCAGCTCCACGAGGAGGGCGCTGGCCAGGCCCCGGCCGCGCCAGCCGGAGGCGATCGCGACCCGCATCACCCAGGCGCGCTCGCCGGAGACGCAGGCGAGCGCCGCGCCGATGGGGACGCCCTGGTGGACGGCGACGACGGCCGGCTGCCGGGAGGTGAGGGCGCCGATGCACTCGGCGAGCGAGAAGACGGACTCCTGTCCCAGTTCGGCCGTGGTGTCGATCAGGTGGACGACGGCGGCGAGATCGTTCTCGCGGTAGTCGTGGATGTGCCAGTTCACCGGTGGTACCGCCCCTCGTGTGGCTCGTTGCGGCGAGGCTAGGCGGCGGCCGGGCGGTGCGGCCCGCTCCATCCTGCACAAGCCGGGGCGGTGGAACGCGCCGCTTCGTCACTGGGCGCGAACGCGTACGGCGGCGCACCTCGGGGTGCGCCGCCGTACCGACGGGAGGCGGGTGCCTCACGTCCTGCGCTTGCTCATCAGCAGTCCGCCCGCGGTGAGGGCGAACAGACAGACGCAGGCGCCCGCGATGACGTTGTTGAGGATCATGCCGGTGTCGGGGTTCCGCGTGACGACCCACGGGGCGACGATCGTCCAGGCGCCGAGCAGCAGGACCACGAAGTTCAGGTCCTGGGAGCGCTCGGGGGCCATCGAGGTGCACAGGCCGAGGACCGCGAGGGCGATGCCGACGACCAGGTTGGTGATGGCCAGCTCCGGCCGGGCGGCCGCGAAGTGGACCGTGTAGGCGGAGACCGCGATCCAGACGCCGGCGAGGATGACGAGTTCCTCGACGGCCGCCACTCCTCTGGTCTGCATGATCTGCGCGTAGCGTTCGCGCATCTCCGTCGCGTCGGGGTGTCCCGAGATGTCACCGGGACGGTGGGAGACATCGGCCATGTGACTCGCCTCCTTGCTGGCGTACTGCGTGTCGGACCGCGCTCGCGGCACGAGGCCGCAGTCCCATTGTGCTCTTATATGTTCCTTATGTGAAGCGGGAACGAGAGCCGCCGACCGGTGCGGCGTACGCTGGGAGAGGACTCGGGGCACCCGCGCACCGCCGGGAGGCGGAGACGATGACCGGCATCGTACGAAGAAGCTTCGACTCGGCAGACGAGACCCGTCCCTTCGAGGGCGGCAAGGGCAGGCTGGATCTGCTCTCCACCGACAACGGCGCCGTGGGGCGTGCCGTCTTCGAGCCCGGCTGGCGGTGGTCCGAGCACGTCAAGCCGCTCGCCGGGACGGACAGTTGCCAGGCTTCGCACGTGGGATACGTGGTGAGCGGCCGGATCCATGTCGTCATGGACGAGGGCGGCCAGGAAGAGGAGTTCGGCCCCGGCGACTTCATGCAGGTCACCCCGGGACACGACGCCTGGGTCGTCGGCGAGGAGCCCTGCGTGGCCCTCGACTGGGTCGGCTTCGGCGACTACGCCAAGTCGTCCTGAGGACGCCCGCCTCCCGAGGCGCGGACCTTCCCCGTGGGGCACGGGGCGCCCTCCCCGCCTCCCCGGGCGGGGCGGGCGCGCGGTTCAGCCGCGGGTCGTGACGGACCACTTCTGGGCCAGGGTGCCGTTGCAGTCGTAGATCTGCAGACGGGTGCCGTTGGTCGTGTCGGCCCACGGCAGGTCGAGGCACCGGTTCGAGGCCGGGTGCAGGACCGAGCCGTCGGCCATCGGGATGAACTGCTGGGCGGGGGAGCCGTTGCAGGCGTAGTACCCGAGCGTGGACCCGGCGGCGGTGGCGCCGCCGGTCACGTCGAGGCAGCCGCCCATCACCTTCAGCGCCTTCTTCGACGCGTCGTAGCTCCAGAGCTGCGGGGTCGAGCCGTTGCAGTCCCAGATGACGATCGGATTGGAGGGGCTGGTGCCGCCGGCGTGGTTGTCGGCGCACTTGCCGCCGCGCGAGAAGGCGATCGGACCCGACGCCCCGGACCAGGGGTCGGTCGGCCGCGCCTGGACGGTGACGTCGCTGATCTTCCCGGTGAACGCCGCGGAGGGCGCGCCGGCCAGCTTGTAGCGGCCCAGGACGAGCGGCCCGGTGATCCCGGACTTCTGGGTGTGCAGTCCGGTGCCGGCCAGCACTCCGTTGACGTACAGCGACATCAGGCCGCTGTCCGCGTTGTAGCTGGCGGTCAGCCGGTCCCAGCGCCCCACCTGGAAGACGGCCGCGTCGGTGCTGCCCAGGTCGGTCATGTCGTACGGCCAGGAGTCGTCGTCGGTCCGGGCCATGGCGAAGCGCCAGCGCTTCTGGAACATGTCGGGCCAGAGGGTGAACCCGCTGGCGCGCAGGCCGTCCTGGCTCGCGACCACCCCGCCGTCGTCGAGCGACGGATTGGCCCAGGCCGAGATCGTGAAGGACCTCGTCGTGTCGATGGCCTGCTCGGTGGTGGTCGGCGCGGGCGCGGCGACGAGGGAGCCGGAGTTCCGCTCGTCCTGCTTGTCACGCTTGAAGGCCGCCACGGTGGTGGCGCGCCCGCCGACGGTGTCGGCGACGAACGACACGCCCGAGGCGCTGAGCGTGCCAGGGTGCAGTCCGGTCTTCGCGGTGGCCGAGGGGCCCACGAGGTCCGGCGTCCGCCCGTCGGCCGCCCCGGTGAGGGGCAGCCGGAGGACGGCGCCGAGGGCGTCGCCCTGCTCGGTGGCGGAGGAGAGGGACACGACCCGGCCGGCGACCGAGGGGTCGGAGACGCCGCGGAGGACGGTGATCTCACCGGCGGCGGTACGGGCCCACAGGTCGGCGACCTGGTCACCGTCGAGGTCGCCGACCGAGCCGACCTCCGGGTACGCGGCGGTGTCGACGGTCCCCAGGACCCTGCCTCCGGCGGGGTCGGTCAGCGAGGTGTAGTCGGTGGCCGTCCCGCCGGTGATCGGGTAGGCGCGGATCGTGCCGGTGGCGCGGTGCCGGGACCAGACGGTGGCCTGCCGGACGGTGCCGCCGGCGGTGGACGTGGGGCCGTTGGCCGGACCGGGGTTGATCAGCTCGTAGTCGTCCCAGCTGCCCGCGCCCGCGGCCCGGGGGATGAGGTGGGAGGAGCCGAACTGGCCCGCGAAGACGGTGCTGGGCCGGTGGAGCCACAGCTCGCCCTTCTCGACGGTGAGCGCCGAGGTGGCGGTGGGCTTCTGGCCCTCCTGGGTGACCTCGCCCTCGGGCGTGCCGATGGCGCTGATCTGCGTCACGTCGGACCAGGTGGCGTTGTGCGACTCGGGGCAGGTCTCCGCGGGCGCGCCCAGGGTGAGGGAGCAGTCGGTGGGCCGGTCGAGCGGACGCGAGGCGGCCTCGCCGAAGTTGCCGTGCCCGTCGTTCTCGATGAGGTACAGCACCTCCTTGAGATCGGCGTGCGAGGTGTTGTGGACGATCAGCTGGTCGACCCGCGCGGCCCGGTCGAGGGTGCCCCGGTGGGTGATGTCGTAGTCGTTCCAGGTGGTCTTGTGCGTCTGGTCGTTCCCGGGCGCCGCGGCCGCTCCGGCTGAGGCCGCCGTGTCGGGGTCGGTGTTGCCGCCGACGGTCCGCAGGTTCCCCCGTGCGTCGGGCAGGACGAGGTCGGCGGTCCGGTCGCCGTTGGTGTCGCCGAAGACCGGCAGCAGGCCGGGCTGGGCGGGGGCGTAGTACGTGTAGACGGCGGGCTGGCTGTAGTTGCCGGCGTTGTCCTGGGCCTGGACGTAGAGGAGGTTCGTGCCCCAGGTGCCGGGCACGGCCTCGTGCACGGCCCGGCCGTCCCCGTCGGCGAGCAGGGTCCCGGAGTCACCGCACTTCCAGCCGGTGACGGGGGTCGGGCTGGTGCTGACCCGGAAGCAGGCGACGCCGGAGCGGTTCGGCCCGGTGGACGGCGCCGGGTCCTGGCCGGTGAGCGCGAAGGCGCCCTTCTGGTGGCTGTACTTCGCCGGGTTCGGGTTCGGCGTCCCGGACGGCGGGAAGTCGGTCGACGTCACGGCGACGGACGGTGAGGTGCGGTCGACGCGGAAGTAGCAGCGCTCCGTCTGCGGGGAGGCGAGACCGCCGTTGCCGGGATCGTCGTACGCGATGACGTTGTAGCCGTACCAGTGTCCGTCGGTCAGCGAACCGGCCGACACCGTCACGCCGTTGGGGTTCCAGCTCGAACTCCAGGTGCCCAGGGTCTGGTTCTTGGAGTTGTCGGTGCCGTCGAGGAGGGTGAAGACGGTGTACAGGTTGAAGTTCGCCGGCGACCAGTTGGCTGCGGTCAGGCTGATGCTCTGGTTGTTGCCGACCCAGCCGGCGTCCTCGGGCCGCTGCCCGGCGATGTTGCAGCCGTCGTAGGTGTTGGTGCGGGCGAAGCCCGGCGCCGGCGTGGTGTGCGGGGCCCAGACGCTCGGCGCGATGTCGTACCGGGTCTCGATGAACGGGTCGCTCGCGATCCGCTTGCGGTACAGCTTCTCGTACTCGTTGTCGGGGGCGATGGCCACCGTGAAGTCGGACCACTTCTCGGCCGCCGCCCGCTGCATGTGCCACGAGACGTCGAAGCTGATGGGTCCGGTGCCGACGATCCGGTCGGAGTCGCCGATCTTGCTGCATCCCTGCATGTGGCCGCCGGTGCCGCAGGGCTGGGCGTTCCACCGGGTCCACTGGTTGATGGCGCCGGTCCAGTACAGGCCGAGCGGCACGTCGGTGCCCGGGCTCGACGCGGCCTTCACCTGCGCGTGGAGAGTGGAGCCGTAGACGGTCGGCGGGTACGGGGCGCCGTTCGGCTGGGTGTGGATGAGCGGGTTGACGCCGATGCGGAAGTAGGCGCGGTAGCGGCCGTAGCCGGTGCAGTCGCTGTAGCCGCAGTAGCCGGTGCCGAGTTCGCCGATCGCGTTGTAGTTCTGGGTCTCGGGGTGGTTCTCCTGGACCTGGACCGAGCCGTTGGCCTTGCTCTCGGCGCTGATCGTCGGGTCGATGTACCAGGGGCCCCGGCCCTTGCCGAGGGTGGCGAGGTCCGGGACGAGGTCGAAGCCGCCCGCCGTGGTGCGGATGCCGACCTTGGACACGGTGGCCCGGTCGCCCGGCATGTCGGCGGTGGAGCGCTGCCCGGGGGCCTTCGCGTCCTTCCGGCCGGTCTCCGTGGACGGGGCCGACGAGTCCCACTGGAAGGGCGTCGGCGCCTGCATCCGCGTGCGGCCCTTGCCGTCCTTGACGCTCAGGTTGCCCTTGCTGTCGGTGCTGAGCTTCAACCCCTGTGCGGAGACCGGGAAGTGAAGCTTCCTCAGGCGCGGGTCGGCGGCCGCCTCGGCGGTCCGCACGACGATGACGTCACGCCAGCCGCCGTCGGGCAGGGCCGTGATCCTGAGGTCGACGTCGGGCAGCACCTCGGCGTAGACGGCGGTGTCGCCGTCGAGGGTCGGGGCCGGCAGCGGGAAGGGCGCGGAGACGTCGAGCCGGGTGCCGTCGGAGGTCGCGATCGAGGCCAGCGGCCCGCTGCCCCCGCCCGACACCGTCAGGGAGTTCGAGGTCACGCGGGGGCTGATCGAGCCGTCGGCGTTCCTGGCCAGCGTGGTGTCGAGGTCGGCCCACGCCTTGCCCCGCTTGGCGCGGACGGCCCGGGCGTGGTCCGTGGTCGTCAGGGTGCCGTCGGGGTTGGCCAGGGTGCGCGAGCGGTCGGTGGTCAGCGCGTCGACGACGACGGCGCGGCCGGTGCGCTTCGCCTCCGCCCGCGCGGCGAGCGCGGCCCGCTGCTCGGGCGTGGCGGCGGGAGCGGACACGCCGCCGCCGGAGGGCTGTCGGGGCGAGGGCCCGTCGTCGGCCGCGCCGGCGGCGGGCGGGACGGTGACCAGCGTCAGCGCGCTCGCGACGAGCGCGGCGGCCAGCGGTGACCAGGCTCTTCGGAGCCGGGACGAGCGGCGTCCGGGGGTCCGGACGGTGCGCGGGTGCATGGTGAGTTCGATTCCTCCCGTTGGCCCGCCCCGAGGGGCAGGCGTTCGACCGAAATCTGCGGGCTCACCGTCAGTCACGTCAAACGCGGATGCCCGACATCGGACCCTTTGTTTGATCTTGTGCGGCTCAACTCACGCAATTCCACTGCCCGGTTCCGGATCGTGATCTTTCCTGAGTGTCCAACGGCCCTGCCGATGCCTACTGTTGCGGCCGATCGTGGTGACATGTGCCGTCCTCCTCCGCGGAGGGCCGCACTGTACGAGAACGAACAACGGGGGATTTGTCATGAGGGCGAAGCATGCCCGCATGTCCGCACGCCTTCTGCCGCCGGGCGGAAGACGGATCGTCGGACTGGCCACCGGACTGGTGACCGCAGCCGCACTCCTGGTCGTGCCGTCCGCGACGGCAGGCCAGCGGAACGACGAGGTGTGGGTCCCGCCCCACACCGCGCTCGGCTCCGACACGCCGACGGTCGAGGGCGGGGCGCTGAGGCCCGCGGCGCTGCCCCGCCCCGCGTACCCGGTGCCCGCGTCCTGGACGCCGGCGCCGGAGGCGAAGCGCGCCCGTCCCGGCTCGGCGACCGTCGAGCTCGGAGTCGACGCGGCGGAGGCGGCCGCCGCCCGGGCCGCGACCGGCGGGGCTTCCCCCGCCTCCGGCGGCGACCGGCCCGTCCGCGCCGGCGACCGCCCGGTCACCCTGGCCCCCGCGAAGGGCGCGGACGCCCGCGCCCGGCGGATCGACGTGACCCTGGCCGACCCCGCGGTCGGCCGCGGGCTCGGCGTCTCGGGACCCGTCCTGGGCCTGACCGAGCGCTCCGCCGCCGCCGACCTCGCGCCGCGGCGGCGTGAAGCCCCGGACGCCGCACCGTCCGGCCGGAAGGTCCGCGTCGCCGTGGACCTCGTGGCGGCGGGGGCCGGCGGCTGGCTCGACCGCGCCCGGCTCGTCGCCCTCCCGGCCTGTGCCCTCACCACCCCGGACCGCGCCGAGTGCCGCACCCGCCGCCAGGTCGACGCCCGACTCGACCTCGCCGCCCGCACCCTCACGGCCGACGTGACCCCGGCGTCCGCACCGGGCTCCCCGGCCACCGGCGGAGTCCAGCGCGCCGCCTTCACCACGACCGCCTCCGGCGCCGCCACGGTCCTGGCCGTGGAGAACACCGCGTCGGGCACCGGCGGTTCGTACGCCGCGACGCCGCTCACCTCCTCGTCCGGCTGGAGCACCGGCGGCAACACGGGCGGGTTCTCCTACACGTACCCCGTCGACGTCCCGCCGTCGATCGGCGGCCTGGCGCCCACCGTGGCGCTCGGCTACGACTCCTCCGGCGTCGACGGACGCAACTCGGCGCAGAACCCGCAGTCCTCCTGGATCGGCGAGGGCTGGGGCTACGACGCCGGCTTCATCGAGCGCTCGTACAAGGGCTGCGACAAGGCCGGCATCCCGAACTCCGGCGACCTGTGCTGGGGCGGCGACAACGCCGTCCTCACCCTCGCCGGCCACTCCGGCGCCCTCGTCCGCGACGACGCCACCGGCGTCTGGCGCCTCCAGAACGACGACGGCACCCGCGTCGAGCGGCTCACCGGCGCCGCCAACGGTCTGCGCGACGGCGAGCACTGGAAGGTCACCACCGCCGACGGCATCCGCTACTACTTCGGCCTGGAGCACCTGCCCGGCGGCGACGGCACCGACCCCGCCACCGGGTCCGCCTGGGGCGTCCCCGTCTACTCCCCGACCGCCGGGAACCCCTGCCACACGGCCGCGTCCGGCACCGCCTCGTGGTGCCGCATGGGCTGGCGCTGGAACCTCGACCACGTCGTCGACCCGTACGGCAACCTCGTCACCTACCGCTACACCAAGGAGACCAACCGCTACCAGCGCGGCGGCGGCCAGAGCAACGGCGCCGGCACCCTGGAGGCGTACGAGCGCGGCGGCCAGGTCCAGCGGATCGACTACGGCCAGCGGCTCCCGGAGCAGACGGCCGCCAAGGGCACCCTCGTGCCCGGCGCGCGCGTCGGCTTCGCCGTGGAGGAGCGCTGCAAGCCGTCCGGCGCGGTCACCTGCGCCGAGTCCCAGCGGACCACGGCCAACCAGTCGAACTGGCCCGACGTCCCGATCGACCAGCTCTGCGGCACCACCGGGACCTGCACCAACGTCACGCCCGGCTTCTTCACCACCAAGCGCCTCACCGCGATCACCACCGAGGTGCGCGTCGGCGCCACCCTCAGCCCGGTCGACAGCTGGACCCTGCGCCACGACTACCCGGCCCCCGAGGACGGGACCAAGCCCGCGCTCTGGCTGTCCGGCATCACCCGCAAGGGCGGCGGCGGCACCTCCGCGATCACCCTGCCCGAGGTCACCTTCACCCCGCGCCAGCTCGCCAACCGCGTCGACGGCATGACCCCCGCCCAGCCGTCCTTCAACCGGCCCCGGATCCAGCAGATCCGGACCGAGACCGGCGGCCAGATCACCGTCGGCTACGCGGACCCCGGCTGCTCGCGCACCAAGAACGTCATGCCGGCCTCGCCCGACACCAACACCAAGCCGTGCATGCCCGTCAAGTGGCGCCTGCCCGACTCGTCCTCCACCGAGCCCGTCCTCGACTGGTTCCACAAGTACCTCGTCTCGCACGTCAGCGAACAGGACGCCGTCACCGGCTCGTTGGTGAAGACCACCGCGTACACCTACAACGGCGACGCCGCCTGGCACCGCAACGACGCCGAGTTCACCGACGCCAAGTACCGCACCTGGGACGAGTTCCGCGGCTACGGCAGCGTCGACACCGTCACCGGCAGCGCCTACCCCGGCGAGGCCCCCAGGACCCGGCAGCGCACCACCTTCCTGCGCGGCATGGACGCCGACCTCAAGGCCGACGGCACCCACCGCGCCGTCTCCGTCACCAGCCCCCTCGACGGCGCCGGGGTCACCGACGCCGACTGGCTCGCCGGCACCCCGCTGGCCACCGAGATCTTCGAGAGCGCCGACCGGCAGGTCGTGCAGAGCGTCACCGGCCGCAGGACCAGCGGCGAGAAGGTCACCGCGACCCGCGCCCGCACCGGCCTGCCCGACCTGATCGCCCGCCACGGCGCGACCGAGTCCGTCGAACTCGCCAAGGACCGCCTCTCCGACGGCTCCTGGCGCACCACCAGCAAGGTCACCAGGAGCGACCCCGCCCACGCCAACCGCTCCGTCAGCGTCGAGGACCGGGGCGACGGCACCGCCGCCACCCCGACCGTGTGCACCACCGTCCGGTACGCGACCGCCGAGGACGCGGCGCTCGTCGGCCTCGTCTCCGAGAAGAAGACCCACCAGGGCGCCTGCGACACCACGGCCACCGCGCAGAACACCCTGAACGCCACCCGCACCCTCTACGACGGCAAGCCGTTCGGGCAGGCCGGCACCCACGGCGCCCCCACCGGCTCGCTCGTCCTCGACCGCCACACGTCCACCGGAGCCCCCGTCTACGCCCACGTGGGCACCACGGTCTTCGACGACTACGGCCGTGCCCTCAGGGTCACCCGCGCCGACGGCTCCACGTACGACGAGGCCGGCGCCGGCCTGACCGCGGCCACCGTCACGCCCGCCGCGACGACGACCGCCTACACCCCGGAGTCCGGCGCCCTCCCGACGAAGGTCAGCACCACCGGGCCCATGGGCGCGGGCTGGACCGAGACCGTCACCATGGACCCCACCCGGTCCGTGCCGCTGACGACCACCGACGTCAACGGCCGCGTCACCACCATGACGTACGACGCCCTGGGGCGCCTCACCCAGGTCTGGAGCCCGGAGCGCTCCACCACCCTGTCCCCGACGACCCGCTTCTCCTACCGCCTCGACGGCGTCACCGGCCCCTCCGCCACCACCACCGAGACGCTCGCCAAGGACGGCAAGACGTACGCCTCCCAGGTCGTGCTCCTCGACGGCCTCGGACGCGAGCGGCAGACCCAGTGGACCCCCGCCTCGCGGGCCACCGGCAGGCTCGTCACCGACACCGTGTACGACTCCCACGGCTGGACGGTCAAGACGTCCGAGCCCTACTACGACGTCACCTCCCTCCCGTCCACCAGCGTCTTCCGGCCGGGCAACGACTCGCAGGTCCCGTCACAGACCTGGACGGAGTACGACGGGGTCGGCCGCGTGGTGCGCGCCGAGTTCCGCTCGTACGGCAACGCCCAGTGGGCCACCACCACGGCCTACCCCGGCGCCGACCGCACCGACGTCACCCCGCCCGAGGGCGCGGCACCGGTGTCCACCGTCACCGACGCCCGCGGCCGGGTGACCGAGAACTGGCAGTACCGCACCGCGACGGCCACCGGCACCCGGTCCGACGCCGACGTCACCCGGTACGCCTACACCCCCGACGGCTCCCTCGCCTCGCACACCGACACCGCGGGGAACACCTGGCGGTACGGCTACGACCTGCGCGGCCGGCGGATCTCCTCGGACGACCCCGACGCGGGCCCGACCACGACCACGTACGACATCGACTCCAACGTGGAACGCACGGTCGACGCCAAGGACCGCGCCCTCGTCCACACCTACGACGTCCTCGGCCGCATGACGGGCCGCTACAAGGACGCCGTCGCGCCCGCCAACCTGCTCGCCCGGTGGACGTACGACACGCTGCCCGGCGCCAAGGGGCAGCCCGTCTCCTCCGTCCGGTACGTCGGAGGAGCCGACGGCGTCGCCTACACCAAGAGCGTCACCGGATACGACAAGGGCTACCGCCCGCTCGGCAGCACCGTCGACATCCCCGCCGAGGAAGGCGAGCTCAAGGGCACCTACACCACGAAGTACACCTACCACCCGATCACCGGCGACGTCCTCACCATGGCCCTGCCGGCCGCCGGCGACCTCGCCGCGGAGACCGTCGGCTACACGTACAACAACTACGGCCTGCTCTCCACCAGCATGAGCCTGGGCGAGAACCTGATCGCGGCCGTGTCCTACGACGCCCTGTCCCGCCCCGTCCGCACCACGGTCGGCCAACTCGGCGCGCAGGTCGTCTCCACCCAGCAGTACGACTGGGCCACCGGCCGCCTCGTCGACTCCTTCGTCGACCGCGAGCGCGGCACCGTCTCCACCGACCACTACAGCTACACCTACACGCCCTCCGGCCGGATCACCTCGATCACCGACCGGCAGGACGCCACCGCCGTCGACACCCAGTGCTTCACCACCGACCACCTCGGCCGGCTCACCCGGGCCTGGACCGACACCGGCGGGGTGCGGACCGTGGCCGACTGGACCGACTCGAACGGCACCGTCCACGGCACCGGCAGCTCCGCCCACGTCCCCGCCACCGGCGGCTGCGTCAACGCCGGCGGCCCCGCCACCACCCCGACCGGCACCCGGACCGTCGGCGGCCCGTCCCCCTACTGGCAGAGCTACGCCTACGACGCCACCGGCAACCGCCGCGGCCTGACCCACCACGACATCACCGGCGACAGCACGAAGGACGTCGTCACCACCCAGGGCTTCGCGCCCGGCCCCAACCGGAAGACCACGGCGGCCGGCACCGGCGGCGGCACCGGAGGCCCGCACGCCCTGCTGACCTCCACCACCGCCACGCCCGGCAGCCCCGACGAGGCCATCGGCTACCAGTACGACGCCGGCGGCAACACCACCGCGATCACCGACCGGGCCGGCACCACCGACCTCACCTGGGACACCGAGGGCAAGCTCGCCGCCCTCGACCGGACCGGGGACGAGGCCGACACCACCTACGTCTACGACGCGGACGGCGACCAGCTGATCCGCCGCAACAAGGGCCGGAGCACCCTCAACCTGCCCACCGACCAGGTCACCCTCGAAGGCGGCCGGCTCTCCGCCGTCCGCACCTTCGCCGCGCCCGGCGGCCTCACCCTCACCCGGGTCGGCACCCCCGTCAACGGCACCTCCCTCCTGGTCGAGTCCGCCGACCACCACGGCACCGGCAGCGTCCAGATCGGGCTCGACAGCACCCAGGCCGTCACCCGCAGGGCCACCGACCCCTTCGGCAACCCGCGCGGCACCCAGCCCTCCGCCCTCTCCTGGGCGGGCGACAAGGGCTTCGTCGGCGGCAGCAAGGACGACACCACCGGACTCACCAACCTCGGCGCCCGGCAGTACGACCCCGGCCGCGGCCGCTTCATCAGCACCGACCCGCTGCTCGACCCCGAGAACCCGCAGCAGTGGAACGGCTACGCCTACAGCAACAACAACCCGGTCGACCTGAGCGACCCCAGCGGCCTGATCGCCTACGACCAGGACACCGGCATCGCCGCCGGAGGCAACGCCCAGCAGACCCAGCAGGCCGTCAACACCATCCGCTCCAAGCCCGGCTACCGCGACCCGGAGCCGGTCACCACCGGAGGCGGCGGCAAGGGCTACTCCCCGAACGACTGCCGCCACACCAACAGCTGCCTGGTCACGATCCAGGACCGCACGATGAACTCGTTCCTCAACGCGGTCGAGCTGTCGTTCAACCACGAGATCCTGCGCAACTCCGGCAACAGCAACATGGCCGACATCAACCGCGTCATCCAGAAGTACAACCACGGCGCCTCGACCGTGCAGTACGCGGCCATCCAGATGTACCTGTACGGCGCCACGGAGGAGGAGACGGCCTTCTTCTACGAGAACCCGTGCCTCTTCATCGCCTGCTACGTCGGCCTCGACATCTTCGAAAGCCCCACCGGCAACATCTACGACTCCCCGTTCGGCCTCTCCCCCTCGGAGAAGTACGGCGCCAACGTGGGCGCGTCGATGGGCGGGCGGACGCCGGGCGGCAAGCCGGGCGCCAAGGGGGGCAAGGCCGGCGCGGGCGGGAACCGGGGGCCGTCGGGCCTGTCCGCACTCGCCCAGTGCTTCCGCAAGAAGCACAGCTTCACCGCCGACACCCGGGTGAGCGTCGAGGGCGGCGGGACGAAGCGGATCGCCGACATCGAGATCGGCGACAGGGTCCTCGCCACCGACCCGCAGACGGGCGAGACCTCCTACCGGTCCGTCACCGCGGTCATCGTCACCCGCGACGACAAGCGGTTCACGGACCTCACCATCGAGGGCCCGTCGGGCGAAGCCCCCCAGACCCTCACCACCACCGAGCACCACCCCTTCTGGAGCGTCGCGGAAGCCCGCTGGGTCGACGCCACCGCCCTCCGACCCGGTGACCTGCTGCGCCGCCCCGACGGCACCACGGCCAAGGTGACCGCGACCCGCGACCACCACCGCGAAGCCACCACGTACGACCTCACGGTGGCGGGACTGCACACGTACTATGTGCTGGCCGGCGCGACACCGGTACTCGTCCACAACGACGACTGCTTCACGGCGCCCGCGAGCTATGTCAACCGTCACGGGGAGCTGACGAACGGTACGTACACCGTCAGCTACCCGGCCATGCTGAAGCACCTTCCGGGTTCCTCGGGCCCGACGAAGAGCGTCTTCCTCAAGGGCGTGGATGCGGAGAAGGCCACGCTGGACGCCGCCGCCTACGCCGACGCCCACGGATTGTGGGAGGGGAACAAGGCCAAGGTGTACGTCGCGAACGGGCCCGTCGGGGTGGTCGGAAGGACTGGTGAATTGACCAGCTACATCAATGTCTATCGCAACGCCCGGGGCGCCATTCACGGAAGTCCTGGAGGGGCGCCGTGATCGACGTCTCCGAAGCACTGGCCCACTTGCATGATCCGCCGGTCGCCTGGTCCGAGGGGCTCGCGGTCGAGATCGCCGGTTCCCTGGCCGGATCGGTGGGAGGGACCGTCGACTGGGACGCGGATGCCGACGAGGAATGGCTGAGTGTCCTGGTACGGGGCGCTCGCGTGGCCATGGTGTCCCCGACGCTGCCTCTCGTCGTCGCCGACGAGGGCGTGGCAAGGGACGCGCGGGTCCTCGCCCCGGTGGGAACGGTGATCACGGTTCCGTCCTTCGACGCCTCCGTCATACGGTGCGACATCGCCGTACTCGGGAGGGTGTTCGGCGAGGAGGACAAGTTCCGCGAGCTGAGGATGGATACCTTCTCGGCCAACGAACTGTGGTTCGCCACGGTGTGAGCCACGCGTGCGGCGCCCGTTCACGGACCAGGGCGGCGACTTGGTCCCGTTCCGCGGACGGTACGCCGCGAGCCGGGCGGGTCAGCTCTCCCGTCGGATGAGCAGGAAGAAGGGCCCGCACCACAGCGACCCGGCCAGGGCTACCCCGGCCGGGCCGCAAGCGTGTCCAGCACCTCGTCCAGCGTCGTCGCCGCCATGATCAGGGAGAGGTGGGTGAACGCCTGGGGGAAGTTGCCCAGTTGTTCGCCGGTGGGGCCGATCTCCTCGGCGAAGAGGCCGACGTGGTTCGCGTACGTCAGCATCTTCTCGAAGGCGAAGCGGGCCTGCCGCACCCGGCCGGCCCGGGCCAGCGCGTCCACGTACAGGAAGGTGCAGAGGCTGAACGTGCCCTCCGCGCCGCGCAGTCCGTCGGGCGCGGCCCCGGGGTCGTAGCGGTGCACCAGGTTGTCGCGGACCAGGCCCCGCTCGATCGCGTCGAGGGTGCTCAGCCAGACCGGGTCCGTCGGGTTGAGCAGGCCGGTGCGGGGGATCAGGAGCAGCGAGGCGTCGAGCACGTCCCCGCCGAAGTACTGGGTCAGGGCCTTGCGCCCGTCGCTCCAGCCCCGCCGCATGACCTGGGTGAAGATCTCGTCCCGCGCCGCCCGCCAGGTGTCCAGCGCGGCCGGCCGGCCGAACTCCTCCGCCAGCCGCAGCCCCCGGTCGAAGGCGACCCAGGACATGACCCGGCTGAAGGTGAAGTCCTTGCGTCCGCCGCGCGTCTCCCAGATGCCCTCGTCGGGGGAGTCCCACGACGCGGCGAGCCAGTCCAGCATCCCGGCGACCGCCCGCCACCCCTCGTACGTCGGCTGGATGTCCTGCCCGCCGCCCTGCGCCAGCGCGTACAGCGCCTCGCCGAAGATGTCGAGCTGGAGCTGGTCCGCCGCGGCGTTCCCCACCCGCACCGGCGCCGATCCCCGGTAGCCCTCGTACTCCGTGAGGATCTCCTCCGGGAGCGACGGGTCGCCGTCCACCCGGTACATGATCTGCAGCGGCCGTCCGCCCGAAGGCCCCCGCGACCGCTCGGTCACCCGCGCCGTCAGCCAGTCCGTGAACGCCGCCGCCTCCTCCGCGAAGCCCAGGTCGAGCAGCGCCCGTACGGCCAGCGAGCCGTCCCGCACCCAGGTGTAGCGGTAGTCCCAGTTCCGCTCGCCGCCCACCTGCTCCGGCAGCCCCAGGGTGGGCGCCGCGATCGGCGCCCCCGACGGCAGGTACGTCAGCAGCTTCAGCGTGATCGCCGAGCGGTGCACCATGTCGGGCCAGCGCCCCCGGTACCGCGCGGTGCGCACCCACCGCTGCCAGAAGTCCACCGCGTCCCACAGCGCCGCCTCGACCTCCGTCACGTCCGGCAGCGGCGGCGGCTCGGCCTCGGGACCGTCCACGGTGAACGACGCCCCGGCGACCTGTCCCTCGGACAGCTCCAGACGCCCTCGTACGTCGTACGGCCCGTCCCGCTCCAACGGCACGTTCGACTGGAGGAAGCCCGCCATCGCCGCCGAGCGGAAGGCCGCCGTGCGGCCGTCCAGCCGCAGGTCGTGCGGGGTCCGCCCGAAGCCGAACCGCGGCCGGCACTCCAGCGTGAAGGTGACCGTGCCCCGCGTGCACCGCATCACCCGCATCAGCGCGTGCCGGTCGGTCGGCCGCCCGGTGCGGTCCGGCGGCATCCAGTCCATCAGCTCGCCCACCCCGTCCGGCGACATGAACCGGGTGACCAGCATCGCCGTGTCCGGATAGTAGAGCTGCTTGACCGTCACGTCCGGCCCGTCGACCGAGAGCCGGAAGTAGCCGCCCCGGTCGTGGTCCAGGAGCGCCGAGAAGACGCCCGGCGAGTCGAAGCGGGGCGCCGCGAACCAGTCCACGACGCCCTCGTCCGAGATGAGCGCGGCGGTCTGCAGATCCCCCACCAGACCGTGTTCGGCGATGAGCGGATAGCGCTTCATCCCCCCACTATCCGCGATCGTGCCCGGGCGCGCGCTGCCGACGGGATCCGGTGCCCGCCCGTACCGGACGCCGTCCCGGCCCGGCCTCCCGGTCGCCGGGTGCGGCAGGGCCCGCGCCCGACGAGATGCCGTCCCCGCCCGGCGGGAGCACCATGGACGGAGAACGGCGAACCATCAGGGAGACACGCAGCACAGCCGGCTCGGGGACCGCCTATCCGGACATGGCGAGGCCATGAGAGCAACGCCCGCGGCCGCCCAGCGCCGCCGCCCCGCGAAGCAGAGCAGCCTCTACCGCCTCGGGCACTGGTGCGCCCGCCACTTCGTCGTCGTCGTGGCCCTCTGGCTGGCCGCCCTCGTCGGACTGCAGATCACCGACCGGGCGGTCGGCGGCCAGTACTCCGACGACTTCGACCTCCCCGGAGCCCAGTCCTCCGAAGGCCTCTCGGTCCTGGAGGCGCACGACCCGGCGGCCGGCGGATACGGCGCGCAGATCGTCCTCAACGACCCGTCCAAGCCGCTCACCGACGAGGCGTCCGCCGTGAACTCGGCGGTCACCGCCCTGGAGAAGCTGCCGGACGTCATCGGCGCCCAGAACCCGCTGCCGCCGCCCGGCTCCACCCCGCCCCCGGCGTCCTCGACCACCCCGAACACGGGCCCGCTGTCCACCGACGGCAAGACCGCCTACATCACGGTCCGCTTCAGCGTGCCGCCGTCGACGCTCGGCGACGACTACCTGACGGGCGTCGACAGCGCCGTACAGCCGCTCCGCGACGCCGGCGTGACCGTCGAGTACGGCGGCTCGCTCGGCGAACTCGCCCGTCCGGACGCCGACGACCGCACCAGCGAGGCCATCGGCTTCGCCGTCGCGATCGTCGTCCTGCTGATCGGCTTCGGCAGCGTCATCGGCGCCGTGATGCCCCTGGTCACCGCACTCATCGGCGCGGTCTGCGGGCTCGCGCTGCTCGGTCTGATGGCCGCCGCCTTCACCTTCGGAACCGTCTCGCCGACGCTGGCCACGATGATCGGCCTCGGCGTCGGCATCGACTACGCGCTGTTCCTGATCACCCGCCACCGGCAGAACATCATGAACGGCCACGATCCCGCCGACTCCGCCGGTCTGGCCACCACCACCAGCGGGCGGGCCGTCCTCGTCTCCGGCTGCACGGTCGTCATCGCCCTCTCCGGCCTGTGGGTCTCCGGCGTCACCTTCATCGGGAAACTGGGCCTGGCGGCGGCCTTCACCGTCGTCACCGCCGTCCTCGCCGCGCTCACCCTCGTCCCCGCCCTGCTCGGCCTCGTCGGCAAGCGCATCGACCGCTACCACGTCCGCAAGCCGGTCGCGGAGACCGACGCCGAGCCCGGAGCCGAGGCCCACGGCACCTGGCACCGCTACGCCCAGCGCGTCGAGCGGCGCCCCTGGTACTTCCTCGTCGGCGGCGTCGTCGCCCTGCTCATCCTGGCCTTCCCGCTGCTGTTCATCCAGCTCGGCCACATCGGTGACGGCGCCGACCCGAAGTCCTTCACCGACCGGCGCGCCTACGACCTGATCTCCACCGCCTTCGGCCCCGGCGCCAACGGCCCGCTCACCGTCGTCGTCGACCAGTCCGCGGTGCCCTCCTCCGACCGGGCCGCGCTCGCCACCAGCCTCCAGAAGGCCCTCACCGGGGTGCCCGACGCGGCCGTCATCACCCCGCTCCAGCCCACCTCCGACGGCGACGTCCTCGTCGGCACGGCCTACTCGGTCGCCTCCCCGCAGGACGAGCGGACCACCGAGCTCACCAACCACCTCGTCGACGACGTGCTCCCGGGCGCCGTGGCCGGAACCGAGGCGCAGACCTACGTCACCGGGACGACGGCCGCCCAGGTCGACTTCCTCGACCTCGTCTCCAGCCGCCTGCCGCTGATCATCGCCGTCGTCGTCGGCCTCGCCTTCCTGGTGATCCTGACGGTCTTCCGCGGCGTCCTCGTCGCGGTCAAGGCGGCCGTCCTCAACGTGCTCTCCATCGCCGCCTCGTACGGCGTCGTCGTCGCCGTCTTCCAGTGGGGCTGGGGCGGTCCCGCGCTCGGCGTCTCCGGGAAGGTCCCGATCGAGAGCTACGTGCCGATGATGATGTTCGCGATCGTCTTCGGCCTCAGCATGGACTACGAGATCTTCCTGCTCTCCCGCGTCCGGGAGGCGTGGCTGCGCACCGGCGACTCCAAGGCCAGCGTCGCCCATGCCCTGGAGATCACCGCGCGGGTGATCACCTGCGCCGCCCTCATCATGGTGAGCGTCTTCGCCGCCTTCATCGTCTCCGACAACATCGTCGTCAAGATGCTGGGCCTGGGCCTCGCCGCCAGCGTCCTCATCGACGCGACGGTGGTACGCCTCCTGCTGGTGCCCGCCGTGATGACGCTGCTCGGCAAGCACGCCTGGTGGATCCCGCGCCGGCTCGACCGGATCCTGCCCCACCTGGACACCGAGGGCGAGGAGGCCGTCCGCCGCGACGAGGCCGCCGCGGCGCCGACCGCCCGCTGAAATCGGGGCGACCCGGCAGCGGGGGTCGGGCAGAATGCGGCCATGATCCAGGAAGACCGCCGCACCCCCGTGCCGAGCGCCGGCGCCGACGAGCGCACCACGCTCACCGCCATGCTCCAGTTCCAGCGCGACACGCTCGCGCTCAAGTGCGCCGGGCTCACCCCGGACCAGCTCAAGGACCGCGCGGTGGCGCCCTCGGCGCTGTCCCTGCTCGGACTGGTCCGGCACGCCGCCGAGGTCGAGCGCGGCTGGTTCCGCAACGTCCTGGCGGGCGAGGAGAGCCGCAGCCCCTGGACGTCGCCCGGCTCCACCGAGTGGGCCGACTTCGATGTCGAACACGCCGACGCGGACGCGGACTTCGCCGTCTGGCACGCCGAGTGCGCCCGCTCCCGCGCGATCGTGGAGGCGGCGGAGTCCCTGGACGAGACGGGCCGCCTCGGGGACGAGACCTTCTCCGTGCGCTACGTCCTCGCCCACATGATCGAGGAGTACGCCCGGCACAACGGCCACGCGGACCTGCTCCGCGAGCGCATCGACGGCACGACGGGGGAGTGACGGCACCCATGACGCAGCACCCCGACGTCGCCGAGGCGATCGTCCGCGAGCGCCTCCTCCACGACCCCGCCGTCCGGCTGTCCCGGCCGCGGGCGGAGGCGCTGTTCGACCCCGAGTTCACCGAGGTCGGCGCCTCGGGCCGGCGCTGGACGTACGCGGAGATGATCGCCGCCCTGTCCGAGCTGCACGGCGGCGAGGACGGACCGCCCATCGAGGCCGGGTCTTTCGCGGGCACGGTCCTCGCTCCCGGCGTCGTCCACCTCACCTACGAGACCGTCATCGGCGTTCGGCACGCCCGCCGTTCGTCGGTCTGGCGCCGCGACGCCGAGGGCGCGCTCCGGCTCTACTACCACCAGGGCACACTCGTGCCGGACGCCGCGGAACGGCCTTAGCCGCTCCCCGGGTCCGTACCGGAGGGCCGGCCGCGGCCGGCCCTCACCGGTAGGCGTCCGTCACGCAGTCCGCCGCGCAGCCGTGCTGCCGGAAGCCCCGCCGCAGGGCGGCCGCGGCGTGCTCCCGCTCGACGTGCTCGTGTCCGTACCGCTCGCGCAGCAGCCGTTCCACGGCCTCGACCGTGACGATCGCGGGCTCGCCCTCGCCCGCCGCGCGGCGGGCCGCCACGATCGCCTGGTCGGTCGCCCGCGTCAGGTCCCGGAGGTACGTCCGGTGGGCCATCCTGCGGGCCCGCCGGGGGGCGAACGGGCGCGTGGCGCGCCCCTTCCACACCAGCCCGGCCGCCATCAGGCCGAGGCCCGTGCCGCCCAGCAGCGTGCCGCCCACGATGCCCTCGATGCTCCATGCCACCGGCCGTCGACCTCCCCCGCGTCCGCCGTCGATCCTACGGCGGACGGTCATGCCTGGACGAGGTCGCCGTGCCGGTGCGCCACCCGCCACTCGCCGTCCTCCCGGCGGTACGTCTGGGTGGCCCGCAGCGTGTAGACGCGCGCCTCGCCGTCGACCGAGGTCGAGATGTGCTCGTAGCACGCGGTGTAGGCCATGTCGCCGACGACGTCGTGGCTGACCACCTCGATGCGGTAGGCGGTGCAGGCGGAGAAGCGCCGGGCGAGCGCTGTGAACAGCGTGTCCACGTCCTCCTGCCCGACGGCGTTGTACCAGGCGCCGAGCACGCTCACCGGCTCGCGGCGCGACCAGAGCGCCCGGCGCGGCGCCGGGTCCCCGTCGTGCAGCGCCCGTTCGGCGTCCTGGAGCGCGGTCCTGACCCACGTCAGGAAGTCGTCCCGGTCGGTCATGCCTTCATCATGCGCACGCGCCGCCGCGCCGCGCACCCGCTGGCGGCCCGCGCGGTGCTCAACGGAGCGGTACGGAGGCGGGGTCGGCCAGCACCGTCTCGCGGGCCAGGGCCACCGCGCCCGCCAGCGAGGCGTCGGCGCCCAGCGTGCCGGGCACCGGGTCCGGCACCGGGGCGGCGGCCCCGGCCATCGCCCTGCGGGCGGCGAGGCGGGCCTCCAGGCCGCGCGCCAGCCAGGGGTGCGGGTCGGCGAGGTCGCCGCCGAGCACCTCGTCGTCGACGTCGAGGAGGCTCGTCAGGGCGAGGACGGCCGCGCCCAGCACCTCCCCGGCGGTGTCCAGGGCCGCCACGGCGGCCGGTTCGCCGGCGGCCAGCGCCCGGCCGAGGGCGGCGACGGCGGCCTCGGCGCCCCGATCGGCGCCCAGCAG
>NZ_BNBS01000137.1 GCF_014656075.1 Streptomyces hydrogenans
ACCGGCCCGGGCGTCCGCCTGGACGCGGCGTGCCCGGTCGGCGCGCCCCGGGCCGTGCGCGAGCCCGGCGGGCAGGTGCGGCTGCTCTTCGACTGGCCGTCCGGCGCGGGCGCCGTGCACGCCGCCTGGGACGGCGGCGAGCTGCGGATCAGCCGCAGCCGCTACGTCCGCGAAGGGCTCCGGCTCCCCCTCGGGCCCGGGCCCCGGCACGTGACGCTCCGGCCGCTCGTCCCCGAGGCCCGGCCCGGCGACGGCGCGGCCGTCGGCGTGCCCCGCGCCCCCGTCGGCGTGGACGTCCCCGGTGAGGCCGTCGTGCGCTACCGGCTGCTCACCCGGCGGCGCGGCCTCGGACGGCGGGTGCCGTACGCCGTGGAGGTGAGCGCGCACGGACACGACCCGGCCCGGCCGCTGCCCGACCTCGTCCTCGTCCACCGGGACTCCGTCCGGCCCCGGCACGCCGGGGACGGCACCGTCCTGCTCAGGGTCGCGGGCGCCGCGCTCGCCGCCGCCCCGTTCCAGACCCTCGGACTCCCCCCGGCCCCGGACCTGTCCCGCCCGCCGTACGCGCTCCGCGCGTTCCTGCTGGGCGACGGCGCCGGAGCCGTACGCCTAGAAGAACCCGCCCTCACGACCCTGGTGGTGCGCTGACATGACGACGGTGATCTGCCCCTACTGCTTTCACCGCACACAGGCCGCCCGGCTGCCCTACCGCTGCCTGATGGCGCGGACCGGGCTGCGCGGCGGCACCCCCTGCGACCCCGAACGGGACGACCGCTGGGCCGGCTTCACCGGGTCGACCCGCGCCCCCGCCGCGTACATGCGGGGGCCCGTCTTCACCGTGCCCCGCACCCTCGCCGGGCTGCGCGGGCCGAGACCGCGCGCCGAGTGCCCGCACTGCGGGGTGCCCACCCCCGTCCGGGTCTGCGCGAACTGCCACAGCGACCTGCCCAGCGACTACTGCGAGCAGGACAGCCGGATCATCGCCCTGGTCGGCGCCAAGGCGTCCGGCAAGAGCACCTACGTCTCGGTCCTCGTCAACGAACTGCGCCACCGGGTCGGGCAGGCGTACGGCGCGGCGCTCGCCGCCATGGGCGACGAGAGCCAGCGGCGCGACCGCGAGATGGCGGAGGACCTGTACGACCGGATGCGGCTGCCCGACGCCACCGTGCCGTCGGCGGCCGGCTTCAACGACCCGCTGCTGTACCGGCTCAGCCTGCCCCGCAAGGGCTTCGGCCGGGATGGCAGCCGGCACACCGCGCTGGTCTTCTTCGACGCGGCCGGCGAGGACCTCAAGTCCGCCGAGTCCATGACCCGTTACACCCGCTACCTGGGCGCCGCCGACGGCATCGTGCTGCTCGTCGACCCGCTCCAGCTGGGCGCCGTCCGCGACACCGTCGGCGACCGGGGCGGACCGATGCCCGCCCGGGACACCCCCGCCCTCCAGATCGCCGCCGAGCTCGCCACCCAGCTCCGCTCGCACGGACGCGGCGGCTCGCGCGGCCGGGTCGACACCCCGCTCGCCGTCGCCGTCACCAAGACCGACACCGTACGGAGCCTGCTCGACCCGCACTCGCCGCTGCTCGGCAACGCCCCCCACCCCGGCGGCCGGTTCGACGCCGCCGACCGGCTCGCCGTCCACGAGGAGACCCGCTCGCTCCTGGAGGGCTGGGGCTCCGGATCGCTCTGGCGGCAGCTGGAACGGGACTTCTCCGACGTGTCGCTCTTCGGCATCTCCGCGCTCGGCGCGCCGCCGCCCGACGAGGCCCCCGCCGACGCGCCCGCCGCCGGACCCCAGCCGGTGCGCGTCGAGGACCCGCTGCTGTGGCTGCTCGCCCGGCGCGGCCTCGTGCCCGTCGCCAAGCCGCCGCGCGAGAACGGCAAGGGGGTGCCGGCCGCGTGAGCCTCCTCCAGATGCACTACACCTCGGCGCCGCCGGGACCCGACGGCGCCGGCTTCCGCTTCACCGCCGTCAGCCCCGGCGTGCCCCACGCGGTGCTGCGCGAGGCCGAACAGCTCGTCGGCTACGAGCCGCCCCGGGACGCCCCCGCCCGGCCGAGCGACGCCGAACTCGGCCTCTTCCCCGAGATGTTCGGCTTCACCCGCCTGTCGGACGGCAGCGGGCTGCTGAGCCGCACCGTCTACACCGGCGCCGACTACAGCGGCCGCTGGGGCAACTTCCACGCCCACGCCGTCCTCCTCCCCGCCGGCGAGCCGCTCCCCGACGACCTGCCGCCGATCGCGCTGTGGGGGGCCGCCGAATGGGCCGACCGCTCCCCCGAGGGCGGCCCGCCGCCGCCCCTGGACCGGCTCACCCCCGGGCTCCCCGACGGCCTCGGACCCACGCTCACCGCCTTCGCCGCCGGGGCCGGGCCCCGGCTCGCCGCCCTCCTCGCCGACCTGCGGCGCCTCGCCGAGGACCCGCAGGCCCCTCAGGTGGTGCTCGCCGAGCCCGACACCCGGGACGTCGTCCACTGGCTGATCGTCGCCTGCGCCGCGCTCCCCCGGGACGTGGCCCGCGACCTCACCTTCACCACGTACACCCGGCGGCCCCAGCACGCCCGCCAGCAGGTCGTCGGCGTCCGCCCCGAGGACGCCAGGGCCGTCGCCGGGCAGCCGCACCGCTACGCCGTCCACGACCGCGCCGACGGCCGGGCCGAGCCGCCCGCCACCGGCGACGTGTGGGCACTGACCGCCGCCGCCGTCTGGGCGGCCGGCGCCACCCCGCTCTTCAAGCGGGTCCAGCGACTGCCCGGCGCCGGACCCTTCGCCGCCGGACCGCTCGCCGCCCTCGCCCTCACCGAGGACGTCCCCGTCCCGGCCGGCGCGGTCGCCGAGGCCGCCCGGTGGGCCGCCGCGCACCCCCGGGCCCTGGACGAGGCCGCCCTGGAGACCTTCCTGCGGGCCGTCTGCGACGAGGACCGTCCCGGCGCCCTCGCCCCCGACGCCCTCGCCGCCCTGCTCGCCGCCTTCCGCGACGCCGTCCCGCTCGCCGCCACCGCCGTGATCTCCGCCCAGCTCCTCGCCGCCGCCGTCAGCGACCGCGCCGCCGCCCCGCCGGCCCTGCCCCCCGGCGCGCCCCCGGAGCCGTACCGCGACCGGCTCGCCGGAGACCTGGGCGAACCGGTCCGGGCCGGGCTCGCCACCCCCGCCACCCCGCACCGGCGCACCGCCGGCCTGCTGCGGACCGCGCTGACCCTGGGCGTCGAGCACGAGGACCTGCTGCCCGGACTCGCCGAGCGGCTGTGCCGACAGGTCCTGGACCCGGCCGGGGCGGACGACGCCGTGCGCGAGGTCCTGGCCGCCTCCGAGCCGCTGCGGCAGCGCCTCCTCGACCTCCTGGAGACCCGGGCCGCCGACCATCCGGAGGAGGTCGCCGACGCGCTGCGCGCCGCCCGCCTGCCGCTCGACGGGCCCGGGGACCGGCCGCACCTGCGCCTGTGCGCGGCCGCCGAGCCCGTGCCGAGCGGCACCGCGAACCGGACCGCCGTGCTGGCCGAGCTGCTGCGCCGGGCCGGCCTGGACGGCGGCCCCGGCACCCCGCTGGTGCTGCGCACCGCGATGGGCCTCGTCTGGCCGGACCGCACCCCGACGGCGGCGGAGGCGTCCTCCCTCCTCACCCGGGGACCCGCCCTGCACCAGGCGGCCGGCACCTGGGACCACCTGGTGAGCGCGGCCGTCGACGCGCCCGCGAACGACGCCGACGCCCCGCTCCTCGCCCGGATGCTGCTCGCCGAGGGCCCCGAGGCCCTCGGCCGGGCCGTCCTCGGCGACCTGAAGCTGCTCTCCCTCGTCCAGGCGCTCCAGCACCCCGACGGCGACCCCACCGTCCCGCACGGGAACCTGGTCCACCGGGTGCAGGCCCTGTCCCAGAGCGCCCGGCCGGCCGTCCAGAAGCGCGCCGCGCACGCCCTGGCACTGCTGCTCCTGCGGCCGACCCGGCCCGCCGGGGAGGTGCGGGCGCTCGCCGAGAGCAACGACCCGTCCCTGATCGACGCCTACGACAAGGCCGCCCGCTCCCCCGTCCTGACCGACTTCCTCACCGCCCCGCACCGGGTGGCCGACTGCTACCTGGTGTGGACCGCCCACCAGGGCGTCGGGCCCGTCTGGGAGCTGACCCGCACGGCGCTCCTCGACGAGGTGCTGCGGCCCGTCGTCCGCCGGCTGCCCGAGGACCAGCTGCGGGCGGCGGCGGACGTCCTCGCCCGCACGGCGCCGGGGCGCCGCGCCGCCTTCGAGGAGTGGTGCCGCCCGCCCGGCGGGGTGAAGCAGATCTTCCGCCGCTTCGCCGTCCGCAGGCCCGACAAGGCGCCGGAGCCCCGATGGGGCGACGTCCGGCCGCCCCGCGACGAGGGGAGGTGACCGGATCCGTGGACGGTGGAGAACTGACCCGGCTGATCCTCACGGTGCTCGTCGCGCTGTGGGCCGTCACGGCCCTCGCGGTCTGCGCCGGGCGCGCCTTCTGGACCCTGCTGCGCGTCACCGCGCGGGCGGCCGTGGTCGCCCTCGGCCCCTACGACGCGGGCCGCTCGGACCAGCGGGTGATCCCCGTCGACGCGGAGCCCGCGCTCCCGTCGTACTGGGCGCGCCAGCTGTGGACCGACACGGCGGGCGTCCTCGGCGCCGGTCTGCGGACGCCCTGGCGGACCTGGCGGGACCACTGGATGAAGCGGGTCGCCCTGCGGCTCCTCCAGCGCCGCAGGCCGTCCACCGGGCGGCGCGGCGCCAACCCCCTGACCCGGCTGTGGCTGTGGCTGATGGCCCCCGGCACCGCGCTCGGCGCCACCCTCGCGGTGCTGCTCGTCGCCGTGCTGCACGGGGCGGCGCTGCTCGTCTTCGGCGTGCTCGTCACCCTCGTGTGGACCGGCTGGCTGCTCGCCGTCGGACTGCTGCGCGGGACGGAGCGGGCCTGGCTGGCGCTGCGCCGGGTCCGGCCGGTCTGCCCGCACCCCGGCTGCCACCGCCCGGTGCCGCTGGCCGTCCACCGCTGCCCGCAGTGCGCGACCGAGACCCACCGGGAGCTGCGGCCCGGACGGTACGGCGTCTTCCGGCATGCCTGCCGGTGCGGTGCCCGGCTGCCGTCCTCGCTGTTCACCGGCCGGGCGCTGGTCGCCGCCGAATGCCCGTCCTGCGACCGGCCGCTGCCCCCGTCGCTGGCCACCACCCGGGTGGTGCACGTCCCGCTGATCGGCGCCTCCTCCTCCGGCAAGACGATGCTGATGGCCGCCGTGGTGACCGGGCTGCGGTCCTGGGCCGCGAACGGCCGGCTGACCCTCGACTACGCCTCCGACGCCGACCGGCACGACAGCGCCCTGCTGGACCGGCGGCTGCGGGACGACGACTGGGCGCTGAAGACCCAGGGCGACCAGCGGGCCTGGATGCTCCTGGTCGGCCGGGGCGCGCGCCGCCGGCTGCTGTACCTGTACGACCCGATGGGCGAGGCCCTCCAGGGCGCCGACCGGCTGCGCGAACAGCAGTACCTCGCCCACGCCGACGGCGTGCTCTTCGTCGTCGACGTGCTCGCCGACCGGGCCGTGCGGCAGCGGATCGCCGACGGCGACGCCACCGTCGCCGCCGGGGCCAGGCCCGCCGCCCAGGGGCCCACCGAGACCTTCGACGGGCTCAGCGGCGAGCTCACCGCACTCGTCGGACGCAGGGGGAGGCTGCCCGTGGCCGTCGTCGTCACCAAGCGGGACGTGCTCGACCGGATCGCCTCGCTGCCGCCCGCGGGGGCGCAGGTCGACACCTGGCTGACCACCCTCGGCCTCGGCGGACTCGTCCGCAACCTCACCCACCAGTTCGCGACCGCCCGCTACTGGTCGGTGAGCGCCTTCACCGCCACCGGCACCGGCGCACTCGACCCCGAGGGCCGCCGGGCCGCCGAGCCCGTCCTGTGGCTGCTCGCCCGGTCCGGACTGCGGGTCGGCGCGCTCGTCGACGCCCGGACGGGCGGAGCGGGGGTGCGCGGCCGATGACCGTGGTCACCCCCCGGGTCGCCCGCTCCCGGAAGGCCGTACGGGCCCTGCTGACCGCCGCGACCTGGCTGGTCCTGGCGGCGGCCGTCCTCGGCGCCGTGTACGGCGCGCCCGGCCTCCTCGACGCGATCCTCCGGTTCGCCGAGGAGGTCCCCGCCCGCTGGGAGGAGCTGACGGCCGTCGGCCCTCCCCCCTGAACCGCTGCCCCCCGTCCCCGACCCACCCACTCCCCAGGAGGAAATCGTGACCGACCTCCCCGGCGGCGCCATGGCGAACCGCCCGGTGCACTTCATCTGGCTGCTCGACACCTCGTACTCGATGCTCGGCGAGAAGATCGGACAGCTCAACTACGCGATCCGGGAGGCGATCCCCGAGATGCAGGCGGTGGCCCGCGACAACCCGGCCGCCCAGCTCCTGCTGCGCACCATCACCTTCTCCACCACGGCCCGCTGGCACCACAAGGACCCGGTGGAGGTGGACGCCTTCACCTGGCAGGACGTGGCGCCCGACGGCACCACCAACCTCGGCGAGGCGCTCCACCTGGTCGCCGGGGAGCTCCAGACCCCGCCCATGCCCGAGCGGGCCCTCAAGCCGGTGATCGCGCTGGTCTCCGACGGCGCGCCCACCGACGACTGGCGGGCCGGGCTGCGGGCGATCGAGGCGACGCCGTGGGGCCGCAAGGCGGTCCGGGTGGCCATCGCCATCGGTTCGGACGCCGACCGGGGCGTGCTCCAGGAGTTCCTGGCCAACCCGGAGCTGCGGCCGCTGGACGCCAACAGCCCCAAGCAGCTGGCCGCCGCGATCCGCTGGGCGTCGACGGCGGCGGTGAAGGCGGCCTCGCAGCCGGTCGCCGGGGGCAACGGTCCGGGTGACGGGCCGACGAAGCCCGCCGCCCCCTACGCGCCGCCGGTGCTCGGCACCGACGACGACGACGTGTGGTGAGCGCCCTGCCGCACTGGGAGGTCCTCCACACCAGCGTCATCGGGTACGGCAAGAAGCTCAACCAGGACTGGGGTCAGATCGAGGGCACGGGCTCGGCGCAGGACCCGCTGGTCCTCGCCGTGGCCGACGGGCACGGTTCCGTCGCGTACCCCCGCAGCGACCTCGGGGCGCGCTTCGCCGTGGACCTCTTCGTGGCCAGGGGGCGGGAGTTCGGCGCGCTGATCCGCCCGGGCCGGCTGCGGCGGCTGCGCGACTACGCCCGGTACGAGCTGCCGGAGCAGCTGGTGCGGGACTGGCAGACCATGGTGTGGGAGCACTGGAGCCGCCAGCCCGGCCCCGAGGGGGCCGACGCGCCCCGCGAGGACGTCCTGCGGCTGTACGGCTCCACCCTCATCGGGGCGGTGCTGGCCCCCGGCCTGTTCGTCTCCTGGCAGTTGGGCGACGGCGAGCTGACGGTGGTGGACGAGGACGGGCGGGTACGGCTGCCGCTCGCCCCGGAGCGGGCCGAACTCGGCGACGAGACGGCCTCCTTGTGCATCAGGAAAGCCTGGCACCTGATCCGGGTGCACTGGGAGCCGCTGCCCGAACCGGAGCGAGGGCCCCGGCTGGTGGCCCTGTCCACGGACGGCCTGTCGAAGAGCTTCGCCTCGGACGAGGGGTTCACCGCGTTCACGGCGGGGCTGTACGAGCGGCTGGCCGACCGGGGCGTGCCCGGCATCGCCGAGGACGTGCCGCGCTGGCTGGAGAAGGCGTCCCGGCACTCCGGCGACGACACCACCCTGGCCCTCGCCCACCGCGCGGAGGGCGAGGACGGGACGCCGGGGCCCGACCCCAGGACCGCCTGGGCCACGGCGCCGGAGCCGGCGCCGCCCTGGGACGCGGGGACGGACCCGGAGCCGGCGCCCGCGCCGACCGGGTCCTGTGACGGCACGACGAACGACGACGAGGAGACGGAACGACCATGAGCGGCATGCTCGACAGCGGGGACACTCTGACCACCGGCACCGGGGAGACCCTCCTCGTCGACCGTCTGCTCGGCTCGGGCGGCCAGGGCGAGGTGTACCGGGTGACGCTCCCCGACGGCTCCGCCAAGGCGCTGAAGTGGTACTACCCCGAGAGCGCGACCCCGCAGCAGCGGCAGGTCGTCGAGGACCTGGTCGCCCGGGACTTCGACGACGAGCGGTTCCTGTGGCCGACCGCGTTCGTCGACGCGGCACCGGACCGCTTCGGCTATCTGATGGACGTGCGGCCGGACCGCTTCCGGGGACTGCCCGAGCTGTTCCGGCGGACGGTCACCACCACCTTCCGGGAGCTGCTGACCGCCTGTCTGTACACGGTGGAGGCGTACCAGGCGCTGCACTCGCGCGGCATCGCCTACCGGGACATCTCCTGGGGCAACATCTTCTTCGACCCCGCCACCGGTGACGTCCTGGTCTGCGACAACGACAACGCGGTGGTGGAGGGCGACCGGAGCGGCATCTCGGGCACCATGGGCTTCATGGCCCCGGAGCTGGTGCGCGGCGATCCGGGGGCGATGCCCGGCACCCAGAGCGACCTGCACTCGCTGTCGGTGCTGCTCTTCATGTTCCTGGTGAACCACCACCCCTTCAAGGGGGCCAGGGAGCTGGCGATCCGCTGTCTGGACGAGCACGCGGAGCGCCGGCTGTACGGCCGCGACCCGCTGTTCGTCTTCGACCCGGACGACGCGGACAACCGCCCGGACCCGGTGGAGCACACCACGGTGCGGGCGCTGTGGCCGCTGGTGCCGGTCTCGCTCCAGAGGCTGTTCACGCAGAACTTCACCAAGGGGCTGCGGGAGCCCTCGGCCCGGGTCCGCGAGTCCCAGTGGCGCGACGCCCTCCGGGCGGCCCGGGACGCCGTCGTGGAGTGCCCGAACTGCGGCCGGCAGAACATGACGGAGCCGGGCGCGGCCACCCCGGGCACCTGCTGGAAGGACGGGACACCGCTGGTGCTGCCGCCGCGGCTCGTGGTGACCACCCCGCCGCCGCGGACGGAGCGGCACATCATGCTCGGGCGGGCGGCGCGGATCCACCGCCACCACCTGACGGCCGAGCCGACCCGGCACGACTACTCGGACGGCAGCCTCGTCGCCGAGCTGGTCGAGCACCCGCAGAAGCCGGGCCGGTACGGTCTCGCCAACCGCTCGGCGGAGGTGTGGACCGGCACCCGCTCGGACGGCACCAGCCAGCGGATCGGGCCGGGGCAGACGGTGCCGCTGCGCTCCGGTCTCGCCCTCGAACTGGCCGACGGCGCCCGGGCCGAGGTGCGCGCCCGCTGAGCCGGCCGCTCAGCCGCCGAAGAACGCCAGGATCCCCTGGACCAGGGCCATGCCGCCGCTGCCGACCGTCACGTACGGCTCGACGGCGGCGAGCGCGGTGCGCACCCGGCCCTCGTCGGCGGGGCGGCCCTCCTCCTCGGCGGCGGCGAGCTCGTCCCGTACGGCCCGCGCGCGGGTGACGACGGCGGTGTCGGCGGGCAGTTCGCGCAGCAGGGTCACGAGCTGCTCGGCGAGTTCGCGGGCGCCGACCGGCTCGCCGGCCCGGTGGTAGTGGTGGTTGGTGACGGTGTTGTCGTTGCCGAAGGCGTTGCCGCTGACCGGGCCGTTGAAGTTGAAGGTGTTCACGGGGTCCCCTTTCCTTGGGCCCACTGCCCGCCGGGGGCGGGCTGTGCGCCGCCCGCCCCGGGCTGGCCGGGCGTGTTCTGGACGACGTTCTGGTGGCCGAAGGCGTTCCCCTGGACGATCCCGTTGAAGTTGTACGTCGGGTTGGCGTTGATGATCTGCTTCGTCGAGTCGAAGGAGGCGCTGTCGATGTGGTGGGACTTCAGGAAGCGCTCGGTGGCGATGAGGATGCCGCCCTGGAGGCGCTGGAGGTAGTCCTGCGCGTCGGCGGAGTCGCCGAAGAGCAGCTGGTCCCCGTCCGAGACCCGTTCGCGGATGCTGTCGGTCGCGCCGTGGTCGTACAGCACGTTCCGCTTGAAGATGTCCCGGCGGGCGCGCTCCAGGGCCCGGGCGCGGGCGCGCCGGTCGCGGCGGCGGCGGGCGGCGCGGGACCAGGAGCCGGTGAGGCAGCGCCACCAGATGCCGTTGGTGCCGCCGAGCAGCGTCCGGACCCGGTCGAAGCCCTGGGTGGGGAGGGTGGTGACGGTGTGGTAGCGCGCGGCGGGCGGCGGGATGACGAAGACCATCACCTCCCAGGAGAGGCTGGGGTGGTGCAGCCGGGCCCGCATGTGGACGGAGACGACGACCCGGCCGCCGTCGCTGATCCGCTCCAGGCTGAGGTAGGTGCGCATGCCGGCGCCCGAGCGGATCAGGCCGGTGCGGACGAGGTCGGGGTCGATCTGGGCGCGCGGGCGGCCGAGGCGCGATTCGAGGAGTTCGTCGGCGAGGTACGGCAGGTGGTCGCCGGAGACGTAGAGGCGGTTGCGGGCGCGCAGCCCCTCCAGGCCGGATATGTTGCCCATCTCGCGGGCGACGAAGGTGTGCAGGTCGACCGCGTCGAAGGGCTTGATGGTGAGCTTGTGCCCGGGCCGGGCGGGGTCGTCGGCGGGCTGGGAGACGTCGATGGGGTGCCAGACGACGTCCTTGAGCTTCTCGCCGTGGCCGACGAAGGGGTCGTCGTGGGCGGCGGCCGCGGTGTACGGCAGGACGTTGGCCTTGGCGAGGGCCCGGAGCCGGTCCTCGGCGGCGGCCTCGACCGGCGGGGCGTGGTCCTCGGGGCGGCCGTCGTCCTGGAAGACCCGCTGGGCGTCCCGCCAGGAGAGGGAGAGGTCCCGCCGGGTGACCCACCAGCCGCCGGCGGTGCCGGCGAGCGCGAGGGCGGTGGCGGCGGTGGCCGCGGCCGGGCCGGTGGCGAGGCCGTAGGGCACGAGCCCGACGCCGGTCCAGAGCGCGAGGTACAGCAGGGACAGGGTGCGGTCCCGGGCCCGCAGGCGACGGGCCGCGACCCGCGCGTGCCGGGCGAGGGCGACCAGGTTGACGCCGAGCGGCAGTCCGAGGGCGGTGAGCCGGTCCCCGGTGAGCTCGACGTCCGTGCGGTGCGCGAAGGAGTCGTCGAGGTAGACGTGCGCGCACAGCTTCCGGGTCACCGCGTCCCTGCGGTAGGTGGGAAGCGGTGCTAAGTGCCTGCCGGCCATGCGGTCCCCCTGATCCGTCTCCGGACACCCTAGGGGGGACCGCACATCCGTGTCAGGACTCCTCGGGCGCCAGCCGCAGGGAGATCGAGTTGATGCAGTAGCGCTGGTCCGTGGGGGTGGGGTAGCCCTCGCCCTCGAAGACGTGGCCGAGGTGCGAGCCGCACCGGGCGCAGCGGACCTCGGTGCGGACCATCCCGTGGGAGGTGTCCGCGACCAGCTCGACGGCCTCGGTGTCCTTCGGGTCGAAGAAGGACGGCCAGCCGCAGTGCGACTCGAACTTCTCGTTCGACGTGAAGAGCTCGGCCCCGCAGGCGCGACAGGAGTACACGCCCTTCGTCTTCGTGTCCGTGTACTCGCCCCGGAATGCGGGCTCGGTGCCGGCCAGCCGGAGCACCTGGTACTCCGACGGGGTCAGCTCCGCCTGCCACTCCGCGTCCGACTTCTCGACCTCGTACGCCATCGTCCGTCCACTCCCTCAGTTCGCCAGGCGGGCCAGGATCGCCGGACCGAGGTCCGTGACGTCGCCCGCGCCCATGGTCAGAACGAAGTCGCCGGGCCGGGCCATTCCCGCGATCACGTCGGGGACGGTGCCCTTGTCGTGGACGGGGGTGACGTCGGCGCCGGCGGCGCGGGCGGCGTCGAGGATCAGCGCGCTGGTGACGCCGGGGATCGGGTCCTCGCGGGCCGGGTAGATGTCGAGGACGACGGAGCCGTCGGCGAGCGCCAGGGCCTGGCCCATCTCCGTGCCCAGTTCCTGGGTGCGGGAGAAGAGGTGCGGCTGGAAGACGACGAGGAGGCGGGAGTCGCCGGCGGCGCCCCGCATGGCCTCCAGGTCGGCGGTCATCTCGGTGGGGTGGTGCGCGTACGAGTCGATGACCTGGACGCCCGCGGCCTCGCCCTTGAGCTGGAGGCGGCGGCCGACGCCGGTGTAGGCGGTGAGGGCCTGGGCGAGGGCGGCCGGGTCGAGGCCGGCGCGGGCGCCGGCGGCGAGGGCCGCCGCGGCGTTGTGGGCGTAGTGGCGGCCGGGGACGGAGACGGTGAAGGTGTGCTCGGCGCCGTCGAGGGCGACGGTGACCTCGCTCTTCATCCCGTTCGGGACGATCTTGAGGATGTGGGCGTCGGAGCCCTCGCCCTCGCCGACGGTGACGATCTCCAGGTCCTCGCGGCCGGTGGCTGCGACCCGGGCGGCCAGCTCGCGGGCGCCGGAGTGCTCGCCGACGACGAGGGTGCCGCCGAGGCGGAGCTTGGCGGCGAACTTCTCGAAGGACTCGTAGATCTCGTCCATCGAGGCGTAGTTCGCGTGGTGGTCGAGCTCGACGTTGAGGACGATCGCGACCTGGGGGTCGTACTTCTGGAAGCTGCGGTCGCTCTCGTCGGCCTCGGCCACGAAGACCTCGCCGGCGCCGTGCCGGGCGTTGGTGCCGGGGCCCGCGAGGTCGCCGCCGATGGCGTACGAGGGGTCGAGGTCCAGCTCGGTGAGGGCGACGGCCAGCATCGAGGTGGTGGTGGTCTTGCCGTGGGTGCCGGCGACGGCGATCGCGGTGAGCCCGTCCATGAGCGAGGCGAGCGCGTCGGAGCGGTGCACCACGGGGATGCCGAGCTCGGCGGCGCGGGCCAGCTCGGGGTTGTCGGCGCGGATGGCGCTGGAGACGACGACGGCGGAGGCGTCGTCGGCGAGGTGCTCGGCGGCGTGGCCGAGGTGCACGGTGACGCCGTGGGCGCGCAGCGCCTCGGCGGTCGGGGAGTCCTTGGCGTCGCTGCCCGCGACCTTGGCGCCGCGCTGGGCCAGGATCTTCGCGATGCCCGACATTCCGGCACCGCCGATGCCGATGAAGTGCGGCCGTTCCATGGCGGCAGGGATGGCGGGTGCCATGCGGTTCTCTCCCCGGGTGTGCGTACGACGTGTCGGCTCCAGCCTAGTGGCTGCGGCCGTACGGCCCGGGGAGGCGGCGCTCCCCGGGCCGTACGTCCGTCGTCACGCGCTGTGCGCGCGGGGCCTCACTCGCTGTGGGCGAAGAGCTTCAGGACGGGTACGCCGACCTTGTGACGGGCCCGGGAGGCCCAGTCCCGGTGGAAGAACTCCTCGACGTAGTGGGGGGCCGTGAGGACGATGACCTCGTCCGCCTCCGACTCCTCGACGACCGCCTTCATCTTGTCCAGGGGGTGGTCCTCGACCACCTGTCCGACCGCCTCGCAGCCCGCCTCTCTCAGGGCCCGGAGCGAGTGCTCCAGGGCCAGCTCGGCGGGTTCTCGGGCCGCCTTGCCCTCCGGTTCGTCGCCCTCGCGGGTCGCTTCCTTGAGTTCGCCCAGGGCGACGTCGTCGATGGCGCGCAGCAGTACATCGGCCTGGTCACCGCGCGGCTGCATCAGCACGATGAAGGACACGCCCTCGTCGCCGTGCAGGGTGGTGACGAATTCCACGTCCACGGACGTCAGGGGCTTCTCGATCATCAGAACGCTTGTGAACACCTCAGGAGCCCTTCTGCGGAAACCATCCTTCCCCGTGACCGCACGGGGACTGCGACTGTGATTGTGCCCAGCCGACGCTAAGCGGAACGACAAATTCCGCCGATTGTCAGATCCGACGGTAGCGGCTGAACAGGAAGCCGTCCTGCTCCAGCAGCGAAGCCAGCCCAAAGCGTGTCGGAAGCGCGAGCGAGGGCCCGTGGGCGATCCGCTGGGCGTCACCCGCCGTCATCGTCGGCGAGAGCGTCAGGCACAGCTCGTCGAGCGCCTCCGCGGCCGTGAACTGGCCGAGCAGCCGGGGCCCGCCCTCGGTGAGCTGGCGGCGCAGCCCGCGCTCGGCGAGCAGGGCCACGGCGCGGGCGGGGTCGACGGCGGCCCCGTCGCCCGCCAGGAGCACCTCGACGCCCGCGTCCCGGGCCGCCGCGATCCGGTCGGCGGGGGCTCCCGCCCCGGTCAGGACCAGGGTGGGCACCAGCGGCTCGGTGAAGAGCGGGAGGGCGAGGTCCAGGTCGAGGGAGGCGGTGACGATCGCGATGGCGGGGGCGGGGCCCTGCCCCGCGGCGGCCCGGCGCTCCGCGAAGACCTCCCGGGCCCGGGCCGGCCGGTACCCCTCCAGGCGTACCGTTTCCGCACCCACGATCACGACATCCGCGAGCCCCCGGAGCGTGCCGAAGATCCGCATGTCGGTCTCCGAGGAGAGCGGCTGGGAGCGTCCGTCGTGCTGTCCGGCCCCGTCCAGCGAGGAGACCATGTTGGCCCGCAGCCAGACCTCGGCGTCCACCGGATAGGCATAGGAGTCGGCCAGCTCGTCGAGGGACCACTCCCGGTCCCCACCGTTGACCTGGGCGTTCGGGGCTGTCATGTCCGTCACAGGGAAGAGCTGTCGCATTCTCGCAGTCTGACACGGCGCTTACAGTGGGGAACTGTGTCGACCCGTGCCCTGAATGAAGCCGCCTCCGCCGCGGCGGCCCCGCTCTCGCTGTGCTCGCGCGAGCCCCACGTCCCCGCGGACCGTCTCGTCGCGGAGATGGTCCCGCCGCCGCGCTTCGACTCCGTGCGCTTCGACACGTACCTCCCCGACCCGAACCAGCCGAGCCAGTGCGAGGCCGTGAAGGCCCTCTCCGGCTTCGCCGAGACCCTGGGCGGGGCGCACGCGACCGGCGCGGGGAAGCGCCGCTGGTTCGCCCGGAAGCCCGCCGCCCCGGCCGGCCCGCGCGGCGTCTACCTCGACGGCGGCTACGGCGTCGGCAAGACCCACCTGCTCGCCTCGCTCTGGCACGCCACCCCCGCCGAGCCCGCGCTCAAGGCGTTCGGCACCTTCGTGGAGCTGACCAACCTGGTCGGCGCGCTCGGCTTCCAGCAGACCGTGCGGACCCTCAGCGGGCACCGCCTCCTGTGCATCGACGAATTCGAACTGGACGACCCGGGCGACACCGTCCTCGTCTCCAGCCTGCTCGGCAAGCTGGTCGAGGCGGGCGTGGCGCTCGCCGCCACCTCCAACACGCTCCCGGGCAAGCTCGGCGAGGGCCGCTTCGCCGCCGCCGACTTCCTCCGCGAGATCCAGGGCCTCTCCGCGCACTTCAGGCCGCTGCGGATCGACGGCGAGGACTACCGCCACCGGGGCCTGCCCGAGGCCCCCGCGCCCCACTCCGACCAGGTCGTCACGGAGACCGCGTACCGCGTACCGGGCGCCTCCCTGGACGACTTCCCGCATCTGCTCGACCACCTGGCCAAGGTGCACCCGAGCCGGTACGGCGCCCTCACCGACGACCTGACGGCGGTCTGCCTCACCGACGTCGGCCCGGTGCCCGACCAGTCGACCGCGCTGCGGCTCGTCGTCCTCGCCGACCGGCTCTACGACCGCGAGATACCCGTGCTCGCCTCCGGACTCCCGTTCGACCAGCTGTTCAGTGACGAGATGCTGAACGGCGGCTACAAGAAGAAGTACTTCCGCGCCATCTCCCGGCTCACCGCCCTGGCACGGGACGCAAAGGGGCTCGTGGCGCAGTAGGTTGGGGGCCATACCCGATCGAAAGGGATCCACCATGGCCACCACGCGTACCGCCCACACCGTCTGGGAGGGCGAGCTCCTCAAGGGCTCCGGCACCGTCACCTTCGACTCCTCCGGCATCGGCTCGCAGGCGGTGTCCTGGCCGTCCCGCGCCGAGCAGGCGAACGGCAAGACCAGCCCCGAGGAGCTCATCGCCGCCGCGCACTCCTCCTGCTTCTCCATGGCCCTCTCGCACGGCCTGACGGGCGCGGGCACCCCGCCCACCCGCCTGGAGACCAAGGCGGACGTCACCTTCCAGCCGGGCGAGGGCATCACCGGGATCCACCTCACCGTGCGCGGCGAGGTCCCCGGCCTGGACGCCGAGGGCTTCGCGGCGGCCGCCGAGGACGCCAAGAAGAACTGCCCGGTCAGCCAGGCGCTCACCGGCACGACGATCACGCTCACGGTCGAGCAGGGCTGACGTCCCGCCACCCCGCCCGCACACGGGTGGGATTGCGCCATTCGAGGCGTCGTGGACCCGCGTGACGGCATCACGCACTCCGGTGCGTGGTACACACAGCGGGTCCACACCTGTCTTCGGCGGGAAGGCCGCTCATGTCCGTGACACGACGTCAGATCCTGGCCCGCACCGGCGCCTCCGTCGCCGGGATCGCCTTCACCGGCGCCCTGGCCGAACTCTTCGCCGGTGCCCCGGCCGCCGCCGAGCCGCTCGGCGGCTACGGCCCCCTCCTCCCCGACCCGGCCGGACTGCTCGACCTCCCGGCGGGCTTCTCCTACCGGGTCCTGTCCCGCGAGGGCGACCGGCTCCGCTCCGGCGAGGGCCGGGTCCCGAGCCACTGCGACGGCATGAGCGCCTTCGCCGGCCCGTACGGCGGCGTCCGCCTCGTCCGCAACCACGAGAACCGCCCCGAGGCCCGCCACGCCGTCCCCCTCGTGCCCGGCCTCGTCTACGACCGGGGCGGCAAGGGCGGCTGCACCGTCCTCGGCCTCGACGCCGACGGGGAGGTGCGCTCCGAGCGGGTCGGCATCGCCGGCACCGCGGTGAACTGCGCGGGCGGCCCCACCCCCTGGGGCACCTGGCTGACCTGCGAGGAGACCGAGGACAGAGCGGGCACCAAGGGGTACGAGAAGGACCACGGCTTCGTCTTCGAGGTCGACCCGGCCGACCCGCACCGCACCGGGGCCGTCCCGCTCACCGCTCTGGGCCGCTTCGCGCACGAGGCGGTCGCCGTGGACCCGTACACCGGGATCGTCTACGAGACGGAGGACGCCTTCGAGCACCCCTTCGGCCTCTTCTACCGCTTCCTGCCCGAGCGCCCGCTCGGCGGCACCGGCGCGCTGCGCGCGGGCGGCACCCTCCAGGCCCTGCGGGTGCCCGGCGTCCCCGACCTGTCGGAGGTGCGGGAGACCGGGACGGTCTTCGAGGGCGTCGAGTGGGTGCCGGTGCCCGACCCGGGGGCCACCGGGACGCCGATCCGCTTCCAGGACTTCGGGCCGGGCGGGATCACCCACGCGCAGAAGCTGGAGGGCTGCTACTGGGGCGGGCGGTCCGTCTACTTCGTCTCCTCCTTCGCCCGCACCTCGGACGGTTCCGGCGCCACCCACTTCGGCCAGGTCTGGCGGTACGACCCGCACGGCCGGCGGCTCACGCTCGCCGTCTCCTTCGGCCCGGACACCGACGTCCGGCTGCCCGGCGAGTCGCCCGACAACATCTGCCTGGCGCCCACCGGCGGCCTGATGGTCTGCGAGGACGGCGGCGGCGCCCAGCACGTCTTCGGCGTGAACCGGCGGGGCGAGGTGTACGCGGTCGCCCGCGGCGCCCAGGACATCGGAAAGCCCGGAGCACCCGCGTGGGGCGAGTTCGCCGGCGTCACCTTCTCCCCCGACGGCTCCACGATGTACGTCAACTGCTACGAGCCGGGCACGACCTTCGCCGTGACGGGGCCCTGGTCCTGAGCCCCGCCGCCGGGCGCCGGCTCAGGCCAGGGTGACGGCGCTGCCCCACCAGTGGTTCGCGGGGACGTTCCAGGAGCGCAGCGGGGTGCCGAAGGCCCCCGAGGCGTCCGGTTCGAAGGTGTAGAAGGCGGCGCGACCGTCGCTGTAGCCGTAGAAGGCGGAGACGTCGGACCGGCCGTCGCCGTCGTAGTCGCCGGAGGCGATCCGGACGTTCTCGATCCACCAGTTGCCGGGCGCCGTGGTCCAGGACTTCACGGGGCTCAGGAAGGTGCCGTCCGCGCGGGTGGTGAAGGTGAAGAGGGAGATGCCGCCGTCCTCGTAGCCGTACATGGCGGCCACGTCGGCGCGGCCGTCGCCGTCGTAGTCCCCGGCGGTGAGCTTGACGTTCTCGCCCCACCAGTAGTTCTCGGGGACGTTCCAGGACCGCACCGGGTCGGCGAAGCCGCCGTCGGTGCGGGACCTGAACGTGTAGAGGGCGGCCCGGCCGTCGTTGTAGCCGTAGAAGGCGGCCACGTCGTCGCGGCCGTCGCCGTCGAAGTCGCCCGACGCCAGCTTCACGTTCTCGCCCCACCAGTGGTCGGCGGGGACGTTCCAGGAGCGCAGCGGGGCGCCGAAGCCGCCGGTGGCGCTCGACCTGAAGGTGTAGAGGGCGGCCCGGCCGTCGCTGTAGCCGTAGAACGCGGCCACGTCGTCCCGGCCGTCGCCGTCGAAGTCGCCCGACGCCAGCTTCACGTTCTCCGGCCACCAGTTGCCCGGGGCCGTCGTCCAGGTCTTCACCGGCGCGGCGAAGCCGCCGTCGGGCCGGGCGAGGAAGGTGAAGAGCGCGACCGAGCCGTCGGCGTAGTCGTACATGGCGGCCAGGTCGGCGCGGCCGTCGCCGTCGAAGTCGCCGGCGACCGGCTTGATGCTGCGGTGGGTCCAGTTCCCGGGGGTCGTGGTCCAGGACTTCACGGGGGCGGCGAGGCCGCCGTCGGGCTTGCCGAGGAAGGTGAAGAGGGCGACCGAGCCGTCGGCGTAGCCGTAGAAGGCGGCGTTGTCGTCGCGGCCGTCGCCGTTGAAGTCGGCGCTCACCCGGGAGGCGGCGTCGTCGCGCCAGGCGGGCTCGACGGGCGGGGCGGGCTCGTCGGGGTAGGGGTCGGCGTGGTCGGCACCGAGGCCGGCGCGGGGACCGCAGGTGGGCCAGGCGCCTTCGCCCTGTCCGGCGAGGACCTTCTCGCCGACGAGGATCTGCTCCTGCTTGGTGGCCAGGTGCGGATAGGTCGCGTAGTTGCTGCCGCCGAAGGCGCGCCAGGTGCTGAGCTTGAACTGGAGGCCGCCGTAGAAGCCGTTGCCGGTGTTGATGGACCAGTTGCCGCCGCTCTCGCACTGGGCGACCTTGTCCCAGGTGGCGACGGAGGCGGCGGTGGCCGGGGCCGAGGGGAGCAGGGCCGTGCCGGCGACGGCCAGGGCCGCGGCGAGGACGGCGCGGACTCCGGTGAGGGAGGTCTTGCGTGCCATGGGAGGTCTCTCGTCTCGTGGGAGAGGGCGGCGACACCGGAGTGCCGCCGCCCTCGGGGGTCGGAGCGGGATCAGCCGAGCTTCACGTGGTCGCCCCACCAGTAGTCGGCGGGGACGTTCCAGGAGCGCAGCGGGGTGCCGAAGGTGCCGGCCGCGTCCGACGTGAAGGTGTAGAAGGCGGCGCGACCGTCGCTGTAGCCGTAGAACGCCGCGACGTCTCCGCGGCCGTTGCCGTCGAAGTCGCCGGAGGCGATCTGGACGTTCTCGATCCACCAGTTGCCGGGCTCGGTGGTCCAGGACTTCACCGGGTTCTCGAAGGTGCCGTCCGTGCGGGTGGCGAAGGTGAAGAGGGCGACCGAGCCGTCCTCGTAGCCGTACATCGCGGCCACGTCCGCGCGGCCGTTGCCGTCGTAGTCGGCGGCGGTGAGCTTGACGTTCTCGCCCCACCAGTAGTTCTCGGGCACGTTCCAGGAGCGCACCGGGTCGGCGAAGCCGCCGTCGGTGCGGGACTTGAAGGTGTAGAGGGCGGCGCGGCCGTCGCTGTAGCCGTAGAAGGCGGCCACGTCGTCCCGGCCGTTGCCGTCGAAGTCGCCCGAGGCCAGCTTCACGTTCTCGCCCCACCAGTAGTTCTCGGGGACGTTCCAGGAGCGCAGCGGGGTGCCGAAGCCGCCCGAGGCGTCGGAGGAGAAGGTGTAGAGGGCGGCGCGGCCGTCGCTGTAGCCGTAGAAGGCGGCGACGTCGTCGCGGCCGTTGCCGTCGAAGTCGCCCGAGGCGAGCTGGACGTTCTCGGGCCACCAGTTGCCGGGCGCCGTGGTCCAGGACTTCACCGGGTCGGAGAAGCCTCCGTCGGTGCGGGACTTGAAGGTGAAGAGCGCGACCGAGCCGTCGGCGTAGTCGTACATCGCGGCCAGGTCGGTGCGGCCGTTGCCGTCGTAGTCGCCGGCCGTGAGCTTGACGCTCTTGAAGGTCCAGTTGCCCGGCGGACGGGTCCACGACTTCAGCGGCGCGTCGAAACCGCCGTCGGACCGGGCGAGGAAGGTGAACAGCGCGACGGAACCGTCGCCGTAGCCGTAGAGGGCGGCGACGTCGTCGCGGCCGTCCCCGTCGAAGTCCGCGTTCACGCGGGAGGCGGCGTCCTCGCGCCATGCCTCGGGCTCGGGCTCCGGGGCCGTGGCGGGGGCGACGTCGAAGTGGTTGCGGTCGATGTTGAGGGTGGCTCCGCCGTACGTCTCGGTGGAGTTGCCCTTGTACTGGTGCGCCCGCCGCCTGCCCTGCCAGTAGGTGCTGCCGGGCAGGCCCATCGAGCTGTTGGAGACGTCGGCCGCGCCGTTCCAGTTGGCGGTCCACAGCACGTCGGGCTCGGTGTAGCGGGAGTTGCTGTGCAGGGCGGCCATGTCGCCGGAGTTGCCGATGTTGGCGTACACGCCGGAGCGGAAGCCGAGTTCGTGGACGCGCGCGCTGTAGGCGGAGAGGTAGTCGAGGACCCGGGTGCGGTAGGTCGTGGAGGGGTAGTCCTCCATGTCCGTGTACAGCACGGTCCGGGGGGCGAATCCGAGGGCCTTCGCGCGGGCCACCGCGTCGTCGGCGGACGCCCTGCCCTGCGCGGCGGCGTCGGCGGGCGTGATCCCCGCGGCCTGGCGGCCCGCGTAGATCGGGATCATGTGCCAGCCCTCGGCCGTGCGGTCGGAGACCCAGCCGGCGGTCAGGTTGGGCTGGGCGCAGACCCGGGTGGGGCCGCCGATGTAGATGCCGACGCCGGCGTAGGGCGAGTCCGCCTTCCAGGTCCGCATCAGGCTCGCGGAGGGGGCGGTGCAGGCGTCGAACGCCTTGCCGGTGTACCCGGTGGTGGGCTCGGCTGCCAGGGCCCGCGCGGTTCCGGCGGTCCCCTGGGCCTCGGCGCGGGGGGCGGGCAGGGTGCCCGGGACGGCGGCCGGTCCGACGCGCCCGGAGCCGATCACCCGGGAGACGGTGTCGGTGGCGGCGCCGTGGACGGCCGTGACGAGCAGCCCGGCGCCCTCGACGGAGAGGACGACCTCGCGGTCCACGTCGTCCCCGACGCGGGTCGGGAGGGGCCGGCCGGCCGGCACGCGGAGCACGGCCGCGGGGTCCGGGACGGTGGCACCGGCGAGCGGCTCCACCACCAGGGCGTCGGTCCGCTCGCCGACCGCGTCGGCGGGGCAGGACTGCCGGGCGCCGGGGTGGCCGAGGTAGAGGGTGGCCGTGTCGAAGCGGACGCAGGTCCCGGGGGACTTCTCCAGGTCGACGACGCGCCAGTCGGCGGGGACGTCCAGGCGCAGTCCCCGGTACTCGACGGGCCGGGTGTCGCCGGCCGCCGCGGTCGCCCCGGGTGCCGTCGGCAGGGCGGAGGCCGCGGGGGCGGTGACCCCGGCCAGCGCCAGGGCGGTCAGCGCGGCGGCGACGGCCCGGGCGGCGCGGGGGCTTCTCGTGGTGCGGACAGGGGGTGGTGCGTGCATCGAAGGACTCGCTTCCGGTGTACGGGCCGCGGGCGGGCGGGACAGACGGACGGGGCGGGGCGGCGCGGAGGGCGGGGCCGCCGGGCGGGGT
>NZ_BNBS01000138.1 GCF_014656075.1 Streptomyces hydrogenans
GGCCTCGGGGCCCTCTGCCCCGTACGGCAGAGGGCCCCGAGGCCGGCAGCCGTGTCACGGTCCACGACGCGGCCGGGTGTGTGCAGGGCGAGTTCACGCGTCGTCATCTTTGAATCCAAGCCGACGCTGCGCCCCCACGTCTTCGATCCGAAGGTGCTGAGCCGATTCTGCCGTCGGCATGAGGCATGAGGCATGAGGCATGAGGCATGAGGCATGAGGCATGAGGGGCAGGCGCGGCGCTCGCGAGGAGCGTTCCCGCGGTATTCGCTGTGGAGGCTGGCTCACCGACAAGCTCGCCGTTCAGCCTTCAGCGTCCGGTGACAGTGGTTGGATTTCGGCGGCCAGGGTGACTTGGGCGGTCCATGACCACGGCTCCCGGGGCGGATTCCAGCTCACTTCCACATAGGTGGCGTGGAAGTCGCGCGCGAGTTCCGTCACCATCACCGCCGCCGCGTCCCGCGCGTCGTGCGGGTCGGTGTAGATCGGCACGTCCAGCCGCCCGCAGAGCATTCCCCTTTCGGTGAGAACACTGGTGCGCCAGCCCTCCGGCGTCGCCAACAGAACGATCCCCGTCGGAACGCCCCAGGCGGGACGCTCCTTCTCCTTCTTCTTCCTGCTGCGTCTCGTCATGCCGCCATCCACCATCGTCGAGTGCGCAGTGATGAGTCCGGGCGGAGGGCCAACCGCCGTGGCACGGTGCCGCCGGCCCTGCGCGGTAAGCCGAACTCCTTCAGGACGGATCGTCGATGAGCCCGAAGTCCTCCGGGAACTCCTCCAGGAACTCACGGCGAACGGGGTCGGTCTCGGCAGCTGCCATCTCTCCGAGCAGGGCGATCAGCTCCCGCTGTTGATCACTCGGCAGTGTGGTGACCACGTGGGCGACGCCCTCCAAGACCTTCACCGCGTCATCCTGATCCATCTGCTCGTCTTCGCTGCCGTCGATGAAACACAGGACATCGACCAAGGCCTCGGCCAAGGCGCGAGTCAGGGACGGATGCGAAGACGTCACGACGGTCTCCCGGGAGATCAACGGCAGAGTCCGGCCATTCCAGCACACACCACAGACAGCACTTTCCCTGGGCCTCCGTGGATGGTAGACCAGAGCCCCAGAACGAACAGCGGATGCCCACGGCCTCGGGGCCTCGGAGCGCGCCGAGACTCCGCACGCTGCTTGAGCTTTCAGCCGCGACACGGCTGTCGAGGTCCGGCAGGCGGTACACGGCACCCCGAGCAGCGCGTCAGAGTCGCATGGGCGGCCCGGATCTCAGTGGCCGCCGGTGTGCGGGCGCACGGGACGGGGCAGTGGCTGACGCCAATCGCCCAGCTTCGTGAGGAGAAACCGGCGGGCGAGTGAGCGAATCTCGTCCCACGACGGGTCGGTGGACAGGGCGTTGCCCCAGGGGCCGACGCGGCGGGTGGCGTCGATCTCGCCGAGGCGACAGCCCACGGCCCGTAGATCACGCAGCTCCTCCGGCGCGAAGACTCCGCGCTCCGCGAGGCCCTCGGAGACGCGACAAAGGAGCTCCATCTCTTCAACGACGTCCTTCGTCTCCACCTCACGCTCACCCAGCCAGGCGAGTTGATCCTGAGCGTCGGCTGCCAAGAGGGCTGTGAGGCGCAAGGTCCAGGTGTGCAGGCGCGCGTCGCCGAGATAATTCACGCCTGCATGATCGCACCCGCCTTCCGCAACCGTGAGTGAGGTCACGGAGGGCGGCAACGCCCGGCGCGGATGCTGAGGGGACGGGAGACCGGCGAGTGCCGTCGCGGTCGAGCAGTTCCGGAACCCGCTCTCTTTCGAACAACGCCACCTCGGGCGATCACGCCGGTCCGGGCCCGGTCACCGGTAGGCGTCCGCACCAGTTCGGCGCTCCCGCCAAGGAGGGCGAGCGTGTTCCTGTCCGCTGCCGCGCCGCCCGGTTCTCGTCGCCGCCGCCCTCCGTCACCTCCTCGCCGCCCAGTTGGCGGTCGTTGCCGAGGAGACGATCACCCACCGCCGTACCGTCAAGGCCAATCTGCGGACCGACGCCTCCCATACGTACTTCTTGCCGCGAGGCGGCCTCGGACAGGAGATCGCCACCCCCGGCGACAAGCCGGCGGCGGCGCCTTCATCCACAGCTGGGCCATGCCCGCCGTGTTACGTGCCCGGAGTGACACCTTGTGCCGGCCGACCCTCGGCGTGGAAAGGAAGATCCGACGGGTCGGCAGCTGTACTTCCGCGATGACGTCGGCAATCTCCCCTCCGGCCGAGAACCTCACGAACGAGCCGCGGTCCCCCAGGTCTCAGCAATCGGGATCATGGCCGGCCGGACAACTCCTGGGCGGACTTCGGCCATGCGAACCTCCCCGCCCAGTGGGCCCAGACCACGGCGACCATCAGGGCGGCCGTCAGTCCGCCCAGGGCCATCACAGTGGAGGGCGAGGAACGGTCGAGGACGGCTCCTCCTGCCAGGGCGCCGATGGAGAGGGTGGCCTGGAAGGAGGCGGTGAAGAGGACCGAGGACGCCTCGGGGGAGTCGGGGGCGGCCTTGGAGAACCACGTCTGGGAGCAGACCGGGACGGCACCGTAGGCGACTCCCCAGACGACCAGCAGTACCAGCGCGCCGGCGTCCGACCGTCCCAGGACGGGGAGCAGAAGGGTCGCGGCGGCGATCATCGCCGCCGCCGCGGCGAAGGTGGACCGTGGATGGCGGCCCACCGCGGACCCGCCAAGGAAGTTGCCGGCGATGCCCGCCGCACCGTAGATCAGCAGGTAGATCGTGAGAGCACCCGAACCGACGTGGGTCACCTGCTCCAGGAACGGAGTGACGTACGTGTACGTGCCGAAGTGGGCGAGCACGACGAGGACGGTCATGAGCAGCGCGAAGCGGGTGCCGACGCTTCGGAGCATGCCGCCGAGGACGTCGAGGCGCGTCGCCCGGTCGGAAGGGAGGGGCGGGACGACGGCGAGGAGCAGTACGAGGACGGCCAGCGTGAAGCCGCCCACGGCCAGGAACGCCGTTCTCCAGCCCGCTACGTCGCCGATGAACGTGCCCAGCGGTACGCCGAGTACGGAGCCGAGAGGCACCGCCGAGAAGATCACCGAAGTCGCGCGGCCCACGGACTTCGCGGGAACGAGCTGACGGGCGAGCCCGGCCCCGATGGACCAGAAGCCGCCGATGGTGACGCCCACCATGACGCGGGAGATCAGGACCAGCGAATAGCTCGATGCGACGGCTGCCAGGAAGTTGGCCGACGACAGGAGAAGGAGGAACACGCCCAGCATGACCCGCCGGTCGACATGTCCCGTGGCCACCGTGACCACAGGTGCCGAGACCGCGGCGAGTAGTCCTGGCATGGTCATCATCAGACCGGCCATTCCGTCCGAAACGGCGAAACTCGAGCCGATCGACGTGAGGAGGCCGATCGGAAGAATTTCGGTCGTGACGATGGAGAAGATCCCCAGCATGATCGAAAAGACCGCTAACCAGGAGATGAAAGTCGAGCGCTCCGGCGATGCGGCGGATTCGACAGAGGGGGTGGTGGATGTGGACACGAAAACCGTCCTGAGTGAGGCAACACATGGAGAGTGTGACCTCTAGTCCAGCAGGAACGGGCACCATCTTCTGGCAGGTTTCCGACGCCAACCATCGGCCCCACGCCGGCGCCTGGAGGAGCCCACTGCAGCCAATTCTGTGCGCGCAGAGAACACTCGGACGGCACTTCCGGACAAGCATCGCTTGTGCGGACCCGTAACGTCTCCATGCAAGGGGCCTGCCTGCAACTACGGTCCCGCGCGCTGTATCAAGGGAGTGATGGATGAGTTCTCAGCTGAAGGCATTCGGGTTCGGCATGCCGTGGGAGTCGTTGTACGGGTACAGCCAGGCCGCTCAGGTCGGTGACACGGTTTATGTGTCGGGACAGCTGTCTCATGACCGTCACGGCAACTTCGTGGGTGTCGGCGACTTCGAACTGCAGGTCCGCACCACGCTGGAGAATCTGGACCTGGTGCTGAGGCAGTTCGGAGCCGAGCGTAGCCAGATAGCGGAGACCACGGTTCTGGTGAGGAACCTGCGGGAGAACTTCGACACGACAGCACGCCTCCACGCCGAGTACTTCGGGGAGCACCGGCCCGCCAGCACGGTCATGGGCGTTTCCGATTTGGCACTGCCGGACCAACTTGTGGAGATCGGCGCGCTCGTGCGTCTCGATGTGAAGCCGTAGGTGAGGAGGCCGGCCTGATCCCTTCGGCCTCTTGCCTACCCGTCGGGTCTCGACGTGTCCAGTTCCGCCCTCCGCTTCCTCGCGCGGCAGTTGCGGCGGTACCGCCGCCCGATCGGCTCCCGGTGGTGGCGCCCCCTCTCCGCCCAGAGCTCCGCGACGCTGACCGCGCGTTCGCCGGCTGGTGAGGGGCGTCCGATGTCCCACCTAGTACTGCAACGGTGTTTGCCGTGACTGGTGGCCAGGTCGTTCGTTGGCGTGTTCATGGGTGGGGAACTTGCTGATGCCCGGTCGTGGACGGGTGAACTGAAGGCTCTGCACGAGCGGTTCGTGCACCGTTTTGCCAGGTCGGAGCCGCGCGAGTCGGCGCTTGCGTATATGCGGGGACTGATCGCTCCGCTGGAGCGGAAGAACGGCTGGACGCTTGCCGAGGAGGCCGGGCACGCGGGCCCGGACCGGCTCCACCGGCTCCTGAACCGGATCGACTGGGACGCGGAAGAGGTGCTGGACGACGTGCGCGAGTACGTCGTCCAGCACCTCGGAGACCCAGGTGCGGTGCTGATCGTGGACGACACCGGCTTCCTGAAGAAAGGGGTCCGGTCGGCCGGGGTTCAGCGGCAGTACTCCGGCACGGCCGGCCGGACGGAGAACTGCCAGGTCGGCGTGTTCCTCGCCTATGCCACCGGCCGCGGCCGCACCCTGATCGACCGGCGTCTCTACCTGTCCGCCTCCTGGACCGACGAACGTGAACGCTGCCGGCGGGCCGGTATCGACGACGAGGTTGTCTTCGAGACGAAGGTCGTGATGGCGAGGGCGATGGTCCGCCGGGCGATCGAGGAGAAGATCCCGTTCGGCTGGGTGACCGCGGACGCCGGCTACGGCTACTCGAAAAGCTGGCGGTCCGAGCTGGAGCGGGCCGATGTCTTCCACGTCATGGCCACCACCCGTCACGACACCGTCGTGACCCGCTGGGCCCTGGACCATCCGGTTCACGACCTGTTCCACGATCTGCCGCGGCAGAAGTGGAAACGCCGCTCCTGCGGCAACGGGGCCCACGGACCTCGCGTCTTCGACTGGGCCAGGGTCGAGGTCCGTCCCTGGCACCGGGAGGACCGGCGACACTGGGTGATCGCCCGCCGCAGCGTCCGCAGACCCGACGAGATCTCCTACTACATCGCCTACTGCCCCGCCGACACCACACTTGACCAGCTGATCTGTGTCGCCGGGGCTCGCTGGGCGGTCGAGGAGTGCTTCCAGAGTGCGAAGCAGGAGTGCGGCCTGGACGACTACCAGGTCCGCCGCTACCCCGGCTGGCACCGCCACATGACCCTGGCCATGGCCGCCCACGCATGCCTGACCGTCCTGCGGGCCCGCGAACTCGACACCGGCAAAGCAGAAACGGATCCTCCGACCTCGTCCCCCTCAGTCTTCCCGAGCTCAGACGCCTGATCCACCGCCTCACCCACCGTCGGCCGGTCTCGGTCGACCACGTCCTGCACTGGTCGACCTGGCGACGCCGACGACAACACCAAGCCCGCATCAGCCACTACAAACAACGCGGCCACACACCACCCGAACCTGCCCAACCATCAGACCAAACACCGTTGCAGTACTAGGACGCAGCATGGCGACGCGGGGGATCGGCGTCGTGCGTCGCGCCTCCGCGGCGGGGTCCAGGAAATCGGGCCCCGCGTCATCTCGTCGCCCCCGGCCGCAGAACAGGCGCCACCGGGGCATGCCCGAGCGGGCGGGGGAGCCGAAAATGTGTTGGCGGCCCCGCGAGGCGCCCTGTTAGCCTCAAGCGGTCGTTCTGATTCGTTGTGGGCCCGTGTGCCCTAGAAGAGGGTGTTTTGATGTCCCGGCTCGCGCCGAGTGCGCCTCGCCACACTGCGTAACCGTCCGTCTCCTTCTGCTGCCCGTCTCTCCGGGCGGCTGCCGGACGTGCTCTCCGGTGTTCTGACCTGCCCATGCGCCGTTCTTCGGCGTCCACGGGCTGCCCTCTGACGAGGCCGCTCGGCCTGCTCTTGCTGCTTTGACCACTTCCCAGCAAGGAGCACCCGGGTGTCCAACCACACCAACAACAACACCCTCAGCCTCAGCACCTTCGCCTGCGCGTGGTGCGGTCTGACCGTGTCCGCGTACGCCGCCGACGGCGCGCCGCGCAACCACTGCCCGTCCTGCCTGCACTCCCGGCACGTCCTCGACCACGTCGAGGGCGGGCCTAGCGAGTGTGAGGGTCGGATGTCACCGATCGCCATCGCCGTGCTCCGCACCGGTGACTGGAGGGTGATCCACCGCTGCGTGCGTTGCGACGAGCTCACCTCCAACCCCGTCTGCACGGACGACAACCAGCTCATCCTGATGCGCATGGCGGTCCGCCCGCTGGCCCAACCGCCTTTCCCGCTCGAAGCGTTCGGAACCCTCTGATCGCGCGACAGGAAAGGAACACGGCTGTGTCACGCAACAACAACAACCGCCGTCAGCGTCGCCCGCAGCGGCACAAGGACGTCCTGCACACCCAGGGCGGACACCGGGCAAGCGACTTCCGGTGCGTCTCCTGCCGGCTCGACGTGTCGCTGGACGCTCCCGGCACCGCGCACCGCAATCACTGCCCGAACTGTCTGGCGAGCCTGCACGTGGACCGGAAGATCCCGGGCGATCGCGACGCGGACTGCCGGGGCCGGATGGAGGCCTTGGGCATGTCCGTCCGCAACGACGGCGAGTGGCTGATCATCCACCAGTGCGCGACCTGCGGCGAACTCTCCGCCAACCGCATTGCGGGCGACGACAACCCGCTCGCCCTGGTCCGCCTGGTCCTGAGACCCCTCGCCGACCCCAGGACCGCCGGCCGCGCCCTCCTCGCTCTGTGACCCGGTGCGGTGCCCCCGGCCGGGGAGGGTCCGCAGCCGCCTCCCACCCCTCGGCCCCCTCTTCGAGCACGGCCCCAACGAGCAGAGAAACGGAACGTCCCCACTGTGAAGATCAGGACCGAGGCCCTCCACGGCACCGACCGCGTGCGCGAGGACGTCACCGTCGCCTTCGGCTCCGCCGAGGGCGCCGACCACGTCGACGCCCTGCGCGCCGACGGCGGCCTGACACCCGGCGGCCTCCTCGTCGCCGAGGACGAGACCGGCACGGTCATCGCGCACACCCTCTTCGCCCGCGCCGGCACAGGCGCTGCTCCGGTGCCGGCCCCGACCCCGGTCTCCGTCGCACCTGACGAAGACGAGACGGTTCTGTCGCTCGACGCCGGCCCCATCCCGTCCGGTGACATGGCCTTCGGCGAGCCGATGGTCGACGCCACCACCGCCAACCAGTCGGAATAGCCGCACCAGCGAAGCCTCAGGTCTCCGACCTGAGGCTTCGCCATGCAGCGCGGGGCGGGAGCCGGTCCCGGTCGCCTCGCCCGGCGTGTCCGTTCCCCTGCCCACCGCTCAGCGATCGGGGTCCCCGGAGAAAGCGAACCGGCTGAGCGTGGGTGAGGACCACGGCGAAGGGCAGCACGTCACGCAGGGAATCGCCGCGGAACGTACGGCCTTCAGCGACGGCCCCGTCCGCGGCGCATCGGTGCGGTTCTGCCCGTGGTCGCGTCCACGGCTCGGGTCGCCACCGGCGCCCTGAGCGCCGTCACTCCGGAGGCGGTCAGACCACCTGGGAGGTCATACCGCCGGAGTTCCTGGAAACCATCTCCTTCGGCAGGTCCGGAGGAACGGGTGAGGAGGAGGTGACGGGGGAGGAGGCGTCGGGGGAGGCGGCGGTGGTCGAGGCGATCATGCGGGCAGCCGCGGTGTGCCGGGTCGCCTCACGGGCCTGCGCGAGGGCCTGCTGTCTGATGTCGCCGAACAATTGGATCGTGGTGGCGGCCAGGACATCGTCGCCGTCGATGGTCCGCTTGGCCCCGGTACGGACGGACAGGGATCGGAGCGAGTCGTCGAGGGGCAGGGGTGTGGCCGGTTCGCCCGGCATCCCCAAGGTGACCGAGCCGAAGCGTTTCACCCCGCCCTCGCGGACGACCATGGCCGCGTCCCGGGCGAGATCCGTCAAGAACGCGCTCGCTATTCCGTCCAGGTCACGGACCATCGCGGGGACGGCGGTCACTCCGCGGCTCGACAGCAGCCTCTTGATCCCGGCCTCGAACCTGTGGGCGCCGACCACGGCACTCGGTTTGCGCGACCTGCTGCGCCGAGGGGGAACGACAACGACGCCTTCGGCGTCGCGTACGACACCGGTCAGGCCCTTGAACGTCGGGCTGTGCTGGTACCACGAGGCGCCCACCTCCACCTCGACGTTGCGTTCGATCGCCGAGATGAGGTCCGCGGGAGTCAGCTTCGTCCGTCCTTCCTCCGCCGCCGCTCTCCTCGCGCCGTCGATGATCTCCGCCAGCACCGTCCGCGTCACCGACGCGGCTGCCCAGGCGGCCGACCGTGAGACGTGCATCGGGGTCACATCCCTGAAGACCGCTTTGACGAGTGGAGACTTGAACGGCAAGACACTGCTGCGTGACGTGTGCTCGGGACTGCGGTGCTCGGGGCACGAGGACTGTGCGGTCATCAGAAGGAGCGCTCCCTGCTGTCGGATGATCAGGACCTGCACTGCACCACGCAGATCCACTGTCCTCCCATCCTGCTGCAAGAACGGGCCGAGAGGTTCGAACAGATGGCGTCCGACCGCTCGTGACACGACAACGGAGAGACGGCGCCCCTCGCGCCCCCGCTACTCCGGCGCGGCCGGCAGCGTCACCGCCTCCTTCCATGCGGTCAACTGCGCCTCGTCCACCGGCTTCATCTCGCCATGGAAGAGCAGGGAGTGACCGTCCTCGACGGCACTGCCTTGTCGCGGCCGGGTGGCGAAGACGTACGTCGCCCCGTCCGGCAGCCGTTGCGCCGTCTCGTCGTCCGGCGTGTACGTGACGCGCACCGTGTCCTGCACGTCCCCTCGGAGCACCGACATCACGTCGACCCGGTAGACGTCCGTCGTCCAGTGCTCGATGTCGCGCCGCCCTTCGGACTCGGTCACGCGCCCCGTGAAGACGTCCTCGGCATGCGGAGCCGTCCCGGCCGGGCTCGTGGCGTCGTAGCCGCGCAACAGGTGCCCCGGGCCGACCTGACCCTCCAGATGCTCGTAGCCGAGCCGGCCGCCCAGCGCCAGCGCCCCGGCCGCACCGCCCGCGAAAGCCATGGTCCTCTTGTTCATGATCATCCCCACAGTGCGTGATAGGCCTTGATGTCGGTCTGTTCGGTGGGGCCGTTGATGCCCTTGTCCGCGAAGTGCGAGTACTCCGCCCACATCAGGGACGGATACAAGCCGTTGTAGGGCTTGTGGCAGAACCCGAGAGCGTGCCCGAGTTCGTGGGCGGCCACGCGCCTGCGGTGCACGTCCGCGCCGATTTTCCTCCCGTCGTCCAGGTAGGCCCTGTTGAACCACACGTAGTCCGTCCCCGTGTTCGGGTCCCACCGGCCGTAGACGAGATGCAGGCCGTTGGCGGTCTGGCGGGTGTCCTTCCACTCCAGATCGGCATAGCTCGTCGCCCCGTCGGGCTTGATCCTGACCTGCTTGAGCGAGCCCGCTGTCCACGCCTTGACCGCGTGCTTGCGCGCGTCATCGAACCTGGAGTCGTCGTCCCACGCGAGTTCGGTGCCGTCCACGGACGAGAAGCCACGTGAGTCCCGCTTGCCGTCCTCCTCGCACAGGTACGCCTGGGCGGCGGCCCGGTAGGCACTCGCGGGGGCCGGCACCGCCAGGAGAACAGCGGCCGCCGAAGCGGCCGCCAGAGCCAAGGCGTTCGTTCTCATATAACCGGACGATAGCGCTCCGTGATCGATCGCGGGCGTGATCCCGCCCGTCGAAGGAGCTGAACGCCACCATGCCCGCCGACGCGCTCCCCTCGCCTCCCCGGCGCGCCCCTCGCGCCCTGCTGACTCTCCTCGCGGGAAACGGGCGTCTCACTCGAGTGCGCGGATCGGCCCCTCCGTACGCTGTCCATCAGGACGGCCGGAACAGGCCTTCGCCTCCGAAAAGGCGCGGAGGTCCGTGTGCGGTGAGCCCGAACCGAGGCTCGCGGCAGGCCCGTCGGGGACGCTCGGAGCTGACGCGGGGTGGGGTGCCCGCCGCGGTCGACGGCCGGGTGACGCGCCCGCGCGTGGCGGGATGCGGGGCTCGGGTCCGGTTGCGGGAGGCGGTCAGGCGTCGAAGCGGTGGCGTGCCGCCTCGATGTGGCCGAGATGCCGCTGGGTCCACTCGCACATGACGTCCACGGTTTCGCGGAGGGCTCGGCCGGGCTCCGTGAGGGAGTACTCGACCCGGGGTGGCACGGTGGGGTGGACGGTGCGCACCACGAGGCCGTTGCGTTCCAGCATGCGCAGGTTCTGGGTGAGCATCTTGTGGCTGATGCCCTCGACGGTGTCGCGCAGTTGTGTGAAGCGCAGGGTCCGCTCGCCCAATGCCTCGATGATCAGCAGCGCCCACTTGTTGGCGACGTCCGAGAAGATCTCGCGCGCCAGGGAGTCCGCACGCCTCAGGTCCGCGTCGTCATGGGCGTCGTTGACCTGCTTGGTCACCATGAGGTTCCTCTCTCACCAGAAAGTGCGTTCTTCCGCGTCAGCCCACACTCTCCTACGGTTACCGAGTCACCACAAGGGACCACGGGCCACCCGCTGCGGCGGAAGCCCGACCGCAGGTCCTCGCTACGGAAGGGAACGGACATGGCCATCGATCTGGTGGATCCGGCGGGACTGGTGAAGGTGGACCTCTACCGGCAGGCGGCGGTGGCGACGGGGTCGAGACTCGTCTTCGTCGCCGGACAGGTCGCCTGGGACGCCGACGGGGTGCTGGTCGGTGAGGGGGACCTCGCCGCGCAGGTGGAACAGTGCTATCTCAACGTCGCCGCGGCTCTCGCCGAAGTCGGAGCCTCCTTCGGCCAGGTCGCGAAGCTGACCGTCTACGCCGTCGACTGGGCGCCCGACAAGATGCCCCTGTTCGTCGAAGGCGTCGCACGGGCGGCAGCGAGGCTCGGGCCCCTGCCCGCCCCGCCGCTCACCGGCATCGGCGTCGCGGCGCTGGCCGACCCCCGCCTGCTGGTGGAGGTGGAGGCCGTGGCGGTCCTTGAGTGAGCGGTGTCCCCTCCCGAGTCCGTAGCTCAGGGGCGGCGGCCTGAAGGAACGGCGTGCCCGGGTTCTCAGGAGATGAGGTGCGGCTGTTCCGCGGTGGCGCCCGGCAGGCTGCGGCCGTCGATCTCCCGACCCTTGAACTCCCGAGCGCGGTCCTCCCGGGCGCGGATCGACCGGTCGAGGTCACTGTGTGCCGGTGCGGGAGCCGGCAGGTAGGGGGCGATGTTGCGCCAGGCGCGGTCGACGTACTCCTGCTTCTCGCCGACCGGGGCGACGTAGTGCAGCGCGTCCGTGGCGGCGTCGCGGTCCTTGAGGCGGGCGATGATCCAGGCCGCGAGGTAGTGCGAGGCCAGGCAGCCGCCGGCGGTGGCGATGTTGCCCTCGGCGTAGAACGGCTGCTGGAGGACCTCGACGCCTGCGGCGACGACCCATGGCTTGGTGATGAGGTCGGTGCAGGCGGGGACGGAGTCGAGGAGGCCGAGCCTGGCCAGCACGAGCGCGCCGGAGCACTGGGCCGCGATGAGCTGGCGCGAGGGATCCAGGCCCCGCAGGACGTTCATGATCGCCGGATCTTCGGTGACCTCGCGGGTGGCGATGCCGCTGCCCACGATGACGGCGTCGGCGGCGCAGGCGTCTTCGAGAGTGGACATCTGCTCGATGACCACCCCGTTCATCGACGTCACCCGGGGGCCGGGGGTCGCGAGGGTCACGCGCCAGCCGTCGGTCGTGACGCGGTTGAGCACGCCGAGTGCGATCAGGGAGTCGAGTTCGTTGTAGCCCTCGAAGGTGAGGATGGCGATGTGCACGACGGCTTCCCTTCCCGGATGACAGTGGGCTCGACCGTAAGGAGCCGCGAGCAGGACAGTCAAAGAATTGTCATGGATACAATCCGGCGCATGGCGGCCCCGCGATACAAGAAGCTGGTCGACGCGTTCGCGTCCGACATCCGGACCGGGCGTCTCGCCCCGGGGGCGAGACTGCCGACCCACCGCGGACTCGCCGCCCGTGAGGGCATCGCCGTGGTGACCGCGACCCGGGTGTACGCCGAGCTGGAAGCGATGGGCCTGGTGAGCCGGGAACAGGGCCGCGGGACGTTCGTACGCGACATCGCCGTCGCCCCCGGACACGGCATCGATCAGCAGGCCGTCGCCACGGACGCGGTCGACCTCACGTTCAACTACCCGTCGCTGCCCGGCCAGGCCGACCTCCTGCGGCAGGCCCTGCGAGAGGTCGCCACGTCCGGTGACCTCGACTCGCTGCTGCGCTACCAGCCGCACCGCGGCCGCCCCCAGGACCGGTCCTCCGTCGCCCGGCACCTCCGGCGCCGGGGGATCACGGCCGACGCGGACCGGATCCTCATCGCGGGCGGTGCCCAGCACGGCCTGGCCATCACCCTCATGGCGACGCTGAACGCCGGCGACGTCGTCGCGGTCGACGCCCTCACCTACCCGGGTTTCAAGGTGATCGCGCACGCCTTCGGTCTCGACCTGGAGCCGATCCCCACCACCGCCGGCGGTCCGGATCTCGACGCACTGGACAGGCTGTGCGCCGGCCGCCCCGTGGGCGCGATCTACACCATGCCCACCCTGCACAACCCGCTCGGCTGGGTCATGCCGGCAACCGACCGCACCCGCCTCGTCGAGATCGCCCGACGGCACGGTGCGCTCATCATCGAGGACGCGTCGTACGCCTATCTGGTCGAGGACCCTCCACCGCCTCTGGCGGCCACCGCACCGGACATCACCGTCTACGTCTCGGGGCTGTCCAAGAGCGTCGCCACCGGCCTGCGGGTCGGCTTCGTCCTCGCCCCGTCACCCCTGGTGCCCGCGCTCGAACGCGCCATCCGGGCGACCACCTGGAACACCCCCGCCCTCACCACCGCCATCGCCTGCCACTGGCTCGACGACGGTACCGTGGACCAGCTGGAAGCGCGGAAACGGGACGACGCGCGGGCACGCCAGGCGCTCGTCAGACAGGAGTTGGCAGGCCTTCCGCTCATCGGCCACCCCTCCTCGTACTTCACCTGGCTGCCCCTGCCCGACGGCGCACGTGCCGACCGCCTGACCGCGACCCTCGCGCGCCGGAACATCTCGGTCAGCACGGCGGAGCCGTTCACGACCTCGACGCACACCCCCCAGGCGCTCCGCCTCGCCCTGGGCTCCACAGATCTGGACAGTCTCCGTTCGACGCTGCGCACGGTGGGCCGGGTCGTCGTCGAGGACGCCCACGCCTGACCCCGGAGTGTGCGCGGTGGTCGTCGGGGACCGCTTCGCGGTCACCGACCGACGTCAGCGGACGCCGATCCGTCGGTTCGGCTCCGCGTCCGTCATCGCGCCGCCGCGGCCTTGTGAATCCGGGAGGCGAAGAGCTGGGCCAGGGAATGGGCGGTGGCGGGGTCCAGGGAGCTCCCTTCCCCCTCCAGCAACACCTGGGCGACGACCGTGCCCGTGCACATGAAGAGGTTGAGGCCGTCCAGGCCGCCGGCGTTGCGGTAGTAGGCGTGGCTGTCCACGCCGGGGATCGGAGGCACCTGCGCCTCGGTGTACTCGGCCGACCAGGTCTTCTCCTTGCGGCAGGCGTCCTGGGCGGCGCTCCTGTCCGCGAAGGCCGTGAGGTCGAACTGCGCCTCCTCTCCCACCGCCTCGAAGTTCGCCTCGCCGCGCGCGGTCCTGGCGCAGTACCAGTCCGCGTCCTGACCGCAGTTCGCGGCGGGTTCGGGCGCTTCCTCGATCTCCGCGTTCGCGCTCCGCGGCGTCCACCCGGCCATCGACGCCGGGTCGGGCAGTGCCTGCCTGAACCTCTCCTCGGTCCGGAAGACGGTGTCGGAGCCTCCCTTGTCGACCACCGTGCCACCGGAACCCGAAACCGAACCAGAACCAGAACCGGAACCCGAGCCCGAATCCTTCGTGGCGCTGTCGCTCGTGGGAGGCTTCGTCGCCCCCGTGTCGGAGCCGGCGCCTCCACAGCCGGTGGCGAGGGCCGCCAACGCCACGATCAGCACCGCGCTCGAACCCATGCGAAACCTCAAGACGCACTCCCCGTCGTCCGTGCTCACCAGACCGTCGACAAGACGGCCTGTCGATACATCAGATGATCTTGACAGTCGCCCGCTCGGCGATCAAACGCTTGACGAGCAGGTGGCGCACCGCCAGGGTGACGGCCCCCTCGATGTGAAGGACCTGCGGACAGGAGGGCGCCGGTGCCGGTGACGGTGCCCCGGAACCGATGGACCACGCCGCGCACGCCGCCATGACCGTGGTCAGCTTCCTCGTCCTCGCGGTGGGGGTCGTGATCGCAGGCGTCTTCGGGCACCTGACCATGTGAGCCGAGCCGAGCCGAGCCAAGCCGAGCCGAGTCGAGTCGCGTGCGTGGGTTCGCCGTGGTGTACGGCCTTCGGTATTCCGGGCGTTCGCGGTGCCGCGTCCGCGTGCCTAACCCACGGGCCAGTGCGGGTTCGGCATGCCGTCATCGCCCATGTGCGCCCGCTGCCAGATCCCTTGCCAGGTGAACGGCGTGTCCGGTACCAACCGGTGCCTCCCGCCGCACGGACAGGGCGTCAGCACCCACGCGCACCCGCGGCACAGCTCGACCCAGCCGTGCCCGGTCGAGCTCAGCACGTGTTGTCTCTCGTCCCCGCAGGCCGGGCAGCCCGGCAGATCGGCCCCGTCCAGCAGCGCGTTCCGCCGTCGGACGTACGCGGGCAGTCGCAGCGACGGGTGGCGGGACGGGTCGTCGAACCACGCACGCTCCGGGCTCTCCACCCAGCTCCGCATCCACCACGGCCGAGGGCTCGACACGGCCCGCCGACCGGCCCGCTTCTCCGCCCGACGTCGCACGGCGTACTCCTCCGCCCGCGCGAGCCACAGCACCCGCGCCTCCTGCAGTTCCTCCACCGCCCGCCCCAACGCGTCCGGGTCCGCCTCCAGCCGTCGGGGGATCGCCGCGCTGAGCGTGAGGTGGTGGTAGGTCGCCCGCAGGCCGTAGGGAGCGAAAACGGTGAGGCAGGTACGGAGCGCGCTGTGCCGCCGGTGGAGGGGGAGCCGGACGTCGTGCACACGCGCCCGGTGGGTCAGGAAGGCGGCCACTGCGAGAGCTCCAGGTCCAGGGCCCGCGCCGAGACGGCCGTGACGGTCGCCGCGGGTGCCGGCACGTGGGGACAGCCGTACGACGCGTGCTCGCCGACCGGCACGAGCGCGCGGTCGTCCACGGCGAGGACCTCCGGAACGGGTTGCGACACGATCACACACGGATGATGCCGGACCCGATGCCCCGCCGCCACGGACTTTCGCCGCGGCACGGGGCGCCGAGGGCGCCCGCCACCTGGGCAGGGTCGCGCTTCGCTCATGGGAAGAGAGGCCGCGGGAGGCGGTGGGAACGGCCCCCGGCCACGGCCGGGGGCCCGCCGTGATCGGGTCACGGTGCGGCCCGGTTCGGCGGAGACGCTTCGAGTTCCCTCAGCTCGCGCGCGTTCAGCGTGAGGTCGGCGGCCCCGGCGGAGTCGGCGATGGAGGCCGGTCGGCTGGCGCCCGGTATCGGGATCACCGCGGGGGAGCGGGCGAGCAGCCAGGCCAGGGCGATCCGCTGGGGGCTGACGCCGCGCTCGGCGGCGAGGCGGTGGAAGGCCGTGCCGACCGAGGCGGGGCCGGAGGGACCGTCGAGGGAACTGCGGGAGATGCCGCCCAGCGGACTCCAGGGCAGGAAGGCCAGCCCCAGCCGCTCGCTCAGCCGCAGTTCGGGCTCGCTGTCGCGGACGGCGGGGGAGTACCGGTTCTGCACGGAGACGAGTCCGTCACCGAGGATCTGGTGGGCCTGGAGGATCTGGTCGGTGGTGACGTTGGAGACGCCGGCGGTACGGATCGTGCCGGCGTCGAGAAGCTCCCGCAGCGCGCCGACGGATTCCGCCCAGGGCACGGCCGGGTCCGGCTTGTGCAGTTGGTACAGGCCGATGGCGTCGACGCCCAGGCGCCTGGCGGATGCCTCAGCGGCCTTCTTGAGGCGGGCGGGGGCGGCGCTGACGGTCCAGCTGCCGTCGCCGGGGCGGCCGCGACCGCCCTTGGTGGCCACCAGGACGTGGGAGGTGTCGCCGCCGTAGCGCGCCAGGGCGCGGGCGACGAGCAGCTCGTTGTGGCCCGCCTCGCCGGCGTGCCAGTGGTAGCTGTCGGCGGTGTCGATGAGGGTGACACCGGCGTCGAGGGCGGCGTGGACGGTGGCGACGGCCCGCTTCTCGTCCGGGCGGTGCTCGATGGACAGCGGCATGGCGCCCAGACCGATGGCGCCGACAGCGGTGCGGGCGAGGGTGCGCTCCTGCATGGCGGCCTCGTCCTCAGTCGGTGGTGGTGGAGGTGGCGGACGGGGCGAGGGCTTCGGCGACGGCGCCGGGAAGCCAGTCGGTCGTGCGGGAGAAGGAGAAACCCAGCGCCTTCGCCCGGGCGTTACTCATGGCGTAGTGGCGGTCGAAGGAGAACGGCGAAGCCTTCTCGCCTGCCGGGACGGTCCGGTAGACGGCTTCACGGCCGGCCTGCGCGGCGACGATCCCGACCAGGTCGTGGACGTCGATCAGGCCGTCGGAGCAGGCGTTGACCGGGCCGGTGAAATCGGCCGCGGCCGCCCATGACAGCAGGTCCGCCAACTCCTCGTAGTGGATGAAGACAGTGGGCAGCGCCTTCGCGTGCACGGTGATCTCCTCGCTCCGGGTGACGCGCCCGGCATAGTGCGCGAGCCGACCGGTGAACTCCCGAGCCCCGCCACCGAGCACGTGAGCACTGCGCACCGCGGCGAAGGCGAAACCGCCGGCACGGGTGAGCACCGCCTCCGCCTGCCGCTTCCCCTCGGCGTAGTGCGCCTCCAGGTAGGCGTCGTCGTGCCAGGGAAGATCCATGGCGACCTTCCAGAGGGCCGGGTCCACCCGCTCCTCCGACACCGGCGTCCTCGGGGGCACGGCGGACAGGGCGGCGGTCGCGGGGTCGTAGACCTCGATCGTGGAGGTCATGACATAGCGACGGGTGCGGCCCGCGAAGGCGCGGGCGGCGATGGCGGCCTGCACCGGGGTGTAGCAGACCTGGTCCACCACGACGTCGAAGTCGCGGCTCTCCAGCGCGGCCGACAGGGCGGCCTCGTCGCCGCGGTCGACGACGAGGTGCTCCACGCCGGCAGGCGGTGGGGCGGAGCCACGATTGATCACGGTGACCTGGTGGTCGGCCGCCCGCAAGCGCTCGACCAGGAGCTTTCCGAAGTACCGGCTTCCGCCGATGACGCAGATCCGTTGCATGCCCCCACCCTGGATCCTTATCGTCACCAACAGAAGTGCCCACTTGCTGACCAGGTATGAAGGAAAACTGTTGATCGATGTGCAGCGGCTCCGCGTCCTGCGGGCGGTGGCGGAGCACGGCAGCTTCAACCGGGCGGCCGCGTCCCTCCGCCTCACCCCCTCGGCCGTCTCCCAGCAGGTGGCCGCCCTGGACGGCGGCCGCGGCGCGCAGGTCGTCGCGCGCAGCACCCGGGGCGTCACCCTCACCCGGGCGGGGCAGATCATGGTCGGTGCCGCCGAATCCGTCGCCGCGGAGCTGGCACACGCACAGCAGCAGGTCTCCGCGCTCAGCACCGGCCGCACCCAGCTCACCATCGCCACGTTCACCAGCGGCGGGAGGCTCCTGCTCCCCGCCGCCCTCACCCGGCTCACGGCAGCCCATCCCCGCACCGCGCTCCACGTCAGGGAGGGCGAACCCGAGGACACCCTTCCCCTCGTCCGTCAAGGAGCCGTGGACCTCGCCCTCGCCTACCACTTCGACGGCCCGCTTCCCGTCGGCCCCGCCCCCGATGGCCGTCTGACGTGGACCCCGCTCCTGGAAGACCCCCTGCACATCGTCCTGCCGCAGGGCCACCGACTCGCCCACCACGACGCGCTCGACCTCGCCGACCTGGCAGCCGAACCCTGGGTGCTCGGCTGCCTGAAGACCGAGGCGTTCCTGCGCCGCTTCGCCGAGCACGCCGGCTTCAGTCCGGACATCCGGGGGACCACCACCGACTACTTCTTCGCCCGCTCCCTCGTCGCCGCGGGCATGGGCGTCTCCCTGATCCCCTCCATCGCGCTCACCCCCGGGATCCCGGGACTGAGCACCGTCCCGATCACGTCGCCGGGCCCGATCCGACACATCGGCGTCGCCACCCTCGGCGGTCGCGACCGACCACACGTCACCACGCTCCTCCACTCCCTGAGGGAGGAGGCGAAGCGGCACGACGGGCACCGACCCGACACGAGCCCGGCGGACTCCGGCAGCGGGGCGCCTCTCGACTAGGGCGCGGTCATGCCCGTGTCACGACGCACCGTGCTGCGAACGGACGGTCTGCCACTGGCCGATGTGAGCGGTGGCTGCCCCCTCGCGACCGGACCGAAGGTCGGCACCACGCGCGTACGCCCCCCCCCACGAACGCCGAGGCGCTCCCGACAGCGTGTGCCCGCCGCCGCCGCGGCCCGACGGCTCAGCCGCGCTCCGGGTGCCATTCGGCGAGGAGGACGGTGGCGTCGTCGTTGAGGCGCTGGTTCTGGTGCACGAGGATCTGCTGGATCAGGCGGCGCAGCGCTTCGGGCGCGGGAAGGCCGTCGGCCAGGGCGCGGACGACGATGTCGGCCAGCCGCTCCTCGCCGAACAGCTCGCCGGTGGCGGAGCGGGCGTCGGTGACGCCGTCGGTGAAGAGCAACAGCCGGTCGCCCGGCTCCAGGTTCGCCGTGTGGACCGGCGGGGGCGGGAGACCGTAGCCGGTCAGCCCGAGGGGCGGGTGCGGAGGGCGGTCGAGCGCGCCGGTCACGATGCGCCGGTCACGGATGAGCAGCGGGGCCGGATGGCCGCAGTTGATCCAGTCGAGCCGGCCGGTGGAGGTGTCGAGGACGGCGATGACGCAGGTCAGCAGGCGCTCCGGAAGCCACTGCTCCAGCGTGCGGTCGATCTGTACGGCGATGTCGTCGAGGCTGCCGCCGGCGCGCCGGGTGGAGCGGCAGGCGGCCAGCGCCGTGGCGCTGCAGCCGCCGGACGCGAGGTCGTGCCCCATGGCGTCCAGGAGCGTCAGGTGCAGCAGGTCTCCGGCCAGGCTGTGGTCGTACGTGTCCCCGCCCACGTCGTACGCGGGTTCCAGGAGGGCGCTGGAGGTCACCGTCGGCGTGCCGATGGTGCGCGGGGGCAGGAACGCCCACAGCAGTTCGGCCTGGAGGCTCATCGGCCGGGTGCGCATGGTCCGGGTCAGGACGTCGCTGTAGGGCTGTTTGGTCGCCAGGATCATGGCGACCAGTCCGGCGAGGGCCTCGCACCGGTGCAGCAGGGGCGGGTCGAGCTCTGGCGCGGTCACGCGCAGCACGCCGATGCGGCCGATGCCGTCCACGACCGGGATCCACCCCGTCCGCTCGGAACCGCCGCCGCCGGCGCCCGGTCGGCTCAGCTGGGCCGTCTCCGTGCGATAGGCGTGTCCGGCGAGCGAATTGTCGACGAGCACGGTCTCCAGCTCCACGGTCCCGTCGCCGGCCCCGAGCCGGAGCGCCTGCTCGCGGGTCGGGAGCGCGACCAGGGCGTGCTGCTGCAGGTCGGCGACGTAGACGCGGGCACCGGTCAGTCCCAGCCGCCGTCCCGTGTCCTCCACGAGCCGGGGTATCGCGCGGGGGGCGAGGCGGTGGGAGGAGGCCAGCACGTCGGCCAGGACCGCGCCCAGGGGATCGCTGTCCACGGGCACCGCCCGCCCTTCGACGTCGGTCACCGGCCGAACCCGGTCTCCCTCCCATCATGCGCCGGAACGGGGCGGGCCGCGGCGGGGACCACGGCCCGCCCCGCGCCCCGGCCCGTCCGGGAGGTGCTTCCGCTCCTTCCCGGTCCGTCACCGGGCATCCGGTTTGCGTCCGGGGCCGTGGGGCACGCGGACCTCCATGACTCCCGGCCCCGGAGGACCGGGACGGGACAGCCCGACTCTGCGAGAGAACGCGAAAGGGTGAGAGCCGATGTCGACCGGAATCGTCCTGGTCGTGGTCGCGGTCGTCGTCGCCGGGATCGTCGCCGGCATGGCGGTGCACCGACGGCGCCGGATGCGACTGCGCGACCGCTTCGGGCCCGAGTACGAACGGGCCGTCGAGGCGACCGGCAGCAGACGGGCCGCGGAACAGGAACTGGACGCCCGCGAACGCCGCTTCGCCGACCTGGAGATCAGGCCGGTGCCCGGTGAGGAGCGGAAGCGGTACGCCCTGCGGTGGGCGCGCATCCAGGAGGAGTTCGTGGACGGGCCCGAGGCCGCGGTCCACGACGCCGACGAGCTGCTGGCGGAGCTGATGCGCGACCGCGGTTACCCCGACGAGGGGTACGAGCAGCGGCTGCGCGACCTGTCCGTACGACACGGCCGCGCACTGGAGCAGTACAGGGAGGCCCTGGAGGTCCACGCCATGAGCACCTCCGGGTCCGCCTCCACCGAACAGCTGAGGGGCGCGATGATGCACTACCGCACCCTCTTCGACGACCTGCTCGCCGACGGCGAGCCGACCGGCGCCCGCCGGTCCTGACGCGGAGGCAGGAGAGATGCGACACCACGACACGTCCGAGCGTACGACCCAGGCACCGAGCCGTCGGGACCACCCGGACCCGACGGACCGGCACCCCGGGCACGAGCCCGCCCACCCCGACACACCGAGGGGACAGAACCGTTCCGGCTACGGGCGCCCCGTGCCCGGTCCGGCCGGCGGCACCGCGGAACGCCCGCCGGTCGGCAGCCCCACGGTCGCGCCGACCCCACGGGGCCCCGCGGCCCCCGGTGAGCCGGACCGCGGCCGGCCCATCCGCTCCC
>NZ_BNBS01000139.1 GCF_014656075.1 Streptomyces hydrogenans
CGCCATGGACCACGATCATTCACAGCTCAAGATCCACTTTCGATACACGGCCTAGCAGCGGCAGCTGGTGGTGGATCTGGCCCAGCCGTTCAGAGATGGGAACTGGGTCTACCCGGCCGGGGGCAGTACCCGTGCCAGGAAACGCCTCGCGGCGCAGCGGCAATAGGGGCAGCCGCCGCACCACGCGGAGCCAACAAGACGATCAGAGCAGGAAACTGAGCCGCTCGTCCGCCATGCCCGGCGCGATCTCGATGATCTCCGCCGTGACGACGTCCTGGGCGACGAACGGGTCCTCGTCCACGCGCTTGCGCAGGTCCTCGGGCGAGGTGTTGTGGGCGAGGACCGCGCCCCCGAGGCCCGGCTGGATGCTGCCGACCAGCAGGAAGACTCCGTCGTCCAGGCCTCGCTGGATCCACTCCTGGTGGCCGGCCATGTGCTGGGCGGCGGTGGGCTTGTTGTCGGAGAACCGGAGCAGGACCACGAACATGCTTGTCTCTCATCTCTCGTAGGTGTGCAGCCACTCGCGCATCCGGTCGACTTCGCGCTGGATGAACGCTTCGTCGTGGAAGGCGTTGGCCATGACGGCGACGCCCTGGCTGAAGGCGAGGACGTGCATCGCCAATTCGTCGGCGTGCTCGGCGTGCCCGAGCTGGGCGAACTGCTCGCGCAGCCAGGTGCGGAACAGGGTGAACAGGCGGCCGGCCTGGCCGAGCATGGCGTGCTCCAGCTTGGCCAGCTCGGTGGTGAGGGTGCCCACGGGGCAGCCGTAGTCCTGGATGTCGGCGCGGTTGGTCAGAACGATCTCGACGTACCGCATGATCCGCCCGGCCGGGGTGGCCGCTTCGGTCTCCCACTGCTCCAGCATCCGCCGGGTGTCGGCCAGTCGGGCATCGATCACCGCGTCCAGGATCGCGTCCTTGGACTTGAAGTGGTAGTAGAAGTTGCCCCGCGACAGGCCGACGGCTCCGGCGATGTCCGCGAACGAGGTGTGCTCGTAACCGTGGTGGTAGAAGAGCCGGTCGGCCGCCGCGACGATCTGTTCGCGGGTCGCCACAGCAGGCATGGTGAGCCCCTTCCAATGTCGTAGGACAGTCGACCTAGAGCTACAACGTAGGTCAGCCGTCCTAGATCGTCAAGCCGTTGACACTGCTGGGACCAGCGGCCTAGCGTGACGGCGCTCTAGGACGACTGTCCTACAATTTTCACCGTTGGAGGTCCGCATGCACCTCGACCTGTTCGCGCCGATCAATCTGGGCGGCCTCACGCTCGCCAACCGGATGGTGATGGCGCCGATGACCCGCAACCGCGCCGACACCGACGGGTGCGTTCCCCCGCTGATGGTCGAGCACTACCGGCAGCGCGCCACCGCGGGCCTGATCGTCGCCGAGTCCACCACCGTCTCCCCGCAGGCGGTCGGTTACCCCTTCACGCCCGGGCTGCACACGGCCGCCCAGGCGGAGAGCTGGCGGCGTCTGACCGATGCGGTCCACGAGGAGGGCGGGCGCATCTTCGTCCAGTTGCAGCACTGCGGGCGCGTCTCCCACCCGAGCCTGCTGGACGGGCAGGCGCCCGTCGCCCCCTCGGCGCTCGCACCCGCCGGCCAGGCCGTCACCCACACCGGCCCGCAGGATTTCATGACGCCTCGCGCCCTCGACGCGGGCGAGCTGCCGGACGTCGTCGACCAGTTCCGCCGCGCCGCCGAGCTGGCGAAGCAGGGGGGCTTCGACGGCATCGAGGTCCACGCCGGCAACGGCTACCTGATCGACCAGTTCTTGCGCGACGGCACCAACCACCGCACGGACGCGTACGGCGGGAGCGCGGCCAACCGCATGCGCCTGGTGAACGAGGTCCTCGACGCCGTGTGCGAGCAGTGGCCCGCAGAGCGGGTCGGGGTGCGCCTGACGCCGGAGAACGGCTTCAACTCGATGGCGGACTCCGACCCCCAGGGCCACTTCGAGTACTTCCTCGGGCAGTTGAGCCCGCGCGGCCTCGCCTATGTGCACGTACTGGAGGGCGGCATGGCAACGACGGCCGTCTCCCTCGACTACCGCGCACTGAGGGAGCGGTTCGCCGGCACGTACATCGCCAACAACGGCTACGACCTCGCCCGAGCCCGAGCGGTGGTGCACACGGGGCATGCCGACCTGGTCGCCTTCGGTACGCCGTTCATCGCCAACCCGGACCTTGTCCGCCGCTACCGCGAGAACCTCCCGCTCGCCGCAGCCGACCCCGCCACGTACTACGGCGGCGGGGAGACCGGCTATACGGACTACCCGTTCCACCGGGCCGACGGAGGCCCGACATGCGTCCTCGTCCGAGGCCGCTGACCGGTGCGGCCCCGCCGGATACGGAGAGCCAGCCCCTGAGCGGCTCCGCCAGCGCTATGTGATCGCGATCGTTTCCGGCCCCGACGAACAGTGCAGCCCCTACACCGAATGCTCAGCCGGCCAACTCAACTGCTCACTGACCAACTGAAGCGCTCAGTCACACCGTCTGGTCCGGGCCCGCTCGTCGTTCGGGGATCTACAGGTCGAACTCGAGGTGCTGCACGTCGGTGAAGCGCACTTCCTCCAGGGACCCGGCGCGGCGGCCGTTGTCTTGGAAGTAGACCTCCTTGAGGGCCTCGGCGGTGATCTGCTGGAGTTCGGCGTCGCTGGCGCCGGCGTCCTGGGCGTCGAAGAGCCGGGCGGCGTACTGCGGGGGCAGGGCGATGGTCAGGTGCCGGATGCGGTCCTGGTCCGTCGACCCGATCGGGGCGGTGTAGCCCATGCGGGCGCGGGTGTCGATGACGATGCCGCCGGTGGTGGCCGCCTTCTGCCGGGCCTTGGCCCGGATCTGCGGCTGCCAGCGCTTCTTCACCTCGCGCTCCAGGCGCGCGGCGAGGTCGGCGCGGGGCTTCTTGATCTGGTCCTTCACGTACCGCTCGACGGTGCGCTGGGAGATCCGCAGCATCTGGGCGGCCGCCTTCGTGCCGCCGAGCTGCTTGACCAGGTACCGCATCTGCGCGCCGGCCGACTTGGGTGCCGGGCGGGTGAACGCCTTCTGCACCGCGGCGTCCAGGCTGTCGGCGAACTTGCTCATCTTCCCCTCCTACTCGCCGTTGTCGGCGTTGGTGATCTCGCCGTCCTTGATGAACCGGGCCAGGTTGAGCTCCGGGGCGTTGAACTTCTCCCGGACTTGCTCGCCCCACAGCACGGTCTGCGTGCCCTCGTGCTTGACCAGGCCAGGGTTGATGCCGAGCTTGAAACCGCCCGGGAGCGGCTTGCCCTGGCGGTAGGGCAGGAAGTCCAGCGGGCTCGGCCCGTTCGAGGCGTAGACGACGCAGTCGTGGTTGACGGCGATGGGGTACTGCCCGGTGAACGCCGCGTGCTTGACGATCTTGCGGTGGAGGTTGATCCGGGTGCGGGAGATGACCGCCGCGCGGATGTCGGGCCGCCATGTCGGGCGAGACAGTGCGCGCCACGGCTCGCCCGGCCGCCAGTTCTCTCCGCGCGGCCGCTCGCGCATCTTGCCGATGCTGCCCTTGGCGGTGGCCTTGATGGCGGAGAGGACGAGGGCCAGTTCGGGGTCGCGGTCCTTGTAGCCGTCCATCGCCGCCAGGAAGTCCTCGGGCGACAGGTCGGCGTCGACGCCGAGGTCGGCCATCGTGGCCAGGTGCGCGTCGCGCAGCCGCTGGTACCAGCCGTCGAGGTAGCGGCCGTTGTCGTACTGGACCCACGCCTCGAGCGGAGCGACGTCGTAGCCGAGCTCCTGGGCATAGGCCACGGTCGGCGTCGCGTACCAGGCCGGCCCCGTGGGGTGCTCGCCCTTCGGCGTGAACGGGCTCGGCAGCAGCGAGCTGTCCAGGTCCGCCCACGTGTCCTTGGCGACCTTCACCCGGGAGAGGTCGACGTGGGAGAGGTCGACCAGCCAGGAGCCGGGCAGCTTCGGATCGAACACCGGCGCCTTGACGTGCGTGGGGGCGCCCAGGCCGACGGCCAGCCCGTTGGCGCCCGCGCCGAAGGCCATGTTCACGTCCAGGCCGACCAGGTAGCGCAGGGTGCACTCGGCATCCGTCATCGGCCGTGCCCAGACCATCGACTCCTCGAACAGCTGCTCGTTGGGGCCGCGGACGTGGAACTTCGGGAGGTCCTTGAGGGCCGGGTGCCCGTCGGGCACCTCGCACGGCGGCCAGGCCATCAGGTCGATCGGGTCCTTGCCCAGGCTGCCGGGGTTGTGCTCGGAGTGCCGCTTGCCCTGGGCGTCCGGCTCGGAGGCGCGGGTCGGCGGGTGCAGCGCGGTCATCAGCTCCAGGCCCGTGACGGCCGTAGAGCCGCGCGGCGTCATCACGCGCGACGCGTACACGCCCAGAACCCGAGCGAGCTCGGCCGGCGGAAGCTGCCCGACGCTCCCCCAGTGCCGGGGGTCCAGCGCCCCCCACGACGGGATACACAGCTGCACGCACGCCCGCTCCGAACCGGTCGCGGGACGGTAGATCCGCGCCCACGGGCCGAAGCCGCGCTGGGTCAGCTTCCACTCCGTGCGCACGAGCTGCTTGACGACCTTGTGGCCCTCCGGGATCCGCCCGGCGCTCCGCTCCTCCTCCGAGAGGACGACGGGCAGGCCGTAGCGCTCGCACGCGGCCTCGGTAAGCACGAGCAGCGGGTCGGCCGACCGTCCCGGACCGGACAGCTTCGACTGCCCGAGCCTGGCCTCCTTGAGCGTCCAGTCCACCAGGGACGGCAGGGACTTGGCAGGCACGTCCAGGACCAGGCCGCCGGTGCAGTACGCCACCACCTGCCCGTCCTCGCCAGCGTCGACGACCGCGAGCGGCCCGTTCTCGAACCGCGGATCGCCGCCGGGCGCCGGGGTGCCGGCCGGGGCCGCCTTCTTCGCACCCGGGCGGCGCGACGTCGACGACGGCCTGGTCGTGCGCGCCGGACGCGGCGCGGCCGCCGGAGCGGCAGCGACAGGAGCAGGGGCCTGGGGGGTCTCGGGGGCCGGGCCGGTGGACAGAGTCGGCGCTTCCGCCGGAGCGGGGGCGGCGAACGGCGCCGGCACCACAGCAGGAGCAGGGTCGGGGTCGGGGTCGGGCGTGGCCGTGTCGGCCGGGACAGCGGGGTAGAGCTCCGCAAGCTTGTCCAGCAGCCGGGCGTAGGCGTCGCGCTCCGGCGGGCGGGGCTCGGTCTTGCCGGACTCCCAGCCGGACACCGTGGCCCGCCGCACCTTCAGCGCGGTGGCCACTTCGTCGATCGTCAGGCCGTGCGCGGCACGCAGCCGCTTGCGCTCCGCCGGCGGCGGTAGTACGGCGCGGGACGCGAGTAGGGCGTCGACCGCGTCGAACAACTCGGACATGGAACACCTCCTGAACGACACCCTACACCATGAAGCGCACATTTCGCGTACGAGCACCGTACGAATCGCGTACGCTCCCCGTTCGGGGTGAGAGGTGGCTCCGAGCGACACGGGACGCCCGGAGCCTTCGGACCCTCTGTCCGCAGCGTGGTAAGCCCGGCCCCTTCCTGCTATCAGCTCCGCTCTCAGCACCTTCTTCCACCTGGGAAAACAGGGGACCGGCCTATCAGGTCGGACCCCTCACTCACCACGGTCTGACAGGCCGCCGACGGCTGCCGGAGAGGTTGGTGCGCCAGGCTGGGCATCCAGCGGGGCCGCGTGTGAAGCCGCAGCCCGACCGGCACGAGAGGAAGGACCGGCGTGGACCACACGGCCCGTGAGGACCAGGCCACCGCGTACGCGGTGGAGCTCCGCTTCCTCACGGGCGGCCCGGCCATCTTCGGCGTCTGGTCCCGGCCCGAAGTCGCCGACCACAACTTCACCGAGTGGCTCGGGGCCTACAGCCAGCCCGGCGCCGTCCTCACCCCCACCTCCCTCACCGGCGGCACCGCCCGGCCGGTGAAGAGCTGGACCTACGAAGCCGGCCTGACGACGACCGGGACTGTCTGACCCGAAAGCGGCCCCGGCGCGCTGACCACGGGCCTGTGACCTGCGGTGGTAAGCCCGGTGGTGAGTGTGATGGTGAGCGGGCGGACCGTGCTTCTACCGGCTCACCGCGAACGCCGGTCGAAGACGCCCTGCGCACCGGGGCCGAGGCCGCGCCGCCGGGGCCGGCGCCCCGTACGCGGGCCGGGCACGCCCGGCGGCGTCGCGGCACGGTCCGGTTCCTGCCCGGTGTCGGCGGGCAGGCCCAGGCGGAGGCGGGCCTTGGTCGTCGCCGCCGTCACCGCGGCCAGTGCCTCGCCCACGTCCGGGCCGATCTGGGCGAGCGCGGCGCTCAGGGTGTCGATGGCGACCAGGACGTCGTCAGCGGCGGCGCTCCAGCCGGACCCGGCCGCGGCGTCGGCGAGTTCGCACGCCGCCTCCGCCACCCGGTCGGCCTGCTCCTCGATGCCGGGCCCTGCCCGGTCCACCAGCCCCATGCCGTCCCCAACGCCGCGCGCGGCCGCAGGGACACTGCCAGACCGCCCGGCAGTCCTCCCGCCGGGCTTCCGCCCGCCCGCGAGAATGCCGGCCTCGGCATGCACCAGCAACTAGACGGGCACGTCGGCGAAGGCGCCGACGACCCGCCGAAGCACGGGTCCGGTCAGCTGTGCTCGCCGCCGTGGCAGCCGTACAGGCCGCAGGTGAGCGGCTCGCCGTCGACGATGTCGATCCCGGTCTCGACAGTGCAGCGGGGCAGGAGCACGATCCGGTACGGGCTGCCCGTCTCCCACAACGCCCACCAATCACGACCGGGCGTCAGGCTGGACTGCACGAGCGAGGCGTGGTCCCCGCTGTGAAGGGGCGCCAGCCAGCACTCCATCACGGGATCGACCTCGTACGCGGCGTCCTTCACCGCGCTCCACCGCTCAATGTCCTCGACGGCCAGGGCGACCGTTAATCCGCAGCGCTCCACGACACTCTCCTCGGTCAGCCGATGGCCGCGTGCCGGCGGCTCCACTCCGGGACGGTCACACCCCAGCCGACATCGCCGTATCCCCATCCGATGTCGTTACTCATGACGTCCCTTCCCTGTGCTGGGCGTTCCGCCGTTGGGGTGACCGTAGTCGTCGGTCACACGCCGCACCAGCTTTATGAAATCGAACAGGCGTATTATTTGGGGTGTGAGCGAGCATGACTTCCCCGACGACTTGAAGAAGCTCCAGGCCGAGCTGCACCGCTCGTACGCGGAGTACCGGATGCTGTGCCGGACCCTGCCCTGGTCGACGGAACCCTTGTCCGGTTGGCCCGGGGTCAAGCACCCGCACACCGACGAGGTGACCGCGGGCCGGGAGGACAGCCCCGGCTACACCCCCGAGCAGGTCGCGGCCGAGGCGCAGTTGTGGGCGCGGATCCGGGAGCTGTCGATCGAGGTGTCCATGCATCCGTACTGGAACACGCTGGAGCGCGGGCCGGAACTCGTCGAGGCCAGGACAGCGCTGAAGCATCATGCCGACGCCCTGGCCGCTGTCAGCGAGTGAAGTACCCCTGCGTCCGACTGGCGGTCTCAGCAAGGATGGCGGCGCGGGTGCCAGCAGTGACCGGGACGTCGGTGGCGGTCGCCGGGCTCCAGCCTGGCCCGGCCGTAGCGTCGGCGAGTCCGCACGCCGCCTCCGCCACACGACCGGCTTGCTCTTCGATGCCAGGCCCCTCGCTCTCTTCGCGGCTCTCCCGCCGATCCATCTGGCGGGAGCTCAGCGCGCGATCCAGGGCGGCCGTATGGTGCGAACGCCCTGGCTGTCCCTGGCGACGGGTGGTCACAGCATCTGCTGGATCCAGTAGCCGAGCAGGCCTGCCAGGGTCAGACCGGTGCCGTAGCTCAGGCCTCGGACGAAGTGCCGCATTGCGGCGCGGCTGTGGCGGCGCCGCCGAGGCTTGGAGCGCGAGGGCCGGGGAACCGGAGTGGAGGCGGTCACGAGCTGGGTGTCCTTCCTGATGTGAGGAAATGACGAAGGAAGCCCTGCGGGCGGATGGCGCCCGATGGGCTCCCTTCGTGGCGATGAGTGCGGGGATGTGAGTCAGCGGGTGGTGAACTCGCGCAGGCGTTCCACGAGGCGGCGGTCAGGCGGGCCGCTTATGCCTTCGCTGTCGGCAAGGCGGTCGACCTCCATTTCCAGCTGCCCGGTAGGGGGCGCGCTGCTGGTGGAGCCGTTCTTGCGGACGTAGGAGGCGACGGCGCCCAGGCAGTCGAGGAGGGTTTCGTCAATGCCGCCGCCTCCGGGCCCGGGCGCGGTGACCTCGTGCCGCCAGTGGGCAGCTTCGCGGTGCTCACCGAGAGCCAGGTGGCGCAGGTGGAGGCAGTAGGCGGCGATTCGGTTTCCGGCGCCAGCGGACAGCTGCCACCAGAACTGGGCGCTTTCGGGGTGACCGGTAAGGAAGAGCAGGCAGGCGAACACGGCGGCGCCGTCCTCGTCGAACTCGCCGGCCGTGCCGCGGGCGGGGGCGTCGGCCAGGCGGCTGATGTCGCCAGGAGCGCCAGGGGCGTTGATCGCCCACCGGCACACGGTCGACAGCTGCCGCCCGGCCCGAGCAGCGTCGGCGAGATGCGCGGAGGGCAGGACAGAGCGTCGCTCGGCGTCGGTGGCGAGGCGGCGCAGTGCAGCACCGACATCGAAACGGCGGGTGCCGGTGACAGGAACGGCGGCCTCTTCCAGGAGGTCGTCGATGGTGCGGGTCACTGCTGGCCTTCCTTCTGCCGGATGACGACGGCGCGGGTGGGCAACCCCAGTTTTCTGCCCAGGCGCTCCTTGGCCCGGCGGCAGTGATGCGTCACGGTGCGTTCGTCGAGGTTCATATAGCGGGCAACCTGTTTGGTGGAGTAGCCAAGCAGGAACCGCATCACGATCACTGTGTACTGGCGTATAGGGAGCTCGGAGATCGCCTCATACAGCCCGATCGTGCTTGGTGCGAACTCCAGTTCGCCCCGCAGTGCGCGCAGATTCTGCGCGATCGGCCCATTGATGATGTAGGCGGGGTCCCGGCCTTCCTGGGCCAGACGCTTGGCCACCTGGCGGTGCAGCACCGCGAGGGTGCGCCGTTCCAGCTCCTCCTCCTGGAGCAGGCTGTCCCAGGAGGTGAGGATCTCCAGGAACACCTCGTGAACGACGTCTTCTGCCGAGGCGCTGCTGCCGCAGTGGAGTTCGGCGTAGAGGTGGAAGAACTCCTGGTGGCTCAGGACGAACGCCTCGAAGTCAAGCGGCAGCGGTGTGGCCGTGTACATACTGCCGCCGTGGCCCTGGGTGGGCCCAGCCACGTCACGCACTCATGCCTCCGGCGCTCGGCAGGCAGGGCGTCCAAGGAGTGATCACGTCGGTGGGATCCTTCTTGAGGGTGGGGCACCAACTAGCGGTGCCAGAGGGCTTGTTGCTCTCTGTCGCCCACTCAAGCGAAAGACGGTCCGAATCACTCATCCGTGTTCGAAAAATTTTCACCCACCGCATCGAGGGCGCCACAGAGCGCAAGATCCACAAGCGGCGTCGGGCGTCTTGAGCAGGCATGACGCCTCATCAGTTCTTCTGCCTTTGGTCGTGGCTGTGACGTACGGCACGTCCTTCATCGATCCCGAGCTCGCGGCCGACGGGATCGAACTCGCCCGTCTCCTCATCTCCCCCAGCCTGCGCCAGACCGGCTACATCATCGACATGGCGCTGCCCTCGCCCGCGACGCCGGCGCTGACCACGACGTCCTGAACCGCGCTCACGTCCCGCACGAGAAGAGTCCGTATCTCCGGCGTCGCCACCGCCACCGCGGTCCTTGAACTCGTCGTCTACTTCCGCCCGGCCATCCTCGGTGATGACCAAGGCATCATCGAGACCATCGTCCGGCTTCGCGCCCTCACTGACAGCGGCGACTGCGCCTACTGCACCGACATCGCCGTCTTCATGGCCGACCAGCCCGTCCCGCTGAGCCCCGCGTGGTGGATCGAGGGCGAAGCCGCTGTCCGCGGACGGTGGCAGTAGCCGACCAAGGGGAACAGGGTGCGGCGCAGGCGCGATGGGTGCGGGTGCGGGTGTGGGTGCGGTTTCGGGCGAGGCGGGGCTGGCGGCCCCCTTGGCGGCGTCGGCCTTACCCGGGGCGAGCGGCAGGCCGTGCAAAGCGCGCACGCGTGCGCCGGGCACCTGCTCGCTGGCCGCCGAGATCAGTTTCGGCGCTATCCAGCTGGCCTTCGTGCGATACGCCGGAGCCTCGGGGTTCGCAGGGGACGCTCCGGCTGATCGTCTCGGCCGGGCCGACGGCGTCGGTTACGGGCGATGAGGCGCTGTTGGGCAGCATGGCGGTTGTCGCGCGGCGATGGCGGTCGCGGCTCCGCGTTTCGCCCGCCGCCGGGGGCGGCTGGACGCCGGCTTCTGGCCGTGCCGGGGGCGTGCGCGCCGGTCTTCGAGATGGGGCGCACGCGTGTGCCGTGGGGTGTGCGGCCTCAAGTATTTGCGAAAGCGTTCGAGTTTCGACCATGCGTGCGAAGGCGGTCGGGGTGGCGAAGGGGAGCTAACGGGCCGTCAACCGCACTCGTCCAATTAACGGACAGTAGCCGTGGAACTTCGCATAGTTGAGCGGGTACGGTCGCGGCGGGAGTCAGCTCAAGCCAGGTTTCCAGGCCCAGGGTCTCGAGCTGACTCACCACTCCACTCACACTTCGATCAAGGAGGGCATATGCCTCCTGACCTTTACCTCGACCGTCTGTCGGGGGAGCCGCGGCCGAAGCTTTTCGACCGTACCATTCCTCCGCACCAGGGCTCCAAAACCCGTATCAGCGTTGCCTTTGCGGTCAACATGCAGGTCGGTCCGCTCATCGCCGCACCGGTCGTCATGATCCTTCTGCAGGGTGGAACCGACGCTCTGCAGGCCGGCCTCGTACCGGTCCTTCTTCTGCTCACCGCCGCCCGGCGGTCGCACATCGCCTACCGGCGCATTCGAATGGGATAAGCGCTCCCACCCATGGGGGCGGCCTCTGCCGCCGCCCCCACGGACCCGCTTCGGCGCCAGCCCGTCAAGGGCGGTCCTGCCGATGGCCGACCCGGCCGCCTTCGTGGCCCGCGGCCAGACGAATGCCCATTTCCGCGCATACCAAGTTCCCGGTAGCAACCACCCAGAAGGACCACACGCGCATGACCCCGCCGAGCCAGGAGCAGACCCCCTGCACCAACTCTCTCTGCTCGAACACCGTCGCGCAGAAGCCGAAGGGACGGCCCCGTCTGTACTGCTCCGACGAGTGCGGACGCCGGCACCGCCGGTACCTCCGCCACCAGCCCGCCCTGGACGGTACCGACAACGACCAGTACGCCCTCCAGCTTGCCGAACACGCCTATCTCACCCTCGGCCAGGTCGTCGCCCTCACCGGCAAGACCGACGAGCCTCTCGCCGCCGCCCGCTTTTTAGAAGAGGCCATCACCAGCCTGGAATTCCTGCGCGCAGCACTCATGCAGCAGGCCCACGACCGCAAGCTGAAGACCTCCGACATCACCGCGGCTCTCCACATCAGCCCCGACACCGTCACCCGCCGACGCAAGGACGCCATCGACCGCCGCGAACGCCTCGCCCAGACGCCTCTCTCTGAACGCATGGCCCTCCCAGCGCTGAGCGTCTCCGTTCCCCACCCCCGCAGGGCGGCTTCCCGGCATCCCGACCCCAGCCCGCCCCGCTCCGAACCAATGGGGGGAGCACCCGGCAAACCCAGCACCCCAGTCCCCCCGGCAAGCACCCCCGCCTCCACCCTCGCCATGGCCCTCTCCCACCTCCAGCGCCGGCACGCCGCCACCTTCGCCGTCCTCGGTGAGGCCGCCGGGGTCTCCCGCTCCTACATCTCCCGCATCCTGAGCGGTGAGCGCACCCCCTCCTGGCAGGTCACCTCCGACATCGTCGAAGCGTGCGGCGGCGACCTCGAAGCCGTACGTCCTCTATGGGAGGCCGCACGCGGCTACCGCGTACCGCGACCGGCCACTTTCCACGCTGCGCTGCGCGGCATGCAGCTCGCCGCCGGCAACATCCGCCCCGACGAGCTGTCCGCCCGCACCGGACACACACTCTCCGAGCACCAGGTCACCGGCCTCCTCCAAGGCACCCAGACCGCCGACTGGGGCACCGTCAGCACCCTGGTCACCGCCCTGCGCGGCCAGCCGGAAGCCATCCACCCCCTCTGGCAGGCAACCCAGCCCGCCCCCGCCACCGGCAACAGGTCCTTCAAAACTTCTTCCCTCTCCGCGGAGAGCTTCGGATGACACTGCGCACCCCCAGCCCGCCCTGCCCCAAAACGCCCCCGCCCGCCCCGCGGCGCCCCCGCACCCTCGGCGCGACACCCATCACCGTGCGGCTGCCCATCTCGCTCGACGCCTTCCATCTCCTTCACCACACCACCTACACCGCCTACACCCACGCCCACCTCGCCCCGGCCGTGGCCACCGCAGCAGTCGACACCACCTTCGGCGCCCTCGCCGCCGACTGGACCTACCTCCTGGGCAAACGCACCCTCACCGCCCACGCCTGGGCCGAACTGGTCCGCAACACAGAAAGCCGGCGCCGCCCCCTCCCCCACATCCCGGCCGGCGACCCCCTGAGCTACGACGCCCGCGTCCTCACCGAACTCGGATACAGCCCCTCCGCCATCGCCGAGGTCACCGGCCGCCCAGCCAGCACCATCCGCTACCTGCTCGCGCCCCATCCCCTGCCGCCATCGAACCTGCTGCCCAGACCGCACTGACCCGCCTTCCTCCAGGCGAAATCTTGATGACGGCGACGAACCCGCCTCTCGCCGCACCAGTCGGGCGCGACACCCGCACTATCTCCCCACTACGACGTCTCGACGCCGTGGGGCTTTCTGGACGATGGGCCAAGGGCGACAAGCAGTCGAACCCTGAGGCCCATACGTGTCCAGGACGCTGGACTGAAACTGGACGAGGGGGGTAGAGCTGTGCGCGGGGCAAGTCACATGGGGTGCTGCAAGCAGCACCGGACTTGAGGGGGCGAGCTTCATGTTCCATGCCGAACATGAGGAATGGGGACGACTCCACGCCTATCTGCCCGATCTAGGATGCGGTCGATCATGGGACGACGTCTACCGCGTGAAGCCGTCACGGCTTACCTGCGGGGGCTGCGGCTGGCCGATGCACGCTCGACTGTCCAGGCGGCAGGTGCCACATTTCGCGCACCAGCCCGGGGCGCCAGACGACTGCCCAGCGGGAGAGGAATCACCCGATCACCTGTACCTGAAGTGGTGCCTGCTCACGGCGGCACAGGAAGCCGGCGCGGTAGCAGCCCTCGAGGTGACTGGCCCGAATGAGGCATGGCGGGCGGACGTGCTGGCGAGCGATCCCAGTGGGCGGTGGCGCATCGCGTTGGAAGCTCAGTTGTCCGCGATCACGGCCCACGACATCCAGGCCCGCTCGGAGCGGATGCTCAGGGACGGAGTGCCTTCGGTGTGGTTCAGCTACCGGCGGGCGCCCTGGCTCGGGATGGTGCCCTCGGTGCGGTTGGGCGAGGTTCATGACACCCCCGTCGTGGTGGAGGGCCTGGCCCGGTTCGCCAGCGGGGAGTGGGTTAGAGGCGAGCCGATGCCGCTGACCGAGTTCCTCCAGCAGGTCTTTGACCGTCACATAGTCTCGTACAGGCCGGAATGCCGGGCAGAGGGCCTCGTCCTCGACATGCTGTGGGTCGAGGAGCAGTGTCTTCGGGCGGAGGCCGAATACCAGGAATCGGCGGAGTCGGCACGGACACGGGCCGAGGCCGCGGCTCGGCGCAAGGAAGAGGAGCGCCGGCTCCTCGACTCACGCCAGCAACAGGAGGACTTCTTGTTGGCCGAGCGTCTCGACGAGGAGGAGAGCGCGGCAGGCCCGTCGTGGCGACTGAGCGACGCGGAGCAACGTCGCCTGCGGCTCCAGCAGATCACCCGACGAATGGTGCGCAGGGTCCTAGCCGTCGCCGAGCGCAAGCGCCGGGCCGCGGGCACGCCACTGCCCTACCTCGGCGAGGCGGGTGAGGACATGGCGGGATGGGCAAGCGACGCGCTCCAGATGAAAGGGTTCCATACGGCCCATGTCGGACGGACCCTCGGCGATATCCGGTTTGCGGGCGGGATCCCGCTGGTGGGCGACAACGCTCACCCCGTTGCGGTCATCGATCCCGACCCTGCCCGGGCCGGATCAAGGGTCCTGGCCGCGTGCGTGCTTGTCTTCACCACCTGGGAGCTGCGAACCCGGTTCCTCGCGGAAGCCCCACCGCCGCCATGGGACGTCGCGGACCAGTACGTAACGCTCACCCTGGACTTCACCCTGGCGACCTCAGCCGCGGCTGCCATGAGGGGGTCGACCCCGTTGAACGTGTCGATCCCAGTGCAGCCGACTGGCAGCACCCGCACCACCGGGTCGTGCGCCTGTCTGACTCCGCGCCTGTACGCCGTGTTTCCTGACGGTCCAGAAGCGGTGGAGCCGTGCGAAGAGACCACCCCGGCGTCGGCGTTGTTGACCGCTCGATGCGAGCAATGCGGCGGCCGGTACGACGGTCAGTGGCGCAGGATCCCGGCCAACCTCGCGGAGCGGTAACACCTTTTACCGCACCTCATCTGCTCGCCTGGGAGCTCGACCGCCTCTCGGAAAAGGTGACGCAGGTGATCTTGATGGACACGTTCGAGGACGTCGGCGGCCCCACCCACCGCGGCGTCGAACGTCTCATCCAGCGCGTCCCACGCGGTTGTGCCTAACCTCGGCTGGCTCGGACGAGGCCACCGCGTGGACGGCGACATCTGGTGACCCCACGGCGACATGCCCCGCGCCGGGAAACGCACAGTGCCCCTGGCAGGGCGGGGGCACTCGGGGAAGGAGCAAACGGCCAGTCGGCTCTCCCCCCAGCACGATTCACCGTAGCCCCAGGTGATCAGCTGACCAGACCGTTCTCGGCAGAGACCATACGGACGAGCTGCAGCCCAGTGCCAGCGGTGACGGTCCCATTGACGAGGGACCCCCCGGGAAGGGGCTATTCGCCGGTGCACGACGTTGCGGACCAGTGGACGGGACTCAGCCGGCCGTGCCGTGCTTGGTCCCCGGCAGCAGAGGGGGCCAGCGTACGGCGTTGTCGCGGAAGGACTCATGGATCGGCACGAGGTCTGGGCCGCTGGTGTCGTCGAGAGCGGTGACGTTGATGCCGATCTCTGAGATGTCGTTGTCGATCGCCGCCAGGCGGCTGCCGCAGATCGGGCAGAAGCCGCGCTTTGCTTCGCCCGCGAAGGTCTCGTACCAGGTCGGTTCACCGCCCTCGCCGGTCCAGGTGACCGTCTCGAATCCGGCCCACCACATCACTGGCGTGCCGCCGAGCCTTTGGCAGTGATGGCAGGCACAGGTGTGAGGGAAGACGGCTGGACCTCGGGCGGTGAAGCGGATACGGCCGCACAGACACCCGCCGGTACGCTCCCCGTCTGTTTCGACTCCCTGAACGTCCTCGGCGGGGGCGCGGCAGGGCAGGGTCCTGTCGACAGAGATGTCCGTAGCGTTCTGGGGAGCGGCGAAGTCGTCCATCGTGCTGTTCATGCTCTGGTCAACGAGTGCCTGGATCAGCGGATGCCCTGAAGCCGGTCCCGGCGCACGGCGGCGTTCGTGCCAGGGATACCTCTGGCCTGGTGGCGACCGGCAAGATGCCTGTTTCGCCTAACTGCGGGTTTGAGGTCGCACCGCAGCAAGGCCGAGCCCGAACTGCTGGACGAAGACACCCACTGGGACCTCCTCCAGCAGTGCATTCACGACGAAGAACTGCCCCTGGACGGCCGGGTGGCCGGCTCATTGCTCCTGCTGTTCGGACAGCACCTCAGCCGCATCGTCATCCTCACCACCGCGTACCTGGACACCACCGGCGGCCGTACCACCCTGCGCCTGGACGACACTCCTATCCACCTCCCAGACCCGCTGGACCGTCTGCTGTGCCGCCTTGCCGAGCAGCAGTTCCAGCACGGCTGGGCCGCGACTTCCAGCAGCTGGCTCTTCTCTGGAGCCCGGCCGGGTGCCCACCGCTCCACCGGCCCTCTCTCGCGCGCACTGGCCGCCTACGGCATCTCGGTGCGGCCTTCGCGCGCGACCGCGTTGATCCAGCTTGCGCAGGACATGCCGCCTGCCGTCCTCACACCGCTCCTGGGCATGCACGTCATTACCGCGCAGGTGTGGCGCAGGCGGACCGGAAGCGACTGGACCGCCTACCTCCAGGTCCGCCGACGAGCCCCCGGCATTACACGCCCGCCCTACGTGCAGTGATCGTTTCTCCGGTGAATTCCGCCACCCACCTGGGTGATATGCCCTGCAGGTGCCTTCCGGGCCGGGTGCCGAGACGACTAGAACGCGGTCGTGATCACCAACTTGATGCGCCGCGGTCTGCCCGCGCTTCTCCTTGCGGCCCTGCCCTTGCTCCCTTCCTCCCTGCCGGCGGCGGCCGACAGCGCCACCCTCCCGCCGGCGGCGACCGGCGCCCCGGAGTCCCTCCCCGGCGCAGGTGCGCTGGAGCAGGTGCTGCCGCTGTTCGACGCCATCGACCGCCTGCCCGTCGCCGCCGAGCACCGTGAGGGGTACGACCGGCGCCTGTACAAGCACTGGAACAAGGGCCTGAACGGAAGCGACGGGTGCAACACCCGCAAGGAGGTCATCCTTGCCGAAGCCGTTGAAGCACCCCAGGTCGGGGAGCGCTGCGCGCTGACGGGCGGGTCCTGGCTCAGCAAGTACGACAACGTCACGGTCACCGACGCCGCCCGCCTCGATGTCGACCACTTCGTCCCGCTCGCCGAGGTCTACGACTCCGAGCAAACCCCGTGGAGCCCGGAGCGGCGCGAGGCGTACGCCAACGACCAGGACAGCCCCGACACCCTCATCGCGGTCACCGCGGCGTCGAACCGCTCAAAGGCCGACAAGGACCCGGCCGAATGGCTGCCCACGGACGCCACCTACCACTGCACCTACGCCGCCACCTGGGTCGGCACCAAGCTGCGCTGGGACCTCGCCGCCGACGAGGCCGAGCGCGACGCCCTCCTCGGGCTCGCGGAGGACTGCGCGACGACCGTCGTCTCCTACGATCCGGCGCCGTAGCCGCCTGATCCTGATGCCCGGTGTCCCGCACAAGAAGGGGTGCCGGGCTGATTTCGTTCGCGCCCGGCCGGGAACGCGCGGTGCCCCGAGCTCGATGAGCTCGGGGCACAACAGGAGGCGGGTCAACGGCCAGTCGGCCCTTCCCCCTACACCTGCACCGTAGCGGCTGGCTGACGGCGGGTTCGGCCGGTCCGGGTGCTGGCCACGCGAACGAGCGAACAGTCCGGGCTCGTGCTGACGCGTCGGCGGCCGTCGCTTTCAGGGGGTGAGGTCGAGGACGCGGACGGGCTCGCCTTTCCAGCGTTCGGGGGTGGTGGTGGCGATGATCGCGCCGTCGGGCCGGTCCGGGGTGGGCTGGGCGGTGTGCTGGGTGTGGGCCTGGGCCCAGGTGGCCTGCTGGGCGACGGCGAGGACGGCCGGCAGGTCGAGGTCGATCACGGTGATGCCGGGCAGGGCCGCCAGGTGCTCGGCGGTGCCGGGGCGGGTCCGGTCGGCTTCGACGAGCGCGCAGGCGGGGGCGTAGAGGTACCAGCCGGCTTCGGCGTGGGCGCGGTGGATGAGGCGGGAGGCGAGGACGTTGCCGGTGCCGGCGGCGGCCATCGCGGTCTCGTCGAGGACGATGTGCATGGGCTCGGTCACGGGCGCTGCACCTGGGCGAGGCGGCGGTCGAGTTCGTCGTCCAGGGCTGCTTCCTCGCCGGCCGTGGGGTTGTAGCCGGTCCAGGCGTTCAGGGCGGTCTTGGCCTTGTCGGCGCGGGCTGCGCGTTCGGCCGGGGTGAGGACGGTTTCGGCGAGGCGGGCGAGGTAGGCGCGCAGGGACAGTCCCTCGGCGGCGGCGACGGCGGCCAGCCGGTCACGGGCTTCCTCGGGGATTCTCACGTTGGCGTCAGACATGACGGTGCTCCTTCCCATAAGATCAGGGTACGGGTACGTACCCGTACCCGTCACGTGTTGGAGGGGACGAACTGGTGGAAGCCCGCAGTGCACTGGTGCTCGCCGAAGCCGAGCACCGGCAGGTCCTCGCCGAGCGGCTGCCCGGCTGGACGCGGGGCGCGGTGCCCCAGGAGCACCCGGTCGTCGTGGTGGTCGCGGGCCAGCCCGGCGCCGGCAAGACCGCGATCGCCGACCTCGTCCAGGCAGCGCTGGAGCGGCGCGGCGGTGCCGTGCGGATCGGCCGCGACCTCTACAAGCCCGCCCACCGCGACTACGCCGCCGCGCTGGCCGCCGATGTCCGCACCGCCGGCGCCGCGGTCCGACCCGACACCACCGCCTGGCAGGCCGCGGTCGAGGACCACGTCCGACGCTTACGCTTCGACGCCGTCATCGAGTCCGCCCTCGCTGACCTGGACGAATTCCGTGGCTCCTCGGCGGCGTACCGGCGCTCCAGGCACCGGATCGAGATCGTGGCGCTGGCGACGGCGGAGGCGTGGAGCCAGCTCGGGATCCTCGACCGCTTCCTCACCGAAGGCCGACGGTACGTGTCGTGGGAGAACCACGACACCTGCGCCGCGGGCATGCTGACCGTGCTCGCGGCCGTCGAGGCCGAGCAGCTCGCCGACCGCATCACCGTGGTGACCCGCGACGGCACCGTCCTGTACGACAACGAGCTCACCGGCGGTACCTGGCGGCGCCGGCCGGCCGCCGACCATGCTGTGGCTCGCGGCCGCGGCCGGCCGTGGTCCGCCCGGGAGACCGCCGCGTTTCGCTGCGGCATCGCCGCCGCCGAGGTCCGCGTGCACCGCGACGTCGCCGACGAGGACGAGCGCCTGGCCGTCGCCCGGGACGCCGCGCGGGCCGCCGCGCTCGCCGAGCCGGTCCGCCGCATCGCCCAGCCCCGCCGGCGCGCGCCCGGCGTCGACTACCACCGCCTCTCCCCCGCCGAGCACGACTGGATCTTCGACGAGCTAGGTCGTGTTTTGAAAATCGGCTCGGTTCCTCATCCCGCATCGCGATGATCCCGGTGTGGGGCGAGGGGATCTTTCTGATGAGCAGTGGGCTGTGCTGGAGCCGTTGTTGCCGGTCGCGGTGCTGGGGCGGCCGTCGTTGGGTCGGCGGAAGCTGATCGACGGGATCCGGTGGCGGGTGCGGACCGGTGCTCCGTGGCGGGATCTGCCGTCGGAGTACGGGCCGTGGCAGACCGTCTACGGACTCTTTCGCCGCTGGCAGCGCGACGGCACCTGGCCCGGACTGCTGACTCGGCTGCAGGCTCGGGCGGATGCGGCCGGGCTGATCACGTGGGAGGTCAACGTCGACTCCACGATCTGCCGGGCTCATCAGCATGCCGCGGGCGCCCGCCGCGACGGCCAGGCCCAGAACGAACCGCCGGGCGGAACCTCTATCGAGCCCGACGACCACGGGCTGGGCCGGTCCCGGGGAGGCTTCACCACCAAGATCCACCTGGCCTGCGAGCAGGGCCAGCGGCCGCTGTCTCTGCTGGTCACCGCAGGTCAGCGTGGTGACAGCCCGCAGTTCGTCGCCGTCCTGGAAGGCATCCGGGTGCCCCGCACCGGGCCGGGCCGTCCCCGTGTCCGGCCGCTGCGGGTGCGGGGCGACAAGGTGTACTCCTCCCGCGCCAACCGGGCCTACCTGCGAAAGCGCGGGATCCGGTGCACGATCCCGGAGCCTGCCGACCAGGTGGCCAACCGCAAGCGGCGTGGGAAGGCCGGCGGGCGGCCTCCCGTCTTCGACCGCGAGGACTACAAGGCCCGGCACGCGGTCGAGTGCGGGATCAACCGGCTCAAGCGCAACCGGGCGGTCGCCACCCGGTTCGACAAACTCGCCGTCCGCTTCGAGGCCACCGTCCTGATCGCCGCGATCGGCGAATGGCTGTGACCGGCCCGAGCTGTCGGTTCCTCATGCCATGCTGACCGAGACCAGGGCCGACAGGGTGAGGGAGAGACCACGATGGGGGCTCAGTACTACGGCGCCGACAGCGAGAACGGCGACCGCATCGACGACCCCTCCGAGGACGCGCTGTTCATGCTGATCAGCGGCCTCAACGACTCCGACAACACCTTCGTCGTCGTCCAGCCCGACGAGGACGCCCCCGTCTGGTTCGCTTCCGTGGCCGTCCTGGACGAGGGCGGCTACGAGATCGTCCGCCGTGACACCACCCGCAACGAGCACGAGGTCACCACGGCGACTGACATCAACGACATCGCTCGCGACCTCACCATCTGGATGGCCGCCCGCGACTTCCCCGGACGACCCACCCAGCACACCAGCAACTTCCAAACCGGCGGCTCGGCACCCGCACCCTCGTCGGCATGTCGCCTGCCAGACAGGCCAACCACCCCCTGCCCTGAGAGTGACAGACTGGGCAACATGACCGCCCACCCCAAGATCGGCTCCGTCTGGGCCCGCCGCTACCCCGGTTACCCGCAGCACGACCGCGACTTCTGGGTAACCGGGGTCTTCACCAGAGACGGTGTCACGTACGTCGAGACTGAACAGCTCGACAACGGCGATCGCAGCAGAGGGCGCCTTGACCACGTCTTTGAGTACGCGGAGTGCGTCAGCACCAATGGGATCGACACCCCCGGCTGCGGGATCAGCACGTCGCGCTGATCCCGCAGATACGGCTGGCGGACTGACGCCCCACCTCACGGAATTAGTTCCAAAACACGCCCTAGACGCGCCCATCTACGACGGACCCCGCGCGCAGACTACTCTGGAGCGCTGGC
>NZ_BNBS01000140.1 GCF_014656075.1 Streptomyces hydrogenans
GCCCGTCCCGGAGCCCGCTCCGGCCGCCCGGCCGGCCGCGCCCGCCGGCCCCGACGCGCGCCTGCCGCGCCTGCTCGCCCTCGTCGAGGAGTCTCCCGAACTGGTCTCCCTGGAGCCGTATCTGACGGACGCCGAGCCCGAGGTGCGGGCCGCGGCGGTGACCGCCCTGGCCGAGACCGTGCCCGCCGGGACGGGCCCGGCGCTGGCGGCGCGGCTGCGGGACGCGGACGCGACGGTGCGGTCCGCCGCCGTCGGGGCGCTCCGCGAGCTGGTGGAGGTCCTGGACGGGGACGGGGAGCTGGGCGCGGGCCTCCGCGGCGCCCTGGAGGTGCCCGACGCGTCGGTGCGGGCGGTGGCGGTCGAGGCGCTGCGGGCCCGCGGGCTGGGCGACGCCGGGGTGTACGCGGCGGCGCTGGCGGACACGGCGACGGAGGTGCGCCTCCAGGCGGTGCGGGCGCTGGTGTCCGTGGACGCGGTCGCCGCGCTGGCCGGTGCCGCGGCCGATCCGGCGCGCGAGGTGCGGGTGGCGGTGGCCCGGGGGCTCGCGGCGGTCTCCGCGCCGGAGCCGGGGCCGCTCGTCCCGCTGCTCGGCGACCCGGACCCGCTGGTGCGGGGCGCGGCCTTCGGGGCGCTCGGCGTGGCCGGCTGCCCCGCGCCGCTGGCGGAGCGGGCGGTGGCGGCGCTGGACGATCCGGCCTGGCAGGTGCGGGCGGGCGAGGCGGCGGCGCTGCGGGCGGCCGGTGCGGAGCGTGCGGTGCCGGCGCTGGCGAAGGGGCTCGCGGACCGGAACGCCGATGTGCGCAAGGCCGCGGTGCTCGCGCTGCTCGGGCACGCCCCGGCGCCGGAGGCACGGGCCGCGCTGGCGACCGCGGCGGCCGATCCGGACGCCGACGTGCGGGCGTACGCGGCCCGGGGTCTCGCCCCGGCGGCCTCCTGACGGCCGGGGGGCCGGTCGGGTGAAGCCGGGTGTGCCGGGCCTCGGGCCGGGGAAGGCGCGCGAGGTGGCGTCCGGCCGGCGGACGCTCGGTCGAGGAGGTGGTCCGGTGACGGGGCCGACGACGGCACAGGCGCTGGGCGCGCCGTGCTGGCTGAGTCTGGCGGCGCGGGATCTGGGCGCGGCGGAGCGGTTCTACGGCGCGGTGCTGGGCTGGACGTTCCGGCCCGGCGAGCTGAAGGCGGGCGAGGCGTACGCGGTGGGCGAGCGGGACGGGACGCCGGTCGCGGGGATCGCCCCCCTGGCGGCGGAGCTGGCGCTGCCGGTGGCCTGGACGGTGTTCTTCGCCGTGGAGGACGCGGACGCGGCGGTGGCCCGGATCCGGGAGCGGGGCGGCACGGTGGGCGTCGGCCCGGTGGCGTACCCGCCGCAGGGGCGGGCGGCGCTCGCCACGGACCGGGACGGGGCCGCGTTCGGCGTGTGGGAGGGGCGCCTGGTGTCGCGCTGGCACGTGGCCGAGCGGGGCGCGCCGGCGTGGGTGGAGCTGCACACCCGGGACGCGTTCGACGCGGCCGTGTTCTACGGCGGGGTGCTGCGCTGGGCGGAGCAGGAGCCGGGCTGCTGCGAGACCTCGTACGAGGAGGACCGGGTGGTGCTGCGCCGGGCGGGGGTGCCGGTGGCCCGTCTGGACAGCGGCCCGGTGGAGGCGGCGTCGCCGCGGCCGCAGCTGAGGCCGCGCTGGCTGGTGCGGTTCGGGGTGCCGGACCTGGCGGCCTCGGTGGCGGCGGTGACGGAGCACGGCGGTTCGGTGGTGCCGGGCGGCGAGTGGGGCGGTGCCCGGGAGCCGGCGGCGCCCGGCGGGGGCGAGCGGCGGGTGGTGGTGCGCGACCCGGACGGCGCGCTGTTCACGCTGGAGGCGGACAGCGCGCGGTGAGCGGTGGGGGTACGGGGCCGCCGGCCTCGTACCCGCACCGCTCATGCCGTCTCCGGCCGGGGATCAGGCGGCCCGGGCGGCCTCCGGGGCGGGGGCCTCGGCGGGGGCGGTGCCGGCGGGGGTGTGCCGGGCGGGGATGAACGCGGCGACGATCGAGGCGAGGAGGGCGACGCCGGCGCCGATCAGCATGGCGGCCCGGAAGCCGCCCTCGGAGGGCAGGGTGTGGCCGCCGAGGGTGGTGGTCATCTGGGCGAGGACGACGCCGATGACGGCGGCCGAGACCGAGGTGCCGATGGACCGCATCAGGGTGTTGAAGCTGTTGGCGGAGGCGGTCTCCTCGGCGGGGACGGAACCCATGATGAGCGCGGGCATCGCGCCGTAGGCGAGGCCGACGCCGGTGTTGCAGATGAGGGTGACGACGAGCAGGCCCCACGTGGAGCCCATGAGGGCGAGCGAGGAGGCGTATCCGGCGGAGATGACGAGGGAGCCGACGGAGAGGGTGACCTTGGGGCCGCGGGCGGCGGACAGCTTGGCGCCGAGCGGGGCGAGCACCATCATCGCGAGGCCCGCCGGGGCCATCCAGAGGCCCATCGCCATCATCGACTGGCCCAGGCCGTAGCCGGTGGCCTCGGGGAGCTGGAGGAGCTGCGGGACGACCAGCGACTGGGCGTACATGGAGAAGCCGACGAGCACCGAGGCGAGGTTGGTCAGCAGGACGACGGGGCGGACGGTGACGCGCAGGTCGACCAGCGGGTCGCGGGTGCGCAGCTCCCAGAATCCCCAGGCGAGCAGCACGACGGCCGCGGCGGCGAAGAGACCGAGGGTGGTGGCGCTGCCCCAGCCCCAGGTCGCGCCCTTGGAGACGGCGAGGAGGAGGGAGACGAGGCCGGCGCCGAGGCCGAGGGCGCCGGGCAGGTCGAAGCGGCCGGGGTTCGGGTTGCGGCGGCCGGCCGGGACGCGGCGCCAGATGAGGGCGGCGACGACGGCGCTGAGGGCGGCGGCGACCCAGAAGAGGACGCGCCAGCTGGCGTGTTCGGCGACGGCGGCGGAGAACGGCAGTCCGAGGGCGCCGCCGACGCCCATGGAGGCGCTCATGAGGGCGATGGAGCCGCCGAGCTTCTCGGGCGGCAGGACGTCCCGGAGGAGGCTGATGCCGACGGGGACGACGCCCATGCCGAGGCCCTGGAGGCCGCGGCCGACGATCATCGGGACGACGGAGTCGGCGAGGGCGCAGACGACGGAGCCAGCGATCAGGGGGACGGTGGAGGCGAGCAGCACGGTCCGCTTGCCGAGGGTGTCGCCGAGGCGGCCGGCGACGGGGGTGGCCACGGCGGCGGCGAGCAGGGTGGCGGTGATCACCCACGAGGCGTCGGAGGGGCTGGCGTGCAGGAGCCGCGGCAGGTCGCCGATGAGCGGCACCACGAGGGTCTGCATGAGTGCCGCCACGATGCCGGCGAAGGCGAGGACGCCGACGACGCCTCCTGGGCGTGCGTCGGTCTGGGCGCGGTCCACGGGTCTCTCCCTGGTGTGACGAAAGAAGGCTTGTGCATCATGCACATAAATTGCATGATGCACAAGCTATGTATGATGCACATCATCTCGCCGCAGGGGAGAATGCCCCCATGGACAAGCCCGTGGACAAGGCCGTGGAGAAGGACGTGGACGAGGCCGTGGAGACGGCCACCGACCGCGTCGAGTTCGAGACGATGCTGTTGAGCCGGCATTCGCACCTCCACGCCCCGCGGACCCGCGTCGGCGCCGGCGGGCTCGACCGCAGCGCGTACGTGCTCCTCACCCGGATCCGCATGCACGGGCCGATGTCCATCGGGCAGCTCACCGACGCCTTCGGGCTCGACGCCTCCACCCTCAACCGGCAGACCGCGGCGATGCTGCGGTCCGGGGTCGTGGAGCGGATCGCTGACCCGGACGGCGGCATCGCCCGCAAGTTCCGCATCACCGAGGAGGGCGAGCGCCGCCTGGAGGCCGACCGCTCCTTCAACATCGGCGGCCTCGAACGGATCATGGAGCACTGGCCGGCCGAGGACGTGATCCGCTTCGCCGACTTCCTGGAGCGCTTCAACCGCGACATCGAACGCCTGGAGGGCCGCCCCTGGCCCCGCACCTGAGAGCGGCGGCGGGGCCAGGGGCGGCCCGGCGCGGGCCCACCCGCCGGAACCCCCTGCCCGCCCGGCGCGGCGGACCCGCCGAGGGTTCCCACCCGCCCGGCACGGGCCCACCCGTCGAGGGATCTCGCCCACGCGGCGCGAGCCGACCGCCCGAGGGGCCCCACCGCCCGGCGCGGGCCGAGCCGCCCGGCGCACCCGTCCGGCGCGGCCGACCCGCCGGGACCCCTCACCCGTCCGGCGCGGCGGGCTCGCTCCCGGTGTCCGCTGCGGCGAGGCTCGTCGTCAGGGACGCCCACGAGACGAGGTGCCGCCGATGCCCGCCGCCGCCCGCATCCGGCCCGGCCGGTTCCTCGCCGTAACGCTCGCCGCGGCGGCGCTGCTCACCGGCTGCGCCGCCACCCCGGCACCCTCCTCCCCCTCCACCGCGTCCGCCCCCGCCCGGGGCACGGGCCGGCTCGCCGTGGCGTACGACGCGCCCCGGTCCCCCGAGGACCGCGCGGCCCGCGCCTTCCTCCGCGCGCACCGGGTCCTGGAGGACGCCGCCGCCTACGCCGACGCCCGGATCGCCCTGCCCCGGGACGTACCGCTGCGCGCGGCGAGCTGCGAGGCCCCGAACCCGTACTGGGACGAGAAGGCCGGGCGGATCACCTACTGCTACGGCTTCGTCGACGACGCCCGGCGGGTGTTCTCCCGCGTCGACACCGACGGCACTCCGGCCGAGCGGGCGGCCGCCGTCGACGAGGACGTCGTCGGCCTCTCGAACGGCGTCCTCTTCCACGAGCTCGGGCACGCCCTCGTCGACCTCTACGACCTGCCCGTCACCGGCCGCGAGGAGGACGCGGTCGACCAGCTCGCCGTCCTCCTGCTCGCCTCCGGCGACGAGCGGCACGCCGACTACGCGATCTCCGCGATCAACGCCTGGGGCGCGATGTGGGAGGCGTCCGAGGGCGGCGATCCGGGCGTGGCCGGTTACTCCGACGTCCACTCGATGGACGGACAGCGCTTCTTCAACTGGGCCTGCTGGCTGTACGGCTCCGATCCCGCGCGCTTCGCCGACGCGGTGGACGGCGAGGGCAACCCGGACGGGGTGCTGCCCCGGGACCGCGCCGCGCTCTGCCCCGCCGAGTTCCGGCGCGTCGACTCCTCCTGGCACACGCTCCTGGCACCCCACCTCAAGCAGCCGTGAATCTCAGGATGCGAACCGCTTCGACGCGGACCCTTTACGCGCGCGCCACACGGGGGTAACTTCCCGCCGACGCAAGAACTTTCCGCAAGTTTCCGCACGCGCTTCCAAGGGGGCCGATCCCCGCCTCACCACCGGCCCCCACCCCGGCGCGCCTCCGTCTGGAGTCCGCATGACCCCCACCCGCACACGGCCGCGAGGGCGCGCCCTCGCGCTGCTCGGCGTCGCCGCCGGCCTCACCGGCCTGCTGGCGGCACCGTCCGGCCCGGCCCCCTCCTCCCTCGACGCCGTCCCGGCGGCGGCCGCAGCCGAGAACACCGCGACGGTCTACTACTGGACCAAGACCAGGAACTGGTCGGCCTACAACCTGCATTACGCGCCCGACGGCGGCTCCTGGACCGCCGTGCCCGGCACGGCGATGGAGCCCGCCTGTACCGACTGGGTGAAGAAGACCGTCAGCCTCGGGTCCGCCGCGGGGCTCCAGGCCACCTTCAACAACGGCACCGGCACCTGGGACAACAACGGGGGCAAGAACTACGCCCTCGGCACCGGGAGCATCACGGTGAAGGACGGCGCGGTCGCCCACTCCGACCCGTGCGCCGACACCCCGCCGCCCGCCTCCAACAAGGCGACGGTGTACTACTCCTCGGCCTCCCTCGGCTGGTCGACGGTGAACGTCCACTACCAGCCGACCGGCGGCGCGTGGACGGCCGTGCCCGGACTCGGCATGACGGCGGCGTGCACCGGCTGGTGGAAGCGGGAGCTGGACCTCTCCACCGCCACCTCCCTCAAGGCGGCCTTCAACAACGGCAACGGCGTGTGGGACAACAACGGCGGCTCCGACTACACGATCGGCACCGGCACCTCCACCGTCCGGGACCGGGTGGTGACGGCGAACGCCACCGACCCGTGCGCCGCCACCCCGCCCGACACCCAGGCGCCCACCGCCCCGGCCCGCGTCACCGCGAGCGCCGACGGCGTCTCCGTCCTGCTCTTCTGGGACGCCGCCACCGACGACCGGGGCGTGACGAAGTACCAGGTCACCCGTACCGGCGGGAGCACCGGCACGGTCGTCACGGACGTCGGCTCGACGGTCTTCTCCGACACGAACCTCGCCGAGCGGACCGCGTACACGTACACGGTGAAGGCCGTGGACGCCGCCGGGAACGTCTCGGCCGCCTCCGCGCCGGCCACCGCCACCACCGGCGACAGGCCCACCGCCCCGGCGAACGGCAAGCCGCTCGGCACCGACCCGCGCAAGGACCCGATCTACTTCGTCCTCACCGCCCGCTTCTACGACGGCGACGCCTCCAACAACCGGGGCGGCAGCCAGCACGTGAAGTCGGGGAACGCGGCCAACGACGACCCGATGTTCCGGGGCGACTTCAAGGGCCTGGTGCAGAAGCTCGACTACATCAAGGGCCTCGGCTTCTCCGCCGTGTGGGTCACCCCGGTGGTGCTCAACCGCTCGGACTACGACTACCACGGGTACCACGGGTACGACTTCTACAAGGTCGATCCGCGCCTGGAGTCGGCCGGCGCCTCCTACCAGGACCTCATCGACGCCGCCCACGCCAAGGGCATGAAGATCTACCAGGACGTCGTCTACAACCACTCCTCGCGCTGGGGCGCCAAGGGCCTGTTCACGCCGACCGTGTACGGCGTCCGGGACACCCAGTGGAGCTGGTACTACGACGAGAAGCAGCCCGGCTTCGAGTACGACGGCCTGACGGTCGACCCCAAGTCCGGAAAGTCGTACTACAACGGCGACCTGTGGTCGACGGCCGAGCCCACCGGCAACACCTGCGTCAACTGGGGCAAGCCGACCGGCGGCAAGAGCGCCGAGGGCTACACGGTCTACAACTGCCAGTGGCCGAGCCCCACGTCCGGCATGTTCCCCAAGGGCCTCTACCACCAGTGCTGGATCGGCAACTGGGAGGGCGAGGACTCCCGTTCCTGCTGGCTGCACGAGGACCTGGCGGACTTCGACACCGAGAAGGCGACCGTCCAGAACTACCTGATCGGCGCCTACAACAAGTACATCGACATGGGCGTCGACGGCTTCCGGGTCGACACCGCCGTGCACATCCCGCGCACCACCTGGAACCGGCGCTTCCTGCCCGCGATCCAGGAGCGCGTCGCACAGCGGCACGGCGCCGAGGCTGCGAAGAACTTCTTCGTCTTCGGCGAGGTCGCGGCCTTCGTCAACGACAAGTGGAACCGCGGGTCGGTCAACCACTCCGCGCAGTTCTACACCTGGAAGGAGCGCAAGGAGTACGACGCCGACGACACCAAGGCCGCCCTGGAGATGTACGACTACGAGCAGCAGCAGGGCACCGGCAACCAGCCCACCTCCACCAACGCCTTCCTCGACGGCAACAGCTACCACGCGCCCGACCACAGCCGCTTCTCCGGCATGAACGTCATCGACATGCGCATGCACATGAACTTCGGTGACGCGCAGAACGCCTTCTCCAACGGCAAGGACTCGGACGACAGTTACAACGACGCCACGTACAACGTCGTCTACGTCGACAGCCACGACTACGGCCCCAACAAGTCCTCCGAGCGGTACACCGGCGGAACCGACGCCTGGGCCGAGAACATGTCGCTGATGTGGACCTTCCGCGGCATCCCGACGCTCTACTACGGCTCCGAGATCGAGTTCCAGAAGGGCGCGAAGATCGACTGCGGGCCCAGCTGCCCGCTGGCGACCACCGGCCGCGCGTACTACGGCGACCACGTGGCCGGCACCGTCACCGCCTCCGACTTCTCGAAGGTCTCCGCGGCGAGCGGCCAGGTCGCGACCACCCTCCAGCAGCCCCTGGTCAAGCACGTCCAGCGGCTCAACGAGATCCGGCGGGCGATCCCCGCGCTCCAGACGGGCCAGTACTCCACCGAGGGCATCTCGGGCGGCATGGCCTTCAAGCGCCGCTACACCAGCGGCTCCACTGACAGCTTCGCCCTCGTGACGGTCTCCGGCGGCGCCACCTACAACGGCATCCCCAACGGCACCTACACCGACGCCGTCACCGGTGACGTGCGGACCGTCACCAACGGCACCCTGTCGGTCGGCGCGCCCGGCAAGGGCAACCTGCGGGTGTACGTCCTGAACGGCCCCGGGAAGATCGGCACGGCTGGTCCGTACCTGAAGTGACCGCCCGCCCGAAGTAGTCGCGCGAGGAGGGGGCGGAGAAGGAAATCCGCCCCCTTTTCGACATGTTCAAGTCAAGATTTTGTTACGCGAACGGGCTTGTCGGACAGAAGCCTTCCCTCCGCCCCGCCCGTCTGGGATCTTGCGTCCACCCCACACATCACAGGGCCCGGCCGGCGCCACCCGCGCCACCGGGCCATCGGAGGACGCATTGTTTTCCCACATATCCGGCCGGATGAGAATCGCGGCGATCGCCCTCGGCACGACCCTGGCCCTCGCGGGCCCGGTCTCCCTCGCCCAGGCCGCCCCGCTCGACAACGAGCCGCTCGCGGCCTTCACCGCGAACGCCCGCGCCGCGCAGCAGGCGCCCGCGGCCCCGGCCGCCTGGGCCGCCGGGACCCGCGCCTACCTGGTCATCACCGCTCCCGGTGACACCACCGCGGTCCGCAACGCCGTGGCCGCCAACGGCGGTTCGGTCTTCTCCTCCTTCGACGCCATCGGCGTGGTCGTCGCCCACTCGACCTCCGCCTCCTTCGCCACCACGATGCGCGGCGTCGCGGGCGTGCAGAAGGTCGGCGCGACGCGCACCTCGGACGTCCCGGCCGACGCGTACAACCCGGCGCTGCCCGCCAACCCGGCGCAGTCCGCGGCCCCGACGACCGAGCCCGTGCGCTCGGACATGACCCAGATCAAGGCCGACCAGGCGTGGGCCGTCAACCCGGGCTCCGCCACCGTGAAGGTCGGCATCCTGGACACCGGCGTCGACGACCAGCACCAGGACCTGGCGCCGAACTTCAACGCCGCCGACTCGGTCTCCTGCGCCTACGGCAAGGCCGACACCCGCGCCGGCGCCTGGCGCGACGTCGACCAGCACGGCACCCACGTGGCCGGCACGGTCGCGGCGGCCAAGAACGGCAAGGGCGCCATCGGCGTCGCGCCGGGCGTGAAGATCTCCTCGGTGCGCATCGCCGAGCCCGGCAGCACCCTCTTCTTCGCCGAGAACACCATCTGCGGCCTGGTGTGGGCCGGTGACCACGGCTTCAAGGTCACCAACAACAGCTACTACACGGACCCGTGGCAGTTCAACTGCCCGAACAACCTCGACCAGGCGGCCATCCTGGAGGGCGTGGGCCGTGCCCAGGCGTACGCCGACGGCAAGGGCTCGCTCCAGGTCGCGGCGGCCGGCAACTCCAACGTCGACCTGGCCAACAAGACCACCGACTCGTCGAGCCCCAACGACTCGACGCCGGTGAGCCGCACGATCACCAACGACTGCCTCGACATCCCGGCCGAGCTGCCGGGCGTGGTCACCGTCGCCGCCAACGGCACCAGCGGCACGTCCAAGGCGTCCTTCTCCAACTACGGCCGTGACGTCATCGAGGTCTCGGCGCCCGGCGAGTCCGTCTACAGCACGGTCCCCGGCGGCAAGTACTCCTCGCTGAGCGGTACGTCGATGGCCTCCCCGCACGTCGCGGGCGTCGCCGCCCTGCTGGCCAGCGCCAACCCGGCGTACACCCCGGCCGACCTCCGCGCCAAGCTCGGCGAGCACGCCACCGACCTGGCCTGCCCGTCGGACGCCCGCTGCACCGGCACCACGGCGAAGAACAGCTTCTTCGGCGAGGGCCGGGTGGACGCCCTCAAGGCCGTCGGCGGCTCGACCCCGCCGCCCGGGAAGTACTTCGAGAACCTCACCGACGTGACCGTCCCCGACAACACCACCGTCGAGAGCGCGATCACCGTCAGCGGCGTGACCGGCAACGCGCCGGCCACCCTCAAGGTGGGCGTGGACATCAAGCACACCTACATCGGTGACCTCAAGGTCGACCTGATCGCCCCGGACGGCTCGGTCTACAACCTGCACAACCGGACCGGCAGCGGCACCGACAACATCGTCCAGACGTACACGGTCAACGCCTCCTCCGAGGTGGCCAACGGCGTCTGGAAGCTCCGCGTCAGCGACAACGCGAGCGCGGACACCGGGAAGATCGACGCCTGGAACCTGACCTTCTGATCACCGCCCGCTGATCACGGTTCCCCGAGGGGGGCCGGAGCGCCCGCGCTCCGGCCCCCTTTCGCGTGCCCGGCCCAGAAAGTCCGTACCGGGGGGTAGCCCGCGCGACCCCCTTGCTATACGTTCCGTCTAACAAGCTTGCTAGACGCGGTGTCTAACAAGCGAGGGACGACCACGAGCCGACCGCGTGACCCAGGGAGCCGCAACCATGGCCAGCAGCACCGTTCGCCCGGACAACCACGACCAGGACGACGTCGCCGAACGGCTCCTCCGGTCGGCCGCCAAGCTCAGCTACGACCCCGCCGTCGAGGTCGACTGGGACACCCCCCTCGACAAGGACTTCCACGGCCAGAGCCCCGAGTGGAACAGCCTCTACGGCACCGCCTACTGGAACGAGATGACCGAGGAGCAGCAAAAGGAGCTGACCCGCCAGGAGTCCGCCTCCGTCGCCTCCACCGGCATCTGGTTCGAGATGATCCTCCAGCAGATGGTGCTGCGGGACATCTACCGCACCGACCACACCGACCCCCGCTTCCAGTGGGCGCTCACCGAGATCGCCGACGAGTGCCGCCACTCGATCATGTTCGCCCGCGGCTCCCAGAAGCTCGGCGCCCCCGCCTACCGCCCCAAGCGGGCCGTCATGGAGCTCGGCCGGGTCATGAAGACCGTCGGCTTCGGCGAGGCGGCCTACGCCGGCATCCTCGTCGCCGAGGAGGTCCTCGACGTCATGCAGCGCGACTGGATGCGCGACGAGCGGGTGGTCCCCTTCGTGCGCACCATCAACAACATCCACGTCGTCGAGGAATCCCGGCACATGAAGTTCGCCCGGGACGAGACCCGCCGCCACCTCGCCCGCGCCGGCCGCGCCCGCCGCCACCTCCAGGCCCTGATCGTCGCCATCGCCGCGTACTACATCATCACCAGCCTGGTGAACCCCGAGGTGTACGTCCGGGCCGGCCTCGACCCCGAGCGCGCCCGCCGCGAGGCGGCCGCCAACGAGCACTACAAGGCCCGGCTCCGCGCCAGCTGTTCCGGCCTCATGGAGTTCCTCGGCGACGTCGGCATGCTGACCCGCCCGGCCATCCGCTTCTACCAGCGCGCCCACCTCCTCTGACCCGCCCCCGACGAGCCGAGCCGAGCCGCCGACATGACCTACGCCATCACCCAGACCTGCTGCTCCGACGCCACCTGCGTCGCCGTCTGCCCGGTCAACTGCATCCACCCGACGCCCGAGGAACCCGACTTCGGCACCACCGAGATGCTCTACATCGACCCGAAGAGCTGCATCGACTGCGGAGCCTGCGCCGACGCCTGCCCGGTCGACGCGATCTTCCCGGTCGACCGGCTCACCGGACCCCTGAAGCGGTACGAGGAGATCAACGCCACCCACTACGAGGGCCGCGAACCCGCCCCCGTGCTCGCCTCTCCCACCTTCCACCCCTGGGGCGAGCCCGCCTTCGGACGCTCCCTGCCCTCCGACTTCGCCCCGATCCGGGTCGCGGTCGTCGGCACCGGCCCCGCCGGCATGTACGCCGCCGAGGACCTCCTCCTGCACACCAACGCCGAGGTCACCCTCATCGACCGGCTCCCGGTCGCCGGCGGACTCCTCCGCTACGGCGTGGCCCCCGACCACCCGGCCACCAAGGGCGCGGGCGACACCCTCGCCCGCTTCCACACCCACCCCCGGGCCACCGTCCGGCTCGGCGTGGAGATCGGCAAGGACGTCACCCCCGAGGAGCTGGCCGCCCACCACGACGCGGTCGTGTACGCGGTCGGCGCCCCGTCCGACCGGCGCCTCGGCATCCCCGGCGAGGACCTCCCCGGCAGCCTCTCCGCGACCTCCCTCGTCTCCTGGTACAACGCCCACCCGGAGACCGCGCCCGAAGCCGTCTCCCTGGGCACGGCCGAACGGGCCGTGGTCGTCGGCACCGGCAACGTCGCCCTCGACGTCGCCCGCATCCTCGTCTCCGACCCCGACACCCTGGCCGGCACCGACATCGCCGACCACGCCCTCGCCGCCCTGCGCGGCTCCCGGCTCCGCGAGGTCGTGCTGCTCGGCCGGCGCGGACCCGAGGACGCCGCGTACACCGCCTCCGAGATCCTCGCCCTCGGGCACGTCCCCGGCGTCGACCTCGTCGTCGACACCCACGACCCCCGGATCGCCGAGGCCATCGACACCGCCGCCCCCGGCGACAAGGCCGCCCTCCTCCAGGGCACGGCCCGCGAGACCGTCGACTGGACGCGAGGCCCCGACACCGGACGGCGCCGGATCGTCCTGCGCTTCCACTCGGCACCCGCCGAAGCCCTCGGCCCGGACACGGTCCGCGCGGTCCGCGCCGGCGGCCCCGACGGCCCCGCCGACATCCCGGCTGGCCTCCTCGTCCGCGCCATCGGCTACCGGGGCGTCCCCCTCGCCGGACTCCCCTTCGACGAGACCACCGGCACCGTCCCGCACACCGCGGGCCGCGTCGACGGCATGACCGGCACCTACGTCGTCGGCTGGATCAAGCGCGGCCCCTCCGGCGGCATCGGCGCCAACCGGAGCTGCGCCGCCGAGACCGTCGGCAGCCTCCTCGCCGACGCCGTGGACGGCCGCCTCCCGAAGCCGACCGGCTCCGCGCGGGCCTTCGGCCGCCTCGCCCGCAGCCGCAGCGGCCGACTCGTGGACGCCGGCGGCCTCGCCGCCCTCGGCCTCGCCGAACGCGCCAGGGGCGCGGCCGCCGGCCGGCCCCGGGTCAAGCTCACGACCGTCCCCGAGCTGGTCGCCGCCGCCCGCCGGAACCGGCTGCGCGGCCCGGTCGGCTGACCGGGCCGACACGGACGGGGTGCGCGCGGAGAAGGCGCACCCGAGCGGGAAGGCATACGGGGCGAGCGTGGGGGCACTCGCCCCGTATGGCCAGCCAAGGGGTCCCGCACGACGACGGCCGCGGTGAGAGTCCCGCGCAACGGGCCGACCGGCGCTGGAACGAACTCCTCCAGGAACTGCGGGTCGCCCAGACGGGCACCCAGATCCTCTTCGGCTTCCTGGTCGCCGTCGTCTTCCAGCCGCGCTTCGCCGAGCTGGGCACCACCGACCGGACCATCTACGTGGTCACGGTGTTCCTGGGAGCGGCGACCACGGGGGCGCTCGTCGCCCCGGTCGCGGTGCACCGGCTGGTGGCGGGACGCCGGCTCAAACCGGAGACGGTGAACTGGGCGGCGCGCCTGACGCTGGTCGGCCTGGTGCTGCTCTACCTGACGATGGTGTCGACGTTCCTGCTGATCATGCGGATGGTGCTGGACGACGCCCTCGCGCTCTGGCTGGTCGTCGTGATGGCGCTGTGGCTGGCGCTCTGCTGGTTCATGGTGCCCCTCCTCGCCCGGCGGAACGGCACGAACGGAGGGAAGGGGAACGGCGGCACGGGCGACAACTACGGCCCCTGGCCCCACTGAGGATCCGGCCCGGGACGGCGGGCCGGCGGAAGGTGCCGGATCAGGCGGCGACGGCGAGCGGACGCCGCAGCACGATCGCGTTGAGCCCGACGGTGAACGGCGCCGTGTCCGTCAGACCGAGCCCGAGGACCCGCTCCTTCGGCAGCTCGACGGTCACGTCCACACAGAACGCGAGCGCGTGCAGCGCCCCGCCCGCGCCGTCGTCCTGGAGGGCGAAGAAGAGGTCACGGTAGTAGCGGGTGCGCTCCGGCGACTCCTCGTAGAACGACAGCCCCGGCTGCCCCTCCTGCTCCCCGATCCCGGTGAACGCGGCGACCAGCTCCCGCTCCACCGTCTCCCAGAAACCCGCCTCCGCGCACTCGGCCGGCAGGGCCTGACGGACGGCCTCCTTCAGCGAGAGCACCATGACGAGCAGCGGCGCGTACTCCTTGAGGCCCCAGCCGCGCACCATCCGGACGATGGTGCTGTCCGGGACGGCGGCGGCCGCCCGGTGGATGGCCTCGAAGTCGAAGTTGACGGTGGCGGGGGCGATCGCCTCCTGGAAGACCCGGTCGATCGACCGGGCCTCGTCGAGCCGGTCGGGCGCCACCTCGACGACGGTCCTGAAACTGGCGGCCAAAGGCTTCTCCTGTTCTCTCGTCGCCCGCCGGAGCGGGCAGTCGATCATCAGGAGGAGTATGCCGAGGGCTCCGCTCAGCGCCCGCGGCGGGGCTTCCCGCCGCGCCCGGCGGCACCGCCGCCCTTGCCCTTGGCGGGCTTCACGGGCTTCTGGGACCGGGCCGGCTTCGCCCCCGCCGCCTTCTTCGCGGGCTTCGGGGCGGCCTTCACGGCCTTCTGCCCCTTCTGGGCCTCCGCGCGCCGCCCCCGGGTGCTGTTGACCGTCCGGCCCCGCACGATCCCGATGAACTCCTCCACCAGGTCGGGGGCCTCCTCGGCCTTCGGCCAGGAGAGCGCGACCCGCGACTGCGGCACACCGTCGATCGTGCGGTACGTGAGGTCCTTGCGGTGGTGCAGCCGCGCCAGCGACTGCGGGGCGACGAGCAGTCCCACCCCGGCGGCGACCAGCTCGACCGCGTCGGCGGTCGTCTCGGGCCGCTGGAACGCGGGCAGCCCGGGTGGCGCCTCCCAGCCGAGGGTGTCATCGAGCGGGTGCAGCACCAGCTCCTCCGCCAGGTCCTCGGGGGCCAGCTCCTCGGCCGCGGCGAAGTGGTGGTCCTTGGGCAGGATCACCACGCTCGTCTCCTCGTACAGCGGGATCGCGCTCAGGTCCTCGCCGTCGACCGGCAGCCGCAGGAGCGCGGCGTCGGCGCCGCCGTCCCTCAGCAGCCCGCAGACCTCGCCGGGCGTGACCTGCACGAGCCTGAGCGGCACGTCGGGCAGCCGCTGCTCCCAGATCCGCACCCACTTCGAGGGCGTCACCCCGGGCACGTAGGCGAGCCGGAAGGACGTGCTGTCGGGGGCGGGGGCGAGCGGGGAGTCTGTCACCCCGCAAGATTACCCGCCGCCGGGCCGCCCACCCGCGCGGGCGGACCCGTCGGCGCAGGTCGGAGGGCGACCGTGGTCGGAGGAGGTCCGGGTCCTCGATACCCTTGACCCATGACGACGCAGCAGAGCTCCCAGACGATGAAGCCGGCCACCGCGGCCAAGAAGCTGGGTGTGTACCTCGAGGCCACCCCCGCCGAGTTCCAGGAGGGTGTCGTCTCGCGCTCCGAGCTGAACGAGCTCCAGGCGAACCCGCCGGCCTGGCTGAAGGAGCTGCGGCTCAACGGCCCGCACCCGCGCCCCGTGGTCGCCTCCAAGCTGGGCATCTCCATCTCCGGCCTCGCCCGCGGCGGGATCACCGAGGCCCTGACCACCGAGCAGATCGAGGCCATCAAGGCCGAGGCCCCGGAGTGGCTGGTCAAGGAGCGCGCCACCCAGGCCGACGTCCGCAAGGAGACCGTCCGCATCAAGGAGCGCAACGCCCAGCGCGAGGCCGACCGGGCCGCCCGCGAGCAGGACGCCTGATCCGCTCCTGACCCACCGGCGTGGCGCGGCGCCGCACGAGGGAGGCATTCCCTCATGAACCTGGAGAGCGATCCGCCCGTCGTCGCCGCCGTGGACGGCTCCGAGCACAGTCTCCGCGCCCTCTCGTGGGCCCTGGGCGCCGCCGAGGCGCTGGCCGCCCCGCTCGTCGTGGCTCACGTCCGCTCCGACGCCCTCCAGCTGGGCGCGGCCCGGATCGCCTCGCTGGGCACGGAGCCGGAGCTGCCCGACACGGTCCTGGACGCGGTCCGGACCGTCGTCGAGGACCGCGGCCACGCCGTCCCCGTGCGCTACGCCTCCCTGGACGGCACCGTCACCGACGTCCTTCCCGAGGCCGCCCGCGGCGCCCGCCTCCTGGTGACGGGCTCACGCGGCCACGGCGGCTTCGCCAGTCTCCTGCTCGGCTCCACCGGCCGGTCGCTGGCCGCCCGCGCGCCCTGTCCGCTGGTGGTGGTCCCCCACGAGGCCAGGACCTCGTCCCTGGACAGCGGCCCGGACGCCGGCCGCGTCCTGCTCGGCCTGCACCCGGAGGAGACCCCGGACGAGGTGATCGACTTCGCCTTCGAGACGGCCGCGCTCCGCCGCGTACCCCTGGAGGCCATGACGGCGCTCCGCCTCCCGCCGACCCCGTCCGCGGTGGCCGCCTCCCCCGCGCCGGCGTTCCAGATGCCACCGCCGCTCCCCCTCGCAGACGACACCGAGGAGCTGCTGTCCGAGGCCCGGCGCGAGCTGGAGAACCGGCTGCGCCCCTTCGCCGAGCACCGGCCGGACGTGAAGCTGGTCAAGACCGTGGCGCCGGGCGACGCGGCCGGCCTGCTGGTCGACGCCTCCGCCGACGCGGCCCTCCTGGTCGTGGGCCGGCACCACCGCCACCGCATCGCGGACCTCCTGGTGGGCTCGGTGGCGCACGCGGTGCTCCACCACGCGGCCTGCCCGGTGGCGGTGGTCCCACCCACGCCACCTGGTAGACAGGGCGCATGACGCCCGACGTGTACGCCTCCGATCCCGCGGCCGCCGCCCGCAACACCCGCCCACCGACCCCGAGCGCCGCGCTGGGCGCCGGGATCGTCGTCCTGGACGGCGACGGCCGGGTTCTGCTCGGCCTGGACCACTCGGGCGTCTGGGAGCTCCCGGGCGGCGGGGTGGAGCCCGGCGAGTCGATCGAGGAGGCCGCGGCCCGCGAGCTGGCCGAGGAGACCACGCTGCGCACCGGGCCGGCCGACGTGGAGGTGATCGGCCTGCTCCTCGACACGGTGACCTCGTCGCGGCTGACCCGGCTGACGGCCGCCACGGTGGTGCGGACCTTCGAGGGAACCCCCGCCGTGGCCGAGCCCGCGAAGATCGCACGCTGGCGCTGGACCTCCCCCGACGCACTGCCGCCGGCCCTCTTCCTGCCGTCCGCGCAGGTCCTCGCGGCCTGGCGCCCCGACCTGACCCTCCCCCGGGCCCCGTTCCACCGCTACGGCCTCAGCCGCCTCCCGCACTGACCCCCGCGACCGCGCCGATGCCCGACCGCGCGCCACCGCGCGGCCCGGGCCGGTCGTGACTAGCGTGGGCAGGGGCCACGAGCCACGCAAAACGTCACCGATCGGAAGCGAGAGTCACGTCATGGCCGCACGACCTGAGGGCACCCCGATCTGGACCGACGCGATGTTCACCGACGCCGAGGGCGCCAAGACGTTCTACGCCGACGTGCTGGGCTGGACCTTCGGCGAGGCGGCGACGGAGTTCGGCAACTACACCCAGGCGTACAAGAACGGGAAGGCGGTCGCCGCCGTCGTCCCGCCGATGCCCGGCGGCGACACCCCGCCCCAGTCGGCCTGGTGTCTCTACCTCGCCTCCGACGACGTCGACGCCACGGCGGAGAAGATCAGGGCGGCGGGCGGAACGATCCTGATGGAGCCGATGAAGGTGGGCGACTTCGGCGCGATGTGCATCGCCCGGGACCCGTCGGGCGTGGTCTTCGGCCTCTGGCAGGCCGGCGTCCACGAGGGCTTCGAGCTCGAAGGGGAGTCCGGCTCCTACGTGTGGGCCGAGGTCTTCACGCGCGAGCCCGCGAAGTCCGACGCCTTCTTCACCAGCGTCTTCGGCTACGACACGAAGAGGATGACCGGCGAGGACATGGACTACAAGGTCTTCGACCTGGGCGCCGACCCCCTTCTCGGCCGCATGAGGATGACCGCCTCCGACTTCCCTCCGGAGGTCCCGAACTACGTCCAGATCTATTTCGCCGTCGACAACTGCGACCTGGCGGTCACCGCCGCCGAACGCGCCGGCGGGCGCAAGCTCTTCGGCCCGATGGACAGCCCCTTCGGCCGCTTCGCCGCCGTCCTGGACCCCCAGGGCGCCGCCTTCGCCGTGATCGACGTCCGCACGACGGTCGGCGAGATGCCGCCCATGGTGTGACCGCCCGGGGGTACGGAACCGGCGCGGCGCCCCGGCCGAGGGACGCCGCGCCACCTCCGTCCGGCCTCAGGCGGTGTCGCGCACGGCGACGATCCCGTTGAAGACCCCGACGTAGGCGGTGCCGTCGGGCCCGAGCGTGATCGGCGCCCAGTTGTTGTTGTAGGCGAGTCCGGTGCCGGTGAACCGCGAGAAGACCCGTCCTCCGGTGCGGAAGTCGACGGCCGTCAGGTACCAGGCGTCGATCCCGAGGTTGCTGGGCCGCTTCTCGTAGAAGTAGAGCAGCCCGTTGGCGGTGGAGAGCTTGGGCACGGTGGACGGCGACCGCACGTCGCTCTCCCAGACGACGTCGCACCCGCTGCCGTCGGCCCGCACGTCGATCCGGGTCGCCCCTCCGGTGACGCTGCGCCCGAACCCGAGCGACGAGGGGTTCTCGTACCCGTAGTTGTTCTCCACCACGAGGCTGTCGCCCCAGCTGATCAGGGAGTTGTCGGTGGTCGAGGCCCCGGACCGGAAGACCGGCACCTCGCACACGAGCCGCTCCTCCGCCGGCACGTCGGCGCCCCGCCGGTAGACGAGGACGTTCATCCGGTCGTCGGCGTTGTCGGTGATGGCCACGTACGCGTCACGGCTGCCGAAGAGGTCGGGCGTGGTCCCGGACCCCTGGTTCACGGATCCGGGCTTGGTCCCGGTCCCCCGGTCGTACTCCTCCCGCCAGACGACCTCCGGCGTCCCGTCGTCGCCGGCCCGGAAGGAGTACAGCGCGTGGTCGGTGACGATGGAGACGCCGTCCTCGGCGACGGAGAAGGAGTTCTGGATCTCCTCCCCGTCGAGCCGGATCGCCCGCGGCGTCCCGGTGGCGGGGTCGACGGTCCCGACCCGCCCGAGCCGGGTGACCCACCAGATCCGCCCGTCCCAGTCGGGCATCACGGAGGTGACGGGGTCGCACTCGCCGTCGGGGAAGAGGTTCGTCCAGCTGACGCAGTCGTGCGGCACCAGCGGAGTGAGGTCCCAGTCGTTCTCGACGGTGAACTCCCAGCTGCCGTCGGCCTTCTGCCCGTGCGCGATCCGCAGCACGTGCTGCCGGGAGTCGGCGAGGACCACCCGGTCGCGGTCGTCCAGGTAGAAGTAGGCCCCGCCGGACGTGTCCTTGAAGATCTTCCCGAAGTCGAGCCGGGTGACGGCCTCGACGGTGGAGGAACGCTGCGGCAGCTCGTGCTCGGCGAGCGTGTCCAGGGTGCGGGGGTCGAGGAGTTTCAGCAGGAAGCCGGTGAACGTCCCGCAGACGGTGACGAGCCGCCCGCCGGCGTCGAAGGTGGCGGTCGCGCACTCCCCGCCGACGGGGGCGATCTGTTCGCTGGTGACCTCGGGCTTCCGACCGAGCGGCGCCGGGTACGGGTGGGTCCCGCTGCCGGCCCCGTCGGCGTGCATCCCGCTGCGCCCGTTGGGGGCGAGGTACGGATGCTGGGCCGGTCCGGCTCCGGGCAGCGGTCGGGCGGTGGCCGGGGCCCCTTCGTAGTGGTCGACCAGCCGGTGTCCGAGCGCGAGCGGTATCTCGTCGGCCTGGGCGACAGGCGCCGAGCCCGCCAGGAGTAAGGCGGCGAGGGCGGTGGTGACGACCGCCGCGCGCCCCCGGCGTCGGGGGAGACGTGTGCTCAAGACAGCTCCTAGGGATCGGACCGACAGTCGCGCCGGCCGCCGACGCTAGGCCCGCCCCCTGGAGAAGGGAAGCGAAGCGCCCCAGGATTCGTATGAACGCAAAAATGCCTCAACCCCCGGACGGAGTCCGGGGGTTGAGGCTAAAGATTGTTCGGCGGCGTCCTACTCTCCCACAGGGTCCCCCCTGCAGTACCATCGGC
>NZ_BNBS01000141.1 GCF_014656075.1 Streptomyces hydrogenans
AACGGCGGGAGCGGATCGTCCGCTCCCGCCGTTCCCGTGCGCCCCGGTGGTCAGGACCGGTGGGGTGCCCCTTCCGCAGCCCGCGCGAGCTGGTCGGCGAAGTCGGCCAGCACGGGGTGTTCGAGCAGCACCCGGACCCGGACGGAGATCCCGAGGCGCCGGCGCACCGCGGCCACCACCTCCATGGCGGCCAGCGACTGGCCGCCCAGGGCGAAGAAGTCGTCGTCGTCCGCGACCGGGACGCCCAGGACCTCCTGCCAGATCTCGGCGATTGCGGTGGTTCCCATCGTCGATCAGCTCCTTGACGGGCTCACGCCGGGCTCAGCAGCACCGGCAGACTGGTCAGTCCATGGATGAAGTTGCCGCCGCTCCACACCGGCGGACCGGCCGGGGCGATCACGCGCACCCGGCGGATCAGCGCGGTCAGCAGCGCGGTCAGTTCGAGCCGGGCCACCCGGGCCCCGACGCACACGTGCGGGCCCCAGCCGAAGGCGAGGTGCCGGTTCGGGGCGCGGTCGGGGAGGAAGACGTCCGGGTCGGCGAAGACCGCCGGGTCGCGGTTGGCCGAGCAGATCCAGGCGGTCACCCGCTCGCCGGGCGCCAGTCGGGTGCCCGCGACCGTCACCGGCCGGGTCACCGTGCGCAGCGCGTGCAGACCGGGGCTGGTCCACCGCAGGATCTCCTCGACGGTGCTCGGCAGCAGTTCCGGCGCGGCGCGCAGCGCCGTCCACAGCGCGGGCCGCTCGCCGAAGACCAGCAGGGCCCCGGCCGCCGCGTAGCGGACGGTCTCGCTGGCACCGGTCAGCACCCCGCTGCAGTTGAGGATCAGCTCCTCGTCGGTGAGGTCGCCGCCGGCCGCGAGCAGTTCGCTGATCAGGTCGTCGCCGGGGCGGGCGCGGCGCCGGTCGAGCAGCTCGGCGAAGTAGCCGAAGATCTCGGCGTTGGCGTCCAGCCGGTCGATCGGGTCGGGGGAGTCCAGGCCCTCGGTGGTGAGCCGGCCGATCAGCGGCCAGTCGGCCCGGGGCAGGTCCATCATGGCGCAGATGACCTGGTTGGGCAGCCGCTGCGCCAGGTCCCCCACGGCGTCCAGGACCAGCGGCCCGGCCGCCGTGCCCGGCGGGCCTCCGGCGGCTCCGGCGGTACGCGCCCCGGCCGCCTCGTCCACCAGGTCGGTGACGCCGTCGACGATCCGGTCGTGCCAGCGCCGCAGCGCCGCCGGGGTGAACGGCGCGCCGACCACGCGGCGGATCCGGCCGTGCCGCGGCGGGTCGCTGACCACCATCATGCGGTCGGCGACCAGCCGGGCCGCCTCGTCCGAGCCGCCGATCCGGATGCCGGCGCGGGAGCTGAACGTGCCCGGGTCCCCGAGCACCGCCAGCACGTCGTCGTACCGGGCGGCCACCCAGAACCCGGGGCCGTCGGGCTCCGGGTGCCAGGTCAGGCCCGGTCGGTCGCGGACGGCCGCGAGCTGGTCCGGGTGCCGGTTCCCGGCGAAGACCTCCGGTGTGAGCAGGTCGATGTCCATCGCCGGTCAGCGCGCCTCGATCACGGAGAACGGCGACCCGGCGACGGCCGATACCCGGTGCGTCCGGTAGCCGGCCGCCTCCAGGATCCGGGCGAAGCCGGCCCGGTCGCGCTCCCGGCCGCCGGTGAGGACCATCATGCCGAGGTCGCTCCAGCGGCTGACGTGCGGGGTGCCGTCCTCCGGCACCAGCATCTCGATCACCAGGAGCCTGCCCCCGGCCGCCAGCGCGCGGCGGCTCGACCGCAGGATGTCCACCGCCTGCTCGTCGGTCCAGTCGTGCAGGACGCTGCACAGCAGATGGGTGTCGGCGCCGGTGGGCACGGCGGCGAAGAAGTCGCCGGGCACGGCCCGGCAACCGGGCACGCCGCCGCGGAGGTTCACCTCGTCGATCACCGTGGGCCGGTCGAAGAGGACGCCGCTCGCGTGCGGGGCCACCGACAGGATCTCGCCGAGGAGGAAACCGTCGGCGCCGCCGATGTCCAGGATCACCCGCGAGTCCGACCAGTCGACGGCCTCGGCCGCCTGCCGGTAGAGGCGGCCGGTGCGCTCCCGCATGCGGCGCAGGAACGCGACGTTCTCGCCGCGTCTGGAGTTCTTGGCTCCGAAGAAGTCGCCGTCGCCGTCGCCGTCGAAGGACGCCGCGCCGGTGCGGAAGGTGTCGGCGGCGCGGAGCCAGGCCAGCTGGCTCTCGGCGTTGACCAGGGACGCGGAGAGGCTCCGCGGGTCGTCGCGGCGCAGCCGGGCGCCGAGCGCGGTCAGCCGGAAGCCGCCGTCCGGGTCGCCGGCGAAGAACCCGGCCGGGGCGAGGGCGGACAGCAGCCGTCCCAGGGCGTCGGGGTCCGCGTCGATCAGGCCCGCGGTGGTCGCCACGGGCTGGACGGCCGCCCGGTCCATCACGTCGGCGACCCCGAGTTCGACGGCGATCCGCAGGGCGTGCGGCAGGATCGCGACCATGCTGTCGTCGACGAGCGTGAGGTAGTCCTCCACGATCCGGTCGGTGATCTCGGCGGCTCCGGTGACCTCGGCGAGGTCGGCGGTGCCGCCGGCGGCACCGGTGGAGCCGGCCGGGGCGGAGGGGGTCTCGGTGTACGTGGTCATCGTCATCCGCTTTCCTGGGGTCGGGACGCGCATCAGCTCCGCCACCGCTCGGTGGTCGACCTTGCCGTTGGCGTTGTGGGGGAGTGCGTCGATGCGGCGCACCACATCGGGCACCAGATGGCCGGGCAGCCGTTCGCGCAGTTCGGCGCGAACCCGGTCCGGGTCGGCGTCGCCGGTGAAGGCCAGCGCCAGGCGTTCGTACGCGCCGCCGCGCCCGGGCAGCGCCACGGCCGCGCAGTCGCGGACGCCGGCGAGGTCCGCGGCGCGGCTCTCCACCTCGCCCAGCTCCACCCGGTAGCCGCGGATCTTCACCTGCCGGTCGGCGCGGCCGAGGAAGTGCAGCACGCCCTCGGCGTCGCGCACCGCCCGGTCGCCGGTGCGGTAGACCCGGGTCGGCACGCCCTCGACGTCGACGGTGACGAACCGCTCGGCGGTGCGCTCCGGGTCGTGCAGATAGCCCTGGGCCAGCCCGGCGCCGGCGACGCACAGTTCGCCGTCGACCAGGTGGACCTCGGTGCCGGGCACGGGTCGTCCGATGGGCACGCCGTGCGGCAGGTCGCAGTCCTCGGGCCGGATGCGGTGCATGGTCGCGAAGGCGAAGCTCTCCACCGGGCCGTAGCAGTTGTGCACGGTGGTGCCCGGGTGGTGGAGCAGCAGCTCGCGCACCGGCTCGGGCGCCAGCCGCTCGCCGCCGATGAACATCAGGTCGACCCCGCGGAAGCAGTCGGGGTCCAGCCGCACCAGCAGGTTCACCACGGACGCGACCAGGACGAGGGTGTTCACCCCGTGCCGGGCGATCAGTTCGCGCAGGGTGTCCGGCAGCAGGTGGTCCTCGTCGGGCAGCACCACGGTGCCGCCGCGGCCGAGCATGCCCCACAGCTCCAGCCCGCAGGCGTCCCAGCCGACGGGGGAGAGCTGCGGCAGCACCCGGCCCGGGCCGAAGGCCGCCAGGGGGCCGCGGTCGAAGAGCCGCAGCACCGCCCGGTGCGGGGTCACCACGCCCTTGGGCGTGCCGGTGCTTCCGGAGGTGAAGAAGACGCAGGCCGGGTCGTCCGGCCCGATGCCGGCCGGCTCCGGCCGGAGCGCCGGTGCCCCGGGCTCGGGGACGGCCGGCGGGGTCCAGCACGGTGCGCCGGCGAGCGGGGTGTCCGTGACGAACACCGGGGCCCGCAGCAGGCGCAGGAGTTCCCGGACCCGTTCGTCCGGCCACTTCACGTCGATGGGGCAGTAGGCCGCGCCCGTCTTCAGGACGGCCAGCAGCAGGGTCGCCATCCGGGCCGAGCGGGCGATCCGCACGGGCACCAGACAGCCCGGTCCCACCCCCGCCCGGGCCAGCGCGGCGGCGTGCGCATCGGCCTCCGCGACCAGCCGGGAATAGGTGACCGGGCCTTCTTCGTCTATCAGAGCAATGTGGTCGCCATATTGTGCCGCGCGTTCGTCGAGTGCCTGATGAATCAGCACGTACCGCTCCTTTTCCGCAGCTTCGATCGCACGCATATTCACCCGCGGCGCAGGCTCCGGCAACCCCTACGAACCCCATAGGGGCACCCTCGGCACCCAGGTGCGGACAGGTGTGTTCCGTACTGTCAGGCGCCTCCCGGCAGGGATTCGTTGACATTCCCCGACGTCCGTCCATAGCGTCCATTTCGTCGCGGTACCGGGATCCGGAAATTCTTCTTCCCGTCGTTGAAACCGATTATCGAGCCCTGGGGGAATTCGTGTCGTCCGCACCCCTTTCCAGAAATCAGCACGCCGTCGACGCCGGCATCGACCACATCACCCTCTCCGTCGGCGACGCCCGCGCCCGTGCGGCCGAGTTCGTCGAGCGCTACGGCTTCGAGGTCATCGCCGCCGGGGACACCCCGGAGTTCACCGCCGTGGCGGTGCGGCAGCGGGACGTCGTCCTGCTGCTGCTCGAGGGCCGCACCGACGAGCATCCGGCCACCCTCTACACCGCCCGGCACGGCGACGGCGTGAGCGACATCGCCCTCAGCGTGGACGCGCCGGACCCCACCGTGCTCGAAGCCTTCGGCGACGTGACGCACACCTTCGTCAGCCGGCCCGCCGGCGAACCCTGGTCGCTGCCCGGCATCACCCCGGTGCCCGCCGCCGACCGGGCGCCGGGCGCCGGCACCACGGGCCCGGCCCGGAGCCACCTGCTGTGCGTCGACCACGTGGCGGTCTGCCTGGAGACCGGCGAACTCGACCGCACGGTCGAGTTCTACGACCGGGTCCTCGGCTGGCGCGTGGTGTTCGAGGAGGACATCCACGTCGGCGCGCAGGCCATGCAGTCCAAGGTGGTGCAGAGCCCCGGCGGCGGCGTGACGCTGACGCTGCTCCAGCCCATGAGCGGGGCCGTCCCCGGCCAGATCGACGACTTCCTGAAGAAGCACGGCGGCAGCGGGGTGCAGCACCTGGCCTTCGCGGTGCCGGACGTCGTGGACGCGGTCGCCGACCTCGGCGACGCCGGCGTGCGGTTCCTGGCCACGCCCGACACGTACTACGAGAACCTGGAGGAGCGGCTCGGCGGGTCCGGGCACCCGGTGGCGGAGCTGCGCAAGTACAGCGTGCTCGCCGACCGGGACCACGACGGCGAGCTGTTCCAGATCTTCACCCGCTCCGAGCACCCGCGCCGCACCCTCTTCATGGAGGTCATCGAGCGCCGCGGCGCGACCACCTTCGGCAGCAACAACATCCGCAAGCTGTACGAGGCGGTCGAGCGACAGGACAAGGCGTGACCGGCGGGCGGGCCGCCCCGGCGGCGGATCCGCTCACCCTCGACGACCTGGAGGACCGGGCCCGGGCCGTGCTGGCCTCCGAGGTCTACGACTTCGTGGCCGGCGGGAGCGGCCACGAGTCGACGCTCGGCGCCAACCGGGCCGCGTTCGACCGCTGCCACCTGGTGCCCCGCGTGCTGTCCGGGACGGCCGCCGCGGACACCGCGACCACCCTGCTGGGCGCGCCGGCGTCGATGCCCGTCGCCGTGGCCCCGATGGCCTTCCACTCGCTGGTGCACCCGGACGGCGAACCCGCGGTCGCCCGCGCCGCCGCCGCGGCCGGCGTCCCCTTCACGGCGGCGACCCTCGCCGCCCGCCCCCTGGACGAACTCGCCCCCGACGGCGGCGCGTTGTTCTTCCAGCTGTACTGGCTCCGCGACCGGGCCCGCACCGAGTGGCTGATCGACGAGGCCGAACGGCTGGGCGCCCGCGCCCTGTTGCTCACCGTCGACGTGCCGTTCATGGGCCGCCGGCTGCGCGACCTGCGCAACGGCTTCGCCGTGCCCGCCCATGCCGCACCGGTCAACCTCGCCGCCGCCCAGCACGGCGCCGGGCAGAGCGTCGGCGGCCACGCGGCCGCCGTCATCGACCCCACGCTCTCCTGGTCCGACCTGGAGTGGGTCCGGCGCCGGACCCGCCTGCCCCTGGTGCTCAAGGGCGTGCTCGACCCGGCGGACGCGCGGCGCGCGGTGGACCTCGGCGCGGACGGCCTGGTCGTCTCCAACCACGGCGGCCGCCAGCTGGACGGCGCCGTCCCCAGCCTCCTGGCCCTGCCCGCGATCCGGGACGAGGTCGGCGACGCGTGCGAACTGCTCCTCGACAGCGGGGTGCGCGGCGGCACCGACGTGCTGCGCGCCCTGGCCCTCGGCGCCTCCGGGGTGCTGCTCGGCCGGCCGGTCCTGTGGGCCCTGGCCTCCGGCGGCGAGCCCGCGGTGACCGGGGCGCTGGAACTGCTCCGTACCGAACTGCGGGCGGCGATGGCCCTGGCCGGGGCGCCCGACGTGGCCGCGGCCGGACGGCTCGGCGTCCGCTGGGCGCCCGGCACGAACGAACGGGAGGCGTGATGACCGAAGCGTCCCACGCCCGGACCGCACGGCCCGGGGCGGTGATGGACCTGGCCGACCTGCACGGCTCGCTGTCCGATCCGGCGCTGCTGTCCATGAACCTGCTCAACGAGGTCGCCGAACGGTACCCGGACGCGGTGTCCTTCGCCGCCGGCCGGCCCGACCCGGGCGACTTCGCGATCGAGGACGTCCACCGGTACCTGCGCACCTGGACCGCGCACGTCACCGGCGGCGCGCCCGGCGGCGCGGAGGCGGCCCGCACCCGGCTCTACCAGTACGGCAGGACCAAGGGCGTGATCCAGGACCTGGTGGCCCGCAACCTCGCCACCGACGAGTCGATCCACGCCGACCCGGAGTCGATCGTGGTGACGGTCGGCTGCCAGGAGGCCATGGTCCTGGTGCTGCGGGCGCTGCGCGCCGACGAGCGCGACGTGCTCCTGGCGACCTCGCCGGCCTACGTGGGCATCACCGGCGCGGCCCGGCTGGTCGACCTCCCGGTCGTCCCCGTCGACAGCGGCTCCGGCGGCATCGACCTGGACGACCTGGCGGCCAGGGTGCGGGAAGCCCGCGAGGCCGGACTGCGGCCCCGCGCCTGCTATCTGGTCCCCGACTTCGCCAACCCGACCGGGCTCAGCCTCGACGTGCCGACCCGGCGCCGCCTCCTCGACCTCGCCGCCGAACTGGACATCCTCCTGATCGAGGACAACCCGTACGGCTTCTTCGGCGACGGGATCCCCCCGAAGCCGACGCTCAAGTCGCTGGACGAGGGCCACCGGGTGATCTACCTCGGCTCGTACGCCAAGACCGCGCTGCCCGGCGCCCGCATCGGCTACGTCGTGGCGGACCAGCCGGTCGTCCGGGACGGGAGGACCGTCGGCACCCTCGCCGACGAGCTCTCCAAGATCAAGAGCATGATCACGGTCAACACCCCGCCGATAGCCCAGGCGGTCATCGGCGGCCGGCTGCTGGAGAGCGGCTTCGCGCTGCGCGAGACCAACCGGGACGCCACCGCGCGGTACGGAAAGAAGCTGCGGCACCTGCTCGACGGGCTCGCCGCGCGCTTCCCGGGGCCGTCCCCCGTCACCTGGAACCGCCCGGACGGCGGCTTCTTCCTCGTCGTCACGGTGCCGTTCACCGCCGACGACGCGCTGCTCGCCCACTCGGCCGAGCGGCACAAGGTCATCTGGACGCCCATGCACCACTTCTACGCGGCTGGGGGCGGTCTGCGGCAGCTGCGACTGTCCTGCAGCTCGCTCACGCCGGAGGAGATCGACCTCGGTCTGGACCGGTTCGCTTCGCTGGTGACCGATCTTCTGGAGAGGACCTGAGAACGATGAGAGCGCTGACGGTAAACGGTCGGACGATCTCCGACGAGACCGACGCCTATGTGATCGCCGAGATCGGCCACAACCACGAGGGCGACCTGGGCAAGGCGGAGGAGCTGGTGCGGCAGGCCGCCGCGGCCGGCGCCAGTGCGGTCAAGCTGCAGAAGCGGGACAACCGCTCCCTGTTCACCCGCGCGATGTTCGACTCCCCCTACACGGGGCGCAACAGCTTCGGCCCGACGTACGGCGCGCACCGCGAGTTCCTGGAGTTCGGCACCGCCGAGTACACCCACCTCCAGCAGCTGTCGGCCGAGCTGGGCGTCGACTTCATGGCCACCGCCTTCGACTTCGCCAGCGTCGACTTCCTGGCCGAGCTGGGGGTCCCGGCGATCAAGATCGCCTCCGGCGACATCAGGAACACGCCCCTCCTCGCCTACGCGGCGAAGGCGGGCAAGCCGCTGATCGTGAGCACCGGCGGCGCCGACATGGAGGCCGTCCGGCGCGCCGCCGGCACCGTCCTGCCCATCAACCCCGACCTGGTGCTGCTCCAGTGCACGGCGATGTACCCGGCCGAGCCGGAGGTGCTGAACCTCGCGGTGCTGGGGAGCTACCGGGCCGAGTTCCCCGAGACGGTGGTCGGCTTCTCCGGGCACGACCTCGGCCCCTGGGCCGCCTGGACCGCGTACGCCCTGGGCGCCCGGGTGGTGGAGAAGCACGTCACCCTCGACCGCACCGCCCCCGGCAGCGACCACGCCTTCTCGATGGAGCAGCCCGACCTGGCCGAGATGGTCGACGGGCTGCGCCGGGTGCGGCGCTCGCTGGGCGGCCCGGCCAAGGAGGTCCTGGACGGCGAACGGCCCGCGATGAACAAGATGGGCAAGAAGCTCGTCGCCCAGCGCGACCTGCCCGCCGGGCACCGGCTCACCCTGGAGGACGTGGCGATCAAGTCGCCGGGCGACGGGCTGACCCCCGACCGGCTCGCCGACGTGGTCGGCCGCCACCTGGGCCGGGCGCTGCCCGCCGACGCCGACATCACCCTGGACGCCCTGGCGGACGCCGATGCCGGCCGCGATTGACCTGACCGGCTCGGTCGCCGTGGTGACCGGGGTGCACGGCCGGCTCGGCCCGGTGTGGGTGGACGCCCTGCTGGGCGCCGGCGCCCACGTGGTGGGCCTGGACGTGCGGGAGACCGGCGGGCCGGAACTGGCGGCGGTGGTCGACGCGCACGATCCGAAGCGGTTCGCCACCCTCGTCGCGGACGTCACCGACACCGCCGGCCTGCGCCGTGCGCTCGACGCCTGCCTCGACCTGGCCGGCGAGCCGGACGTCCTGGTCAACAACGCCGGCGTCGACAGCCCGCCGTCGGCCGAGGGCACCGGATGGCGCTTCGAGGACATCCCGGACGAGGTGTCCGGCGGCGTCCTCGCCGTCAATGCCCAGGGAACCCTGCGGATGTGCCAGGTGTTCGGCTCGCGGATGGCACGGCGGGGCCGCGGCTCGATCGTCAACATCGGCTCGATGTACGGCGGCCTCGCCCCCGACCCGCGGATGTACGAGCACCTGCCGGTGGAACCGCCCTTCCTGAAACCGCCCGCCTACGGCATGTCCAAGGCCGGCGTCGCCTCCCTCACCCGCTACCTCGCGGCGCTGTGGGGCCCCTCCGGAGTGCGGGTCAACACCCTGTCGCCGGGCGGTGTGCTCGGCGCCCAGGACCCGGTGTTCCGGGCGAAGTTCGACGCCCGCGTGCCGCTGCGGCGGATGGCCCACGCCGAGGACCTCACCGGACCGCTGCTGTTCCTCGCCTCCGACCTGAGCCGCTACGTCACCGGCACCGAACTCGCCGTGGACGGCGGGTACGGCTGCTGGTGACCCCGACCCACCCCCGAGGAGAAGCCATGGACAGGTCCCTGGCCTGGATCCCGCGCACCGAGTTCGCGCGCGTCCTGGGCCACGTCGACGACCCGTACGACCGGGCCCTCGCCTTCGCGGCGATGTCCCGGATCAACACCCTCTACATGATCACCCGTGCCGGGTCGGGTCACATCGGGTCCAGCTTCAGCGCCGCCGACGTGGTCAGCTGGCTGCTGCTCGAAGAACTCGACCGGCCGTTCGAACCCGACGGCGACGTGTACTTCTCGTCCAAGGGCCACGACGCCCCCGGCCTGTACGCCGCGATGATCGCCCTCGGACGGCTGGACGAGGACGGGCTGCACCGGCTGCGGCGGCTGGGCGGACTGCCCGGACACCCCGACGTCGGCACCCCCGGCATGCCCTTCAACACCGGCTCCCTGGGCATGGGGATCTCCAAGGCGAAGGGCCTGGTCCTCGCCCACCGGCTGGCCGGCCGCACCTCCCGCGTCGTCGTCATGACCGGCGACGGCGAACTGCAGGAGGGCCAGAACTGGGAGGCGCTGCCCAGCGCCGCGCGGTACGGCATGGGCGAGCTCACCGTGGTCGTCGACCACAACCGCCTCCAGTCCGACACGTACGTCACCGACGTCAGCGACCTCGGCGACCTGACCGGCAAGTTCACCGCCGCCGGCTGGGGCGTGCTGCACTGCGACGGGCACGACCCCCGGCAGCTGGAGAAGGCGTTCGCCCAGCGCGCCGAGGAGCACCCCGACCGGCCCGTCGTGATCGTCGCCGACACGGTGAAGGGCGGCGGCTGCCCCACCTTCGCCGCGACCTCGATGGCCCCCGGCGAATGGCGCTACCGCCACCACAGCGGAGCCCCGAGCCCGGAGGACCACGACGCCGCGTACCGGGAGCTGACGGCCACCGCCGACGAGATCCTGCGGCGCCACGGCCAGGCACCCCTCGCACCGGAGACGCTCACCCTGGACCTCCCCGCGAAACCGTCCGGCGTGCGCCTGCCCGAGCTGTACGGGCGGCTGCTCACCGAGGCGGCGCACGAGGACCCGCGGATCGTCGCGCTCGACGGGGACCTGCTCCTCGACACCGGGCTCATCCCCTTCCGCGACGCCCACCCCGACCGCTTCGTCGAGTGCGGCATCGCCGAGCAGGACATGGTCTCGATGGCGGGCGGACTGGCGGCGGGCGGCCTGCGGCCCTTCGTCCACTCCTTCTCCTGCTTCCTGCACGCCCGGCCCAACGAGCACATCTACAACAACGCCACCGAACGACGGCCCGTGGTCTACGTCGGCTCGCTCGCCGGCCTGCTGCCCGCCGGACCCGGCCACTCGCACCAGGCCGTCCGCGACGTGTCGGCACTCGGCTCCGTCCCCGGCCTGACCGTCCTGGAACCCTCCCACCCGGCCCAGCTCGACGCCGCCCTGCGCTACTGCCGGACCACCCCGGACAGCGTCTACCTGCGGCTGTCCAGCCAGGTCGTCCCCGCCGAACTGGCGGAGCTGCCGCCCGCGCCCCTGGTGCCCGGCCGGGGACACGTCCTGCGGGCCGGCCGCGACGCCGTCGCCTTCGGCGCCGGACCGGTGGTCCTCGCCCAGCTCCTGGGCGCCGCCGGGATCCTCGCCGCCCAGGGCGTCGAACTCACCGTGGTGGACCTGCCCTGGCACAACCGGATCGACCCCACCTGGCTGGACGAACTGCTCACCGGCGTCCGCCACGCCTTCGTGGTCGAGCACCAGTACGGCAGCGGCGGCCAGGCCGACCTGATCGCCCGGCAGCTGCTGGAGACGGGCACCTGGGACGGCGCCGGCTTCCGCGGCATCGGGCTCACCGACGTGCCGCGCTGCGGCACCGACGCGGAGGTCCTCGCCGCCCACGGCATGGACGCACCCCACCTGGCCCAGCTCATCGGCGCGGACGTCCTCGACCGCGGCCGCACCACCGAACCGACGGGAGACACACCGTGGAAACTGTCCGCAACGAACTGACCCGGCCGCCCGAGGAGCTCGTCGAGGGCTTCCGCGCGGTGCTTGCCGAGTACAGCCCCAGCTGCCTCGTCACCGACGCCCGGCGCCGCGTCGGCGCCATCGGCGGGCTGCTCCCGGTCAAGCACCACCACAAGATCGCCGGACCGGCGCTCACCGTGAACCTCTCCATCGACGACCTCGTCGACTGCATGCCCGTGCTCACCCGCGCGCGGCCCGGCGACGTCGTCGTGGTCGCCTGCCACGGCACCACCCGCACCGCCATGTGGGGCGGACTGATGTCCACCCTCTCGCGGCAGATCGGACTCGCCGCCGGCATCGTCGACGGCGCCATCCGCGACGTCGACGAGATCCGCGACCTGGACTTCCCCGTCTGGTACCGCAGCACCGTCCCCCGGCCCTCGCCCACCGCCGTGCACGACCGCACCGAGCCGGTCCAGGTCAACGTGCCGGTCGTGATCGACGGCCAGGTGATCAACCCCGGGGACATCGTGGTCGCCGACGAGAACGGCATCGCCGTCGTCCCCCGCGACGACGCCGAGAACGTGCTCGACCGCACCCGGATGAACATCGACCGGGAACGGGTGATCCGCGACAAGATCGCCTCCGGCCTCTCCGTCGCCGAACTGATCGCCGAGTTCGGACACCTGTGATGCGCGTCTACGTCACCGGCGCCGACGGGATGCTCGGCACCGCCCTGCGCCACGAACTCGCGGCCCGCCCGGAGACCGCCGACTGGCCCGTCCTCGGCGTGTCCCTCGCCGACTTCGACATCGGCGACGAGGCCGCCGTCCGCGACTCGATCGCCGACTTCCGCCCCGACGTGGTCGTCCACACCGCCGCCAACGCGGTCGTGGACTCCTGCGAACGGGACCCCGGCCCGGCCCTCCGCGTCAACGTCGGCGGCACCCACCACGTCGCCGACGCCTGCCGGCGCCACGGCAGCCGGCTCGTCTACATCTCCAGCGACTACGTCTTCGACGGCCGGGCCCCCGGGCCCGCCGGGTACAACGAGGACGACATCCCCGACCCGGTCAGCGTGTACGGCCTGAGCAAACTCGCCGGCGAGCGGATCGTCGAGGCGGTCCCCGACCACCTCGTGGTACGCACCTCCTGGCTCTACGGCGGCACCGACCCGCGCCTGGACCAGGTGCTCGCCGCCGCCCGGGAGTTCCTCGACGGCGGCCGGCCGCGCCTGATCGACGACCAGTTCAGCAGCCCGACCTACCTCCCCGACCTGGCGTCCGCGCTGGTCGGGCTGCTGCCCGGCGCCCTCGCCGTCCGCGGCCTGCTGCACATCGCCAACCGGGGCCGGGCCAGCTGGTACCAGGTGGGCATGGCCCTCGCCGAACGCCTCGGCACCGCCCACCCGGTGCCGATGTCCATGGACGACGCCGGTTTCGTCGGCGGCCGGCCGCGCGACTCCCGTCTGGACAGCACCCGCGCGGCCGCCTTCGTCCACGCCATGCCCCACTGGACCGACGCCCTCGCCCGCTACTGCGCCCGGCTCGCCGTCGCCGACCGGGGACCGGTGGACCACTGATGCCCGTGCCGTTCCTGCTCCTCGACTTCGACGGGGTCGTGTGCGACACCGAACGGGCCGCGCTGCTGGCCTGGCAGGACCTCTACGACCGGCTCGGGGTCCCCCTCGACGGCGCGGTGCGGGACCGGATGGTCGGCAACTCGGCCGGGGCCCGGGTCGCCCTGGCCGACCTGGCCTCCCGGCTGGGCCGGCCGGTCCGCGACGACGAATGGGACTGGCAGCGCGGGCGGCGCGCCGACCGGTGCGCCGCCGCGCCCGCCCGCCCCGGCGCGGAACGGCTCCTGGACACCGCCGAGGGCGCCGCCATCGTGTCCAGCAGCCCGGCCGCCTGGGTGGAGGAACACCTGCGGCGGCTCGGCCTGCGGGACCGTTTCGCCTTCCTGGTGACCGGCGACGACAGCGACCGGCACAAGCCGGCCCCCGACCTGTACCTGCACGCGCTGGCCCGCGCCGGGGTCGCGGCCGGCGACGCCCTCGCCGTCGAGGACTCCCCGCCGGGGGTCCGCGCCGCCCGGGCCGCCGGCATCCGCTGCGTGGCGGTGCCCTGGGAGCCCGCCGGGGCCCCCGGAGTGGCCGGCGCCGACGCGGTGCTGACGAGCCTGGCCGAACTGGACCTGCGGCGCTACCGACGCGACGGGACGTGACGAGGGGTGACGGTGGAGATCACGGCGGACAACGCCCTGGAGGAACTGTCCCGGCACGTCCTGATGGACGGCCTGGACCTCGTCCTGGACCTGGAACGCAGCCGGGGCAGCACGCTCGTCGACGCCCGCGGCGGCGAGGAGTACCTGGACCTGCTCTCCTTCTACGGTTCCCTGCCCCTGGGCATGAACCACCCCGGCATGACCGGGGACCCGGCCTTCCTGGCCGAACTCACCCGTGCCGCCCTGCACAAGGTGACCAACTCCGACATCTACACCGCGCAGTACGCGCGCTTCGCGGCGGCGTTCAGCCGGGTGCTCGGCGACCCCCGCCTGCCGCACCTGTTCTTCATCGACGGCGGCGCGCTCGCGGTGGAGAACGCCCTCAAGGTGGCGTTCGACTGGCGGGACCGGCGCCCGCGCGCCGATCCGGCGGCGCCCCTCGAAGTCCTGCACATGGAAGGCGCGTTCCACGGGCGCAGCGGCTACACCCTGAGCCTGACCAACACCTCGCCGACCGTGACCGCGCGCTTCCCCTCCTGGACCTGGCCCCGCGTCCCGGTGCCGGAGCCCGGCGCCGAACGCGCGGCGGTCGAGGTCGCCCGACGGCACCTGGAGGAGCGCGGCGACCGGATCGCCTGCTTCATCGCCGAACCGATCCAGGGAGCCGGCGGCGACCGGCACCTCGGCCGGGAGTTCCTGCTGCGCATGCAGGAGCTCTGCCACGCGTACGACGTGCTCTTCGTCCTCGACGAGGTGCAGACCGGCTGCGGCATGTCCGGCGCTCCGTGGACCTACCAGCGGCTCGGACTCGCCCCGGACGTGGTCGCCTTCGGCAAGAAGACCCAGGTGTGCGGGCTGATGGCGGGCGGCCGGGTGGACGAGGTGCCCGACGGCGCCCTGGCCGTGCCGGACCGGCTCGGATCCACCTGGGGCGGCAACACCGCGGACATGGTCCGCGCCACCCGGATCCTGGAGATCATCGAACGGGACGGGCTTGTGGCCGCCGCCGAGGCCAAGGGCGCCCACCTCGGCCGGCTCCTCGCCGACCTGGCCGCCGCCCACCCGGAACTCGTCGGCGACGTACGGGGACTGGGCCTGATGTGGGCGTTCGACCTGCCGGACCCGGCGCTGCGCAGGGAGGTCCTGGACCGGCTGCGCCGCCACCACCGGGTCCTGCTGCTGCCCGGCGGGCCGCGCGCCGTCCGCTTCCGCCCCTCCCTGACCATCGGGCTCGGCGAACTGGACAAGGCGGTCGCCGCCGTGGACGCGGTCCTGACCTCGCTGACCCCTGCGCGTACGGGGACATAGGGGTTGTCAGCCGCGGACGGGCGCGGACAGAATACGGGCGGTTTTGAATTCCGGAAGCGAAAAAGGAGTGCGACGGCTCATGAGTAATCCGTTCGAGGATGAAAGTGCTTCCTACTGCGTTCTGGTCAACGCGGAACTGCAGTATTCCCTGTGGCCGGATTTCGCGGAGGTCCCGGCCGGCTGGACCGTCGTCCTGCCGAGCACGACCCGGCAGAACTGCCTGGACTACGTGAACGAGCACTGGGTCGACATGCGGCCCAAGAGCCTGGTCGACGCGATGAGCCAGACCGGCTGAACCACCCGCACCCGGGCCACGGCCAGGGGGCACCCCGCCTCGCGGGGTGCCCCCTGGCCGTGGCCATTTCCCCCTCCGCGGCAGCCGATAGCGCCCTGATAGCCGGTCGATGAGCCCGGCCGGAAACATGGCCCGTGTCGGTGACCGTAATGGTCTTCCCCCTACTGACCCATGGGAGGAGTTCGCGGTGGAACTGGTGGAGCGCGAAGCACCGTTGGCGCTGTTGACCGCCCTGGCGGCACAGGCGCGGGGCGGGCACGGCCGCGCCGTGCTGGTCTCCGGACCGGTGGCGGCCGGCAAGAGCGTACTGGCGCACAACTTCGCCGACCGGGCCCCGGGACTGGGCCTGCTCGCGCTGACGGCGCTGGGCTCCGAGGACGAGCGGCACCTGCCCCTGGGGGTGATGCGGCAACTCGTCGACGGCGCGCCGCTGGACCCCGGCGACCGGGCGCGGGCCGTGGCGCTCATCGAGGACGGCGGGCGCGCCGCCCGGCAGCGGGACACCGCGGCTCCGGTGGACTCCGGCATCGTCCACGGGCTCTGCGCCGTCCTGCTGGACCTGGCCGAACGCCGCCCGCTGTACCTCGCCGTCGACGACGTCGAGCAGGCCGACCCGGCCTCGCTGATCTGCCTGGCCTACCTCGCGCGCCGGCTCAACAGCGCCCGGGTGCTCGCGGTCTTCACCCACAGCGGGCACGGCTGCGACACCGACTTCCGCTTCGGCGCCGACCTGCTGCGCCAGCCCCACTGCCACCGCGTCGAGGTCACCCAGCTGTCCCCGGCGGGCGTCCGGCGGCTGATCGCCCAGCACCTCGGCGAGACCGTCGCCGACGCGCGGTCGGCCGACTGGCACGCCGCCAGCGGGGGCAACCCGCTGCTCGTCGAGGCCCTCGTCCGCGACCACCTCGGCGGCGACGAGGCGGGCCCCCGCTACCGCGAGGCCGTCCTGTCCTGCCTGCGCCGGGGCCGCCCGGACCTGGCCCGCGCGCTGAGCGGCTACGCGGTGCTCGGCACGCTCGACGACCTGGAGGGCCTGGACGCCCTGACCGGCCTGGGCCCGTCCCGTACCACGGAGGCGGTGCACGCGCTGATCGCCGGCGGGCTGCTCACCATGGACGGATTCCGGCACGACGCCGCCCGCGAGGCGGTGACCGGCGCGATCGAGGCCGCCGACCTCGCCCGGCTGCACGCCCGGGCGGCGGTCCTCGCCCACGAACGCGGCGCCGGCACCGGGACGATCGCCGACCACCTGCTGCGGGCCGGAGCCCCGGCCGACGGCGGCGCGCCGGCCGAGCCGTGGGCCCTGCCGGCCCTGGAGGACGCCGCCGGCCACGCCCTGCGCGACGGCGCCGCCGGCCGCGCCGTGGACTGCCTCCGGCTGGCCCGGCTGATCTGCGCGGACCCGGACCGCCGGGCCCGCCTCACCGCCGCGCTGATCCGGGCCGAGTGGAGCGTCAACCCCGGCGTGTCCGGCGGCCGGCTGGGCGAACTCGTCGAGGCGCACCGCACGGGCCGCCTGCGCGGCGCCGACGCGCTGACGCTGGTGCGGGCGCTGCTCTGGCACGGCCGCTTCGACCAGGCCCAGGAGGTCCTCGGCCGGCTGGCCGCGTCCGGGCGGCCCACCGACCCGGAGACGGCCACCGAACTCCAGATCACCCGGCGCCGGCTGCGGCACAGCTACCCGACCTTCCTCGCCGCCCTCGGCCCGCGCCCCGCCGCCGGACGGCCCCCGACCCACTCGGTCAGCGCCGACCGCCGCCTCCAGGCCGTGTCCGCCCTGGCCGCCGTGCTCGCCGAGGGACCCCACCCGGAGGCGGTCGGCGCGGCCCAGCGGGTCCTCCACGGCACCCGGCCCGACGAACCCTCCACCGAGACCGTCGAAAGCGCCCTCCTCGCCCTCACCTACGGCGGACGGGCCGAGCGCGCCTCCGCCTGGTGCGACGTCTTCCTCGACGGCGCCCCCGCGCGCCGGCTGCCGGGCAGACAGGCGCGGCTCGGCGCGGTACGGGCCGAGGCGGCCCTGCGCCGGGGCGACCTCGTCGACGCCCGGCGGTACGCGAGCGAGGCGCTCGCCACCCTGCCGGCGATCAGCTGGGGCGTGACCGTCGGCGCTCCGCTGAGCACCCTGATCCTGGCCACCACCGCGATGGGCCGCTACGACGAGGCGCAGGCCCACCTCGACCACCGCGTCCCGGAGGCCATGGCCGAGACCCGCTACGGCATGCTCTACCTCCACGCCCGGGCGCGCTTCGGACTGGCCACCGGGCACCTGGAGATGGCCCTGGAGGACCTGCGCCGCTGCGGTGCCACGCTGCGCCGCTGGGGGATGGACACGCCCGGCCTGATCCCGTGGCGCACCGACGCGGCCGAGGTGTACCTGGGCCTCGGCCGTCCGGACGACGCCCGGCGGATGCTGGAGGAACAGGCTGCCCTGTTCCCGGTGACGCCGAACCGGGTCCGGGGCGCGGCGACCCGGGTCCTCGCCGGGGCCGGCGCCCCGGCGCACCGGCCGGCGCTGCTGCGCCGGGCGGCCGAGCTGCTGCAGTCCGACGACGGCGACCGGTACGAACTGGCCCTGGCCTTCGCCGATCTGGCCCGCGCCTACCGGACCCTGGGCGAGTTCCGGCGTGCTGCCGCGGCCGAGCGCCGCGCGGTGATCGTGGCCGCCGACTGCCACGCCGAGGCACTGGTCAGGGGCCTCGCGCTGGAGAGCCCCACGGCGGTCCCGGCCCGGCCGGACGGCGGCGACGGGCTCACCGAGGCGGAGCGGAGGGTGGCCGCGATGGCCGCGGTCGGCTGTTCCAACCGGGAGATAGCCGAGGGGCTGCACGTCACGGTCAGCACGGTCGAGCAGCATCTGACCCGCACCTACCGGAAGCTGCGCATCAGCCGGCGCGCGGACCTGCCGCCGCTGCTGGGCGGCCCGGCGCTGGGAGACCTCACCGACGCGCACCGCCGCTGAGCGGGGCGGGACGGCCCGCCGGGCGCGGGGACGCCGTTCCGCCGGGTCCGGGGGCGGCGTCCGCGCGCCGTCCCCGCCGCCGCATTCCATTCCGCCGTCGAATTTCCGACAAAATGGCTCGGAATCCTTCTCGGAACCCGCCGTTAATCCCTCCGTCGCATCCGCCGCACCCCCTCCGGTCACTTCGGATTCCACGCTCTCTGGACACAGCCGATCGTGTTGGGTAGATATGAGGTCGCTGCGTAGCTGACCGGCGGGAACTGTGTCGCGGATGTGAAGGACGGTCATGCGCTTTCGTTTACTCGGGCCGTTGGAAGTGGCCGGCCCCGGGGGCCCGGCGCTGATCACCGCCGAGCGTCAGCGCGTCGTCCTGGCGGTGCTGCTCCTGGAGCCCAACCGGATCGTGCCGACGGACCGGCTGGTGGACGCGGTCTGGGGCGTCGCCCCACCGCCCACCGCGCGCGCCCAGATCCAGATCTGCGTCTCCATGGTCCGCGCCTCGATGGCGAAGGTCGGGCTGGACGAGGTCATCCGCACCAGATCGCCCGGCTATCTCGCGCACGTCGGCGACGACGAGCTGGACCTCCAGGTCTTCGAGCGGGCCGCCGCGGCCGGACGCACCGCCGCGGAGGAGGGCCGCTTCGACGAGGCGGCCGCCGCCTTCGAGACCGCGCTCGGACTCTGGCGCGGGTCCGCCTGCTTCGGCGGAGGCATCACCAGCACGCTGCTCCAGGCACCGGCGGCGCGACTGGACGAGCAGCGGCTGGCCGTCGTCGAGCAGTGGGTGGACGCCCGGCTGGCCCTCGGCCTGCACCAGCAGCTGGTGGCGCGCCTCATCGACCTGGTCATGCGGAACCCGCTGCGCGAACGCCTCCGCGCCCAGCTCATGGTCGCGCTGTCCCGCTCGGGCCGTCAGGCGGAGGCGCTGGAGGTCTACCGGCGCGGCCGGCGCGAGCTGATCGACGAACTCGGCATCGAGCCGGGGGAGGAGCTGCGCCGGCTCCAGGAGGCGATCCTGGCCGGCCGGCTCGACGGCGCGACGCGGCCGCCCGGGGCGCCCGCCCCGGCCGCCGCCGCGTCACCGGCGCCCGCGCCCGTCTCCGTACCCGCGCC
>NZ_BNBS01000142.1 GCF_014656075.1 Streptomyces hydrogenans
GCCGAAGCCGGCGCCGGCCGCCCCGGCTCCGACCAACCCGGAGTTCACCGCGCCGCCGGCCGCTCCGGCGACCCCGGCCGCCGGTCAGCGTCCCGGTGGTGCCCCGTCCGGGCAGCGCCCGGCCGCCGGTGCCCGTCCGGGCCAGTCCGGCCCGCGTCCGGGTGGTCAGCAGGCCCCCCGTCCCGGCCAGCAGGCCCCGCGTCCGGGCGCCCCGCGTCCGGCCGGCCCGCGTCCGGGCAACAACCCCTTCACCTCCGGCGGCTCCACCGGCATGGCGCGTCCGCAGACGCCCCGTCCCGGTGGCGGTGCCCCGCGTCCCGGCGGCCCCGGTGCCGTTCCGGGCGCCCCGCGTCCGCAGGGCGGCCCGGGCGGCGCCCCGCGCCCGCAGGGTCAGGGCGGCGCCCGTCCCACCCCCGGTGGGATGCCGCGTCCGCAGGCTCCCCGTCCGGGCGGCGCGCCCGGCGGTAACCGTCCGAACCCGGGCATGATGCCGCAGCGTCCCGCTGCCGGCCCGCGCCCCGGTCCCGGCGGACGTGGTCCCGGCGGCTTCGCCGGTCGTCCCGGTGGTCCCGGTGGTGGCGGCGGCGGTCGTCCGGGCTTCGCCGGTCGTCCGGCCGGTCCCGGCGGTGGCGGCGGCGGCCTCGGCGGTCGTCCCGGTGGTCCCGGTGGTGGCGGCGGCGGTCGTCCGGGTGGTCCCGGCGGCGGTGGCGGCGGCTTCGGCGGTCGTCCCGGCGGCTTCGGTGGCCGTCCCGGCGGTCCGGGTGGCCGTGGTGGCACGCAGGGCGCCTTCGGTCGTCCCGGCGGTCCCGCGCGTCGCGGTCGCAAGTCGAAGCGGCAGAGGCGCCAGGAGTACGAGGCCATGCAGGCCCCGTCCGTGGGCGGCGTGATGCTGCCTCGCGGCAACGGCGACACCATTCGCCTGTCGCGCGGTGCGTCCCTCACCGACTTCGCCGAGAAGATCGGCGCCAACCCGGCGTCGCTCGTCGCGGTGATGATGAACCTCGGTGAGATGGTCACGGCCACGCAGTCCGTCTCCGACGACACGCTGACGATGCTCGGCGAGGAGATGAACTACACCGTTCAGATCGTCTCGCCGGAGGAGGAGGACCGCGAGCTCCTCGAGTCCTTCGACATCGAGTTCGGCGAGGACGAGGGCGGCGAAGAGGCTCTGGTCTCCCGTCCGCCGGTCGTCACCGTCATGGGTCACGTCGACCACGGTAAGACCCGACTGCTCGACGCGATCCGCAAGACGAACGTCGTCGCGGGCGAGGCCGGTGGCATCACGCAGGGCATCGGTGCCTACCAGGTGGGCACCGAGGTCAACGGCGAGGACCGCAAGATCACCTTCATCGACACCCCGGGTCACGAGGCGTTCACCGCCATGCGTGCCCGTGGTGCGAAGTCGACCGACATCGCGATCCTCGTGGTCGCGGCCAACGACGGCGTCATGCCGCAGACGATCGAGGCGCTCAACCACGCCAAGGCCGCCGGCGTCCCGATCGTCGTCGCGGTCAACAAGATCGACGTCGAGGGCGCGGACCCGGTCAAGGTCCGCGGTCAGCTGACCGAGTTCGGTCTGGTGGCCGAGGAGTACGGCGGCGACACGATGTTCGTCGACATCTCCGCCAAGCAGGGTCTGCACATCGACTCCCTGCTGGAGGCCGTGATCCTCACGGCCGACGCCTCGCTCGACCTGCGGGCCAACCCGAACCAGGACGCGCAGGGCATCGCCATCGAGTCGCACCTCGACCGTGGTCGCGGTGCCGTCTCGACGGTCCTGGTCCAGCGCGGAACGCTGCGCATCGGCGACACCGTGGTGGTCGGCGACGCGTACGGCCGCGTCCGGGCGATGCTCGACGACAAGGGCAACAACGTCGAGGAGGCGACCCCGTCGACTCCCGTCCTGGTGCTCGGTCTCACCAACGTGCCGGGTGCCGGCGACAACCTCATCGTTGTCGACGAGGACCGTACGGCCCGTCAGATCGCCGAGAAGCGCGCTGCGCGTGAGCGCAACGCCGCCTTCGCCAAGCGCGTCCGCCGGGTGTCCCTGGAGGACCTCGACAAGGTGCTCAAGGCCGGTCTCGTCCAGGAACTCAACCTCATCATCAAGGGCGACGCGTCCGGTGCGGTCGAGGCCCTCGAGGCCTCGCTGCTCCAGCTCGACGTCGGCGAAGAGGTCGACATCCGCGTCCTGCACCGCGGTGTGGGTGCGGTCACCGAGTCGGACATCGACCTGGCCATGGGCTCCGACGCCATCGTCATCGGCTACAACGTCCGTGCGGCCGGCCGTGCCGCGCAGATGGCGGAGCGCGAGGGCGTCGACGTCCGGTACTACTCGGTCATCTACCAGGCGATCGAGGAGATCGAGGCGGCGCTCAAGGGCCTCCTCAAGCCGGAGTACGAAGAGGTCGAGCTCGGCACGGCGGAGATCCGCGAGGTCTTCCGCTCGTCCAAGCTGGGCAACATCGCCGGTGTCCTCATCCGCTCGGGCGAGGTCAAGCGCAACACCAAGGCGCGACTCCTCCGCGACGGCAAGGTCATCGCCGAGGACCTCACCATCCACGGTCTGCGCCGCTTCAAGGACGACGTCACCGAGATTCGTGAAGGCTTCGAGGGCGGTATCAACCTCGGAAACTACAACGACATCAAGATCGACGACGTCATCGCGACGTACGAGATGCGCGAGAAGCCGCGCGCGTAACACGCGGTGAAGTGCCGGGGCCGGTCGGCGGAGGTTATTCCGTCGATCGGCCCCGGCCGTTCCGTGTACGGTTTCGGTGTTCCCGTCCAGCGGTGGGCGGGGCCACTGACCCCGAACCGGCGGGACATCCGGACACACATGTACGTGGGGACTCTGTCCTTCGACCTGCTCCTCGGCGACGTCCATTCGCTCAAGGAGAAACGCTCCCTCGTGAAGCCGATCGTCGCCGAGCTCCAGCGGAAGTTCTCCGTGAGCGTGGCGGAGGTGAGCGGCCAGAACCTCCACCGGCGGGCCGAGATCGGCGTCGCGATGGTGTCCGGGGACCTCGGACACCTCAACGGCGTCCTGGACCGCTGCGAGCGGCTGGTGGCCGCCCGGCCCGAGGTGGAGCTGCTGTCGGTGCGCCGCAGGCTCCACACTGATGAAGACTGATTGCAAGGCAAAGAAGGAGACGGACCAGTGGCCGACAACGCGCGGGCGAAGAAGCTGGCGGACCTCATCCGGGAGGTGGTCGCCGAGAAGCTGCAGCGCGGCATCAAGGACCCGCGCCTGGGTACGCACGTGACCATCACGGACACCCGCGTCACCGGTGACCTGCGGGAGGCGACGGTCTTCTACACGGTCTACGGCGACGACGAGGACCGGGCGAGCGCCGCGGCCGGCCTGGAGAGCGCCAAGGGCATCCTCCGTTCGGCCGTGGGCCGGGCGGCGGGGACCAAGTTCACCCCCACCCTGGCCTTCGTGGCCGACGCCCTCCCGGAGAACGCCCGGACCATCGAGGACCTCCTCGACAAGGCGCGGGCCTCCGACGCCCAGGTGCGGGAGGCGTCCTCGGGCGCCGCCTTCGCGGGCGAGGCGGACCCCTACAAGAAGCCGGGCGAGGACGACACCGCCGAATGAGCGACAAGATCCAGACGCCCGACGGCCTCGTCATCGTCGACAAGCCGTCGGGCTTCACCTCGCACGACGTCGTCGCCAAGATGCGCGGGATCGCGAAGACCCGCCGCGTCGGCCACGCCGGCACGCTCGACCCCATGGCCACGGGCGTCCTCGTCCTCGGCGTGGAGCGGGCCACCAAGCTCCTCGGTCACCTCGCGCTGACCGAGAAGGAGTACCTGGGCACCATCCGCCTGGGCCAGACCACGATCACCGACGACGCCGAGGGCGAGATCACGGCGTCGGTCGACGCGTCGAAGGTCACCCGCGAGCAGATCGACGCGGGGGTCGCGGAGCTGACCGGCGCCATCATGCAGGTGCCGTCGAAGGTCTCCGCGATCAAGATCGACGGCAAGCGGTCCTACGCGCGCGTGCGCGGCGGCGAGGAGTTCGAGATCCCGGCCCGGCCGGTCACCGTCTCCTCCTTCCGGGTGTACGACGTGCGCGAGGCGACGGCCGAGGACGGCACCCCCGTCGTCGACCTGGTCGTCTCGGTGGTCTGCTCCTCCGGTACGTACATCCGGGCGCTGGCCCGGGACCTCGGCGCCGGACTCGGCGTCGGCGGGCACCTCACCGCGCTCCGGCGCACCCGGGTCGGCCCGTACAAGCTGGACAGCGCCCGCACCCTCGAACAGCTCCAGGAGGAGCTGACCGTGATGCCGGTCGCCGAGGCCGCGGAGGCGGCGTTCCCGCGCTGGGACGTCGACGAGAAGCGGGCCCGGCTGCTGCTCAACGGCGTGCGCCTGGAGATGCCGGACTACCCCAAGGGGGCGGTCGCGGTCTACGGGCCCGACGGGAAGCTGCTCGCCCTGGTGGAGGACCAGCGGGGCAAGGCGAAGAGCCTGGCCGTCTTCGGCTGAGCCGTCTCCGGCCCGGCCGACGGACGGAGTGAAAGGGCGGGTGCGCACGGCGTGCCCGCCCTTTCGCGTTTCTTCACCCCATCGGGGAAGCGCTCGGAGTGAACCGGGGGAGTGTGAGGGGGCGCCTTCGCCGATCGGCGCGCTCTGCCGACCGCCGCCCACCTACCCTCCACACCATGGGACGCGGGGACCTGGCGGAGCCGGTGGGGCTGGTGCGCATCTGCGATCTGGCGGGCCGGCCGCGCGGCACCGGATTCCTCGCCGACCACGAGGGCACCCTCGTCACCAGCCACGAGGCCGTCGACGGACTGACGCGCGTCGTCCTGCACGCCCCCGGCGAGCGGACCCGGCTCGCCGAGGCCGAGGCGATCACCCCCCTCCCCGAGCAGGGGCTCGCCCTGATCCGCACCGAGGGCCTCGGCGTCGCCCCGCTGCCGCTCGCCACCCGCGCCGCCGTCGCACCCGGCACCTACGTCCGGGTCGCCGCCGACGGCTGGCGCGAGGCCCGCGTCCTCGGCCCCGCCGCCGTCACGTACACCGCCACCGACCGCTTCCACGTCCTCGCCGACGCTCTCGAACTCGCCATCGGCACCCAGGGCGCCGAGGCGCTGCGGCTCGGCGGCCCGGCCGCCGGCGGGCCCGTCCTCGACTCCGTCACCGGCACCGTCCTCGGCGTCGTCGGCACCGCCCTCCAGGGCGACCCGCGCGCCGCCGGACACGCCGTCCCGATCCGCCCGGACGGCCCCCTCGGCGCCCTCCTGCGCCGCAACGCCGCCACCCTCCCCGCCTACGGCCCCGACCTCAACCTCGCCGCCCTCCTCGAACTCACCGCGCCCACCGCGCTCCCGCCCGGCGACCCGTCCCCCTGGCCCGCCCCCGTCGCCCGCCCGGCCGCCCTGCGCACCCTGAGCGGCTTCGCCGCCGGGGAGGGCGACGGCCCCGCCCTCCCCGTCCTCGCCGTCGTCGGCGAACCCGGCAGCGGCCCCGTCGCCCTGCTCGGCGCGGTCTGCGCGGTCCGGGCCCGGGGCGCCGTGCCCGCCACCGCCGTCCGCCTGCGCGGCGCCGACCGGCTCGAGGACGACACCTCGCTCGCCGAGGCCGTCGGGCGGCTCCTGCACCAGGCCGCCCGGATCGCCGCCGCCTCCGGGGCCGCGGGCGACCCCGTCACCGCCGACCGGGCCGCCGACCTCGCCCAGGAGGCCGGACGGCCGCTCCTCGTCGTCCTCGACGGCCCCGAGGAGATGCCCCCGCCGCTCGCCCGGCGGCTCGCCGACTGGACCGCCGCCACCGAGCGCTGGCTGCGCGCCCACGGCGCCCGCCTCGCCCTCGCCTGCCGCCCCGAACTCGCCGAGCAGGCGGCCGGCCTGTGGAGCGCGCCGCCCGCCGTCCTGCCGCTCGGCGACCTCAGCGAGGCCGAGGCCGGAGCCGTACGCCGGGGGTACGGCCTCGGAGCCGGGGACCTCGACCCGGCCGACGCCCGGCACCCGCTCGCCCTGCGCCTGCTCGCCGAGGTGCGGGCCGCGCTCCCCGGCGACGTGCCGGGCCGCCCCGGCCGGGCCGAGATCTTCACCGCCCACCTGGACCTGATGTGTCTGCGGACCGCCGTGCGGATCGCCGCGGGCACCCGCCCCCTGCCCGGCGGCTCCGCCGTCCGCCGGCTCGCCGCCCGCGTCACCGGGCAGGTCCACGAGGCCGCCCGGCGCTGCCTCGGCCCCGGCCACGGCCTCCTCGACCGGACCTCCTTCGAGGAGCTCTTCCCGTGGCGCGACGGCTGGGCCTCCGCCGTCCTCACCGAGGGACTGCTCGTCCCCGCCGGCTCCGGCTACCGCTTCGCCCACGAGGAGCTCGCCGACTGGCTCCAGGCCGCCCACCTGGACCTCGACACCGCCCTCGACGCCCTCGTCCACCACCGGACCGGACCCGCCCCGCGGGACGACCCGGAGCCGGCCGGGGACGAGGACCCGGACCCGGCGGGCCCGGAGGGGCCCTCCGTGCCCCGGCACCGGATCGGGACCGTCGTCCAGGCCCTGCTCCTGGTGCACCGCGAGGCCGGACCCGCGGCCCTCGCACCCCGCCTCGCCCGGCTCGTCGACGCGCTCGCGCGGTGCGGGGACGGGACGCCCGAGGACGCGGTGTGGTGGGCGAGCGGCCTGCTCGCGCGGACCCTCGCCGGAGTCGGCGACCCGCGACCCCACCTCGCCGTGCTGCGCCGGCTCGCCGACCGGATCGGAGCCCGCCCCGGCCCGTCCGGCGCCTTCGCCGCCTTCGGGCCCGACTGGTGGCGGGAACTCGCCGTCGGCGAGGACGAGCGGGTCGACCTCCTGCGCCGCCTGGTCACCGCCGACCCGCCCGGCGCCCCCGGACCGGCCCGCTACCTCGCCGTCGTCGAGGACCTGCTGGCCGCCGCGCCCCGGGCCACCCAGCCGCTGCTCTGCCGCTGGTTCACCGACGGGCGGACGCTGCCCTCGCGGCCGTACACCACCGTCGCCGGCCTCGCCCAGGAGCTGCTGCACACCCACCGGGAACCCGCCGTCGACGACCTCTGCGAGGCGCTGGTCGCCACCGCCCACCCGCTCGCCGAGGGCCTGCTCGGCGCGCTCGTCGACGACGAGCCGACGGCGCTCTGCCGGGCCGTGGACCGCTGGGCGCACGACGACGGACGGCCGGAGCGCCGGGTCGCCGCCGCCGTCTACGGCACCCTCCTCGCCGCCCGCGGACCGGACGGGCAGGACCGCGAGCTGCTGCGCTACGCGGCCGGCGCGCTGCTCGCCCGGGCCGACGACCGGCGGCTGCACGGCGCCGCCCTCGGCATCCTGCTGCGCGACCCGAACACCCGGGGCCCGTACCTGAACCGCGCCCTCGCCGACCCCCGGGTCCCGGCCGACGCGCTCGCCGGGGCGCTCGCCCAGGACCCGGACGCCGTCCTCGACGCACTCCGGGACCGGCTGGACGAGGGCCGCGACCCGGCCGGCGTGCTGCGGGCCCTCGCCGCCGTCGACACGCCCGCGCTCACCCGCCGCATCGCCGCCCTCGTCCGGGAGTACGTGACCCGCCACCCCGAGGGCGCCGCCCACGCCGCCGACTACGCCGACCTGCGCCTGGAGGAGGGGCCGACCGCCCGGGCCGTGCTCTTCCCGCTGGTCGTCGGGCTCATCCACGGCCGGCCCGCCGCCGTCCGGCGCGCCTTCGCGCCGGTCCTCGCCGCCCCCGGCAGCGGCGCCTCCCGCCACCTGCGGGCCGAACTCCTCGACGTCCTCCTCGACCACGAGACGTACGCGGCCGGGCCCGGCGACCTCACCGTGGCGGACGCCCTGCTGACCGCCGCCGCCGAGGGAGCCGCCCGCCGCTCGCCCCCGCGCAACCGCGCCCTGCTCACCCGTACCACCGCCCTCTACGCCCGCGACCCCGGCGGCGCCGCCCACCGGGACCGGCTGCTCGCCTCCCTCGCCGCCGACCACCCGGCCTTCGCCGCGCTGCTCACGGAGACCGTGCCCGCGCCGCGCGCACCCGGCACTGCCCATGCCGATGCGAACCGACGGGCGCGGGCATGGCAGTCTTAGACCTGCGTATTGGGCGCACAGGGCGAACACGCGGACGAGGAGCGGTCACAGTGCAGCGCTGGCGTGGCTTGGAGGACATCCCCCAGGACTGGGGGCGCAGCGTCGTCACCATCGGCTCCTACGACGGTGTGCACCGCGGGCACCAGCTGATCATCGGGCGGGCCGTCGAGCGCGCCCGCGAGCTGGGCGTCCCCGCCGTCGTGGTGACCTTCGACCCGCACCCCTCCGAGGTGGTGCGCCCCGGCAGCCACCCGCCGCTGCTCGCCCCGCACCACCGGCGCGCCGAGCTGATGGCGGAGCTGGGCGTGGACGCCGTCCTCGTCCTGCCGTTCACCGCCGAGTTCTCGCAGCTCTCGCCGGCCGACTTCATCGTCAAGGTGCTCGTCGACAAGCTGCACGCCCGGGCCGTCATCGAGGGCCCCAACTTCCGCTTCGGCCACCGCGCCGCGGGCGACGTCGCCTTCCTCACCGAGCTGGGCGCCACCTACGACTACGAGGTCGAGGTCATCGACCTGTACGTGAGCGGCGCCGCCGGCGGCGGACAGCCCTTCTCCTCCACCCTCACCCGCCGGCTGGTCGCCGAGGGCGACGTGACGGGCGCCGCCGAGATCCTCGGCCGGCCCCACCGCGTCGAGGGCATCGTCGTGCGCGGCGCGCAGCGCGGCCGCGAACTGGGCTTCCCCACGGCCAACGTGGAGACCCTGCCGCACACCGCGATCCCCGCCGACGGCGTCTACGCCGGCTGGCTGACCGCGGACGGCGAGCGGATGCCGGCGGCGATCTCCGTCGGCACCAACCCGCAGTTCGACGGCACCGAGCGGACGGTGGAGGCGTACGCGATCGACCGCGAGGGCCTCGACCTGTACGGCCTCCACGTGACCGTCGACTTCCTCGCCTACGTGCGGGGCATGCTCAAGTTCGACACCCTCGACGACCTGCTGGTGGCGATGGCCGCCGACGTCGACAAGTGCCGGGCGCTGACGGCCGAGTACGACGCCGCGGGGCGGTGACCGTCACCAGGTGACGTACAGCTCCCGCGGGCCGCGGATCAGGCCCTTGGACTGGAAGACCACGTCCTCGGGCCGCCCCGCCAGCCGCAGGTCCGGGTAGCGGGCCAGCAGCGTCGCGAGCATCACCTCGGACTCCATCCGGGTCAGCATCGCGCCCATGCAGTGGTGCGGCCCGTGACCGAAGGAGAGGTGCCCGGTCCCGGTCCGGTCGAAGTCGAGGACGTCCGGGTCCGCGAAGACCTCCGGGTCCCGGTTGGCCGTCAGGTAGGAGGCGTACACCGCCTCGCCGGCCCGGATCACCACCCCGCCGACCTCGACGTCCTCGGTCGCGATCCGCGGCAGGCCCACGCCGTTGCGGTGCGGGATCCAGCGCAGCAGCTCGTCCACCGCCCGCGGCAGCAGCTCCGGCTCCGCCCGCAGCCGGGCGAGCAGGTCCGGCCGGGTGAGCAGCACGTACACCATGTTGGCGCTGTTGTTGCGGACCGCGTGGGCGCCGCTGATCAGGACCGCCATGGCGAGCGAGACCGCCTCGTCCGCGCCGATCCTGCCCTCCGCCAGCGCCTCGGCCAGCTCCGTGGCCAGATCCTCCCGGGGCTCGGCCGTGCGCCGGTCGAGCAGCCGGGTGACGTAGCCGTGGATCTGCGCCTTGGCGGCGCGGCTGCTCTCCGGGCCGGGGCCCGAGGACAGGATCAGGTCCGGCCAGGAGGCCAGCTCGGCCCGGTCCTCCTCGGGGATGCCGAGCAGGTCGCAGACGACCGCCATCGGCAGCGGCCCGTGCAGGTGCGCCATCAGGTCGGCGGGCCGGCCCGCCGCCTCCATGGCGTCGAGCAGCCGGTCGCAGGACGCCTGGGCGAGGGGCCGCAGCCGCTGCGTCCCCCGGCCGGTGAAGGTCTTGGTCACCGCCTTGCGCAGCCGGGTGTGGTACGGCGGATCGGCGTAGTTCAGGGCCGCCTTCGAGGCCACCATGTGGCCGGTCATCTTGGTGACCTGCCGGTCGAGCAGGGCCGTCCGGCTGAACCGCGGGTCGGAGGTGACGGCCCGCACGTCGGCGTACCGGGTGACCAGCCACGCCTCGTTCTCCGCGGCGAACGGCAGGCTGATCCGGGCGACCGGCTCCTTCGCCAGCAGCTCGGCCAGGAGCGGGTCGAAGTCGAGGGCGGGCAGGTCGTCCACGGCCCAGGTGCGGGCGGCGCCGGCCGGCGCGCCCGTCACCGGGCAGGCGCCGTCCCCCGGCGGCGGGGGCGCGGAGGTCAGGGGTTCGGAGGTCATGCGGTGGCTGTTCCCGGTGGGGGAGGGGCGCGACACGCCGGGACGCCGACAGCCCCTCGTACGGCGGAACCCGGCCCCCACCTGCACCTCACGCTCCGTGGGCGCGCTCTCACGCTCGCGGTTGCGGGCTCCCGATCACCGGGCGAGTGTGGGCGGCAGTTCACGCGATCGAGACGAAGGAGCGAGTGTCGTGGTGACCCTGTGCAAGCCCGCTGTGTCCGTGCCGGAGCACGTGATCACGATGGAGGAGACGCTCGACCTCGCCCGGAAGCACCATGCCGGACATCCCCAACTGCCCCTGGCCCTGCGCCTGATCGGCAACACCGGGGTCGCCAGGCGGCACATCGTGCAGCCCATCGAGAAGACCCTGGAGCACCCCGGCTTCCAGGAACGCAACGAGCTGTACGAGGCCGAGGCGAAGGCCCGGGTGCCCGCCGTCGTCGAGGAGGCCCTCGGCCACGCGGGACTGCGCGCGGCGGACATCGACATGATCGTCTACGTGTCGTGCACGGGCTTCATGATGCCCTCGCTCACCGCCTGGATGATCAACAGCATGGGCTTCCCCAGCTACACCCGGCAGGTGCCCATCGCCCAGCTCGGCTGCGCGGCCGGCGGAGCCGCGATCAACCGGGCGCACGACTTCTGCACCGCCTACCCGGACGCCAACGTCCTCATCGTGGCCTGCGAGTTCTGCTCGCTCTGCTACCAGCCCACCGACCTCGGCGTCGGCTCGCTGCTCTCCAACGGCCTCTTCGGCGACGCGGTCGCCGCCGCCGTGGTCCGCGGCCGGGGCGGCACCGGCATCGCCCTGGAGCGCAACCACTCCCACCTGGTGCCCGACACCGAGGACTGGATCGCCTACAGCGTCCGCGAGACCGGCTTCCACTTCCTCCTCGACAAGCGGGTCCCCACCACCATGGAGCCGCTGGCGCCCGCGCTCCGCGAGGTCGCCGGGGCCCACGGCTGGGACGCCGGGGAGCTCGACTTCTACATCATCCACGCGGGCGGCCCGCGGATCCTCGACGACCTCAGCCGCTTCCTCGAAGTGCCCCCGGACGCCTTCCGGTTCAGCCGGGCGACGCTCACGGAGTACGGCAACATCGCCAGCGCCGTCGTCCTCGACGCGGTCCGGCGGCTCTTCGACGAGGGCGGCGCGCCGGAGGGCGCCCGCGGCATCCTCGCCGGCTTCGGCCCCGGCATCACCGCCGAGATGTGCCTGGGCCGCTGGACCACCGCCGCCCACCCGGTGGAACCGCCGCTGGGCGCCCGCCGGATCGTCGGCCACTCGCCGCGCTTCCAGCCCGCCCGCAGCAAGGCCTGACCCCGCTCCGCCCCCGCAGTCCCGTCCTCCCCGCCCGGCGGGGCCCGCACCCCGCACCCGCCGAGGAGAGCCGCGTGCCCCCCACCCCGTCGCCCCGCCGCCGCGGCACCCGACGCGGCGAAGCCCGTGGGCTGAGCCCGCCCCCGTACCACCGCCCGGCGACCCGCCGCCCCCCAGGGTCGCCGGGCGGTCTCCTGCACGGACCGGGGTCAGCCGCCGACCCCGGCCACCGCCCCGTGGCAGGCCACGCCCCGCTCGCCGCCGCCCGCGCGCAGGACCGGCAGGGGCTCCGTCCGGCACCGGTCGGCGACCGGTGCGGCCTCGCCCGAGGCCAGCACGTGGCAGCGGGCGTGGAAGCGGCAGCCGGACGGGATCCGGGCCGGGTCGGGCGGTTCGCCGGCCAGCACCACCGGGGGCGTCTCCGACTCGGGGAGCACCGACAGCAGCGCGCGGGTGTACGGATGGCGGGGCGCCGTCAGCACCGACTCCACCGGGCCCGTCTCCACCACCCGCCCCAGGTACATGACCGCCACCCGGTCCGCGATGTTCCAGGCGAGGCCCAGGTCGTGCGTGACCACCAGGGCGGAGAGCCCGAGTTCGTCCCGCAGCCGGAGCAGCAGGGCCAGGATCTCGCCGCGCACCGACGCGTCCAGGGAGGCCACCGGCTCGTCGGCGACGATGAGTTCGGGCTCCAGGACGAGCGCCCCGGCGATCACCACCCGCTGGCGCTGCCCGCCCGACAGCTCGTGGGGGTAGCGCAGGAAGAACCGCTCGGGCGGCCGCAGCCCGGCCCGGGCCAGCGCCTCCGCCACCGCCGCGCGCTCCTCCGCCCCGCTCCGGTGGGCCCGGTGGATCCGCAGCCCCTCGGCGACCGCCTCGTACACGGTGTGCCGGGGGTTGAGGGAGCCGCTCGGGTCCTGGAGGACGAGCTGGGCGCGCCGCCGGTACGCCTTGAGCGCCCTGGAGGTGTACGCGAGGGGCTCGCCCGCGAAGGAGACCTCGCCGGCCCCCGGCCTCACCAGGCCGAGCAGGGTCCGCGCCAGGGTCGTCTTGCCGCAGCCGGACTCGCCGACCAGGGCCACGATCTCGCCCGCTCCGATCTCCAGGTCCACCCCGTCGACGGCCCGGGCGGGCGGTGCGCCCCGCCGGCCCGGGAAGGTGACGTGCACGCCGCTCGCGGCGAGCAGCGGTCCGCTCGTCATCCGCTCTCCCTTCCCACGTGGAGGCAGGCGGCCCGGCGCCCGGCGCCCGCCACCCGCAGTTCCTGGTCGTCCTCGGCGCACTCCGCCACCGCCACCGGGCAGCGCGGGTGGAAGGCACAGCCGTCCGGCAGCGCCGCCGGGTCCGGCGGGTCGCCGGGCAGGCCGCGCGGCGCCCGCCGCGAGGCCGGGTCGCCGATCCGGGGGAACGCCGAGGACAGCGCCCGCCCGTAGGGGTGGGCGGCCGCCCGGTACACCTCGCCGGCCGGACCCTCCTCGACGATCCGGCCCGCGTACATGACGGCGAGCCGGTCGCAGGTGTCGGCGAGGACGGCCAGGTCGTGGCTGATCATCATCAGCCCGAGGGACTCCTCGGCGACGAGTCGCTCGATCAGCCGCAGGATCTGCGCCTGGATCATCACGTCGAGCGCGGTGGTCGGCTCGTCGGCGACGATCAGGCGCGGCTCGCAGGCGAGCGCCATCGCGATCATCACGCGCTGCCGCTGACCGCCGGACAGCTCGTGCGGATAGCCCGCGGCCCGGGAGGCCGGGAGGCCGACCTGTTCGAGCAGGGCGCCGACCCGCTTGCGGGCCTCCGCCGGGGTGGCCCGCCGGTGCACCAGGAGCGGTTCGGCGATCTGGTCGCCGATCCGGCGCACGGCGTTCAGCGAGTGCATCGCGCCCTGGAAGACGATCGAGGCGCCCGCCCAGCGGACCGCCCGCAGCCGCCCCCACTTCATGGTGAGGACGTCCTCGCCGTCGAGCAGGATCTCGCCCTCCAGCCGGGCCGTCTGCGGCAGCAGCCGCAGCAGGGCCAGCGCCAGCGTCGACTTGCCGCAGCCGGACTCGCCGGCCACGCCCAGCTTCGACCCGGCCTCCAGGCGCAGGTCGACCCCGCGCACGGCGGGCACGGCCGCCGCCCCGGAGCCGTACGTGACCCTCAGGTCCCTGATCTCCAGGAGGCTCACCGCCCCACCCCCAGCCTCGGGTTGAGCACCGACTCCACGGCCCGGCCGCAGAGCGTGAAGGCGAGCGCGACCAGCGCGATCGCGATCCCGGGCGGGGCCAGGTACCACCAGTGCCCGGAGGAGACCGCGCCCGCCTCCCGGGCGTCCTGGAGCATGCCGCCCCAGGAGGTCACGGTCGGGTCGCCGAGCCCCAGGAAGGCCAGGGTGGCCTCGGTGAGGATCGCGGCGGAGATGCCGAGCGTGGTCTGCGCCAGGACCAGCGGCATCACGTTCGGCAGCACGTGCCGGGCCATGACGTGCCCGTGGCCGCCGCCCAGTGCGGTGGCCCGCTCGATGTACGGGCGGGACTCGACGGCGATCGTCTGCGCCCGCACCAGCCGGGCGGTCGTCGGCCAGCAGGTGATGCCGATGGCGAGCACCACCGTCCACACCGAGCGGGACATCACGGTGGCCAGCACGATCGCCAGGACCAGGGCAGGCATCACCAGGAACCAGTCGGTGATCCGCATGACGACGGTGGAGAGCCAGCCGCCGTAGTGGCCCGCGAGGACCCCGACGAGGGTGCCGATGGCGACCGAGAGGACCGCCGCGAGCAGGCCGACGAGCAGCGAGATCCGGGAGCCCCAGATCAGCAGCCCGAGCAGTGAGCGCCCGAACTGGTCGGTGCCGAGCGGGAACTCGGCGCTGGGGGACTCCAGGGCCGTCCCCGGGGCGTTCGTCACCGACTGGACGTCCGCGCCGACGGTCCACGGGGCGGTGAGCGCGAGCAGCGCGATCAGGGCGAGCCCGGCGAGCCCGTACAGCCCCGCCCGGTGGCTCCGGTACGCCTTCCAGAAGCGCGTCGCGGAGCCCCTGCGGCGCTCCCATGCGAGAGAGGTCATCGGCCCACCCGGGGATCGAGCAGCGGATAGAGCAGGTCGGCGAGGAGGTTGGCCAGGATCATCGCTCCGGCGAAGACCACGAACAGGCCCTGGACGAGCGGCAGGTCGGGCACGCTGAGGGCCTGGTAGAAGAGGCCGCCGAGGCCCGGCCAGGAGAACACCGTCTCCACCAGGATCGAACCGGCCGCCACATGGCCCAGGTTGATGAAGACCATGGTGACGGTGGGCAGCAGCGCGTTGGGCACCGCGTGCCGGCGCCGCACGTCGTCGTCCTTGAGGCCCTTCGCCCGGGCCGTGGTCAGGTAGTCGCCGCCCATCTCGTCGAGGAGCGAGGAGCGCATGACCAGGAGCGTCTGGGCGTAGCCGACCGCGACCAGCGTCACCACCGGCAGGACCAGGTGGTGGGCGACGTCGAGGACGTACGCGAAGCCGGTCTCGCCGGTGCCGGACTCCATGCCGCCGGTCGGGAAGAGGCCGGGGACCGGGCCCATGCCCACCGAGAAGACGATGATGAGCAGCAGTCCGAGCCAGAACGACGGCACCGACCACAGGGTGAGCGCGAGGCCGGTGTTCACCCGGTCGCCGAGGCCGCCGTGCCGCCACGCCGAGCGGGTGCCGAGCCACAGCCCGAGGGCCGAGTAGAGCACCACGGCGACCCCGGTGAGCAGCAGCGTCGCGGGCAGCTTCGCCGCGATCAGGTCGCCGACCGGGGCGCGGAACTGGAAGGAGGTGCCGAGGTCGCCGGTGAGCGCCTTGGCGCAGTAGTCGGTGAACTGCTGCCACAGCGGCAGGTCGAGGCCGAACTGGCGTCGCAGGGTGGCCAGTTGTTCGGCCGAGGTGGGGGCGCCGTGGGTCATCGCCTTCACCGGGTCACCGGGGATGATCCGGAAGAGGAAGAAGCTGGTGACCAGCACGGCGAAGAGCGAGACGAGCGCGCCGCCCAGCTTCCCCGCCGCGTGGCGGAGGTAGCCGGAGGCGACGCCGGTGCGGGGTGCGCCGTCCGTGGCGCGGGCCTCCTCGGCCCGCGCCACGCCGGCGGGGGTGCTTGCCGTCGTCATCGCTACTCGCGGTCGTCGGCGGTGGCGCGCCGGCGGGTCCGGAGGAGCACGAGCCCGCCGGCGACGACGACCACGGCCGCCCCGACGCCGATCAGGATGCCGGTCGAGGAGGAGCCGGAGCCCTCCTCCGACCCGGACGCGGAGGCGGCCGGCACGGCCGACCACCAGCTCCAGTAGCCGTCCTGCCCCCACAGGTTGCCCGCGGCCTCGGGCATGGTGGTGATCGACGCGATCTGGTCGGTGCGGTACGCCTCCAGGGCGTTCGGGTAGGCCATGACGTTCATGTACCCCGTGTCGTACAGCCGGGACTGCATCCGCTTGACCAGGTCCGCCCGCTTGGCGGTGTCGTACTCCACCGCCTGCTGGGCGTAGAGGGTGTCGAACTCCTTGTCGCAGATGAAGTTGTCGGTGGCCCCGGTGTCCTTCGGGGTGGCCGGGAGGGTGCCGCAGGTGTGGATGGACAGGACGTAGTCCGGGTCGGGGTTGACGGACCAGCCGTCGAAGGCGAGGTCGTAGTCGCCCTTGACCCAGGGGTCGGAGACGCTGTCCAGGCACTCGACGGTCAGGCCGATGCCGAGCCCGCCCCACCACTCCTGGAGGTACTTGCCGACGGCCTTGTCGTTGGGGTCGGTGGCGTGACAGAGGATCCGGAAGGCGAGCGGCCTGCCGTCCTTGCCGAGCCGCTTCCCCTCGCCGTTCTTCCGGTAGCCGGCGTCGTCGAGGGCCTTCGCGGCGGCGGCCGGGTCGTAGCCGCGCCTCTGGGCGTCCTCCGGCTTCCAGAAGTACGAGCCGAAGCGCGGCGGGATGTACCCCTCGCCCTCGACGGCGTGCCCCTGGAAGACCTTGTCGACGAGGGTGGCGCGGTCGACGGAGAGGAAGAGCGCCTTGCGCACGGCCGGGTCGAGGAGGGCCGGGTGGCCGTTGCCGAAGGTCCTGCCGTTCTGGGCGCGGGCGCCGGGGTTGGTGGCGAGCGCGTAGAAGCGGCGGCCGGGGGCGTCGTTGACCTTGATGTCCTTCTGCGTCTTCAGCGCCGCCGCCTGGGCGGGCGTCAGGTTCGGGACGAAGGACACCTCGCCCTTCTGGAGGGCGGCGACGGCCGCGTCCCCGTCCTTGTAGTACTTGAAGACCAGCTCGTCGAACTTGGGGGCGCCCCGCCAGAACGACTTGTTCGGCTTGAGCTTGATGTACTGGTCGACCTTGAAGTCGGTGATGACGAAGGGACCGTTGCCGACGATCGGGAACTGCTGGTCGTTGTTGAACTTCGAGAAGTCGCCGACCTTCTCCCACACGTGCTTCGGCACGATCGGCACGTCCAGCGCGGTCATCGTCGCCTGCGGCTTCTTGAGCCGGATGACGAGGGTGCGCGGGTCGGGGGCGGTGACCTGGGCGAAGTTGGCGGTGAAGCTGCCGTTGGCGGTGGCCGCGTTCGGGTCGGTCATCATCTTGTTGAAGGTCCAGGCCGCGTCCTCGGCGGTGGCCGGCTTCCCGTCGGACCAGGTGGAGTCCTCGCGGATCTTGTACGTCCACGTCAGCTTGTCCGCCGAGGCGGACCACTCGGTCGCGAAGGCCGGGACGGTCCTGGCGTCCTTCGCGTCGTAGTTGGTGAGGTACTCGTAGGCCAGCCGGTGGATGCTCGTCGAGGTGAGCTTCTGGGCCAGGAACGGGCTGAGCGAGTCGATGCTCTGCGAGACGGCCACCGTGAGCGTCGTGCCGCCGGACTTGTCGTCCTCGGCGGCGGCGGTGGTGGCGGGGAGGGTCGCGAGCGAGGCGGTGGTGAGACCGGCGGCGAGCAGCAGACGGGCGGCCCGGCGGGGCCGGCGGGGGAGTGGGCGGGAGGGAACCTTCGTGACCATGACCATGGGACGTGACCTCGCGTCGGGGGCTGTCGTGGAGTCGTGGATCTTGGGCTGACGTCAAGTGAAGCGAAGATGTATCAGCGGTGGTCTGCCGTCGTCAACGATGACTCAAACCCCGCGTGGGCTGCGGGAATGCAAGGAGGCTCCGTACCGGTGAACCGGTACAGAGCCTCATTGGTCTACTCCTGTGACGCCTTACTGCTGAGGGGCTGGCGGCGCCTGCGGGGGAGCCTGCGGCGGCGCCTGCGGAGGCAGCGGCTGCCCGAACGGCTGACCCGCGGCGGGCGGCTGACCGTACGGCTGCGGAGGCTGTCCCGGCTGCCCGGGCTGGCCGGAAGTCGCCGCCTGCGGGTAGGGCTGCCGGCCGTACGGCTGCCCGGGATATCCGGCTTGCCCCGGCATCGGCTGCCCGGGCTGACCCGGCACCGGCGGCTGACCCGGCTGCGGGTACGGCTGCGCCTGCGGCGGGTACGGCTGCCCTGGCTGCCCCGGGACCGGCGGCTGTCCGGGTGCGTACTGCCCGGGCATCGGCTGCCCCGGCGCCGGCTGGCCGGCGTACGGCTGACCCGGCGCGGGCGGAGCGCCGTACGGCTGGCCCGGCATCGGCTGACCGGGAACCGGCTGACCGGGGGCGTACTGACCCGGCATCGGCGGGGCCATGTGCGGCGGCAGGCCGCCCTGGCCGTCGCCGGTCCACAGGCCCTGCGCCTGCTGTGCCCGCGCGAAGTCCTCGGCCACCATCGCCGAGAGGTCGAAGTACGCCTCCCGGGTCTTGGGCCGCATCATGTCGAGGTCCACCTCGGCACCGGCCGACAGGTGCTCGTCGAAGGGCACCACGATGACCCCGCGGCAGCGCGTGCGGAAGTGCTGCACGATGTCCTCGACCTTGATCATCTTGCCGGTCTCGCGGACCCCCGAGATGACCGTGATCGAGCGCTGTACCAGATCCGCGTAGCCGTGCGCCGACAGCCAGTCCAGCGTCGTCGAGGCGCTGGAGGCGCCGTCCACGGAGGGCGTGGAGATGATGATCAGCTGGTCGGCGAGGTCGAGCACCCCGCGCATGGCGCTGTAGAGCAGACCGGTGCCGGAGTCGGTCAGGATGACCGGGTACTGCTTGCCGAGGACGTCGATCGCCCGCCGGTAGTCCTCGTCGTTGAAGGTCGTCGAGACGGCCGGGTCCACGTCGTTGGCGATGATCTCCAGGCCGGACGGCGCCTGCGAGGTGAACCGGCGGATGTCCATGTACGAGTTGAGGTACGGGATCGCCTGCACCAGGTCGCGGATGGTCGCCCCGGTCTCGCGCCGCACCCGGCGGCCGAGCGTGCCGGCGTCCGGGTTGGCGTCGATCGCCAGGATCTTGTCCTGCCGCTCGGTCGCCAGGGTCGCGCCGAGCGCGGTGGTCGTCGTGGTCTTGCCGACGCCGCCCTTGAGCGAGATGACCGCGATCCGGTAGCAGGAGAGCACCGGCGTGCGGATCAGGTCGAGCTTCCGCTGCCGCTCCTGCTCCTCCTTCTTGCCGCCCAGCTTGAAGCGGGAGGCGGAGCCGGGGTTCCGGCTCGACTTCGGCTTCTGCTTGTTGTTGCGCAGCAGTCGGTCGGAGGAGAGCTCGACGGCCGCCGTGTAGCCGAGCGGGGCACCCGGCACGGACCGCTCGCGCTGGTCGTGCGTGACCGACTGCGGCCAGGCCGCCCCGGTCCGCGGGTCGACCGCGCCCGGCGGGTACCCGTACCCCTCCGGCCCCTGCGGAGGCACCTCGCCGGGCGCGCCGGGGCCCTGCGGGTAGCCGTACCCGCCCGGCACCGGAGCCTGCGGCGGGAGACCGTAGCCGGCGGGCGGCTGGTCCCCGGCGGGCTGCGGCGCCGGCGGCT
>NZ_BNBS01000143.1 GCF_014656075.1 Streptomyces hydrogenans
TGGGGTGCGCCGGGCGCGCGAGGGGCGTCCGGGGGCGCGGGAGGTCTGGCCGCGCGTACCAGGGGTGGGCCCCGCGGCCCGCGGGGCGGGCGCGGGGCCGGCACGCGCGGAAGGCGGGGGTGGTGCTGCGCCGACACGGCACCACCACCCGCCGCCACCACCCTCGTGCACGGGGGCGGGGTGGGGCCAGAGTTGCAAAGGGTTGCAGGATTACCCGAACCGGGCTCCGTGGAGCCCTTCCGGACGGCACGATGGACCCGCGACACTGCGAGCCACGGCCCAGGACGACCACGCGGACGGGGCCGGACGGCGCTCACGACGCTCCGGATCATCCGCCCGGACATTGCAGAACCGATACAGCACACCGGGTGGCGGGGAGGGACCGATGAACAACACGCGGCTCGACATGAAGCGGCTGGCCACCATGGACGCCGCCCAGGCGGCCCGGCTGCTGCACCGCGTCCGCGAGGAGACCCTGGCCGGCCGGAAGCCGCCGATCGCGCCCCGCCCGGAGATCGACGCCTCCTGGCAGCGGATGGCCCGGCTCGGCCTCGACCCCGACCGGGGCACCAGCAGCGTGCTGCTGCGCCGCGACGAGCTGGAGCGGCGGCGGCACGGCACCCTGCTCGCCGAGGTGATGGAGACGCTGAGCTCCGGGCTCGCCGGGATCGCCGACGCCTCCCTCCAGATCATGGTCGTCACCGACGAGCAGGGCCGGGTGCTGTGGCGGGAGGGCCACCCCTCGGTGATGCGGCAGGCGAACGGCATCTGCCTGGAGGAGGGCGCGGCCTGGACCGAGCACACGACGGGCACCAACGCGGTCGGCACCGCGCTCGCCACCCACCGCGCGGTCCAGGTCCACTCCGCCGAGCACTACGTGCAGGCGCTGCACAACTGGACCTGCGCGGCGGCCCCCGTCCACGATCCGCGCGACCAGCGGCTGCTCGGCGTCCTGGACGTCAGCGGACCGGCCTCCACCTTCCACCCTTCGCTCCTGGCGCTGGTCGGCTCCGTCGCCCGGCTCGCGGAGGCCGAGCTGCGCGAGCGGCACCGGGGCACCGTCGAACGGCTGCGGACGGTGGCCGCCCCGATCCTGTGCCGGGTCGGCGGGCGGGCCGTCGCGGTGGACACCCACGGCTGGACGGCCGCCGTGACCGGGCTCGCCCCGGTGGACCGGATCGTGCTGCCGAAGACGCTGGGCGCCGGCCGGGTCTGGCTGCCCTCGCTGGGCATGTGCGCGGTGGAACCGCTGCCGGGCGGCTGGCTGCTGCGGGTCGAGGAGGACACCGCGCCGGCCGGTACGGAGTCGGGGGCGGCCGGCCGGGTGGTGCTGGACCTGAGCCGGCCGCGCCGCTGGACGGTGGCGGTCTCCGGGGCGGCCGGGAGCTGGCAGCAGGAGCTGAGCCCGCGCCACGCCGAGCTCCTCTACCTCCTCGCCCTGCACCCGGACGGCCGGACGGCGGCGGAGCTGGCGCAGGACGTGTTCGGGGACCGGACGAGGACGGTGACCGTCCGCGCCGAGATGTCCCGGGTGCGGCGCACCCTCGCGGGGGTCCTGGCCCACCGCCCGTACCGCTTCCGCGAGGAGATCGAGGTGGAGGTGCTGCGCCCGGAGTCCCCGGTCGAGCTGCTGCCCCACTCGACGGCCCCGGCGATCCGGGCGGCGGCGGAGAGCCGGGTATAGGAGGAGAGTCGGGTATAGGGGGAGAGTCGGGTATCCGGGTATAGGGGACCCCCGGGATGCGGGGAGGGCCCCTGGGCCGGGGAAGGCCCCTGGATCGGGGAGGGGCCCGGGGTCGGGAAGCGCCCTGCGTCGGGAAGCGCCCTGCGTCGGGAAGGCGCCCGGGCCGCCTGTCCACATGCCGGACACCGCGTCCGGCGCGACGGCCGCTCTCCCGCCCCGTGCCGCATCCGGCACCGGCTTCCGCGGGCGCCGTCCGCCCGGGGTGGGCGGGCGTGACGGTCGCTACGCCGGTCCGGCCTGGGAATCCGGCGCTCCGCATGATGCGATAAGGGCATGAGCATCACTCTCACCACGTGGTCCCTGGAACAGACCTCGCCGGACGACCTGCGTCCGGCCCGGGTCCCCGAGGGCGACGACATCACCGTCCGCCGGGCCGAGGTCCCCTCCCCCGAGTTCAGCCGCTTCCTCTACACCGCGGTCGGCGGCGACGTCCACTGGGCCGACCGGCTGCCGCTCACGTACGCGCAGTGGAAGGAGATCGCGGAGAAGCCGGGCGCCGAGATCTGGGTGGCCTACGACCGGGGCACGCCGGCCGGCTACGTGGAGTTCGACCCGCAGGACGACGGCGTGGTCGAGATCGTGTACTTCGGCCTGATCGCCGCCTTCCGGGGCCGCGGCATCGGCGGCCACCTGCTCTCCGAGGGGATCCGGCGCGCCTGGGACCTGGCCGAGCGCTGGCCGGACCGGGAGCCGACGAAGCGGGTGTGGCTGCACACCTGCTCGCTGGACGGTCCGCACGCGATGGCCAACTACGAGCGCCGCGGCTTCCGCCTCTTCGACACGAAGACGGAGACGGCCGAGCAGGCCGCGACGCCCGGTCCGTGGCCGGGCGCGGCGGTCTGAGCCACCGTCCGTTCGCCGTGAAAGGGGCCCTGAACAGGGCCCCTTTTGCGTGACCCAGACCACACCGTCTCATCAAGCGAGACTTTCTTGTCCACATAACGGACGATGCTGGACTGGGTCCAAAGTCCCGTGACACGCTTCCGCCATGCCTGGAACTGGAACTGCCTTGGTGAGTCGGCGGCACGTCGACCTCGGCCGCATGTCCAGCGCCATCTGTCCGGCGCGCTGAGCAAGCCCAGCACCGCCGCATTCCCTCTCTGCCCGACCCTGCTGCGCACCGCCGCGCCACTCTCTGTTCTGCGCGCGAGTGTGCAGGTCAGAGCCGCCCTCCAGCAGTCCCGAAGGACAAGACGCCATGGCCGCCACCCCGGAAAACCCCACTCCCGCCGCCGCCCGCCGCAAGACCGGGCGCCACCGTGGCGAGGGTCAGTGGGCCGTGGGGCACTTCACCCCGCTGAACGGCAATGAGCAGTTCAAGAAGGACGACGACGGTCTCAATGTGCGGACACGCATTGAGACGATCTACTCGAAGCGTGGATTCGACTCGATCGACCCCAACGACCTGCGCGGACGCATGCGCTGGTGGGGTCTCTACACCCAGCGCAAGCAGGGTCTGGACGGCACCAAGACCGGCGTCCTGGAGCCGGAGGAGCTGGACGACGAGTACTTCATGCTCCGCGTCCGCATCGACGGCGGCCGGCTGACCACCCGACAGCTGAGGGTGATCGGCGAGATCTCCGAGGAGTTCGGCCGCGGCACCGCCGACATCACGGACCGGCAGAACGTCCAGTACCACTGGATCCGCATCGAGGACGTCCCCGAGATCTGGAACCGCCTGGAGGCGGTCGGCCTCTCCACCACCGAGGCGTGCGGCGACACCCCGCGCGTCATCCTCGGCTCGCCGGTGGCCGGCATCGCCGCCGAGGAGATCATCGACGGCACCCCCGCCATCGACGAGATCCAGCGGCGGATCATCGGCAACCCCGAGTTCTCCAACCTGCCCCGCAAGTTCAAGTCCGCGGTCTCCGGCTCGCCGCTGCTCGACGTGGCGCACGAGATCAACGACATCTCCTTCGTCGGCGTCATCCACCCGGAGCACGGCCCCGGCTTCGACGTCTGGGTCGGCGGCGGCCTGTCCACCAACCCCAAGCTCGGCGTCCGCCTGGGCACCTGGGTCTCCCTGGACGAGGTCCCCGACGTCTACGAGGGCGTCATCTCGATCTTCCGCGACTACGGCTACCGCCGGCTGCGCAACCGCGCCCGCCTGAAGTTCCTCGTCGCCGACTGGGGCCCGGAGAAGTTCCGCCAGGTCCTGGAGGACGAGTACCTCGAGCGGAAGCTCACCGACGGCCCGGCGCCGGCCCAGCCGGCCGGCCGCTGGCGCGACCACGTCGGCGTGCACCGGCAGAAGGACGGCAACTTCTACGTCGGCTTCGCCCCGCGCGTCGGCCGCGTGGACGGCCCCACCCTCGTCAAGATCGCCGCGGTCGCGGAGGCGCACGGCTCCGGCCGGGTCCGCACCACCGCCGAGCAGAAGATGCTCGTCCTCGACGTCGAGGAGGCGCAGGTCGACTCGCTCGTCGCCGCCCTGGAGGCGCTGGACCTGCGGGTCACGCCGTCCCCCTTCCGGCGGGGCACGATGGCCTGCACCGGCATCGAGTTCTGCAAGCTGGCCATCGTCGAGACGAAGGGCCGCGGCTCCGCGCTCATCGACGAACTGGAGCGCCGCCTGCCGGAGTTCGACGAGCCGCTGACGATCAACATCAACGGCTGCCCCAACGCCTGCGCCCGCATCCAGGTCGCGGACATCGGCCTCAAGGGCCAGCTGGTCCTGGACGACGAGGGCAACCGCGTCGAGGGCTACCAGGTCCACCTGGGCGGCGCCCTCGGCCTGGAGGCCGGCTTCGGCCGCAAGGTCCGCGGCCTCAAGGTCACCTCCGCCGAGCTGCCCGACTACGTGGAGCGCGTCCTCACCCGCTACCGGGCGGAGCGCGAGGACGGCGAGCGGTTCGCCACCTGGGCCGCCCGCGCCTCGGAAGAGGCCCTGTCGTGAGCGACGCACGCGCGGCCACCGGGCCGCGGACGAACACGAAGGCCGCACCGGTGCGCCGCGCGGGCGGAGAAGCGAACGAGGAGACGCCGTGAGCGACGCACGCGCGGCCACCGGGCCGCGGACGAACACGAAGGCCGCACCGGTGCGCCGCGCGGGCGGAGAAGCGAACGAGGAGACGCCGTGAGCGAGCGTGCCGCCCCGTTCTTCTGCCCCTACTGCGGGGACGAGGACCTGCGGCCGAACGAGCAGGGGCACGGGGCCTGGGAGTGCGCCGCGTGCAGTCGGGCCTTCCAGTTGAAGTTCCTGGGGCTCCTGGCTCCCGGCACTCCGAACAACACCACGGGGAGGGAAGGGATATGACGGTCACTCAGGACGTCGAGCGGGCCACCGACGCGGAGCTGAAGGCGCTCGCGGAGCAGGCCGGCCGCGATCTGGAGGACGCCTCCGCGCTGGAGATCCTCCAGTGGGCCGTCACCACCTTCGGTCCGAAGTTCTGCGTCACCTCCTCCATGGAGGACGCGGTCGTCGCCCACCTCGCCTCCCGCGTCCAGCCCGGCGTGGACGTCGTCTTCCTCGACACCGGCTACCACTTCGAGGAGACGATCGGCACCCGTGACGCCGTCGAGGCCGTCATGGACGTCCACGTCATCACCCTGACCCCGCGCCAGACCGTGGCCGAGCAGGACGCCGAGTACGGCCCGAGGCTGCACGACCGCGACCCCGACCTGTGCTGCGCGCTGCGCAAGGTCAAGCCGCTCCAGGAGGGCCTGACCGGCTACGCCGCGTGGGCGACCGGACTGCGCCGCGACGAGTCCCCCACCCGGGCGAACACCCCGGTCGTCGGCTGGGACGAGAAGCGGCGGAAGGTGAAGGTCTCCCCGATCGCCCGCTGGACGCAGGACGACGTCGACGCCTACGTGGCGGAGTACGGGGTCCTCACCAACCCGCTCCTCATGGACGGTTACGCCTCCGTCGGCTGCGCCCCCTGCACCCGCCGGGTCGAGGCCGGCGAGGACGCCCGGGCCGGCCGCTGGGCCGGCCGCGCCAAGACCGAATGCGGGCTGCACGGCTGATGACCACCCCCGACACCCCCCTGGAGAATCACGTGACCGGTGCCACCGTCTGGCTCACCGGCCTGCCGAGCGCCGGCAAGACCACGATCGCCTACGAGCTGGCCGGCCGGCTGCGCGAGGAGGGCCGCCGCGTCGAGATCCTCGACGGCGACGAGATCCGCGAGTTCCTCTCCGCGGGCCTCGGCTTCTCCCGCGAGGACCGGTTCACCAACGTGCAGCGGATCGGCTTCGTCGCCGAGCTGCTCGCCTCGCACGGCGTGACCGTGCTGGTCCCGGTCATCGCCCCGTACGCCGACAGCCGCGAGGCGGTCCGCAAGCGCCACCTCGCCGAGGGCACCGCCTTCGTCGAGGTCCACGTGGCCACCCCGGTCGAGGTCTGCTCGGTCCGCGACGTCAAGGGCCTCTACGCCAAGCAGGCGGCGGGCGAGATCGCCGGCCTCACCGGTGTCGACGACCCGTACGAGGCCCCCGAGAACCCCGATCTGCGGATCGAGTCCCAGAACCAGACCGTGCAGGAATCGGCAGCCCGGCTGCACGCGCTGCTCACCGAGAGGGGTCTCGCATGACGACCGTCGCGCACGCCCACGACACCACGGACAGCCCGTTCGCGCTGTCGCACCTCGACTCCCTGGAGTCCGAGGCCGTCCACATCTTCCGTGAGGTGGCGGGCGAGTTCGAGCGGCCGGTGATCCTCTTCTCCGGCGGCAAGGACTCCATCGTCATGCTGCACCTGGCGCTGAAGGCCTTCGCCCCCGCGCCGGTCCCCTTCACGCTGCTGCACGTCGACACGGGCCACAACTTCCCCGAGGTCATCGAGTACCGCGACCGCGTGGTCGCCGAGCACGGGCTGCGGCTGCACGTCGCCTCCGTGCAGGAGTACATCGACCGCGGCGCCCTCAAGGAGCGCCCGGACGGCACCCGCAACCCGCTCCAGACGGTGCCGCTGACCGAGGCCATCCAGCAGCACCGCTTCGACGCCGTCTTCGGCGGCGGCCGGCGCGACGAGGAGAAGGCCCGCGCCAAGGAGCGGGTGTTCAGCCTCCGCGACGAGTTCTCCCAGTGGGACCCGCGCCGCCAGCGCCCCGAGCTGTGGCAGCTGTACAACGGCCGGCACGCCCCCGGTGAGCACGTCCGGGTCTTCCCGCTCTCCAACTGGACCGAGCTGGACGTCTGGCAGTACATCCAGCGGGAGGGCATCGAGCTCCCGGAGATCTACTTCGCCCACGAGCGCGAGGTCTTCGCCCGCAGCGGCATGTGGCTGACCGCCGGCGAGTGGGGCGGGCCGAAGGAGACCGAGCGGGTCGAGACGCGGCTGATCCGCTACCGCACGGTCGGCGACATGTCCTGCACCGGCGCCGTCGACTCCGACGCCACCACGCTGGACGCCGTCATCGCCGAGATCGCCGCCTCCCGGCTCACCGAGCGGGGCGCCACCCGGGCCGACGACAAGCTGTCCGAGGCCGCGATGGAAGACCGCAAGCGCGAAGGGTACTTCTAAAGATGAGCACGTCCACCGAGCAGCCGGCCGCCGAGCTGGCCGCCACCACCCTGCTGCGCTTCGCCACCGCCGGCTCCGTCGACGACGGCAAGTCCACCCTGGTCGGCCGCCTCCTGCACGACTCCAAGTCGGTCCTCGCCGACCAGCTGGAGGCCGTCGAGCACGCCTCGCGCTCGCGCGGCCAGGAGGCACCCGACCTGGCGCTGCTCACCGACGGCCTGCGGGCCGAGCGCGAGCAGGGCATCACCATCGACGTGGCGTACCGCTACTTCGCGACCCCGCGCCGGCGGTTCATCCTCGCCGACACCCCGGGACACGTGCAGTACACCCGGAACATGGTGACCGGCGCCTCGACGGCCGAGCTGGCCGTGGTCCTCGTCGACGCCCGCAACGGCGTCGTCGAGCAGACCCGCCGGCACGCCGCCGTCGCCGCCCTGCTCCGCGTCCCGCACGTGGTCCTGGCCGTGAACAAGATGGACCTGGTCGAGTACCGGGAGTCCGTCTTCGCCGCGATCGCCGAGGAGTTCACCACGTACGCCTCCGAGCTCGGCGTCCCGGAGATCACCGCGATCCCGATCTCGGCGCTCGCCGGCGACAACGTCGTGGAGCCGTCCGCCAACATGGACTGGTACGGCGGCCCGACGGTCCTGGAGCACCTGGAGACCGTGCCGGTCAGCCACGACCTGACGGCCTGCCACGCGCGCTTCCCGGTCCAGTACGTGATCCGTCCGCAGACCGCCGAGCACCCCGACTACCGGGGCTACGCGGGCCAGATCGCGGCCGGCGCCTTCCGGGTCGGCGAGCAGATCACCGTGCTGCCCTCCGGGAAGACCTCGACGATCACCGCGATCGACGCGCTGGGCGAGCCGGTGGACATCGCCTGGGCCCCGCAGTCGGTCACCATCCGGCTCGCCGACGACATCGACATCTCGCGCGGCGACCTGCTCGCCCCGAGCGGTGACGCCCCGGCCACCAGCCAGGACGTCGAGGCGACGGTCTGCCACGTGGCGGACCAGCCGCTCACCGTCGGCCAGCGGGTGCTGCTCAAGCACACCACCCGCACGGTCAAGGCGATCGTGAAGGAGATCCCGTCCCGGCTGACCCTGGACGACCTCTCCCAGCACCCCGAGCCCGGGCGGCTCGTCGCCAACGACATCGGCCGGGTGAAGGTCCGCACCGCGGAGCCGCTGGCGCTCGACGCGTACGCGGATTCGCGCCGTACCGGTTCGTTCCTGCTGATCGATCCGGCCGACGGCACTACGCTCGCGGCGGGCATGGCGGGCGAGTCGTTCGCCACCACCAAGGCGGTCGCGACCGCCGACGACGAAGAAGGGTGGGACTTCTGACCATGAGTCAGGACTTCTACGGCACCTTCGCGAAGGAAGGGGGCCGGGTGGGTTCCGGCGCCCAAGGCGCAGGCAGGGGAGGTGTCGCGCGATGTGCGTGCTGACCGCCTCCGCGCACGGCTGTCGCCGTGCGACGCCGCTCCACCCGCACCGTCGCAAACGCAGACTTCAGACCCAGTGAATCGAGGGGAACTCCTCCCGTGCCTGCCACCACCCGTACCACCCTGCGCCGCAGCCTGGCCGCCACCGCCGCCCTGCCTCTGCTGATCGGCGCGCTCGCCTCGTGCGGCTACGGCTCCGACGCGACGAAGGACGCTTCCGCGGAGAAGGCCCCGGTCGCGGCCGACGCCAAGAAGCTCTCCGCCCCCGAGGTCCGGATCGGCTACTTCCCCAACCTGACGCACGCGACCGCGCTGATCGGCGTCAAGGACGGCCTGATCCAGAAGGAGCTGGGCGGCACGGTCCTCAAGCCCCAGACCTTCAACGCCGGCCCGTCCGAGATCGAGGCGCTCAACGGCGGCTCTCTCGACATCGGCTTCATCGGCCCCTCGCCGTCCATCAACGCCTACGTCAAGTCCAAGGGCAAGAACCTGCGGATCATCTCCGGCTCCGCCTCCGGCGGCGTGAAGCTGGTCGTGAACCCGGACAAGATCAAGACCCTGGACGACCTCAAGGGCAAGCGGATCGCCACCCCGCAGAAGGGGAACACGCAGGACGTCGCGCTCCTCAACTGGATCGCGGAGAAGGGCTGGTCGGTCGACGCCGAGTCCGGCAAGGGCGACGTCTCCGTGGTCCGCACCGACAACAAGGTGACCCCGGACGCCTACAAGTCCGGCTCCATCGACGGCGCCTGGGTTCCCGAGCCGACGGCTTCGAAGCTGGTCTCCCAGGGCGCGTCGGTGCTCCTCGACGAAACCTCCCTGTGGCCCGACAAGAAGTTCGTGATCACGAACATCATCGTGTCGCAGAAGTTCCTGGCGGAGCACCCGGACGTCGTCGAGGCCGTCCTGCGCGGCACGGTGAAGACCAACGCGTGGATCAACGCCAACCCGGACAAGGCCAAGGAGTCCGCCAACGCGGCGCTGAAGGCGGAGTCGGGCAAGGCCCTGGACGCCAAGGTCATCGACCCGGCGTGGCCGAGCATCGCGACCACGAACGACCCGCTGGCCTCGACGCTCAAGACGCAGTCCGAGTGGGCGGTCAAGGCGAAGCTCATCGACCAGCCCGACCTGGCCGGCATCTACGACCTGACGCTCCTGAACAAGGTGCTGAAGGCCGAGGGCCAGCCCGAGGTCTCCGACGCCGGCCTCGGCGTCAAGTAAGCATCCGCAGCTGATACCCAGGAGGTGACGACCATGGCCACGACGCTCGCCAAGGCTGCCGAGGGCACCGTAGCGGAGCAGACGCACGCCGCCCGGATCGAGCACGTCTCGAAGTCCTTCTCCGGCCCGGCCGGTACCCAGCTCGTCCTGGACGACGTCAGTCTCGACGTCGCGCCCGGCGAGTTCGTCACCATCCTGGGGGCCTCGGGGTGTGGCAAGTCCACACTGCTGAACCTGGTCGCGGGACTGGACCGGCCGACCCTGGGGTCCATCGAGACCCCGGGCGGCCGGCCGGCCCTGATGTTCCAGGAGCACGCCCTCTTCCCGTGGCTGACCGCGGGCAAGAACATCGAGCTCGCGCTGCGGCTGCGCGGGCTGCCGCGGGCCGCGCGCAAGCCGGAGGCCGAGCGGCTGCTCGAACTCGTCCGGCTCGGCGGCGCGTACGACAAGCGGGTGCACGAGCTGTCCGGCGGCATGCGCCAGCGCGTGGCGCTCGCCCGGGCGCTCGCCCAGGACAGCCAGCTGCTGCTGATGGACGAGCCGTTCGCGGCGCTCGACGCCATCACCCGCGACGTGCTGCACGGCGAGCTCACCCGCATCTGGGCGGAGACGAACCTCTCCGTCCTCTTCGTCACGCACAACGTGCGCGAGGCCGTCCGCCTCGCCGAGCGCGTGGTCCTGCTCTCCTCCCGGCCCGGCCGGGTGGCCAAGGAGTGGACCGTGGACATCCCGCAGCCGCGCCGCATCGAGGACGCGGACGTGGCCGAGCTGTCCGTCGAGATCACTGAACACCTGCGTGGGGAGATCCGCCGCCATGGCCAGCACTGACACCGCCGCGAAGGCCAAGGCCGACGACCTCGCCGGTCTGGAGGCCGGGCTCGACGCGCTGGACGCGGTCGAGGTCCGCCGCACGCCGGTCCGCGAGGTCCTCGTCAAGAAGGTCCTCCCGCCCACCCTCGCCGTCGCCCTCGTCCTCGTCGTCTGGCAGGTCCTGGTCTCCGCGAAGATCACCGAGGAGACCAAGCTGCCCGCGCCGTCCGCGGTGTGGGACGGCCTGGCCGACATGTGGCTCCAGGGCACCCTCCTGGAGGTCATCTGGACCAGCGTCTCCCGGGGTCTGGCGGGCTTCCTGCTGGCCCTCGCCATCGGCACCCCGCTGGGACTGCTGGTGGCCCGGGTGAAGTTCGTGCGCGCCGCGATCGGCCCGATCCTGTCCGGCCTGCAGTCGCTGCCCTCGGTGGCGTGGGTGCCGCCGGCCGTGCTCTGGTTCGGCCTGAACGACGCGATGATGTACACGGTGATCCTGCTGGGCGCCGTGCCGTCCATCGCGAACGGCCTGGTCTCCGGCGTGGACCAGGTCCCGCCGCTCTTCCTGCGGGCCGGCCGCACCCTGGGCGCCACCGGGCTCAAGGGCACCTGGCACGTGGTGCTCCCCGCCGCGCTGCCCGGTTACCTGGCCGGTCTGAAGCAGGGCTGGGCCTTCTCCTGGCGCTCGCTGATGGCGGCGGAGATCATCGCCTCCTCCCCCGACCTCGGGCTCGGCCTCGGCCAGCTCCTGGAGAACGGCCGCAACAACATCGACCTGCCGGGCGTGTTCCTCGCGATCCTGCTGATCCTGGTCGTCGGCATCGCCATCGACCTGCTGATCTTCAGCCCGCTGGAGCGCTGGGTGCTCCGCAGCCGCGGCCTGCTGGTGAAGTGAGCCGTCCCCGATGAACCGTCCCCCCCTCCTCGTCATCGCCCACGGCAGCCGCGATCCCCGGCACGCGGCGACCGTCCAGGCGCTGGTGCGCCGGGCCGGCGCGCTGCGGCCCGGGCTGCGGGTGGAGACCGCGTTCCTGGACTTCAACCTGCCCTCGGTGGCGGGCGTCCTGGACCGGCTCGCCGCCGAGGGGGCGCGGGACGTGGTGGCGCTGCCGCTGCTGCTGACCCGGGCCTTCCACGCGAAGGCCGACATCCCCGCCGTCCTGCGCCAGGCGCCCGCGAGCCTGCGGATCCGCCAGGCGGAGGTCCTGGGCCCGTCCCCGCTGCTGCGCGCGACGGTGGAACGGCGCCTGTACGAGGCCGGGCTCACGCCCGCCGACCGGAGCGCCACCGGGGTCGTCCTGGCCTCGGCGGGCTCCACCGACCCGGAGGCGATCGCGGCGATCGCAGAAACGGCGCGGGAGCTGCGGCGCACCGGTTGGTGCTCCGTGCGACCCGCGTTCGCCTCCGCTGTGCGTGCCGGGGGCTTCCCCCGGACCGAGGACGCCGTCCGGGCCCTGCGGTCCGAGCCGGGCGTGCGCCGCGTGGCGGTGGCCCCGTACGTGATCGCCCCCGGCCGTCTCCCCGACCGCATCGCCGCGGGCGCGGCGGAGGCCGACGTCCTGGCCGGCGTCCTCGGCCCCTCCCCCGAACTCGCCGCCCTCCTGGTGGAGCGCTACCGGGAGGCCCTGCGCGCCCCGGAACGCCTGGCGGTCGCGGCCGGCTAGCCGGCGGCGGTCATCTCGACCAGTCTGCGGACCGTGTTCCAGTTGCGGGCGGTGGCCACCACGCCCTTGTTCAGGGACGGCCGCAGGACGGCCTCGGCCAGCTTGGAGCGGCCGAGGCCGTCCGGCGTGTAGAGGTACAGGACGCGGTCGCCGAGGGCGAAGGACTCGGGGTGGTGGGCTTCGGCGTCGACGGCGGCGAAGCGGTCGGGGGTGACCGGTGCCGAGTAGTAGACGGCGTGCAGCTGCTTGCCCTCCAGCTCCGCGGCGGGGAAGGGGCACGCCCCGGCGACGGCGGCCAGATAGGCGCCGTCGCGGACGAGGCAGTCGCAGCGGAAGCCGAAGCGCCGCTCGATCGCGTCCTCGATCGCCGCGGCCAGGGTGTCCTCCGGGGCGTCGTCGTCCGTGGTGAAGACGGCGTTGCCGCTCTGGAGGTAGGTGCGGACGTCGCCGTGGCCCAGCTCTTCGAGGAGGGCGCGCAGCTCGGCCATGGGGACTTTGCGGTGGCCGCTCACGTTGATGCCGCGGAGGAGGAGCGCGTACGTGGTCATGCCGCCACCTTAGGCAGCCACCGCGCCTCGTGGGGGGTGGCGCGGTGGCTGGTTGGAACCCTCTCCGATGGACGGCGGGCAGCGGAAGGGCCGTCACCCATCTGTGACTTATTGAACAAGCCTGCGTAATGCCGGGGGGCGTGGCCAGGGGTGGGAGACTGCTCACGCACACGGACCACCGGGCAGGGAGAGAGTGGATGGACGAGGCGCGGGCGCGGGAGATCCTGGCCGCGGCGGGGCTGCCGGCGGGCGGGGCACGGCTCCTCTCGCTGGCCGAGAACGCGGTCTTCGCCGTGGACGGCCTGGTCGTCAAGGTCGGCCGGTCGGCCGAGCTGTTCGAGCGGGCCGGGCGCGAGGTGGCGCTGGCCGGCTGGCTGGCGGAGGCCGGGGTGCCGGCGGTGCGGGCGGCGGAGCGGGAGCCCCGGCTGGTCGAGGGGCATCCGCTGACCTTCTGGCACCCGCTGCCGGAGGCGGTCCGCCCGGCCGAGCCGCGGGACCTGGCGCCGCTGCTGCGCGCGGTGCACGCGCTGCCCGAGCCGGCGGGGCTCGCCCTGCCGCGGCGGGAGCTGCTCGGCGGGGTGGAGCGGTGGCTGCGGCTGGCCGGGGAGGCGATCGACCCGGCGGACGCGGCCTTCCTGCGGGAGCGCCGGGACGCCTTCGCCCCGGCCGCGGCGGCGCTCACGCCGCGGCTCGCCCCCGGCCCGATCCACGGCGACGCCCTGCCGCGCAACGTCCAGGTGGGCCCGGACGGACCGGTCCTGATGGACCTGGAGACCTTCTCCTCCGACCTGCGCGAGCACGACCTGGTGGTGCTGGCGCTCTCCCGAGACCGGTACGGCCTGGACCCGGCGGCCTACGACGCCTTCACGGAGGCGTACGGCTGGGACGTGCGCGAGTGGGAGGGGTGCGCGGTGCTGCGCGGGGCGCGGGAGACCGCGAGCTGCGCCTGGGTGGCCCAGCACGCGCCGCACAACCCGAAGGCGCTGGCGGAGTTCGAGCGGCGGGTGGCGTCGCTGCGGGACGGCGATCCCGAGGTCCGCTGGTACCCCTTCTGACCGGCGGCCGTCTCCCGGCCGAGTGGTACGGGCTCCGCTCCTGCTGCCATCATGACCCGGTCGAACCGGCCGACGGGAACGGGGTGTTGTCATGCGGGTGCAGCTGTCCGAGGTGAATCTGGACGTCGAGGTGAGCGGCGAGGGGCCGGCGGTCCTGCTGCTCCACGGCTTCCCGGACAGTCACGTGCTGTGGCGGCACCAGGTCCCGGTGCTGAACGCGGCCGGCTTCCGGACCGTCGCCCCGACCCTGCGCGGCTTCGGCGGCTCGGACCGTCCGGAGGGCGGCCCTGCGGCGTACCACCCGGGCAAGCACATCGGCGACCTGCTCGAACTCCTCGCCTCCCTCGACGTCGACCGCTTCCACCTGGTCGGCCACGACTGGGGCTCGGGCATCGCCCAGGGCCTGGCGTCGGTGGTGCCGGACCGGGTGCGGAGCCTGAGCCTGCTCTCGGTGGGCCACCTGGCGTCGATCCTGTCCGCGGGCTGGGAGCAGCGGCAGCGCTCGTGGTACATGCTCCTCTTCCAGCTCCCCGGGGTCGCGGAGGAGTGGCTGGCGCGCGACGACCACGCGGGGCTGCGGGAGATGCTGGCCGGGCACCCGGACGCGGAGGCCGCGATCGAGCCGCTGCGCGCTCCCGGGGCGCTGACGGCGGCGCTGAACATCTACCGGTCGGGGCTCCCTGCGGAGGTCCAGTTCGGGGCGGCGCCGCCGGTGGTGCCGCTGCCCGACTCGATCCCGGTCATGGGGGTGTGGTCCACCGGGGACCCCTTCCTCACCGAGCGCTCGATGTCCGGCACCCACGCGCACGTCCTCGGGCGGTGGCGGTACGAGCGGCTGGAGGACACCGGGCACTGGCTCCCGCTGGAGCGCCCGGAGGCCGTCGGCGACCTGCTGCTGTCGTTCCTCAAGGAGGCGTGAGCGGGCGGCCGTCGGGCCGGGGCGGCTGACGGGGGGCAGCCGGCCCGGCCACGACCGCCCCGGCGGGACCGGTGTGCGCCGGTTCCGCCCGGACGGGGCCGCGGGACGGCGGGCGCGGCACGCGGCCGCTGGTGCCGGGTACCGCGCCCGGCGCCGTCCCACCCCGTGATCGTCCGGCCCGCCGCACGGGGGCCTCAACCGGCTCCCCGGGAATGTGTCACAAGCGCCGTGCCGGTTTGATCCGCCTTTGATCGCCCCGCCGCGCAACCCCTTCGACGTTCCCGCTCACGCTGCGCTTTTGTCCGGGATTTGTGCGTCCGTTGAGCGGCGTCGCGGATGATGGTCCGGACCGGCCCCGCGGCAGGGGACGGCGTACGAGGGAAACGGGGGTGGGCCGCGTGGACAGCGAGTGGCTTCGGAGGTTCGCCGTCCCCGGCGGCGACTCCGCGACGGCGGGCGGCACCACCCTGGTGTGCTTCCCGCACGCCGGTGGCGCGGCGAGCGCCTACGTGCCGCTGGCCCGGGCGCTCGCGCCGGAGGTCGCGGTGCTGTCCGTGCAGTATCCCGGCCGTCAGGACCGCAGACACGAGCGTCCGCTCGACGACATCGGGGAGCTGGCGGACGCCCTCGCCGCCGAGGTGCGGCGCGGACCGGAGGGTCCGTACGCCTTCTTCGGGCACAGCATGGGCGCGGTCCTCGCCTACGAGACCGCCCGGCGGCTGCGCGAGGACGGCCGGACCGGCCCCGGCCACCTGTTCCTGTCCGGCCGGCGGGCGCCCGCCCTGGACCCGAGCCCGCACGACCGGCTGCTCACCGACGACGACGTCATGGCGGCGGTGCGGCGGCTGGGCGGGACGACCCCGGCCGTCCTCGACGACCCGGAGCTGCGGGAGATGGTGATGCCCGCGCTGCGCGCCGACTACCGGGCGGTCGGGAGCTACGGGTGGCGGCCGGGGGCACCGCTGTCCGTGCCGATCGGCGTGTTCGTCGGCGACAGCGACCCGGTGGTGACCGTGGAACAGGCGAGCGCCTGGCGGGACTTCACCACCGCGCCGACCACCCTGGAGGTCTTCCCGGGGGGTCACTTCTACCTCGACCGGCACCTGCCGGCGATCGCCCGGTCGCTGACCGCCGCCCTGGCGGCCCCGGCCGACGGCCCGTCGGCGGGTACCGGCGTCCGCTCCTGACACCAGCGGCTCCCGGGACCGCGGAATCCCGGGGCCCCGCCCCCTGACGGGGGCCGGGCGAGACGATCACCGCCGCCCGCGCGCGCCGCGGCCGGGCCGGGCGCCGGGAGGCGGGCTCCGGCCGGGATCCCCCCGGCCCACGGCCCGTCACCGACGGTTCTCCCGGTATCACTCGGCGTTCCGCTGTCGTGCGCGCGGTGGCGGTAACCTCTGCCGTGCGTCCTCTCACGTGTCTTGGTCGAGAGTTGGTCTGACCTGGACCAAGTTCTTGCACACCGACCAGAAGGATCTTGGCGAATATGTGACGCAGCGGAAGTACCGGGCACCCTGCCGAAAAGGGCGGGTCCCGGTACGGGTTGCCGAATGGGGGAGTTCGATGCAGTTCCGATTACTCGGTCCGATGGAAGTGCTGGACGACGGCAGGCCGGTGGGGCTGGGAGGCGCGAAACAGCGCGCCACACTCGGCTTCCTCCTCCTCCACCCGAACAAGGTGGTGCCGACGAGCAGACTCCTGAGCGCGCTGTGGGAGGGCGACGAGGCACCGGTGACGGCGCGCAAGATCCTGCAGAACGCGGTCTACGGACTCCGCGGCGCCCTCGCGTCCGGCCGCGGCGCGAACGGCCCGGCCGCCCCCGCGCTGCTGACCCGGCCCCCGGGCTACATGATGCGGGTCGATCCGGAGCAGGTCGACCTGCACCACTTCCACACGCTCGCCGGACGGGGCCGCGACCGGCTGGCCGCGGGCGCCCCCGAGGCCGCGGTGGCCCTGCTGAGCGACGCGCTGGCGCTCTGGCGGGGTCCCGCCCTCGCGGACCTGGTGGAGAAGGACGTCGCGTGGCCGGAACTGGCCGCCGTGGAGAGCGCCCGGCTCGACGCGATGGAGGACTACGTCGAGGCGCAGCTGGCCTGCGGCCGTCACCACGGGATCCTCGCCGAGCTGGAGGCGATGGTGCGGGCCGAGCCGCTGCGCGAGCGGGGGTGCGGCCAGTTGATGCTGGCGCTGTACCGCTGCGGCAGGCAGGCCGACGCCCTCTCCGTCTACAGCCGGGTGCGGGCCGTGCTCGTCGAGAGCCTCGGCCTGGAGCCGGGACACGGCCTCCAGGCGCTCCAGCAGCGGATCCTCACCCAGGACCCGACCCTGCTGCTGCCCCGGGCTCCCGCCCGGCCCGACGCGGAAGGGGGCGACGGCGCGCGTGACCGGCTCGTCCCCGCCGGCCCCGCGCCCGGCGAGCGGAGGACGCCGGAGCAGCGGACCCCGGACCGGAACAGGCCGGACCCGAGGGCCGCGGACCGCGGCACGGACCGCCGGGAGCGGCCCGAGGGCCGGGGGCCCGGCACGGAACGCCGCCAGGTCAGCGTGGTGTCCGTCCGCACCCGGATCGCGTCCTCGCTCGGCGGAGGCGCCGGCGACCGGGAGCTCGACGACCTGCTGGACGGGGCCGAACTGCTGGTCCGGGAGCAGATCGAACGGTTCGGCGGCGTCGTGACCGCCGCCATCGGCTCCATCTCCGTGGGCCTGTTCGGGCTCGACGCGCCCCACCAGGACGATCCCCGGCAGGCCGTGCTGGCGGCCCTCGCCATCCGTGACGTCCTGGACGTGCCCGACCCGGCCGACACCGGCACCGAGCGGTCCACCGTGCACGTCGTGGTGACCACGGGCGAGGTGATGCTCCGCCGGCGCGGCCGGGACGCGGTCCCGGCGGTCTTCGGGGACATCCTCGACGAGTCCCAGGAGCTGCTGTGCGAGTCGCCCGCGGGTGAGGTCCGGGTCAGCGAGGAGGTGCACCGGGCCAGCGAGCACACGGTCCGCTACCGCCGCTCCGACGCCCACACGCTGGAGTGGCAGGCCGTGGCCGTCCGGGACGACGAGCGGAGCGGCGCCGGCGACGGCGAGCTGTCCGTCGAACTCGACGTGCTGCGCGGCCTGGTGAAGCGCACCCGGCAGCGGGCCGTGCCGCACCTGGTCACCGTGATCGGCGAGCCCGACACCGGGAAGACCCGGCTGCTGGCCGAGCTGCGCCGCTCGGTGACCGAGGAACCCGACGGGCCGCTCGTCCTGTCGGCGCGGGCGTCCGGGAGCTCCGGCGCGTCCCCGCTGGCCGTCCCGGGCCGGCTCCTGGCCGCCTACTGCGGCATCGTCCGGGAGGACCCGCCGGAGGCCGCGCGGGCGGCCCTGGAGCACGCCTCGCGCGACCTCTACCGCTCCGAGGCCGTGCGGGAGCGGCGGCTGCCGCTCCTGTGGCCGCTCCTCGACCCCGGGGGCGAGCCCGCCCCCGGCACGATCTGCCCGACCGAGGTCCTGGACGCCTGGCGGGAGTTCCTGCTGCTGGCCGTCCAGCGGCGTCCCCTCGTCCTGTGCCTCGACGACCTGCACCTCTCCCCGGACATGACCCTGGACGCGGTGGGCGACCTCGTCGAGTCCGCGGGCGAGGGACCGCTGTTCGTGATCGCCGCCGCCCGGCCGGAGCTGCTGGAGCGCCGCCCCTCCTGGGCCGGCGGGAAGAGCCACACCATGACGGTGACGCTGGCCCGGCCCGAACGGATCACCAACGAACAGCTGGTGGAGTTCCTGCTGACGGCGGTCCGCGACGAGGGCCTGCACCGGCTGGACGGCTCCCCCGCCCACTGACTCCCGGGCGCCGGTGACGGCCCCTCGCGCGTCCGCGCGGGGGGCCGTCACCGGTTCCGTGCCGGGGACCGTCACTCGAACTCGTCGAGCAGGGTGAACAGCTCCTCGTCGGCCGCCGCGTCCAGGTCCCCGTCGAACAGCGGGTCCGGCACCGGGCCGGTCGGGCCGCCTCCCGGCGCGCCGCCGACCAGCTCCCGGAGCCTGCCGATCGCCTCCGGCTCCAGCTGCCCGTCCCGGATCAGCGCCTCCAGCTGGTCCAGGAGCGGCGCGGTCCTCGCCGCCGCGAGCACGCCCCGTACGTACTCCGCCAGGGCCGCCGGGGTCGGGTGGTCGAACACCAGGGTGGTGGGCAGCCGTTCACCGGTGGCCGCGGCCATCCGGTTCCGCAGCTCGACCGCGGTCAGCGAGTCGAAGCCCAGCGCGGTGAACGACGCCTCCGAGGCGATCGCGGACGCGTCCTCGTGCCCGAGCGCCGCGGCGACCTCCCGCCGCACCAGGTCGAGCACCGCGCCCGGCTGCTCCCGGGTGATCGCCGCGCCCGCCGCCTCCGGCCGTCCGGCCGCCGGCGAGGACGGGCCGGCGGGCGCGGTCC